>NZ_LR134406.1:0-680469 GCF_900637725.1 Arachnia propionica | reverse complement strand
TGTCACCCTGGCCCAGGGGTCCCCCCAGATCACCTTCACCGCATTGAAGTCGGTGACCCTGGAGACCTCCCCGCTGCCCGACCGCTTCGCCCTGACCCCAGACCCCGGTTCCGGCGCCTCCCAGTTGCAGCTGGCGGAGGGACAGGCAGCGACGTGGGCCGCCGTTCCCGACGGGATGTCGAAGACGGACCTGCTCGACAAGATCCATCCCGTGGCCTCGTCCGAAGCGTCGTGGCAGGTTGGCGACGAGAAGGTTTCCACCACCATCGGGTGGCACACCACCGACGGGGCACCCACCCTGGTGGCCACCATGCCCCATCAGGTGGCTGACACCGCCCAGGAATGCCAGATGGGAACCTACGAAAGCGTCTACGGCAAACTCCGGCTGTGTTTGACGTCTTCGGTGACCTGGAACACCCCGAAGCAGTCGGCCCCGGCAAACTACGACCTGGGTGGCCTGGACGAAACCGCCCGCACGAAACTCATCACACACCTCGAGGCGGACGTGCAGGGCCTTCCGGCCTATCCCGCCGACACCTACTTCGCCGGGAAGGCAATGGCCCGGGATGCCCAGCTCATGCACCTGGCGAAAACACTGGGGCGCGATGACCTGGCGACAAAGGTCCGCAACCGGCTGGTGCCCGAGTTGAAGACGTGGCTGAACCCGGCGGGATGCGCCGATTCGAAGGCCGACCGTTGTTTCTTCTACGACCAGACCAATCACGGCATGGTCGGTCTGGTGTCCACCTTCGGCAGCGACGAGTTCAACGACCACCACTTCCACTACGGCTACTTCCTGCACGCGGCGGCCCTCGCCGCCATGGACGACCCGAGCCTGCTCCCGGAATTGTCGCCGGTGGCGACCCTGCTGGCCTCCGACATCGCCCGCCCGACGGCCTCGGACAATTTCCCCGCCATGCGCGTCTACGACGTCTACGCCTCCCACTCGTGGGCCTCCGGCACCTCACCGTTCGCCGACGCCAACAACCAGGAATCCACCAGCGAGGCCGTCGCGGCCTGGATGGGGCTGCGGCTCTGGGCGGAAACCAGCGGCGATCAGGCGTTGGCGGACCAGGCCGCCTGGATGCAGTCCAGCGAGGCCGATGCCGCTTTGAAGTACTGGCTGAACTTCAACGTCGACGACCCGCTGTACGCACCCCTCGAGTACAGCTATCTACCCCTGAACTTCGGCGGCAAACGGGACTTCGCCACCTGGTTCTCCCCCGACCCGGAGGCAGGCCTGGCCATCCAGGTTCTTCCCATAACCCCCGCCTCCACCTACCTGGGGGTGGACCGGGCCCGGGTGGCGACCAATGTCGACAAGGCGTTGACGGCCGACACCTTCAACCGCACCTACGGGGACCTGTTGCTGGCCTACTGGGCCCTGTCCGGACCGGAGGCCCGGAAACAGGCGATCGAGCTGGCGGATACGGTTCCCATCGATGACGGGTTCTCCCGTTCCCTCCTGCTGGCCTGGTTGTACGCGCTGAAGGAGTGATCGTCGAAAACCCACCGGGACGGTCGGGTGCGGCGGCGAAGGCCCTGCCATTAGGGTTGTGCGTCATGGACATCCTGTTCGACACGGCCAATCTCGATGACATCGAGCGGCTGACCCCGATCTACCCCGTCACCGGAGTGACAACCAACCCCACGATCCTCAAGGCCGAGGGCAAGGTTGATTTCTACGCGCACTTCCGCCGGATCCGCGAGATCATCGGTCCGGATCGCACCCTTCACGTGCAGGTCCTCGCCAAGGACACCCGGGGCATGATCGACGACGCCCACAAGCTGCTGGACAGGATCGACGACAGGGTCTACCCCAAGATCCCCACCACCGAGGCCGGTATCGCGGCCATGCGCCACCTGAAGGCCGAAGGGGTCAAGGTGACCGCTACCGCGATCTACTCCAAGACCCAGGGTTTCCTGGCGATCGCAACCGGCGTCGACTACCTGGCGCCGTACTACAACCGGATGCAGTCGCTCGACATCGACACCCGCGGCACCCTGGAGGCCCTCGCCGGTTTCATCCGCCGGTTCGACGCCCCCAGCAAGATCATGGCGGCTAGTTTCAAGAACGTCTCCCAGGTCTCCCACGCCCTCGAGGCGGGCGCCGACGCGGTGACGCTGTCGCCGAAACTGCTGCGCGTCGCCCTGTCGGCGCCGGGAATCGAGGCCGCCGTCGACACCTTCATAGACGACTGGGAGAAGATCTACGGCACCCGCTCACTGCCCGACTGAGGAGGATTCTAAGCTTCTCCTCTCGTCTTCTCTGAGACCGATCCGCGCTGCTTGGAATAGGTGGTCGGCGTGATGCCGGTTGCCGACTGGAAATCGCGTTGGAAATGGGCTTGGTCGGAGTATCCGAGGGACGCCGCCAGCTCCGCCAGGGAGACCTCCCCGGACAGCTGCCAGGACGCCTCATGGAGCCGTCTGCGGCGGATCAGCCATTTCGGTGTCAGCCCGATTCGTTTCGCCGCCAAGCGTTGCAGTGCGCGTTCGTTCATGCCGAAGCGTTCGCAGATCTGGGAAACCCGCCGGATGGTGGGGTCGTTTTCAACGGTGCGGACGATGGTGTTCACCGCGAGACCCTCAGGATCCACCGGGGCCAGCCTCCGCAGCGCGGTCTCCATCACCGCGATGGCGGATTCCCTGGCGGCCGGATCGTCGGGGTGAGTCATGCTGGCCCGGATGTCGGCGACCAGTCGAGGAACCTCCACCAGGGTGGAATCCTCGAGCGCGATCTGCCCGTCAACCAGGGTCGAGACGTCCGCCCCGATCAGCTGCCGCCCGACGGCGGGTTGCAGAAGCACACCGACGGTCCAGCCACGGCCGGTGAGCCTCTTGGTGGCGAGTCCGCTGGTGGGGCCAACCAGACTGGCGTGGTCGGCGTCGATGACGATGAGACAGACCGGGTATTGCAGGACCCGCTGGATCGACTCCCGGCCGGGCGCGAGATCCCACACCGGCACCCAGAAACGCCGCACCACGTCCGCCAGGCCCGCCCGGGGTGCGAAGCGGTACACCGGCGGACTGAAGCCGCGGTCGTCGGCGAGATGGGCCCGCTCCCGGAAGGATGTGTCGTATTCGTTCAATACTTCCTCCCTTTCCGCCGATCACACTAGCGTCCATGGATACCCGAATCACGCAATTCCTTGGCCACGTCGACACCTTCACCCGGCGAATCGCGAACCTTGAGACCGACCGCTGGGAGAATCCGAGTCCCTGCGAGGGGTGGAGTGCGAAGGAAGTCCTCGACCACGTCATCGACACCCAGCGCGACGTCTTCGGCAACCGAGGTCTGGAGCTGGGTCCCCGCCCGGAGGGGGCACCGCATGAGGCCTGGGCCGCGCACGCGGCCGCCGTGAGGTCGGCGGTGACCGACGAGGAAACGCTCCTGGCCACCTACGACTCCTTCTTCGGACCGACCACCCTGGCCGACACGCTGCTGAGTTTCTATCGCTTCGACCTGATCATCCACGCCTGGGACATCCAACGGGCGGCCGGAAACGATCTGGAACTGAGCGATACGGAGCTCGCCTTCCTGGAAACCTGTATTCCCTCGTGGGGAGACATCTTCTATCAGGACGGGATCTGCAAACGACCTGTTGAGGTTCCCGACGATGCGGACCGCCAGACCCGCGTACTGGCCCTGACGGGTCGCCGTTGCTGATACATGCCGCGGATCCGGGGTACCGTTCGGCGCCCCAGATCCGAACCCCACCAACCAGCACCGGGCGGGCCAAACAAGGGGAAACGAAGCAGCTACGGGCTACCAGCGCGTCCCAAACGGGAATTTTCCTACATCGGATGCAGGAAAATTCCTACATCCGATGTAGGAATTTCCATGTCCGGAAGTTTCTACCGTCCGCGGGCCACCGAGCAAACCTTCACAGACCACGCGTCACACCAAGTCGCGATCCTGGAAGGCCGCCGAGCGATCGACAAGTCGACCTCGGCGCGCCACCTCGTGGACACCGGCATCTACGTTTCCTACCAGACCTTGGCCGATCCCACGGAGCGCGCAAACGCCGCGGCTGATCCAACGCGCTGGCTCGCATCCCTGGATTTTCCGGCAATCATCGATGAGGCGCAGCTGGTCCCGACCTGAACCTGGCGGTCAAGGAGCTCGTGGACTCCCGCCCACCGGGACATCACGTGTTGCTCACGGGTTCGGCCTCCGTGGGCCGCGGGCAGCTGGAGGGCTCCGACCCCTTGGTCGGCCGCGCGACAAGAACGCGGCTTCACCCTTTCAGTGCTCTCGAGACCTCGCACCCGGCGGAAACGGATGCGCCTTGTCTCGTCGATCTTCTTTTCGACGCCCAGTTGGACTTGGACACACCGGGACCCGTCTCAACTCAAGAGCTCGTACGCCTCTTGAGGACAGGAGGCGTTCCCAGCTACTGCCTGAGCACGGTTCCGCTGACCACGAGCGCCCTGGAGGTCCGCGTCCATTCGGACATGCTGGCGCTTCTCAGTGACCGGGTTCTGCCCGAGGAGAAACTTGACGTCGGAATTGCCGGGACCGTCCTCGACTCGATCCTGCGCATTCCCGGAGGGCAGTTGAACAAGACCGGGCTCGCGGCAGAACTGGGGATCGACCAACGAACCGTTTCTCGATACCTGGGCATCCTTGATCGTCGTTTCCTCCTCACCTTTCTGCCCAATCTGAGGACTGGATTGACACGAACTTCAAAAACGATGCCGAAAGTTCACTCATCAGATTCCTCGGCAACCTGCGAAGCGATTTCCAGAGCAGGGCATGACATAGCCTCCTCTCCCGAGGCCCTCGGGCAAGTCTTGGAATCATGGGTCGTTCAGCAACTGACCGCGGCGCGCGGGTGGGCGCACCTGAAAACCCGGATCTTCTATTGGCGGGACAACAAGACCCAGCGGGAGGTCGATGTCGTACTCGTCGATGGCGCCGGAAGACGAGTCGGCATCGAGGTCAAGCTCGCCACATCCGTTTCTCCTTCCGACTTGAAGGGGCTGAAAGCCCTGCAGGAGCACGGAGGATTGCACCGGGGTTTCATAGTCCACACGGGGACGCGGTTTGAGCAGATTGCTGATAAAATCTGGGCGCTACCCATAGCGGCTTTCATTCAACCTTCCGCATGGGGGGCCGCACTCGCTTCCCCCTCTTCCCCAACCCCGACCAGAAAGGTCATCGCCTTGCCCCCGGAGAAAAACGTCATCACGACCGACGAGCATCCAGCCTCGATGAGCAACCCTTCGGTCTTCCTCAGCTACGTGCATGACGACGACGATTACTTTGACGGACTTCTCATCGCCTTCACCAAGAAGGTGATACAGGCCTGCAGAAGCGAGCTCGGCACCCCCGTCGAGCTCATCACCGATAACATCTCGCTGGCTTGGGGGGAGAACTGGCGGGAAAAGCTTCAGAAGGAAGTCGGCAGAACCACATTCCTCATGGCCATGGTGACCCCTAGCTATATTCGTTCTCAAGCCTGCCGGGACGAGTTCCTTCAATTCCGCACCAAGACGGCCAAAGCAGGTTATCAGGGCCTCCTGACCCTCTTGGTGAAAAATCCCCGCTGGGAAGCACCAGACGTGAGGGACGATCCTATCTATCGCAGCATCCGAGAAACCATTAACGAACACCAGTGGCTCTCGCTCGATCACCCCCTGGAGAACTTGGAACCAGAGACTCGCGATTTTCGAAATGCTGCCCGCAGCTTGGGGAAGGAGCTGGCACGTCGCATCGAGGCCCTCGAGGCACAGGAGACACCCACCCTTTCAGCAGCTCCCTCGGAAAACCCATCTGACTCGCCGGAGGACGAGGGCATCATCGAGCTGTTGGAAACTCTCTTGGAAAGCGACGCACCCGCTTTCTCGCAGCGCTCGGAGGACTTCAATAAAGTTTTTGCCGCTTTTGGGGAGGCCTTCAATCGTGAGCTCTCCAAATTGCCGAGCGGAAGCATCCCGAGCAGTGCCGCACTGGTTCTCGCGGCAAACAAGATCAACCCCACCCGGATCGATCTCGACAAAGCAACTGATGCCTTGGTCACGGCATGGGCCGCGCTGGATGACATCCTGACCCGCCTGCTGAGGCTGGTGGGCGGGTCAGGCCTGGCGGAACACAGAAAAGAGCTCAAGGAAATGTTCTCGGGACTCTCCCGGAGCATGAACAACATGGATTTCGGCGGCATGAATCAGCAGGTCCAGATGCTCAGCGCCATGTCCAGGACAATGCGCCCTGCCGCTTCGACGCTTTCACGAGTTCTCTCCACGACACAGGCGATCGCCAGGTCCGCCGAAATCTGGGAGGAGAATCTGTAGAGGCCCTCCGAACGACACGGCTCGTAAGATCCATGCCGCCCCTGACGGATATCCGCATCTGACCCGATCGACTCTCCCCCGCGATTCGCGCACAAGAGAAGTGGGGTGGATGTTGCCCCCGGCTCGCGAAGACCCGTCAATGATCATCCCGAACCACACGCCGCGCAAGGGATTCGCCTGCCGAGACACAGCCAACGAACAAGCCCCGCGGTAAGCGTTCTCCATGCCGGAAGGCGCGTGCCGGTCTCTGCTGGCTGCCTGTTCACCGCCTCCCACAGCGGCCTTGCGGAGCACCGGATGCCGTCCGAAAGGACTTCTTGACTCCAACATACGTCGGCGTTTAGCGTCAAAACGCGAAACCACTGGGCACATGCCAATGGAGGTTGAAGAAACGTGAAGAAAATCCGAAATTCAATCACTTCGGCGGCCGGAGCGGCACTATTGGCCGCGGCTCTGCTGGCCACGTCGTCCCCGGCCCTCCAGGCGGCGGCGGACGACGACCCGGCGCCGAACCCGGCGGAGGTCTCCCCGGTAGGAATCGATTCCTCCGGACAGTCCCTGACGTGGCAGCCGGACGACGCCCCGGCGAGTTCCGGGGATTCCGTTCCCGGGTACAAACCGGATTCGATCGAATCGGCTCCCAGCAGCATCATCGGCGAGGACGAGCGGGTGCGGCTGACCGACACCACCGCCTACCCGAACTCCGCAATCGTCTACATCAGCAAGGGCGGCAAGCCCTACTGCACGGGCTGGATGATCTCGGCCGACACACTGGTCACCGCCGGACACTGCGTGTACAGCTACGAGCGTCAGGAATGGACCTCGGGGCTGGAGTTCAGCCCGGGCGCGAACGGCCCCGAGCGCCCGTTCGAAACCGCGACGGCGACCCAGAAGTGGACCGACGTCGCCTGGGTCAAGAACAACGACCCTCGGCTGGACTGGGGACTGGTCAAGCTCGACAAACCGCTCGGCGACCGGACCGGCTGGTTCGGCCTGACGTGGCGTTCCGAGGATTACAAGGACATCGGGGTCGAACTGCGCGGCTACCCCTATGACAAGGCCCCGGGAGAACTCTGGGGCATGGGCGGAACGGTGACGGAGAGCCGGGGAAACCAGCTCTGCTATTTGATGGACACCTTCCCCGCCCAGAGCGGCTCTCCCCTGTACATGTCCGATGGCGCCTTCGCGATCGGCATTCACGCATACGGCACGGTACGGGGGCAGCAGCAGCCCGGGCGCGAATGCCCTCAGGAATACAACGCCGGAACGAGGATCACCAAGGGCCTGTACGAGTTGTTTGTCGACCTGAAGTCCCGTCGATAGGCTCCTCTTCCGCTCGTCAGGGCGCGCCGAAGGTGCGTCGGAGCAGCTTCACGACCTCCTCGTAGAGCAGCACCGCCGCACCGGCGCCGACGGCGACGGCCCAGTGGATCCAGTCCAGCGGTGCCGTGCCGAACGCGGACTGCAGGAACGGCACCTCGACCACCAGCACCTGGAGCACCGTGACCAGCGCGACCGACCCCCAAAGCCAGGCGTTGCTGAGCATGTGGGTGAAGGCACTTCCGGTATCGGAGCGGGAGTTCAGCGCGTTGAACAGCTGCATGAAAACCAAGGCGGTGAACACGGTGGTGCGGGCGACCACGAACTGCGAGTCGGGGGTGGCGAGATCCTCCAGGCCCCCGACGAGACCACCGGGCAGGGTGAGGTCGTAGATCAGCAGGGTCAGCAACCCCATCACCAGGCCGACTCCGATGATCCGCTGCCACATGTGGGTATCGATGATCCGGTCGGTCAACTTGCGGGGGCCGCGGCCCATGACGTCGTCGGTTTCCGGGTCGACGCCCATCGCGAGCGCGGGTCCGGAGTCGGTGACGAGGTTGATCCACAGGATCTGCGTCGCCAGCAGCGGAACGACGGCGGCGGCTGAGTTGGCGGGGTCGGCCAGGCCGATGAGCCCGCCGAGCAGGACCGCCAGGAACACCGTCGCCACCTCACCCATGTTGGAGCTGAGCAGGTAGCGCATGAACTTCTTGATGTTGTCGAAGATTCCGCGGCCCTGCCGGACGGCGGCGACGATGGTGGAGTAGTTGTCGTCGCCGAGAATCATCTCCCCGGCCTCCTTGGTCACCTCGGTGCCGGTGATGCCCATCGCGATCCCGATGTCGGCGGATTTCAGGGCGGGGGCGTCGTTGACGCCGTCGCCGGTCATGGAGACAACCTGCCCGCCGGCCTGCAGCGCGTCGACGATCCGTAGCTTGTGTTCCGGGGAGACACGGGCGTAGACGTCGACGTCCCGGACCGCCCGGCCCAGTTCCTCCTCGTCCATGGATTCGATCTCGCGGCCGGTCAGCGCCCGGGAGGCCTCTTCCGTGATGCCGAGGTCGGCGGCGATGCGCGCGGCCGTGACGGGGGGGGTCGCCGGTGATCATGACGGTGCGGATGCCCGCGCGGTGCGCCTCCGCGATGGCCTCGACGGCCTCCGGTCGCGGCGGATCGATGATGGCGACAACGCCGAGGTGGACCAGGTCGTGTTCGGCGTCCTCGGTGAAGGTGGCGGGATCCTGTTCGAGGGCGCGACGCCGGGCGACACCGAGCGTGCGGTATCCCTCGGCGCTCAGGCGTTCGATGTCCGCCTCGATCCGGCCGCGGCGTTCGTCGCTGAGAGGCACGACGTCGTCGCCGACCAGTTCGGCCGTGCAGCGCTCCAGCAGCACGTCGGGAGCACCCTTGGCGAACAGCCGCACGTGCTCGTCGGTGGTTCGGCGCCCGAGCACGGACATCATCTTGCGTTCGGAGGTGAACGGCACCTCGCCGATGCGTTCCCACGCCCCGATCCGCTCGGACACGCCTTCGAGTTTGTGCTGGGCCACTAGGAACGCTGCCTCGGTGGGGTCGCCCTGGACCTCCCATGTGCCGTTGACCTTCGCGAGTTGGGCATTGTTGGCCAGGGCTCCCGCCGCAAGGGTGCGTTCGGCCTCGGCCCGGGTCCTGGCCTCGTCACCAGTGATGACAGCCGCCCCGACGGGTTCGTATCCGGTGCCGGTCAGCTCGACCCGCCCGGAGGGGGTGACGATCTCGCGGATCGTCATCTCGTTCTTGGTGAGGGTGCCGGTCTTGTCGGAGGCGATCACGGAGACCGAGCCGAGGGTCTCCACCGAGTGGAGGTCCTTCATGACCGCGTTGCGGCGCGCCATGGCCTGCACGCCGATGGCGAGCACCAGCGACAGGATCGCGGGCAGGCCCTCCGGCACTGCCGCCACCGCCAGGGAGACCCCGAGCAGCAGAATGTCGACGGCCTCGTGGAAGGAGGAGACCCCGTTGACGGCGGCCACCACGATCATGACCACGACGGCGATGCCGATGACGAGCACACCCAGGGTCCTGGATATCTGGGCGATCTCGCGTTGCAACGGGGAGGGTTCATCGGCGGTCTCGTCCAGCAGCGTCGCGATGCGCCCCATCTCGGTGTCCATGCCGGTTCCGGTGACGACGGCCCGCCCCACACCCCGGGCTACGGCGGTGCCCTTGAACACCATGTTGTGCCGATCCCCAAGGGAACCGAGTTCCGCAAGCGGGGTGACGGTCTTGGTGACCGCCTCCGACTCGCCGGTGAGCGAGGCCTCCTGCACCTGCAGCGAAGAGGCGCTGATCAGGCGCGCGTCGGCGGCCACCGCGTCGCCCTCCCCCAGCACCAGGACATCGCCGGGAACCAGGTCGGCGGCGGGTATCGTCGCCAGTTTGCCGTCGCGCAGCACCGTCGCCCTGGCTGCCGTCATGTCCGCCAGGGCGGCGACGGCATCGGCGGCCCTGTTCTCCTGCACGAAACCGATGACAGCATTGGCCAGCACGATCAGCAGGATGACGACCACGTCGATCGGCAGGCCACCGGCCCCCTCGAGGAGCCACGCCGCCAGCGAGATTGCCATGGCCCCGAACAGCAGGTAGACCAGCGGATCGGCGAACTGCTTCAGGAAACGCCGCCAGGCGGCCTCCCGCGGCTGGGAGCGCAACTCGTTGGGGCCGTGGCTCACCAGACGCGAGGCGGCCTCCACCGAGGACAACCCGGTCCCGGGATCAACCCCGGCGGCGCTCAGCGCCTCGTCGGCGGTTTGGAGGGCGGGTGAGGTGGTCATGATTCCTCGCTGGATTCCTGAACGGATCGATGATTTACTTTGATGGTACCAACTATTTTTGCGAGGACAACCTGAGGAGGCAGGCCATGAGCACCGACGCCGACGAGACCGTCGCGGATCTTCACCGGCTCTTCTCCGGGCTCAGTCGACTGGCCAGCCGGATGCGGTTGCGAAACGCCATGCATCCTGGCATCCGCAACCTGGCGCAGACCGACGCCTGGCTGTTGTCGCACCTGGCGGCGACGGGACCGGCGCGGATGTCCGCGCTGGCCGAGTGGCAGGCCGTCGACCGCTCGACGATGACCGCGCAGGTCAAACGCCTCGAACGCGCCGGGCTGGCCCGTCGCCACACCGACCCCACCGACCGGCGGGCCAGCATCGTGACCCTGACCGAGGACGGGGAAGCGGCATGCAGCGAGATCCGCAGGGAGGCCTCCGCCTTCTTCGCCGACATCCTGTCCGACTGGACCCCGGAGCAACGTCGCGAGCTGATCGAGTCGATGACCCGGCTGAGCACCGCCCTCGAGGAGCACCTGAACTGAGCTGCCTTCATCGGCGGCCCCGGACGCGCCAACAAGATGGACCGGGAGCCTTCCTTACAACCAGTTAGGTCTTGATGCGTTCCTTTAATTCAGCGGTTTTTCTTCCGCTTGGCGACTTCCGTGTCCTCTTCCCCCGCTATGGTTGTGCCACCGGACTTCACGAAGGAAGATTATGACAACGCTGTCTCTCGGTTCACTCCAAGACAAGATCCGCGACCCCGAATTCGCCTTGGCAAGGATAAACGCCACGTACCAGCCCGGCGGTGGCCCGGGAAGCAGGCTTTTCCCGCCAACGTTTCCCACCTCGAGATCGGACGACTCCCCCTACCTCATGGAGGAACGCACCTGCGACGGTTCCTCACGTAGGGCCGTCGTCCTCGATCAGGTTCCCTCCCAGGCGAACCGGTGCGAGGAGGCGCTCAAGACGGCCCGGCAGGCGGGAAAGATTCGACTGCCGTTGTTGAGACTAACCCACGACGGCGCGGCGAAGGCCGTCATCACCGGCCTGGATGCGCCGCACCGGGCCTTTGACGCCTACTGGCGCGACTCGCTGCTCGACGGCGAGAAGTTCGACAGGACCCCTGTGGGAAAGGCCTTGCAGGCCACCTCCTTGGAGGATGCAACCGCGCTGCTCCAGTATGACCCCGCCACTTTGGTCTACGGCGGCTGGAACAGTCACCGCAAGGGGCGGCAGGCCAAGTTTCCCCGGTTCTACAGCAGCGAGGTCGTTGGCTGGGATCCCGTCGTGGGCACTCGCAAAGCGAGTCGCATGGATCCGCTCAACCTCACCGGTGCGCGAAACGGCGACGGCGACGAGTGGACGTACTCCCCCGCCGCAGCCAAGAACGCCAAGGCGAGGTTGAGTGAGATCGGTCACGGCAATATTGCTCCGAATCCCGCCCATGGTGGAGTGACCGTCACGGAGGTCACACGTTTTTCCACCCTAAGCCTTACGGCGGTGCGACGGATCCGTTTCGGCTCCCTCGGGGTGAACACGCAGTTCGCCGCCAGTACTCTTCTGGTTGCCCTCGCGCTTCTCGGTGATCGACTGGCCTTCGGTGGCGCCGGGATCTGGTTGCGCAGCGGCTGCGACTTGGTGGTGGAAGCAGAAACCCTCGAGTGGATCGGTCGCGGCGGCGTGGTGGAGCCGTTCTCCCTGTCCATCGGTGAAGCCGTCTCCCTGTACGACGAGGCACTGGAAGCCGCCATTGAATCTGGGGTTCCGATGCACCTCGAGACGATCGAGTTGACCCCCTCCAAGGCCCTCGCCGCCGCAATCGATTTCACCGTGACCAAGGCCGAGTCCTCAGGGGAGTGACATGCCCGTCTGCCTCGACATCTGCCTGATGAGCGAGCGCTACGAAGCCGGCGACGGCGAGGACCCTCGCGCCCCCGAATGGCCCCCACATCCGGCCCGGGTTTTCTCCGCACTACGTTCGGTGGCAGAAAGCGATGAAATTGCTCCGTTGTACGAATTCGAACAGTTACCTCCGCCTCTGATTCACGCTTCGGCCTTTGCTCCGTGCAGCATCAGTCGTTCCTTCGTCGTCACGAACGCCAGATTCAATGGCGAGAAAACGAAATCGGGCAAAATAAAGACAGGAAATCAAAACCATCCCGCCCGGACCAGTGACCTGATGAAACGCATCAGGAGTTTCCCTCCCGACCCCAGGATCCAGTTCGTCTGGCCCGACGACCGGGATCTGTCGGATGAGGCACTGGCAGGACTCGACGCCCTAGCGCGGCGTGTGCCGTATCTCGGGCGTTCGACGTCACCGGTCATGTTGGCCTTCCGCAGGGTGGCTGATTTCAGGCCCCTGCCCGGGCTGTCAACCTTTGAACCCACCGATCACGACAGGGCGGAATGCAACATCAGGGTTCCATTTCCCGGCTACCTGGACGAGTTGAATGCTCTCCACGAACTGGACCAGTCTTCCTGGCAGGCCAGCCGCAGCCACGCACGCCAGCCCTACAGGCTGGTACGGGACGAGAGCGATGCCGTTGCCCCCACGGTCGTGGAGTCACCGTACCCGGACTTGGTCATCCTCCGGTTCGTCGATCACCGTCCCCCGGGAAACCTGGTCGGGCTCTTCACCGCGGCACTCCGGGCAAAGGTGATGTCGCAGACGAAGAATCCACTGCCTCCTGCTCTGCACGGCCACGGGTTCGACGGGCATCCCCACGTCGCCTATCTCGGGCTTCCTTTCGCCGGATTCCCTCACGCGGACGGGCATCTGCGGGCCCTGGCAGTCGCGATCCCGGGCTTGGACCGGGCGGAGCGCCGCAGGATCCTGCGGGGCATCCTGGGCACCGATCCGGACCGGATCGTCGACCTCCAGGTGCCCGGTTTCAGGCGGGTCTTCGGGTTGCGTTATTCCCCCGACGAGCCTCTGCCTGCCAGCGCGACCGCCGCGCGATGGACGCGGCCCGCCAGAAGCTGGGTGTCCGTGACCCCTCTCGTGCTGGACAGATACCCGAAGAAGGGAGATCTCGCCCCGGCAGTGGTTCGTTCCATCCAACAGGCAGGGCTCCCCGCTCCGGTCACTGTTGAGCTGAGCACCCAGCCGCTCACCCCCGGGGCCGCGCACCTCACCCCGAAGGAACTTCCCCTCCGGACTCGCGGCCGCCTGTACCGGCACGTCCGGATGACATTCGAGCATCCCGTCACAGGACCCGTGCTGGCCGGCGCGGGACGGTACTTCGGGGTTGGTCTGTTCGCCCCCGAACGTGAAGGAGCCGACGGATGATCGCCGGTGATTTCGACCTCTTCATGGAGGAGCTCCACGGCCATCGCCCGTTCCCCTGGCAGTCGGACGTGGTCGCCGACATGCTCCGGGCGGGCACCTGGCCGTCTCTCGTGGACGTGCCCACCGGTCTGGGCAAGACGTCGATGCTCGATGCCGCCGTGTTCGTGTTGGCCATGTGCGCCGGAGGCGAGGCCGCGAGTGGACTGGGGCGACGACGCATCTTCCTCGTGGTGGACCGGCGAATCGTCGTCGATCAGGCCGAGCTGCACGGAAAACGTATCGCCGAGGCCCTGGAGACGGCCTCCCCGGGCAGTGTGTCGGAGGAGGTCGCACGCAGGCTCCGTGGACTATCCGGTTCATCCGATGGCCCGGTGCTTCCCGTGGTCAAGATGCGTGGTGGAGCGACCTGGGACGCCGCGTGGCTGCCGCTTCCCGACCTGCCAGCGATCGTCACCGGCACCGTGGACCAGGTGGGAAGCCGCCTGTTCTTCCGTGGCTACGGCGTCAGCGCCCGGCGACGTCCGATCGATGCGGCTCTGGTGGGCACCGACTCCGTGATCATGATCGACGAGGCGCACCTGGCGCAGGCCCTCACCGCCTCTCTTGAAGCAACCAGTTCCTTGGATTCCAGCCAGGTCCTGGGGCTGCCCCGAACTTCGGTAGTGCAACTCAGCGCCACCAGCACCGGGCGTCCCGAGGGGTGGACCACGTCGTTCGATGAAGATGCGCACCTGGACGATCCCACGGCCCGGGCACGCCTGGCCGCCGCAAAAACACTGACCTTCGTCGACACCACGAAACAGCAGGTCGTGCGGGACATCGCGGCCCATGCAGCCGAGGCCGTCACGGGAACCGACTCCCGTGTTCTCGTGGTGTGCAACACCGTCGACAGAGCCCGGGAGGTTCACAACAGGCTACTGAGGTCGAAGGGCCTGCCCTCCGGCACCGAGGTGTTGCTGCTGATGGGCCGCTCCCGCCCGGTGGATCGCGAGGCGATAACCGCCAAGGTGACCGAGCTCTTCGGTGCGGATCGCGAGGAGAAACCGGGGTCGGCGGTGCTGGTCGCCACCCAGACCGTTGAGGTCGGGATCGATCTCGACGCCACCGCCCTGATCACCGAGACCGCACCCTGGGATGCGCTTGTCCAGCGCATCGGACGCGTCAACCGGCGAGGTGTCCTGCCCGCGGCAGACGTGGTCGTGGTGGAGGACAACGACCCGAAACCGCCGGTTTACGGAAACGTCAAAGTGCGTACGACCGAATTTCTCCGATCCCGGATCAAGGAAACCGGAGCCGTGGACGTCTCACCGCTGGCGCTGCGTCACATGGACGTCCCCGCTGAACTGACCGCAGCGGCTCCGCTGCTTCCGCTCCTGCTACCGGCCCAGCTCGACGCGTGGGCGCGCACCAGCCCGGCTCCAAGCGTCGATCCCCCGTTGGATCCGTACCTGCACGGCATCGACACATCGGTGGCACCGGTGACGGTGGCCTGGCGCGATGGGCTGCGGAATGCATGGAACGAGACATTGCCCGCTGATGAGGTCGGCGGTGCGATCGACTCCCTGCCGGTCCGCGCCGAGGAATGTGTGGCGATTCCGTTGGGGGCATTGCGGCGTTGGTTGTGTGACGCGAAACCTTTGCCGGTGGGTGACACGGAGGACTACGACGATTTCGACGACATCCCCTTCGGAGACGACTCGGAAAGCACGGTGCTCCGGCGGGTGGACGGCGGTTCCGGTCCGTCGACCTGGGCCTGGGTCTCCGGTGAATCGCTGCGCCCCGGGGACGTGGTCGTGGTGCCAACCGACTCCGGAGGGCTCGACCAATTCGGCTGGGCCCCCACCAGCACGGACAAGGTGAGTGACGTGTCCGAACTGGCCACCTGCCGGCGCGGCCGGGCAGCCCTGCGTCTCGACCCCGGCCTGCCTGACAGACTTGGGATCCCGGCCTCCACCGACTTCCAGGATCTGGTGCGGGACTGGCGCAACTGCGATGATCCGGACGATCGGGAAGAGTTTAGCTCCGGCATCGTGTCGGCTGTCCTCGCGTGGCTCGCCCGTCATCCCGATCCTGAAAGCTCCAGCGCATGGACCTCGGACGATCTCGCCACACTCCGCGCTCAACTTGCCGGGAATATTGTCCTGACCCAGACAACCGAGGCGTCTTCCCCCATCCTGCGGGTGGTTTCGCCGGAAACCAGCTGGTTGAACGCGGATGACGGGAACTCCGACGAAACCTCGCACCTGAACCGGCGGGTCGCCCTGGCGACTCACATGGAAGCGGTGGGGGCACGCGCGGACGGTGTGGCGCGCAGGCTGGGGCTGCCCGAACCCGTGCGGCAAACCGTCACCGACGCAGCCCGCTGGCACGATCTGGGAAAGGTGGATCAGCGGTTCCAGGCGATGCTGTTCGGGGGCGATCCGATCCGCGCGGAACTGGCGGACGAACCACTCGCGAAATCCGGCATGCCGCCTGGTGATCGGCAGCAGTACCGACGAGCAAGGCAACTGAGCGGCCTGCCCCAGGGGGCACGACACGAGGCCTGGTCCGAGGTCCTCGTCGCCGAGTACCTGGCGGGACTGACCGAGCCGTATCCGGGAGATCCGGAGCTGTTGCACCACCTGGTCGCGAGCCACCACGGACACGCCAGGCCTTTCCTGCCGCCAGTGCTCGACACCGGAGAACACACCTTGGAGGCTGTCGTCGACGGCATTCAGGTCGTATCTGCGCTACCCACCAGTGTTCGGCTCTCGGATGCCGAACGTTTCTCCCGGCTCAACGCCCGGTACGGCCGGTGGGGACTCGCCCTGCTGGAAGCCATTGTGCGCTGCGCCGACATGACCGTGTCCTCGGAGGGATCATGATGAACCACGTCACGCTTCCGGCCCTGCTCGGCGACTCGCCCCTGGCAATTCTCGCGGCGATCGGGACGCTGCGGCTCATCCACGACTTCACCGACAACAATGCCCGGCTGCACTGGAATACGACCGATCACCGTCCCGTGCTGACCTCTTCCCTGGCAACGGTTGATGAGGTTGCTGAAGCTCTCGTCGACATCGTCAGAACCATGCCGGAAGGGGTTTCCGTGCCGGGCGGTCCAATGGGTTTTCCCCCTCCCGGGGAGGCCCCGGACAAACTACGGGTGCCACAGGGGAAACTGCACTCTTTTGCGGAGAACCTATTCCCGGAAATCTCTGAAACAGAAAGCGCAACGATGTTTTCATGGCTGACCAGCCTCATCACCGACTTGGCAGCTACCTCCGAGAAGAGCGATTCCGGATCAAAAAATCAAAAATCCAACTCGCAGAAGCGTTGTTCAGTCAGTCAATTCATCGCATCGTCCGGCAAGCAGTCAATTGCAACCATGCTGAAGAAACCTTTGGAGCACGTGCAGAAACACCCAGAATATCTCCACGAGGCCCTCACCGGCTGGGTGCGGGTACCCGGTGTAACCGGAGAGTACTTGGATCACAGAGCGGCATGGAAAGCGATCGATGACGGTAGAGGCAGAACCGGAAGGATGCGCGGCGTCCCGGGAGCAACTTGGCTGGCACTCATGTCATATCCAATATGGACAACCACAGCGGCGGGAAAGAAGCCTCGTACGAGCGGTTGGCATTTGGTGGGCAAAGGACGCAGAAGCATACAAGAATTACGTCTTCCGCTTTGGGTGGAACCACTTGGGCCGCTCGCCATCAAGGCCTTGGTCGAACACCCGGAGTTGGATGGCGACCTAGATGTTCCCTTGAATCAAAAGATCCGCCTATTGGGTATTTTCCACGTCTGTCGAGCGCGACGAGCTCCCAGTGAACATTCCGCTGGCCTCTTGATTCCTGCGCAACGATGACTGTCAGGCCAGACATCCCGGGGCTCCCGGAAACGGTCCCGGCACGGATGCTCAACGAGTTCGTCTACTGTCCGCGCCTATTCCATCTGGAATGGGTACAGTCACGCTTCACGACCAGCGATGACGTCGAGGAGGGCCGCTACCTGCACCGCGTCGTTGACGAGGAATCCGGGGATCTACCCGACAAGTCCGAGGCCTGGGGCGGCAGGACCGCACGATCAGTGTCCCTGAGTTCACCTGGCCTAGGGCTGGTGGCGAAACTGGACTTGGTGGAGGACGGCGGGAACGGTTCCGTCGTCCCCGTCGACTACAAGAAAGGGCACCCGGACAAGACCGGGGCTCCTTGGCCGAACGACAGGACTCAGCTATTGATTCAGGCTCTGCTCCTGAAGGAGGCCGGATACGTTGTGGAGCGGGCGGAAATCTGGTATGCCGAAACCCGGCGACGAGTTGTGATTCGCATCGATGAAACGGCCCTCAGTGAAATCACGGAAACCCTCAAGGACGCGTGGCGTGTTGCTGCCGACCCGAAACCGCCGCCTCCACTGAGGAACAGTCCGAAATGTCCTCGCTGCTCGCTGGTCGGCATCTGTCTCCCCGACGAACTGACCTCACTGAAGATCCCTCCTCGGGAAAGACGGCCTCTCAAGAGGTTGATGGCACCCATCCTCGAGGGACGTCCCGTGTACGTGACGATGCAGGGTTCCACCGTCGGGATTCGCAACGACAGGTTGGAGGTACGTCTCGACGGCGAGCTACAGGCAAGTTACCGTCTCATCGATGTGAGTCAGCTTTGCGTCTTCGGAAACGTTACCGTCTCCTCGCAGGCTGTGAGGGAACTCATGAGCAACGATCTTCCGATCCTCTGGTTCACGTATGGGGGCTGGTTCGCAGGAATGGCCGAAGGACTTCCGGGCAAGAATGTTGATTTACGAATAGCACAGTTCGGGGCATCGGAACAGAAACGCCTGGAAGCCGCACGGAATATGATATCGGGAAAAATCCGAAACAGCCGAACACTGATGCGGCGCAACTCACGCACCGAGGCCGAACGTATCGGGAATCAGTTGAAAGAACTAGCGATACAGGCGACAAAAGCCGCCTCTCCCGGCCAACTATTGGGCATCGAGGGGACAGCAGCACGACTCTATTTCGCGAGTTTCCCAGCCATGATCGGCGACAACACACGCATTGACGTGTCGGATTTCCACGAGAACGGTCGTTCCCGTAGGCCACCACCAGACCCCCTGAACGCCCTTCTGTCCTTCTGCTACGCATTGCTGGTGAAGGATCTGACGGTGGCACTGGCGTCGGTGGGTTTCGACCCATACTTGGGCATGTTCCACAAACCGAGGTTCGGGCGTCCCGCACTCGCGCTGGATCTCGCCGAGGAGTTCCGCCCATTGGTGGCGGAGAGTGTCGTGGTGCAGGTACTGAACAACCGGGAGGTTGGCCCACACGACTTCCGGACACGCGCCGGAGGCTGCATGTTGAAACCGAGTGGGCGCAAAGCGGTCCTGCGAGCATACGAACGTCGCCTCGATCAGGAGATCACCCACCCACAGTTCGGCTACAAGGCGACCTACCGCAGAATCATGGACATCCAGGCCCGTGTTCTGGGAGCGTTCCTCACCGGCGAACTGGACCAGTACACTGCGATGGTGACCAGATGAAGACACGGAGGCGGCGCTATCTGGTGGCATATGACATCCGTGAACCCGGAAGACTGCGGCGAATCTGCAAGCTGATGGAGGCCCATGGAGAACGCCTCCAGTACTCCGTTTTCATCTGTGACCTCAACAGGTCTGAGCTGATTCACCTGAGAGCAGCTGGAGAGAAGATCATGAACTTGGCCGTCGACTCGGTGGTCATCGTGGACCTGGGCGAGATCGGCGAGGATCGGTTCATCTTCGTCGGGCACCACGAGGACCTACCCACCAGAGGGCCGCAGATTGTCTAGCTACCACGCGAGCGCTCCGGTACCCACCAAACCCCTGGGGAGTGCTCGCACCCTAGTCAGAGCAGGTTTCACTCCACTTACGGAGAACGAACAACCCTTCACGCACGCCCCAGCTGGTCGGCGCTCGCAGACCCGTGTAATACTAGTAGTCAGAGACCAAAGAAATCGCGAGCCTTTTCCTGACCTCAAAGGTCAGGCTCCATTGCGACCTGCTGGTGCCGTGTATGTCACATCGCTGCTGATGTTTTCCTGACCTCAAAGGTCAGGCTCCATTGCGACAAGTCCACGCTGGCCCAGCGGGACCACAGGCCGGAGCTTTTCCTGACCTCAAAGGTCAGGCTCCATTGCGACCTGCTACTGGTTCCCGGCGAGATCCTGACGTGCGCCCTTTTCCTGACCTCAAAGGTCAGGCTCCATTGCGACATGGGGACTCCTTGGGGTGAGATACAATGGGGCGTGGCTTTTCCTGACCTCAAAGGTCAGGCTCCATTGCGACTTCAGACCCACCTCCTTCATCGTTTCAGCCTCCACCTTTTCCTGACCTCAAAGGTCAGGCTCCATTGCGACTGGGAAGGATGATGAGAGTCATGGCAGCACCGAGGAACCTTTTCCTGACCTCAAAGGTCAGGCTCCATTGCGACCAGTGGGCCCCTCCGCCCGGCGGTGAACCATGGTGCTGCCTTTTCCTGACCTCAAAGGTCAGGCTCCATTGCGACATCGTCGGCAAGTACCAGTTGCCGACCGACAACACCCTTTTCCTGACCTCAAAGGTCAGGCTCCATTGCGACTCGAGCTGCCCGGGCAGGGTGGTGCCCATTTCCTTCCCTTTTCCTGACCTCAAAGGCCAGGCTCCATTGCGACTACCTCGACCCGCCCTACCTTCCAGCGACCCGTCGGCTTTTCCTGACCTCAAAGGTCAGGCTCCATTGCGACATGCGGTGTTCCTTTCTTGGAGTGCGGTGATGGCCCGCCCTTTTCCTGACCTCAAAGGTCAGGCTCCATTGCGACCATGTCGAGGATCAGATGCGCTTTGGTGCCGTCGTCCCTTTTCCTGACCTCAAAGGTCAGGCTCCATTGCGACCTGCTCAGGATCAAGCAACTCCGCGACGTCCCGACCCCTTTTCCTGACCTCAAAGGTCAGGCTCCATTGCGACCGGAGGTCACCGACGCCCTGCTCGCCTACTACTCCCCTTTTCCTGACCTCAAAGGTCAGGCTCCATTGCGACCCCGACTACCTCGACGCCCCCAAGGGGGACCAGTGAGCCTTTTCCTGACCTCAAAGGTCAGGCTCCATTGCGACATCAAGACTGCCCAGGGAATGGGTATGTCCGCCGACCCTTTTCCTGACCTCAAAGGTCAGGCTCCATTGCGACCGGGACCTGCTGTCCGACGTGCGCAGCATCAAGGCCCTTTTCCTGACCTCAAAGGTCAGGCTCCATTGCGACGGAGCCCCTTCCGGCGGAAGTTTGGACAGGCGATGTGCTTTTCCTGACCTCAAAGGTCAGGCTCCATTGCGACAGAATCCAGTTCAGGCCTGTTTCCACATTGTCATTACCTCTTTTCCTGACCTCAAAGGTCAGGCTCCATTGCGACGGGCTCGACCACCGCTCCCTCGCGGCCCCCGCCTTCTTTTCCTGACCTCAAAGGTCAGGCTCCATTGCGACTAGTTGAGCAGGTACCGCAGGGGGCGGGAGTAGGCCTTTTCCTGACCTCAAAGGTCAGGCTCCATTGCGACGCGTAACAGCCACGAGTCCATTCCCGCAACAGCTCAACTTTTCCTGACCTCAAAGGTCAGGCTCCATTGCGACGCGGGCCTTTCGGCGCTCGGGGGTAGCCGAGTACTTTTCCTGACCTCAAAGGTCAGGCTCCATTGCGACCCGTCGACTTTGACCAGGTCGAGTTCCCCGATGATGCTTTTCCTGACCTCAAAGGTCAGGCTCCATTGCGACAGCCACCAGTAGCGACCCTCCGGGGTGACGGAGGGCGCTTTTCCTGACCTCAAAGGTCAGGCTCCATTGCGACGGTTTCTAGGCGGTGGATACGGATTGAATGGTCGGACCTTTTCCTGACCTCAAAGGTCAGGCTCCATTGCGACCTGCTGGAGGCCCTCACTCAACGCGATGCGAAATCACTTTTCCTGACCTCAAAGGTCAGGCTCCATTGCGACCACGCTACCCCGATTGACCGTACCGAATCGCGTCAATCTTTCCCTGACCTCAAAGGTCAGGCTCCATTGCGACAGGTGGGCGGCCTCGAGGACGGCGCCGGGTTGGAAGGGTTTTCCTGACCTCAAAGGTCAGGCTCCATTGCGACAAATAAGCGGGGTACGGCACGAAACTATGGGTCGCGATTTTCCTGATCTCAAAGATCAGGTTCTACATACTTCCCCACGTCATCCATACACAGATTCTTGAAGGTTCCATCATGAATCCATCCTGTCGATCTTGATCGTTCTCAATTGCCGCTATGTTTGTTTGATAAGCGGTCTTGGTTCGTCAGAATCGCATCCTGACTTCGATGAACAGACGGGGCACTGCGCAACGCTCCTGGAAGCACCAAGACCCGCCGGTCAGGGTGATCTCGCCGGGTCACGGCGGAGCAAAATACACAGCTGAGCCCGCGTGGCACGATGACGGCGGTGGCGGGGCCACACCTCCGTGTCTCTCGCCCCACCACGGCACCGGATCGTATGCCGAAAGCGATCGGGCTGGGCTGGCCGACGCATCGCAACCCTGGTTGCAGGCTGTGTTGGGGCTGCACGACCTCTTCCGCTGCCGTTCCCCGGGACGACGAGGGAAGGAAGATGGCCGGCATCCGGCCTGGTCTTCCTCCATTCCTGGAATCAGATCTGGACCTGTGGGGCTGTCAGTTGTTGGATGGGATCAGTCCCGTTCACCGGACCTGACCCAAGGAGAATCAGCCATGGCCCTCCCCCTCAGCCGCCGCGCCGCGCTCTTCGCGCTCGGCAGCACCGTCCTACTCGGTTCCTGCACGATCGCCAGCGACGGGAAGAACACCCCCAACAGCGCATCGGCCTCCGAGGGGGCGCTGAAAACCGTCACCCCGGGCAAGTTGACCATCGCCACCGGCGAACCCGCCTACTCCCCGTGGGTGGAGAACAACGATCCCGCGTCCGGCAAGGGTTTCGAGGCCGCCGTCGCCTACGCCGTCGCGGGAAAACTCGGTTTCGCCAACGCGGACGTGGTGTGGGTGCGCAGCACCTTCGATGCCGCGGTCGCTCCCGGCGCCAAGGACTGGGACTTCAACCTGCAGCAGTTCTCCATCACCGAGGAGCGCCGGAACGCCGTCGATTTCTCCTCCCCCTACTACACCACCGCGCAGGCCGTGGTGACCCTGAAGGGTTCCCCGGTATCCGGGGCCACCACCGTCGCCGAGCTCAAGAGCGCCCTGCTGGGAGCGCAGACCGGAACCACCAGTCACAGGATGCTCACCGAAACGGTGGCACCCACCACCGCCCCGTCGGTCTTCAACAACTCGCAGGACACGGTGCAGGCCCTCAAGGGCGGCCAGGTGGACGCCATCGTGGTTGACCTCCCGACGGCGCTGTACCTGGTGGCCGCCGAGCTGGACGGCGGTGTGGTGGTCGGCCAGTTCGCCGACACCTCGGGCGGCGACCAGTTCGGTCTGGTACTGCCGAAAGGTTCCCCGCTCACCGCGGCTGTCACGGGCGCGGTCGACGCCCTCCGCGCGGACGGCACCCTCGATTCCCTGACCAAAACCTGGCTGTCCGAAACCGTCAACGTCCCGGTCCTGAGCTGATCGATGAACGAAACGGTCGACGACTTTGAAGTCGTCAGCGACATCGAGCTCGGGCGACGCCGGTACCGTCGACGGCAGACGATCCGCTCGGTGCTGATCTCGGCGGTCTCCACCGTCGTGTTCGCGGTGGTGATCTGGCTGGTCCTGGAGAACTCGCCCGGCTGGCAGGTCACCCGGGAAACCTTCTTCTCGGCGCACTACTTCGCTGCCACACTTCCCGAAGTCGCCGTGGGTTTGTGGCTGAACGTCCAGATCCTGTTCTTCGCCGTCATCGGAGTCGCCGTCCTGGCGGTGATCCTGGCCGTGCTGAGATCGCTGCGAGGCCCGGTGTTCTTCCCGCTGCGGTTCTTCGCCGCCGCCTACACGGATCTGTTCCGCGGCATGCCGTTCCTGATCGTGCTGTACCTGATCGGTTTCGGCATCCCGGCCCTGAACCCGACCACGCGCATCCCGGCGGCGCTGCTCGGTACGGTGGCGCTTGTCCTGACCTACTCGTCCTATGTGGCGGAGGTGCTGCGCGCCGGGTTGGAGGCGGTGCATCCCTCGCAGCGGTTCGCGGCCCGGTCCCTGGGGCTGAGCCACGGCCAGACCCTGCGTTACGTCGTGATCCCGCAGGCGATCCGGAAGGTTACACCGGCGCTGATGAACGACTTCATCTCCATGCAGAAGGACGTCGGCCTGATCTCCGTGCTGGGCGCCGTGGACGCCATCCGCGCCGCGCAGATCCAACAGGCGACTACCTACAACTTCACCTCCTACGTGGTGGCGGGCCTGTTGTTCGTGGCCTTCAGCTGGCCGTTCATCCGGCTCTCGGACTGGTACACCGCCCGGCTGCGTGAACGCGAACAGACAGGAGGAACGGTCTGATGGCCGGGCTGAAACCAACCCGGGCCGACGACCACGCCGGACCGGTACTGGAGATGCAGGGGGTGGTCAAACGGTTCGGCCGCAACGTGGTGCTGCGCGGCCTCGACCTGAGCGTCGGCAGCCGCGAGGTGGTGGTGCTGCTGGGCGCATCGGGGTCGGGCAAGTCGACACTGCTGCGCACCGCGAACCTGCTGGAACGGGTCGACGACGGCCGGATCTTCCTGGCCGGGACCGACATCACCGACCCGCGCATCGACGTCGATTCGGTGCGCGCCCGGATCGGAGTGGTGTTCCAGCACTACAACCTGTTCCCCCACCTGAGCGTGTTGGACAACATCACCCTGGCAGCCCGGAAGGTGCACGGTGTCGAACGCGGCGCCGCCGAGGCGCGGGGCAGGGAGCTGCTGGAACGGATCGGGTTGAGCGACAAGGCCCGCGCCTTCCCCGACCGACTCTCCGGCGGCCAGCAGCAGCGGGTCGCGATCGTGCGGGCAATCGCCACCAACCCGGAGTTGCTGCTGCTCGACGAGATCACATCCGCCCTGGATCCGGTGCTGGTCGGGGAGGTCCTGGATCTGGTTCTGGACCTGAAACGAGCCGACTCCACGATCCTGATGGCCACCCACGAAATCGGGTTCGCCCGTTCCGCCGCCGACCGGGTGGTTTTCCTGGAGCGTGGGCAAATCATCGAGCAGGGTCCCCCGGAACGGGTGATAGATGACCCACAGGAGTCCGCCACCAAGGACTTCCTGGCCCGGGTGTTGCGCTGAGGTCACATCGACGAGCCACCCAACGTCGGCGGGCCCCTTAACTTTTGGCCAGATTCTTCTCGATGGCCCGCGGGGTCCGGTTGTTGGTTCTAGGGTCGTGTGATCCCGGGTTGGAGACACCTGCCGGGTTTGTGACACCAATGGAGGTGTTGAACAGTGAAACATCACTTCGGAGGAGCCGCTGCGGTTGCTGTGGCCGTGGTTTTGTTGTTTTCGTCGTGTGGTGGGCAGCAGCCTCGATCGGGAAGCAGTGGTTCGGAGTCCTGGGGGACCGCCCCGCAGCAGCCTCCCCGAACCACCACACCCCACTCCTCATCGCCGGTTCCCTCGCTCTCAAAACCGCAGCCATCGGAGACCTTCACCCCGGAACAACTCGAAGCCGCCAATGTGCTGATCGAGTTCATTCGCATCCGAAATGAGGTGTTCAGCAATCCGGATTCCGATCCCCAGCCTCTCAAGGACATCACCATCGGCCAGAGCCAGGAAATACAGATGGACACTCTTGCGGAGTATCGCAGGAAGGGTCAGGTGCAGACCGGGGAGGCGGTTGTTCGCATCACGGGCGCTTCGGAGCCGGTTGAGTTTGATGGTGTGCGTTCCGTGGATGTCCAGATGTGCACGGACGCAGGGAAGGTCGATGTGATCGACTCGGCCACCGGGAAAAGCGTGGTGCCCATAGATCGTCCACGGTATCTCCAGTGGAATGTGAATGTGGTCAAAACCGAGGCCGGCTGGAAATTCGGGGATGCCACGAACGAAAACGCCCTGAGGTGCCCGGAATGAAACGCTTAACCATCATTGCTGCTCTCATCGCGTGCCTCTTGGCCGCAGTCGGCCTGCCTCCTCAGTCAGCCCGCGCCGAGGGCAATGTCCGATGCGGACAAAAAGACATAGGCAATGGGACCTGCAAGCTTGAGATCAGGGCTCCGGGTTCTGGCGGCCAACCGGGTAGGCCTACGCAACCCCGCAACACTGACGGCGGGGGTTCCGGTGGGGGTGGTTCCGAAGAGCCGAGCTGGCCCATAGAAGGCTGCATCCAATACGACCCGCTCTCGGGGTCATGCGTGCGTTTTGCGCCTTCCGGATCACCAGGGGCGGGTTCGGGGGGCACTCCTGAACCCGCCGCCCTCGCAAGGATCGCCATGGAACGCATGGACCTCCACGCCCCCAACATCGGACTATGGCCCCACCCCCTCGAAGAACTACCCAACGGATACAACTACATCGGCTGGAACAACTGGATGTGGATCAAAAACCCCACCCCCAACACCTGGGGACCCATCACCAAAACCGTCACCCAATCCGGACACTCGATCACCGCCACCGCAGCCGTCACCCACCTCACCTGGGAAATGGGCAACGGCGACACCAAAACATGCGACAAAGGCATCGAACACCCCGAACACAACACCCGCAACGAAAAATCCCCCAGCTGCGGCTACATCTACCACCAAACCGGCAACTACACCATCACAGCCACCGCACACTGGGTGATCGTCTGGACCGGTCTCGGACAACAAGGAACCATCGAAATGGACCTCACCACCCAAGCCCACACCAAAGTGGTCGAGGTATCCGCAGTCAACATCCCCAACAACAAACACGGCACCCCCACCACCCCATCACTACCGGTTCCGACCAGCACCCCCACCAAAGAAGCCCCCTGCCCCACCAACCACAACAAACACGGCTGCTGACAAAGCTTTATCTCCCGCCACCCGAGCCACGCAGCAGAACTCCCGCCGACAAGTCCGCCGCGCTCGTCAGAGCAGAGGCAGGCGCATTCTGACCGTGGTTCCCCGGCCTTGGATGGAGCTCAGTTCGCAGGAGCCGCCGAGCCTGCGCAGCACCGCCGCCACCATCGGCAACCCCAGACCGTTGCCGGGAATGTGCCGGACCTCCTTGGAACGAGCCAGCTCACCCCAGACCTGGTCCACCTCGGAGGCCGGGATGCCACGCCCCGTGTCGGAGACGTCCACCACCACGTACCCGCGCTCCTCCATGCCGCGCACCTCCAGCGTCGCCCCCGGCGAGGAGTACTTCACGGCGTTGCTCACCACGTTGTAGATGGCCAGGAACACCAGGTCGCGGTCGCCGCGCACTGGGGGCAGGGGGCGCGGGGCCCGAGGGAAGGCCACCACCATCTCGCGGTCACCGGGCACCACCGTCTCGATCACCTCGGAGACCACCTCCGACACGTCCACCGGCTCGTCGGCCACCGGGTAGGAGTCGATCTCGCTGATCTTGCGGAGCTCCGCCACCAGCGACGCCAACCGGTCCACCTGCACCCGCATCGACTCCGCGAGCACCGGATCCCGCACCTCACCGAGCCCCACGCGCAGCGCCATGAGGGGGTTCTTCAGTTCATGGTCGAGACGCCCCACGAAGGTGCGGTGGGCCTCCCGCGCCTCCGCCTTGACACCCTCCACCGCCTCCTTGACGGCCCGGGCGTTCCTGCCGCGACGCCACCCGGCAAGCATCACCACCGCCGGCACGAGCAGCCCAGCCAGCAGGGGCAGCGCCCACAGCTCGACGCCCACCTTGAACATCTGGGTTTCCCCGGCGATCCGCATCCCGGCGGCGGCGAGCGCCCCAACCACGGCGACCGCCCAGACCCAGACCGGTTTTCTCACGCGGCTCTCACCTCGGGATGGAAGCGGTACCCGACACCCTGGACGGTGTCTATGACCTCGAGTCCCCGCGCCCCCAGCACCTTGCGGAGCTCGGCGACGCGATGATCGACGGCACGGGTTGTGATCGCGAACTCCACCCCCCAGACCTGTTCCAGAAGGTGGTCGCGGCTGAAGGTCTCACCGTGGTGGACCATGAGGTACTCCAGCAGAGCGAGGGCCTTCGGGGTCAACTGCACCGCTTGGCCCCGCGCGGTGACCGTCTTGGCCAGCCGGTCGAGTTCCAGGCCGCCTCCCCGGATGCGCGAGGCGTGGGTGAGGGTCCGGCCCAGCTGGCCCCGCCGCAGGACCGCCCGGATCCGGGCCACCAGCTCGGCGGGGTCGAAGGGCTTGTTGAGGTAGTCGTCGGCCCCTTTCTCAAGGGCGTCGGCGCGGGTTCCGGACTGCCCGACGCCGGTCAGCAGGATCACGGGGGTCCAGTCCCCTCCCCTGCGCAGCCTGGCCAACACCTCCCGCCCATCGGCACGCGGCATCAACACATCCAGGACGATCAGGTCGGGGTGCTGTTTGCCGACCACATCGAGGGCCGCCACGCCGTCAGCGGCGGTGAACGCGACGAACCCCGCCCGTTCCAGGGTGCGGGCGAGGTGGTCGCGGATCATGGGGTCGTCATCGACGACCAGGACCGAGCTCACGAGATGGTGTTGCCGCTGCCCGTGTCCTTCTTCTTCTCGACGCCCTGGGAGGAGACGGTGTTGCCGCTACCGCTGACCGTGACCTCGTCGAGGTCGTCGGCCACGGTGACACTGTTGCCGCTGGAGGTGATCTCCACGTCGTCGAGTTCCTGGCCGACGACGACATTGCTGCCTCCGGAGAGGATCACCTTGTCGGCGGACTCGAAGGTGACCTGGTTGCCGCTGCCGGTGATATTGATGGTGTCGCAATGCCCGCTGAGGGTCACCACACCGTTGCTGGAGGAAACGTTCGGGTTCCCGACGCAGGGTTTGTCATCGCTGTCGCCCTTGTCCTTGGAGCCGCTCTTGTTGCCGGAGCCGTCTGAGCTCGCGGTGGTGTTCGCGTCGCCCCCGTTGCTGGCGGTGGCCACGTTCCCGGGGGACGGGGTGTTTTTGTTGGCATCCTGGGTGGTCGAAACCGCCTGAGTGTTCCCGGCGGGTTTGTTCTCGGCGCCTGCGGAGCAAGCACTCAGCCCCAGGGCCGTCACGGCGGCCGCGGCGAGGGCGATACGGATCAGATTGGTCTTCATGGTCTCTCCAGAGGGGGTTTGGTTTAGGGAGCAAGCACATTGTGCCGGGTCGAGGATGATTCTTGAACATCCCCCCTTCCGAAACCCCGGAAGCGTTCGGTCGGGGGATGCTGTGGTGGTGCCGCCGGAACGGCTTGTGGATCAGGAATTGACGGCGTTGCCAATGCCGGTGTCCTTGACCTTCCCGACGGTTCCGGAGACCGTGACGGCATTGCCGGTGCCTGAAATGGTCACCTCGCCGACATCGCCGCTGGAGACGACGCCCGCTCCGTCTCCGGTGATCTTGAGGGACTTGATGTCACCGCCCTTGACGGCGATGCCGGTTCCTTCGATGACCATCTTGTCCACCTGGTCGTACTCGACGACCGCCCCCGTGCTCTTGATGACGATGGACTCGCAGTGCCCGGAGAAGCGGACCACGGCACCGGTCTCCTCCACCACCGAATCCTTTTCGCAGTCGGCGGAGCGAACGCTCCCGGCGCTGGCGGTGACCCCGCTGGAACCGGCAGTGACGCCAGGGGCCTTCACACCGCCCGGACCGACAGTGACGCCAGGAGCTTTCACACCGCCCGGACCGACAGTGACACCAGGGGCCGTCACACCGCCGGAACCGTTCTTGGTCTCCGAGGAGGAGCTGTCCTCGCTCTTCGTCTGCTGGGGGGTCGGGGAGTCCGTCTGTGCCGGGGCCTGCTGGGAGCTGCCGGCGTTGCCAGGGGCATCCTGCGGTTTGGCCTCCACGCCCGCGGCGCAGGCGGCGAACCCGAAGCTGGCAATGGCCAGGGCAGCGATGGCGGTGCGGGTGAGGATGGTCTTCATGGTTGCTCCTTGGTGAGGGTTCGTTTCCCGTTCGATGATCAAAGCTTGTCGGTTCCGGAAGCCGCGTGGCGCATTCGTCGCAGGATTGCGACAAACACCACCGGGCTTCTCCCAACGAGACGGCACCAGGCGTCCTTCGATCTCACGTAGGCTCCCCTACATGCATGGCGAGTACAAGGTGCCGGACGGAAAACTGGTGGCGGTCGATCTCGATGTGGTCGACGGGAAACTATCCCAGGTGGTGGTCTCCGGGGATTTCTTCCTGGAACCTGACGAATCCCTCGACGACATCGTCCGGGCGCTGACCGGCCTGCCCCACACCTCCTCGGTCGCCGACCTGGCCGCAGCCATCAACTCCTGCCTGCCGAAGGACGCGCGACTGCTCGGTTTCTCCCCAGAAGCCGTTGGCATCGCGGTGCGGCGCGCACTGGGGCACGCCACGAACTGGGACGACCACACCTTCGACGTCATCGGTCCGGTCACCCTCGATCCGCGCCTGCACGTCGCCCTCGACGAGGTGCTGGCGGCGCGCATGGCCCGCGGCGAGATCGGGCCGTCGCTTCGGATCTGGGACTGGGACCAGCCCCTGGTGGTGATCGGTTCCTTCCAGAGCTACCGCAACGAGATCGACGAGGAGGGCCGCGAACGCCACGGCATCAACGTGGTGCGGCGCATCACGGGCGGTGGCGCGATGTTCATGGAGCCGGGCAACTGCGTCACCTATTCGCTGCTGGTCCCGGGATCCCTGGTGGAGGGCCTGAGCTTCGAGCGCAGCTACGAGTTCCTCGACCAGTGGGTGATGGGAGCTCTTGCAGAACTGGGGGTGATGGCCCGCTACGTGCCGCTGAACGACATCGCCTCCGACAAGGGCAAAATCGCGGGCGCGGCGCAACGCCGGCTGACCAGCGGCGTGGTGCTGCACCACGTGACGATGGCCTACGACATCGATGCCGACAAGATGCTCCAGGTGCTGCGGATCGGGAGGGAGAAGCTGTCGGACAAGGGAACGAAATCGGCGAACAAGCGCGTCGACCCGCTGCGTTCGCAAACCCAGCTGCCCCGCGACCAGATCATTGACTCCTTCCTGAAACACTTCGAGTCGCGCTACTCCACCCGTCGCCGCAACTACACCGACGACGAACTCGCGGCTGCCGCGGAACTGGTGGAGAAGAAGTTCGCCACCCCGGAGTGGACCCGGCGCATTCCCTGAACCGGAGGTCGCCCCGACGGACTAGGGGACACACCGTCGCGCTCCGCGACACCCCTTGTTACCGGCGGGTCTGGTCTCAGCGCAACCAGAACGTAAAGTGTTGTGAACGATGTCCAATCGTGCCGTCAGTTCAGGAGACCGGAGCGGACATGGTCAAAACACGAAACGGGAAGACGAACAACCAGGAATCGGCCCCGGCCCCGTTGCCCAAACGGGAGGTACCCGGGGGCGCTGCGAAGTCTGCCACGTCACGGGAGGTGGTGCATGACAAGGACGCGCTGTACCCCGCCCCGAGGGAAGGGGTGCCGTTCAAGAGCGCCTGGCCGGAATCCAGGGAGAACGCCTTCCCGCCCGTGCCATCCCCCTTCGCCCCGCCACCGACGCTGTGGTCGGGGCTGGTGGGGAGCGCGCCTCCCCAGAGATCCCTCTCCACCATCCCGAAACGCCCCGACACCGGCGCCAAGAGTTCATCCCCCGAGGAAGCCGATTCCCCCGACGGACCGATCACGACCGGGCACCGGGCGATCCTGTCCCCCACGGACGCACCGGCCGCGATCCCGGCACACCACCCGGCGCACCAGGCCGACGACGACGAGGACGAACCACGACGTGGAACGCTGACGGATGCCACCCCGGCCTACGTCTCGTCATCCACACCCCATTCCCCCTCGCAGCCCACGCCGCCCCCCGGGAAAAACGGGAAGAGCGGGGGAACCGGCCCGGACGAGGCCGCCAAACCGGCCGGTACCCCGGATGCGGATGCCGGGGGAACGCAACCGGATCAGACCCCATCGCCCGGGGAACCGCCGGAGCGAGCCGCTGAACCGGCTGCCTCGGGTGAGTCACCGGAAACATCCGGGGACGACGACCTCGTGGTCAACGCCACCACCTATTCGCAGATCCGCAGCATTTCGCGGGGACACTGGGGACTCACCTTCCTGTCCAGCCTGGGGATTCTCCTGTCGACCGGGGCGCTGACCATCATCGCGTCCTCCATTCAGCAGTTCACCGATTTCGGTGGTCTGCCGAACTCCGCAGCCCTGCTGGGCCAGATCACCCGAACCTGGTCGCAGCTCGCCACCGACGGGTTCGCCCAGCTGCTCGCGATCGTGCTCCCGGTGTTCCTCGCGCTGCTGACCACTCTGTACATCGCGTTCTCCATCCAGGGCAACCACAGCCCGGACCGGGACGACCGCGTGACCAACGAGCAGGTCGCCCTCCAGCAGGCGCGGGAGGGAATCATCCTTCTGCTCTCGGGCCTGACGGGGATGGCGATCACCCTGACGATCCCCTGGCTCACGGAACGCGCACCGCTGCTGCTCCTCCTGCCTGCCGGCGGGGTGATCACCTGCGGTTTCGTGATCGCGATCCGCACCCGTTCGCTGGAGAACGAACGGATGCGCCTGGCACGTTCCAAACAGCAGGAGGAGGTCCTTTCCAGAACGAACGCCGAGGCCACCGAGACCCGGCTCAGGAAGCAGGGAAGGGATCGCGAACGCCAGGAGAACAACCGGGACCGGAGGGAGAAGAAACGCGACCGGAACCGGGCCTCCAGGCAGGCCCTGCTGCGTCACACACGAAAACGGCTGCTGGCAAGGCACTTCATCGTCACGACCCTCCTCGCCATCTTGAGTCCGGCACCCCTGACCTGGCATCTCGCGCACAACGTGACGACAGTCTGGGAGGTTCTGCTGTTCCACATCGCAACCGTCGTGTGGCTCAGGTTCTTCTGGGGCTACACCTTCACCCTGATGCGGAAGGACGTGCTGGCCGAGGCCATGAAACCCGGGAACAACCGCCTGGCCCGTCTCGGGGCGTGGCTGGTGCGCACGGCGTTCGAGTTGCTGACCACCCTGATCGCCCTGGGGGTGATCGTCCTGATCCTCGTGCGGCTCCCAGGACTCGCCGAGTTGCCACTCATCGTCGTGTGCACGATCTGCTGGCACCTGGTTCTCGTGGTGATCCGCTGGCTGTACCAGCAGTGCAGCAGGACGGGCCGTGGCATCCGGCAACTGGATCGTCGCCTGAAGCTGGTGCGGCTGCGCCGGGAGGTCGCGGAGCTCCGCGCGGGAATCTCGTAGGACCCCGGACGAAACGGGCTATGGTGATTTCGGGGTTCGCGTCCCAGTCCTCCGCGGCCCGGCACCAGACCTGACAGGACGGAGTCATTCATGGACGCCAAGTCTCTGGACCGCAATTCCCCCGTCCCGCTCTACGTGCAGATAGAGGATTTCATCCGACACGAGATCGCCACCGGGTCCTGGAAACCCGGGGAGCGGATTCCCTCGGAGGCCGCCCTCAACGCCGCCCTCGGGGTTTCCCGGATGACCGTGCGGGGGGTGCTGAACGGGCTGGTCAGTGACGGTCTCCTCCAGCGCGTCCCCGGGAAGGGCACCTTCGTCACCCACCAGAAGATCGCGACGCTCCCCCCGGCCTACAAAGGTGTCCGGGAACAGTTGGAGCAGATGGGCTTCGCCACCACCACGGAACTCGTCAGCATCCGCAGGACCATTCCGGGCAAGGCCATCCGCGACGGGTTGGGGATCGCCCCCTCCACCCCTGTCCACGAGGTCGTGCGCCGGCGTTCCGTCGACTCCCACCCGGTGAGCCTCCACCGCTCCTTCGTACCCGTCCACCTCGCGCCGGAACTGGAACACGACGACGTCCTGGGCGAGCAGCTGTGCGTGATATTGGAGAACAAATACGGGCTGCGCTCCTCATACACCGGGGAGCAACTCGAGGCCGTGGCCGCCACGAAGGAGGAGGCGGATCTCCTGGGTCTGCGTCCGGGGGCTCCGCTGCTGCTGTTGCAGGACACGATCTCGGAGGCCTCCGGGAGGGTTTTCGAGTTTTCGAAGATCCTGTTCCGCGGCGACAGGATCAAACTCCACTTCGACTACAGGTCGTGACACACCGGGCCGGGGAGGCCCGGCCCGGTGTGTGTCCCCGAGGGCTCAGAAGACGCCCGTGTCCAGGCTCTCGTAGAGATCCACGAAACGTTTGAACGCCTGGTCATAGGCGGCCCCGGCCGCCGGGTCGGGATCGAACCTGCCGACGACCGCGACGGCCCGCGCCGCCGCCTCCTCGCAGGACGAGTACAGCCCCGCCCCCACCCCGGCGTACATCGCGGCCCCGAGGCAACCGGCCTCCGAGGTGCGCAGGATCTCGATCGGCCGTTGAAGGACGTCAGCGAGCATCTGGGACCACAGGGCAGACTTCGCCGCGCCACCCACGAGCCTGATCGTCCCGGCCTCGATCCCGGCGGCGGCCTGGGCGTCGAGGATGTCGCGCATCTCGAAGCAGATTCCCTCCAGGACGGCACGGGCGACGTCGCCCTTGGTGGTGGCGAGCGCCATGCCGTTGATGTTGGCCCGCGCCTGCGGGTTCTGACGCGCCCCGGAGGCACCCGCCAGGTACGGCAGGAACGTGACACCGTTGGCCCCCACGGGCGACCTCCGGGCCTGGGAGGTGATGATGTCGTAGGGATCGACCCCGGCCACCTCACCGGCCGCGCACTCCTCGTGGCAGAACGTGTCCCGGTACCAGCGCAAGGAAGACGCGGAGGTGTTCGAGAACGCCTCGATGGTCCAGTTCCCCATGCCGTGGTTGGGTTTGACCACCAGTTTCCGCGCCGGGTCACGCAGCGGCTCGTCCATGACCACGTAGCAGGAACCGAAGGTCCCCATCACCATCACGCAGTCGCCTCCCCTGACGGCGCCTCCCCCGAAGGTGGAGCAGTTCTGGTCGTGGGCGCCCAAGCACAGCAGGGTGCCTTCCGCCAGGCCAGCGCGGCGCGCGATGTCCTTGCCGATCCTCCCCACGACCTTGCCCGGGGATGTGACGGGGTGGGCTCGTTTCTCGACGGGCACGCCGATCAGGTCGTGGATCTCCCGCGACCACTGCATCGAGTCGACGTCGAGCATGCCCTCCCGCGACGCCGACGACAGGTCGGTCCAGTATCCGTCGGCGCCCCACTCCTTCAGGAGGAACTCCTGCTCGGAGAGGAACCATTCGGTGCGCGCCCAGTTCTCGGGTTCGTTGTCGCGCAGCCACGCCCATTTCGGGGCGGCGCTGTTCGTCCCGAGCGGGTCCCCGGTCTCGAGGTAGAAACGTTCGGCACCGTAGGCCTCCCGCAGCTTCGGAATGTATGGCGCGCCCCGCAGATCCTGCCAGGACAGGAAGTCGCGGATGAGGTTGCCCTCGGCGTCGACCAGCGCCAGCAGCGGCGCCTGCGACGAGAACGCGACCGCCCGGATCTCCTCCGGGGAGACACCGGATGCGGCGACGGCCGCCCGGCAGGAGTCCGTCAGCGGGGGAATGATGTCCTCGTAGCGCTGTTCTACGAGCCCGGGCCCGGGGTAGACGCACGGATACTCCCGGTAGTCCTGGCCGAGGACGTTGCCGTCGAGGTCGAAGACGATGGATTTGCAGCCCGTGGTACCGGCATCGATGCCGACGAGGAAGTCAGACATGATCCCGCCTCTCAGTTGGTGCCCAGGTGGGCGGCGTACTGCTGGACGAGGCTCGCGGCCGACCGGGTGCCGATCAGCGAGACACCGAGCTGCTCGATCATCCACAGGGTCGCGGGCATGGTGAAGGTCCTGGGGACCCCGGAGACCTTCAGTTTCGTGTTGTCGTTGGTGATGTTGTCTCGCATCACCTGCACCTGGGCCTCCGTGGGGAATCCCTGCGATCCCGTCGCGGTCTTGACGTAGTCGACGCCCGCGTCGCTGCAGATCCTGGTGAGCCTCGCGATCTCCTCGTCGGTGAGGAAGCAGACCTCGAAGATGACCTTCGACAGGGCGGTTCCCCTCGTCCGTTCCACGAGCCCCTCCACCTCGCGTCGCGTGAACTCGTCGTCGCCCTCACGCAACCGCCCGATGTTGACCACCATGTCGACCGCCGTGGCCCCGAGACGGAGGCCCTCCTCGATCTCGGCGAACTTCATGTCGGTTGAGGTGCACCCGTAGGGGAAGGAGATCGCGGTGCCGACCCTGACGTCCGAGCCCCGGAGTTCCTCCGCCACCACGGGCGTCCAGAAGGAGTTCGTGTAGCAGGCAGCCACCCCGGCCGACCTGGCGGCCCGCGCATGGGCCCGGATGTCCTCCTCCGTGGAGCTCTGCAGATGCAGCGCCATGTCGAAGTGTTTGGCGTACTCCGCCACTGTCAGATTCATGTTCATCTCCTGGCTTCCTTGCCGCTTTGCTGATTGTGGCCGCCGCATCGCGGCCCTCTCGTGGGTTCCAGACGATTCATCGTCGGTTCTCGTGTGCCGGGTGTTCCGGTCGCGCATTTCAGGACTGCCCCCTGGCCGCCTTCATGAAACGCCGCTGGTAGCTGATCACCTGGTTCGAGGACGCGAACCGGGCGAGGTACCGCGGCTCGGCCGTTACGACGATCCGGCGGGTCATGTCGGCGAATTCGGGTTCCATCAGCAGCCGGTCGATGTCCGGATAGTTGAACGCCCCCTCCATGGAGCAGATGATCAGCCTCGTGTCGTCGAGGTTGGCGTTGCGGAGGGCGCGCAGGGAGTGCCTGACGGCATCAAGCCCGTCCCCGGCTCCGGAGGACACGTCCACTCCCCGGGCGTGCAGGACCTCCCGGGCGATGGCCTCCACCTCCTCGAGCCCCAGGTTCTTCTCCCCGGAGGAGAGGTAGTCGGAGGCGATCAGGTAGCTGCGCAGTTTCTCCAGCTGGTCCTGTTGCCGGGTGAGTTCGTGTGCCCGCAGGAACCCGCAGATCCGTTCCGTCTGTATCTTCCGGTGCCGGATGAACGCGTTGATGAAATACGGCCTGGCCTGCAGGGCGAGCTGGGTCTGATAGGGCTCGAACATGAGGGTGAAGTTGACCCGGTATCCCTCCTCGGCCAGGCGGAGGGCCAGGTTGTGGCCGCGGAGGCAGTCCTTCGTGGCACCCCGGGAGAAGCGCACGTCGAGACCGCCGTCGCCCTGCAGGAGCTGCCCGACGTTGCCGGGGTTCACCGGCCCGGTGTGCGGCACCTTGATCACCACCCGCCACTGGGAGAGGATCTCCCGGAACCGGGCCGCCTCCTCCAGGATCTTGGAGAAGTCCTCCTCGAAGGGGTTGTTCAGTTCCACCGAGATGTCGCACCCGGGGCCGAGGATCCTTCCCAGTTCCGTCATGACCTCGTCGCGGTCGCGGAAACGCCCGCCGATGTTCGCCTCCGGGTTGTTCAGGAACAGGTCGTAGATGATGCCCGGATTGCACGTGAGGTTCGAGACGAACGGGGCCAGCGGTTCCACCTCGTAGGGGTTGGCGGAATCCGCGGAGTAGAGGACGTTTGTCGGTCGCTGCCTGCCGTTCTCCCCGCACCCGATGTCGCGCACGAGATCGACCACCACCGCCCCCTCACGCAGGCCGAGTTCCCTGCGGAAACCGGCCGGCGTCCCGCCCGGAGGGGTCCGGAAATGGGCCACGACCTCCTCCAGCCCGGCCCCCACGTCGATCCCGCGGGCGCGTTCCGAGAGGAACTCGAAGGTTTCCCTCTCCACGGGGGTGTCGAGGACACGGGCCACCAGTTCCTCCCTACCCGGGGGAGTGGGAAGGTGTAGATCACGCAGCGTCAACCGGATCCGCGCGCACCTGTGGGTCGTGGTCATTTGAAGCATCAGCAACCTCCAGCCGGCTCCGCCTCCTCGCGGAGCCGCTGCCACTGTACAGCGCTAGTCCGGTATAGACAATAAGGGGGCACCGCAAATGCAACAACAGGATTCCGCCGCTCCGCAGGCTGGGATCAGCCCCGGTGGCGCGAGATCACGTCCTCGAGGACCGCCACGTCGACGGCGGGGCAGCCGACCATCAGGTCGCAGGGATCGGCCAGCACGACGGCGGGGGCATCGGGCTCCCCAAGGTCGGACAGGACCAAGCTCGCCCCGGTGAAGTCTTCACCGTGGGTGTAGGCGGACTCGGTCACCACCACGGGAAGGGAGGCACCCCTGGCCGCGGCCAGGCCCTGGGACGAGTCCTCCACCACCACGCAGTCACCGGGACTCGCACCCAGTTGCTGAACCGCGTGCTTGTAGATGGCCGGGTCGGGTTTCTTCCGCGCCACCACGTCGCCCGCGAACACCTCGATCCCGGAGGCGAGCCCGGCGCCGAGAACCGTTTCCATGACCGCCCTGACCGATTCGGGCGCCGACGTCGAGGCGACCGCGACCGTCCATCCCGAGGCCGTCGCCTCGATGACAAGCCTGCGGATTCCCGGGCGGGCCGGTACCAGACCGTCGGCCACGATCCCGCGGAACAGCTCGCTCTTGAGCGCGTGGACCTCGGCCACCAGCCTCGCGCGCTCCCCCGGGGTGTCCTCGAGACCGCGGGCGGCCATCACATCGGGGGACAGCACCGAGGAGAGGCGTTCCTTGCCGCCCCCGATGCCGAGCAGTCTCGCGTAGGTGGGGTCGTCCCACTCCAAGGGCAGGCCCATCTCCCGGAAGGCCCGGTTGAACGCCACCCTGTGTCCGTCGCGCTCGGTGTCGGCGAGGACGCCATCGCAGTCGAGAAGCAGGAAGGGCATGGTCTCACCGCTCCCCGCCGGCCCGCCCGGCGCTGCCGAACAGCTCCAGGAAGGAGGCCACCGTGTCCGCGACCCGCCGTTCGACCTCTCCCAGGATCGGCAGGGGTTCTCGCCGCCCTGCCTCACGCGCCGAGCCGAGCGATTCCTCCATCGCGTCGAGGTAGGCGTGTTTCACCGCGGTGGAGACGTTGATCTTCGACACACCCGCCGAGATGAAGGAACGGAACTCCTCGGGTTTCAGCCCGGTGCCACCGTGGAGGACGATCGGCAGATCGGTCAGCCTCCGCAGGTGGCTCACGCGTTGCGGCAACAGCACCGGGGGCAGCTTGTACTGGCCGTGAGCGGTTCCCAGGTGCGGCGCCAGCAGATCGACCCCGGTTTCCCGGGCCACCCGGACGAGCTCTTCATCCGCGTAGGAATGAGCCAGCGCGTCGGAGCCCACCCCGTCCTCGACACCGACGATGTTCTCGATCTCCGATTCGACGTCGACCCCGTTCGGATGCGCCCACGAGACGACCCGGGCGGTCTGTTCCGCGGCCTCGGCCAACTCCAGGTGGGAGGCGTCGAACAGGACCGAGGACCAGCCCGCGTCGATTACGGCCCGGGTGAGTTCCAGGTCGGGGCAGTGATCCAGGTGCAGGGACAGCGGAACGTCCGAGCCTGCGGCCAGTTCCTCGAACATCCGGGCCAGGAAACGCGGGCCGAGCGCCTTGGCGGTGCGCGCGGATACCTGCACGATGGCGGGCGAGCGTTTCTCCCCGGCTGCGCGGACGACCGCTCGCAGCGTCAGCCCGTCGAATATGTTGAACGCCCCGACGGCGTATCCCCCGTCCTGCGCCGCGTGGACGATGCTTTTCGTCGAAGTCCTCATGACGACCTTCCGTGGTATGCGATTTCTACCGAGATGAGGCAACTGTACCCGTCTAGACCGGAATGTTGCGGGTCATCGGGAAATCCGTGACCCGATGTCCTGTCAAGACCGGTTGAACCAACCCGCCCGCCGGGCCCATCGGGGCGAAACTGCTGTGCCAAGCCACCCGCTGAGCCGACCCTGTTGACGCGGCCTCCAGGCCCTGTTGCGAACGGTGCCGTCCGAGCTAGGACTCACCAGGCGGGACGCTGGATCGCCCGGTCCGGTGCGTCGCGACCGGGCATGACTTTCGCGACAGGGCCTAAGCTCGGGGTGTGTACGTGGCAAAACACTTCGAGATTCCCGACGACTACCTGACCGGGCTGCTCGGCCGGGTGCGAGCCGGGAATCTCGTGACGATCCACGAATCGGGACCGCAGGCGACCTTCGTCCCGTTCCACCTGGAGACGCGCGGAACCGGCCAGGTGCTCGTGACGCACCTGATGCGCATCAACCCGCAGGCCGTCGAGCCCGTCACGGGTCCGGCACTGGCGATCATCGACATCGACGACGCCTACGTCTCCCCGGCCTGGTACGCCACCAACAAAGACCTCCCGAACGTCCCCACCTGGGACTACATCACCATTCACGTCACCGGGGAGGTCCGTTTCACCGCCGACCCCGGAGCCGCCCTCGAAGCTGCCCGTGAACTCACCTCCCGGATGGAACCGCCCGAGGTCCTGGAGGCCGTCGGCGAGGAGAAGCTGCGCAAAATGGCGCGGGCGATCGTCAGGGCCGAGATTGCGGTGGAGAAGATCCAGGGCAAGGCGAAGGCCAGCCAGAACCGCCACCCCGATGACGTCAAAAGCCTGCTGGCCCACCTGGAACGCGAGGGTGAGACGGAGCTCGTGAGGTACCTGAGGGAGGTCGCGCTCCCCCACGCCACCGAGCGTTTCGGAATGATCCACGACCTGCGAATGGGTCGGCGCCTGCCCACCAGCGCCGCCGAGTAGAGATCTGCCCTTGTTGAATCCGCTGGGCCTCAATGAGCACTGGTCCCGGCCGTCCCCGGATCCCGTAGGGCGGCGCGGCCGCGGTTGCCGGCCATGCGTTTCAAGCCGGTGCGGTCATCCTGTGATCCCCGGGAAACTCGCCCCTGCTCCGAAGGAGAACCGCCACGATGACCACCCCTGATGTTGTCAGCGCCGTCGTCGCCGAGCGACCCGGTCCCCTGACCGATGTTCTCCGTCTCCACACGGCCACACCCGTCGATGATCCCTTGGGCGAGGGAGAGGTGCCCGTCCGGATGCTGGCCAGCACGGTCAATCCCTCCGACGCGGTCACGGTCTCCGGAGCTTACGGGTCACGGACGGTGTTTCCCTTCGTGCCCGGCTTCGAGGGGGTCGGTGTCATTGAGCGCATCGGGCCCGGTGTTCCTCGGGCCGCGACCGGACGCCGTGTGCTGCCGCTGGGCACGGCGGGGAACTGGCAGGAGATCAAACGCACCGACCACTCCTGGTGCATTGCCGTTCCCGACGATCTCGACGACGAGACCGCGTGTTTCGCCTACATCAATCCACTCACCGCGCTGTGCATGGTCCAGCGCTACTGCACCCGGGTCACAAAACACGTGCTCATAACCGCGGCGACCTCCACGATCGCCGGTCATCTGGCCGAGCTCCTGGGCTTTCACGGAATCAGGCCGGTCGGCCTCATCCGGGGCACCCCCGGTCACACCGTTGCCAACCCGGAAAGGTGGGACGATGTCGTCTCCACCAAGGAACCCGGCTGGGTTGAACGCCTCCGCGTAGCCACCGGCGGACGAGGCGCCGACCTGGTCCTGGACTGCGTCGGCGGCCCCGATGGTGCGGAGCTCTTCGGGTTGCTCACCCCAGGCGGGCTATTCGTCCACTACGGCCTGCTGTCAGGCAAACCCCTCCCTCCGGAGTGTTTCACGGGGCAGGACGGGAAACGCGTCGAGATGTTCCGTCTCCGCGAAACCATCCACAACTCTCCACGAACAGAGCTCCCCAAACTCTTCACGCCCGTCCACGCCCACCTACGGGCCGGACGGCTGAGAACTCCGATCGCACGGTGCGTCCCCCTGACCGGGCTCGTGCAATCCCTCCGCGACAACCCGGCGGCGGCTCAGGGCAAGGTCCTCATCACCTACCGGTCCTGAACCGTCCCGGTTCGGGGCTGCGATCATCGGCAGCGGAAGAACGGCCGGGCTGGTCGCCGCCACGAAACAAGTCGGTCCGAGAGTTCCCCGTGAGGCTAGCCCGACGCTGAAAGACCAGCTGGCAGGGTCCCGCCATCCCCGGAATCGCCAATAGCGTCGAGACATCATCACTTCACGGAAGGAATCCCATGTCCCGACGACTTCTCGCCTGGCTTCCAGGCCTGGCGGCTGCGCTCGCCATCATCGCAGCGATGTCGCTGTTCCTCCTACCGGCCCCGAAGTCCGCCGACTCCGACCCGACCGGTTTCTCGGCGGATCACGCCAAGCAGCTGATCGACACCTTCGCCGACGAACCCCACAGTGTCCTTCACACCGAGGCACACGCCAGGTCCCGGGACGAGATCGTCACCATGTTCAAGGACCTCGGATATCAACCGGAGATCCATTCCGATCCCATGCCTCTGTCCGAGGCCACCAACACGTCCCAGTACAGCGAAGCCGGCCTTGATGCCCTCGCGCGGCTGAACACCGAGAACATCGTGGTCAGGGTTCCCGGGAAAACCGATGACACCATGATGCTCACCGCCCACTACGATTCCGCCGTCGACTTCGAGAAAACCGCTGATGGACGATGGGACCCGAAACCCGGGGTGTCCTCCGGTGCCGCGGACGACGGCTACGGGGTCGCAACCATCATCGAGACGCTGCGCGCCATCAAGGCCGACGGCAGAACCCCGGAACGCAGCCTCCTGATCGTCATCACCGATGCCGAGGAGCTCAATCTGCTGGGGGCCATGGACGAGATGCTCCACCACCGCGCCGACTACGACAACGTCGACCTGATCGTCAACATAGAGGCACGCGGCACCAGCGGCCCGGCGGTCATGTTCGAGACCAGCGACACGAATGCCTCAGCCACGGAATTCTTCCTGAAGAACGCACCGCGTCCCTTCGCCACCTCCCTGATGCCCGCCGTCTACCGGATGATGCCGAACGGCACCGACCTGTCGATCTACCTGAAAGAGGGCTTCACGGGTCTCAACTTCGCATCCATCGGGAATTCAGAGAACTATCACACCGCCAGTGATTCACCCGCGTACTCGGATCTGACCTCGCTGCAACACTACGGGGATCAGGTCCTGGGACTGGCTCGCGCCTGGAGCTTCGACCAGGACACCCCGAAACTCACCGATGATCAGGACCGGGTTTTCTTCCCCGTCTTCAGCGGGTTCACCGTCCACTACCCGGCGACGGTCGGTGTGATCCTCGGAGTGGTGGCGATCGCGCTGACGGCCGCCGCAACGGTTCTGCAGGCCAGGAAGGTGCGATGGTCCCGGGTGGCCGGCACCGCCTGGGGTTTGACGTGGCGCATCGTCGTTTCCGCCGGAGCCGCCTTCCTGGTCCAGTTCGGCGCGAACAGCCTCGGACTGCTCACTTCCCTTGAGAACAATACGTGGATCTATCGAACCGTGCTGTACCTGGTGCCGACACTGCTGGCCGCCGCGTTGATCACGCGTTTCCTGCTCAAACGGCGACACGACGGCCTCAACCGGGAGGCCTCGATGGCCACACTGCTGATGTTCGCCGTCTCCTCGGTGCTGTTCATGATCCTGTTGCCCGGGGCCGCCTATCTGTTCGTGCTGACCACGGCCGTCCTGGCCCTGACCGGCCTGGTACCGGCATCCCTCAGGCCCATCGCAGCAGCGGTGGCGTGTTTCGCGGTCGCGGTGCTGTTCGCCCCGATCTCCTGGCTGGTGGCGGAAGCCCTGACGGCAAGCCTCGTGGCGGTCCCGATCGCTCTCACCGCCTCTGCCGTCGCACCACTGGTCCTGAACCTCCTACCGCCCTCGGTCACACCCGCACACGCATGAGAACAGCTCCGGGCCGGGTATTCCCGGGATTCCCGACCGCCGACAGAACCGGTCCAGAAGATTTCCGACGCTCTCCCCTGCTCATCCGGCTTCGAAGGTATCCGTCCACGAGGTCATGAGTTCGAGGCGAACAGCCCGTTGCCCGGACCCGCACTCTTCAGACCCAGAAACCGGTTTGTCCGCAACACCCGGGGACGGGATGGCTGGAGCACCGGGGAACGGGCCGGAGCGGAGTATCGGAATACCCATCGCGTCCTGGACCTCCTGGGCACCCCGATGGGATCAGAGCATCCAAGCAACTGCCCCCGTTGCTTGGACCCGTGATTCGTGGATCCACCTGAACTTGGACCTGCGGACCAACGCTCCAACCAAACCGAGGTGTTGCTTGGATCCCGTTCCGTCGGGCCCGGGCGAAGACGCCGGGGAAGCACGCAGTACCGCATGATCCGTCGCTTCCCATGCGTCCCGGAGGCAGCGATGTGTCTTCTTCGGCCTCCCCCAGAACGGGATTTCTAGCTCTTGGAAAACCAGGGAAGCCTGACCAGGTCCCGGATGGCCTCGCTGAGTTCGACCGGATCCATCTTGGAGCGTTCACCGATGATCTCGGCCTTCAGCAGACGCACCGGATCGGCGGGCGGGCTGCCGCCAAGGGACCAGTAGGCAGTGCTGATCCGTAGATCCAGGTAGCCTCCCTTCAGGCCCCGGCGGAGCCCATCCACACCTGCCCTGTCGTCGCCGTGGAGTTTCCAGCCGCGTGCCCCGAGCCCGAGCAGGGCCTCGCCCCAGACATGACTGCCGGGGAACTCCGGAACCTCCGCGTAGCTGCTCCGGCCAACCTGCTCCACCAGCGGCGTCATGTGGTAATCGATGCAATGGGAAGTCCACTCGTTCGACATCTCCAAGGGATGCGCCAGCCCAATGACGGCCCCCACCGGTAGGGCAACCGGTTCCTCATGGACGTCGAGCAGACCCAGATCATCGCCGACCCGGAACAACACCGTTCGTTCGTCGGCATCGTGGGCAGTCCAGATCAGGTTCTGCGCCGCCAGCCGCATCACGGGGTGTTCCAGGAAGACGGTACGGAACTCGTCCTGGGTCCAACGCCGGCAGGTGCTCATCGCGATTTCCAATCTGTCCGTCTGGGAGCGGATCACGGCGGTGAGTTGTTTCTTGAACTCCCGGAACTCCGCAACGGCCTTCCCAGCCGCCACGGGGTCGTCCTTCCTGCCCGGTCTGGGCAGGGTCCTCATGGTTTTCCCGTCTACCGTCGACACCAGTGGCGTCAGTTCGAGGTTCAGCCTCACCTCGAACTGACGCGGACCGAAGTCGAGCCTCAGACGGCCGTTTTCGTCGAGACCCAAGTCCGGTATGGCCTGTTCGGCCAGCTGCTCCATGCTGATTCCCCGTTCCTCGGCCAGCCGCTCCAGAACGATCCTTGCCTGCTCTCCAAGCCCACGGTTCCGGGGATGCCCGGCGATTTCCATCAGTTCCAGGAGCGCAACCTTGCTGCGTATCCGGGCCAAGACCTCCATTCCCGCGAGTACACGATCCCAACGGGAACGTTGCCAGAAATTCTTGATCAGGACGGTCACCAGACGGGCGTTAACCTCTCCGCCCATGCTCTGCCGGGCCAGGACCCACTCGTCTCCCTTGACCTCGCAGGACCGCCACTGCTGCAGCAGATCCGCCAGAAAAGCGGCGAGACTGGCCCGGGTGAAACACCTGGCCGTGTTCTCGTGCTCGTCAACCATCAGGTTTCTCACCACGTCCCCGACCTGGTGGACGGGAACGACCCGTCCGGTACCTGCCAGCACCAGGCGTGGCGCCCGGATCGGGTTGAACCATTTCGGAACATCCGGCAGATCACCATGCGCGCGGAAGGGCAGTTCGGTTCCGGCCTCGTCAACGCCCGGTTCCGGGGCCAGCAGCCAATCGATGAGGTGGGAGTCGGCACCGGCGTCGCGGAGCGCCTTCACCCAGTCGGGATGGCGCCAGGCGAGGATCTGGAACAGGTCCGCGGCGCGCTGCCCGCGTCTGGGGTTCAACCTCAGGAGGGATTCGAGGGAGTCCAAAGGCCAGCGCCGAGCGCTGGTGAGGAACATCATGTACGCCTGAGGGTTGTCGAGATGCCTCAACAGCGCGTCCCGGGATGCGCGGCTGCCGAGGCTCGTGATCAGTCGGGCGGCCGCCGACGACCTCGCTCGATGGGTGAACTCCGATTCGAGCTGAGGCAGTGCTTCGTCGCCGTGCCAAGCCACGAGACACGCCAGGGCGGCGCCACGGCTTGGAGCCGCTTCCAGCAGCGACTGGCCGAGTTCTCGGGGTGCGTTGGTGGGGCGAAACGAGGCCCCGAGCCGTTTTTCCACCTTCGGAACCCCGGAGAGCATCCGGGTCACCCCGGGCACGGGGATCGGGGTGCCGTCGGGTCGGGTATCGAGTCTGGCCATGTCAGAAAGAGTAGGAGTTCCCACCGACAGAACCGGTTCGAGAGATTTCCGACGCCTTCACCGCGATCCTGCTCAGCTGGCCTCGAAAGACACCCGTCCACGAGCTCACGAGCTCGAAACGACCAGTCCGTTGCCCGGATCCACACCCTTCAGATCCAAGAACCGGTTTAGACGGGATGGCTGACGCGCCGGGGAACGGGCAGAGACGGCGCTGAACACTGAGTGGCCCATCGCGTCCTGGACATCCTGTAGACACCGATGGGTCATCATCGGTGACGGGGCGGTTTCAGTTCCGCATGGCCTCCGGTACGGGACGCGACCAGACGCCGTGGAACTCCGCCAGCGGCACGCTCAGCAGACCGACGACGTTGGCATCCAGCTGCTCGATGACCTCGCCGAGCCGGGTCAGCGGCACAAGGTTCTCGCTGCACAGCGATTTCACCCGCTCCACCGACGACTCCGGCATTGTCACCAAGGCCCGGGCCGCCGACTCGCTGAACAGCTGAACCGTCGGGTCCTCGCCCGGCAGTGTGACGGTGAACCCGAAACCGCCCTGCAGAGCGGACTCCACCAGGCTCACCGCGAGGCCGCCCTCGCTGATGTCATGGGAGGAACGCATCAGGCGTTCCACGGCCGCGTCGCGGATCACCCTGGCCAGTCCGGTCTCCGCTCGCAGGTCCACGCGCGGCGGCACGCCACCCAGGTGCCCGTTGTGGACGGCGTCGGCCCAGATTGAACCCGACAGCTCCTCCCGGGCAGAACCCAGCAGCCAGATCCCGTCACCGGCCTTCGCGAACCCCGAACGCAGCCGCTTCGTGACGTCGTCGATCACACCCAGCACACCGACGGTCGGGGTGGGCAGGATCGGGGTTCCGCCGGTCTGGTTGTACAGGGAGACGTTGCCGCCCGTGACCGGTATGCCCAATTCCTTGCAGGCGTCCACCAGACCGAGAATGGCCTCGACGAAACTCCACATCACCTCCGGGTCCTCGGGGGAACCGAAGTTCAAGCAGTCGGTGACCGCCACCGGCTCCGCCCCCGTCACGGCGACATTCCGGTACGCCTCGGCCAACGACTGCTGCGCCCCGATGTACGGGTTGAGGTAGGTGAACCGCGAGTTCGCGTCGAGCGCGAGCGCGATGCCCAGCCCCGTTTCCTCGTCGATCCGCAGCATCCCGGCGTCCTCGGGCTGCGCCAGGACAGAGTTCCCGCGCACGTAGCGGTCGTACTGGTTGGTGATCCACGACTTGTCGGCGATGTTGCCGTGTGCCATCACCTTCATCCACGCGGCGCGCACCCCTTCGGGTGAGTTGTCGCGCGGCAGGTTCTCCGCGGCATCCGCGTTGACCTGATCCAGCCACTCCGGGCGGCGGTAGGAGCGACGGTAGGTGGGGCCCTCGTGGGCGACGGTACCGGGATCCACATCGACGATGCAGTGACCGTGCCAGTGGATGATGAGCCGTTCACCGTCGGTGACTTCACCGATGACCGTGGCCGTCACATCCCATTTGCGGCAGATCTCCATGAAACGTTCCACGTGCCTGGGTTCCACCACCGCCATCATGCGTTCCTGCGACTCGCTCATCAGGATTTCCTCGGGCGCGAGGTTCGGGTCACGCAGCGGCACGAGATCGAGGTTGATGGACATGCCACTGTTGCCGGCGGAGGCCAGCTCCGAGGTGGCGCAGGAGATTCCGGCCGCCCCGAAGTCCTGGATGCCGACGATGACGCCGGCCTTGAACAGTTCGAGGGTGCACTCGATGAGCAGCTTCTCCATGAACGGGTCGCCGACCTGAACGCTGGGGCGTTTCGCGGGTCCGGTCTCGTCGAAGGTCTCGGAGGCCAGGATGGATGCCCCGCCGATGCCGTCCCCACCGGTGGCGGCTCCGAAGAGGATCACCTTGTTGCCCACCCCGGAGGCGTGGGCGCGGTGCAGGTCCTCGTGTCGCAGCACCCCGACGCACAGCGCATTGACGAGGGGATTGCCGAGATATGTCCTGTGGAATTGCACCTCGCCGCCGATGTTCGGCAATCCCAGGCAGTTGCCGTAGCCGCCTACACCGGCGACGACACCGGGCAGGACCCGGCGGGTGTCGGCCTCGTCGAGCGGACCGAAACGCAGCGAATCCATCACACCGATGGGCCGGGCCCCCATCGCGAGGATGTCGCGGACGATGCCGCCAACGCCAGTGGCCGCTCCCTGGTAGGGCTCCACGAAGCTCGGGTGGTTGTGGGACTCCGCCTTGAACGTGACGGCATACCCCTGTCCGATGTCGACGACACCGGCGTTCTCGCCGATACCCGCCAGGAGTGGGCCGCGCGGGGTGTCCTGGCTGAGTTCACCGAATTTCTTCAGGTGCACCTTCGAGGATTTGTAGGAGCAGTGCTCCGACCACATCACCGAGTACATCGCCAGTTCGGCGCTGGTGGGGCGGCGGCCGAGGATCTCCCGGATGCGTGTGTACTCGTCATCCTTCACACCGAGCGCCGCGTACGGCTGCTCCAGGTCGGGGGTTTCCAATGCATGAGCCACGGTGTCTGCCACGAGAGCAAATCTATCGGTTGAAACCTCGATTTCGTGGATGCCCCAGCCGCTGCCATCGAGATGATCGATCAGCATTCACCGGAAGCTCGACTGCGTCGGTCCGCTGTCCTATGGTTGTGCCGGATGCCGTCTCGACGCCGAGCCGACGGAAGGAGCCGTCCCGGACATGACCCAGCCAACCCATTCCGAGGAGTTCTGCGAACGCTGTTGGAGCTTCGACCCGCTGGCCGCCATCCGCTGCGACGACGATCCGCCGCTGGACGTCATCACCTCGGGAACCATCTTCTTCGACATCATCTTCGCCGGGCTGCCGCGCATTCCCGAACCGGGCGAGGAGTTGTGGAGCACGGGACTCGGTTCCTGCCCGGGGGGCATCGCGAACCTGGCGACGGCGCTGGCTCGGCTGGGGTTGCGCACGGGCCTGGTGGCGGGTTTCGGCGACGACGCCTACGCGGACTGGATCTGGGAAACCCTCCTGGAGCAGGAGCACATAAACCTGACCACCTCGCCCCGCTACGACGACTTCCACACCTCTTTGACGGTGGCCGTCACCGTCGAGGGGGATCGCGCGATGGTCACTCACGGCCACGAACTGCCGGAGTCGCTGTCCTCCCACATCCTGGCCGCCCCGGCGTCGCGCACCGCGGTGGTCGATCTCGGCGGTGAGACCGACTGGTGGAACGAGTTGAGGTCCCGCGGCACCGTCCTGTTCGCCGACATCGGTTTCGACACCTCCGGTCGCTGGGATCCGGCGGATCTGCGACCGTTGCGGCACTGCCGGGCCTTCACCCCCAACGCCGTGGAGGCCATGGCCTACACCCGGACGGACTCCCCCAACCTGGCGGTGCGCAAACTCGCCGAACGCGTTCCCCTCGCCGTGGTGACCGACGGGATCGGCGGGGCATACGCCATCGACCAGGACACGGGCGAGGAGGAGTGGTGCCCCGCTGTGACGGCGTCGGTCACCGACGCGACGGGCGCCGGGGACGTGTTCGCCTCCGGCCTGGTGCTGGGGTGCCTGGCGGGCTGGCCGCTGGAGCAGCGCCTGAAGTTCGCCTCCCTGACGGCCTCCCTGGCGGTGCAGCAGTTCGGTGGTTCCCTGGCGGCCCCTGGTTGGGGTGACATCGCGGACTGGTGGCGCTGCCTGCGACACAGGGCCACCGGCGGGGATTTGAAGGCCGCGCACATCAGCCGCGACTACGGTTTCCTCGAAGACCTCATCCCCCGCCACCAGGTGCACAGCGTCCGGCGCGCGGAGGCGACCTTCGCCAGCCACTCGGACCTGCCCGACAAACGGAAATGACGCGGGCACTGCTGGCACCCCCGACGGGACTCGAACCCGCACTGGGGCGGGTTTAAGCCGCCTGCCTCTACCAGTTGGGCTACGGGGGCCGGATCAGTCCAGCAGCCCCAAGGCTATTGCGTCGAGGATGTCGGTTTCGCTGATACGGATTTTTTTCCCCGGAATCCGGGAAATCGTCTCGTCTAGGATCAACGCCCCGGCCCCGATCACCCCGGCGCGGAGCGGCTGCATGCAGGGTTCCTGCTCTATGAGACCCACCGGGGTGGTCAACCAGTGCTCCGTGACCGCATCGACATCGCCGCGCCCCAGCACCAAACCGTGTACCGCCTCGCGGGAGTAGCTCTCCAATCCGAGCACCCGGGCACCGACGCTGGTGACGGTGCCCGCCACCCCGACCGCGCCCGCGACGGCCGCGAAATCGATCCCGGAACCGTCCAGCAGCTCACCGACGAACCCCCTGGCGTTTTTCCGCTCCCCCGGGGTCGGGGGATCGGTGTGCAGGAAACGTTCCCGGAGCCGCACCGCACCTACGTTCAGGGAGACCGAGTGGAGGATCGTCCCGGCCCCGTCCACGAGCACCAGCTCGGTGGATCCGCCACCGATGTCAACTACCAGGGTCGGTGAGGCCACATCCAGCGCGCAGAGCGCACCCATGCTGGACAGCCGGGCCTCCTCCTGCCCCGGGATCACGTCCACCTCCACGCCCAGGCGTTCGCGCACCCCGTCGACCAGCAGCCGCCGGTTGGAGACGTCGCGGGCCGCTGAGGTCGCGACGAACCGCACCTTCTCGGCTCCGTGTTCACGGATGATCCGGGCGTATTCCTCACACACGGCGAAGGTCCGAGCCAGCGCGTCGGGATGGAACTCTCCGGTGGCGTCGACCCCCTGCCCGAGTCGCGCCAGCCGCACCTCACGCACCAGCTCGACGGGGGCCTTACGGCTGCCCGACAACACGAGCAGGCGAATGGAATTGGTTCCGCAGTCAATGGCGGCCACCCTCATGCCTGCTCCTCGCAGCATTCGTCGCCGATCCGTTCCCGAACCAGGGCCAGGGCCTCGTCGCCGAGGGGATTCACCCCCGGGCCCGCGGCCAGCGCGTGTCCCACGAGAACGTGTAGGCATTTCACCCGGGTCGGCATCCCACCCGCCGAGATGCCCTCGATCTCCGGCACGACGCCGAGGGCTGTACGGTCGGCGAGATAGGCCTCGTGGGCCGCCCGGTACCGTGCTGCGAGGTTCTCGTCCTCACCGAGCCGCCGCGTCATCTCCGCCATCAGCCCGGAGGCCTCCAGCGATGAACAGGCAGCAACGTAGCGCGGATTGGTCAAGTAGTAGACGGTCGGGAAAGGGGTGCCGTTGTCGAGTCTGGGAAGGGTTTTGATGACCCCGGGACGCCCGCAGGGGCAACGCCACGCCACTGCGACCACCCCCCGCGGGGGGCGTCCCAGCTGCTCCTCTATCACCTCGAGATCAGCGGCGCTCGGGGCATCCCCCGCCGGTTCCGGGGCGCGCCCGGTGTCGGTGTTCAAGAACTCTCACTTCTCCTCTGCAGGCGCGTCGGCAACTCCCACCGATCCCCACATCTGCTGCCACCACATGCCGGTGCTGGGTTTGCTGGGGGCCAGGACCGTGGAGTCGCCGCCGATGGGTTTGCCGTCGGCACCGATCACCCGATACCCGGTTTCCCCCGGCACCACCCAGCCGAGCCTGGTCCTGGCCTCCGCCTTCACGAAGGCGGGGTCCTTCCAACGGGCCAGTTGGTCGTCGAGGGTGGCGATCTCCCGCTTGGTCTGGTCGATCTGCTGTTGCAGCTGCGCCATTTCCTTCGCCTGGGCGAAGTAGACGCGCAGGCTCTGGGCGAGGGTGACGGCCAGGGCGGCCATCACCACACCCAGGATCAGTAGCCGCCAGGTCATCCCGAGGGCGCGTTCGGAGGAGGAGACGCGCGGCCGTTCCTCGGCGGCCTGGGCCACGGCCTCCGCGTCGAGGGGACGGGTGCGGGGCCGTCCGCTGGAAACTCGCTCTCCCGGACGCGCAGCGGTCCGGGACCGTGGCGAACCACGTCCCGGACCGCTGCCCGCGGGCTTGTTCCTGGGGTTACTGGGCATACACCCAGTGTGACCGATTCGTGGCGCGCATCAGCCCTTGAAACGCGGGAACGCGGAACGACCGGCGTAGACGGCGGCGTCGTCCAGGTTCTGCTCGATGCGCATCAGCTGGTTGTACTTCGCGACGCGGTCGGTGCGTGCCGGGGCGCCGGACTTGATCTGGCCGCAGCCGAGGGCGACCGCGAGATCGGCGATGGTGACGTCCTCGGTTTCACCGGAACGGTGCGACATCATGGTGCGGTACCCGGCGCGGTGGGCAAGTTCAACGGCATCGATGGTCTCCGACAGCGAACCGATCTGGTTGACCTTGACCAGCAGGGCGTTGGCGACACCGGAGTCGATGCCGCGGCCGAGCCGTTCGACGTTGGTCACGAACAGGTCATCGCCGACCAGCTGCACCTTGTCGCCGAGGCGCTCGGTCATGGCCTTCCAGCCGTCCCAGTCCTCCTCGTTCAGCGGGTCCTCGATGGAGACCAGCGGGTAGGCATCCACCAGTTCGGTGTAGTAGCCGATCATCTCCTCGGAGGTCTTATTCGCACCCTCGAACTTGTAGACCCCGTTCTCGTAAAACTCGGAGGCGGCGACGTCGAGGGCCAGGGCGACCTGCTTGCCGGGTTCGTAGCCAGCCTCCTTGATGGCCTCGACGATCAGGTCGAGGGCCTCACGGTTGGAGTCGAGGTTCGGGGCGAAACCGCCCTCGTCGCCCAGGCCGGTGGACAGGCCACGGTCGTTCAGCACCTTCTTGAGGGCGTGGTAGACGCCGGCACCCATCTCGACGGCCTCGGCAAACGACTCGGCGCCGATGGGGGCGATCATGAACTCCTGGATGTCGACATTGGAGTCGGCGTGCGAACCACCGTTCAGGATGTTCATCATGGGGACGGGCAGGATGTGGGCGTTGGGACCGCCGACGTACTGGTACAGCGGGAGCTCCGCCTCCTCCGCGGCGGCGTGGGCGACGGCCAGGGAGACACCGAGGATGGCGTTGGCCCCGAGCTTGGCCTTGTTCGGGGTCCCGTCGAGCTCGATCATGGCGAGGTCGACGGCGCGCTGCTCGTTGGCCTCGAAACCGAGAATGTCCTCGCTGATGATGTCGAGCACGTTCTTGACGGCGGTCTGCACTCCCTTGCCACCGTAGCGTTCGCCGCCGTCACGCAGCTCGACGGCCTCGAAGGCACCCGTTGAGGCGCCGGAGGGGACGATGGCGCGACCTTCCGCTCCGGTGTCGAGGGCCACCTCGACCTCGACGGTGGGGTTGCCGCGGGAGTCGAGGACCTCGCGGGCGTCGATGAACTCAATGATTGCCATGGGTCTTGCCCTTCCTTGAAATGAAGACCATAGGATGTCCTTCCCCGTCCAGCCTATCCAACGCCCGTACAGGGGTCACCCCCCAAATCGCCATTCACGGGCGTTGGGAAACCCGGTCACCGGCGTTTGGACACCTGGGCCACGAGTTCGCGGCTGCACCCGATCACCTTCGCCAGGGCGCCGTAGGACCAGCGTTCGGAATCCTCGTCGCGCAGCTGCCGGATCAGCCGGTCCCGTTCGGCCCTCAGCTGGGCGGCGCGGCGTTCCGCCTCCGCCGCCTGCTCGTGAAGCTCCCGTGCCCTCGCGGCCCTCAGGTCCGAGACTCCCCCCGAACGCCGGGTGGCGGCCCCGCCCGCGCCCTTCAGCGCGGCGTTGCCGCCACCTGGTGATTTGTTCCTAGAAGCCACGCGAGAACTCCGAGATCAGGTTGGGCACCGCGTGGTCGAATCCGGCGACGTCCAGCATCCCGGCGTCGTCCGGGTCGGCGATGCTGAACCCGGTGGAGGTCATGCCCACCACCACCAGTTTCGCCGGGATACCAGTTTCCCTGCGGTACCTCACCAGTGCCTGGTGCGGGTGGATTCTTCCGCACCAGGTCTCGTTGTCGGTGTAGACCACGAAGGTGTCCACCTCCAGCCGGCGCTTCAGCGCGTGGAGCATCGGCTGCGCGCAGTCGGTGCCGCCGAACGGTAGGTTCCCGATCCTGTGCAGCGCGTCGTCAAGACGCTGCCTCGGCGACAGGTCGAGGGGCACCAGCCCGCTGGTGAAACCGACGACCGCCGAGACGGGTTCGGTGGCCAGCTGCACCAGCGCCAGGGCAGCGGAGGCCTCGCGTGCGGTTATCGGCAGGCCCGCGATGTGGCTGCACATCGAGCCGGAGACGTCCAGGGCGAGCATCGTGCGTTTCCCTGACGGCGTCACCGCACCGAAGGCCGCGTAGAACGCGGCGTCGAGGGCGTCAATCACCTTGGTGCTCGGCTGCCAGGTGGAGCTGCCCCGCGTCGAACGCCCGGAGGCGTAGGTGCGGCCCGCGACCAGCACGTTCACCGGGTGGACACGCGCCCTGCGGAGCCGGTCGGGGTCGGTGAGCTGGGCGCACACCTGTTCGGTGCGGGCGCTCAGGTCGTCCAGGAGGCCCAGCCCCGTGAGTCGCGGGAGCTGGCGCATCAGCGCGGTCTGCGGGATTCCGGCGTCGAGGAGCGCCTCCCAGACCTCCGGTTCACGCAGCGCGGCATCCGGCAGCATCTCCCAGGCCAGCCGGTGTTCGCGCACCAGAGCGACCCAGGCGGCGACCGTCGTCGCCTCCTGCGCGGCCAGGAAGGCGCGCACCAGTTCAGGGGTGTCCTCGCCGAGCGAGCCACGGACGATCCACTCGAACAGGGCACGCAGTTCGGGAACGGTGGTGACCGGGTGCGACAGGCGCAGCAGGTCGCGGTGCGTCCAGCCGCTGCGCTGGCGATACTTGACCGCCTGGTGGGCCAGGTCGTCGGCCCGCCTGCCCGTGTACCAGTTCCCGACCGCCCGGCGCAGCCCGCGGCCCCAGCCGCGGAACTGCTGCACGTAGTCAGCGAAGGTGAACAGGTGCGTCCCCGTGCGCGCCACCTTGGGCAGCGCGGCCAGCGCCAGCGGCGCGCTCGCAGGCATGGATGCCGCGTAGGCCAGCGCGAACAGCACCGGGTTCTGCCTGGGTGCGGCTCCCCGGACGGAGACGTCGACGATGGTTGCGACGAGAGTCTCCGGCTCGGAGGCGGCCATGCGCTTGAGGACTTCGACGTTGTCGATGGCGAGTTCCTTGGCCGAGGCGTAGTAGGTGCCTGCGTCGACCCCGAGTGTCAGGAAACGGCGCAGACGTGCCGCGTCATCCAGCTGGAAGGTGTGGCCACCGGCCGAGTTCTGGACCTGCCGTTCGTCTGCGGGTTTGCTCTGCGGTGTGCTCCGCAGGTTAATCTCACGCAATACGTCCATGGTGTTGCCTCCCTTCCTGTTCGTGTTCGCAACCATGGGTTCCTGAAAGCCCGGGTGGGCGTGGTGTCGGACACCGGAAACGTCAGGCGCTCTGGCCGGTTGAGCTACACCCGCCAAGGGTGACGGGACTCGAACCCGCAACCTCCTGATCCCTGATAACCGATCCCCTGCGGCCCACCCGGGGGTTCCTTCAGCGGCCCGGGCGGGCATGTCATGAGCACCGGCGGTTCGGTCTGCCTAGCTGGCAGCCGTTTCACGGAACAGGTGATAACCGATGCCTTCCGGCCCGCCCGGGCCGGGATTCAGGTGCGCGAGGCCCGCCCGGGCATGGGGGTAATGCCCGGATCACGCGTTCGGGAAACCGAACGCGAACCGCCTGGCGGCGGTCTTGAGGATTTGAACCTCGGCAGGGGGAAAGGCCTGCATTTCCAACTCGATAACCGAGCACATTCGGCCCGGGCGGTTCTCGCGCTGTGAAGTTTTGTTTCCGCGGACCCCTCGGCCCGTCAACTGTGTAACACAGTACACACCTTGCGCCGGGTGCGCAACCCGGGATCCGGTGAGCCGGGAATCATGCCGTCCCTGCGGGTCCCTCGGCCTGACGGATACGTTCCTCCAGACCCCGCAGGGCCTCCCTGACGGCCGCGTCGGCGTCGACCCCGCTGGCCTGGGCGCGGGCGACGAGGGCCTGGATCCGTTCCCCCACGTCCTCGGCGGTCACGGGTTCGCTGGGAAACCCGACCGGCACCTCGTGCGACCGGGCGCGCGCGATCACTTTCTGGGTGCGCGCCAGGGAGCTCATGGACCGGGCGATTCCGTCCAGCGACGAGGTCCGTCCCTTCTCCTGGCGTTTGCGGCGTTCCCAGACCCCGCGCAGGTCCTCGGGCACCTCGCCGTCACCGAAGACGTGGGGGTGGCGGCGGATCAGTTTGTCCGCGATGCCGCGGGCGACGTCGTCGATGGTGAACCGCCCCTCGTTCTCCGCGATCCTGGCGTGGAAGTACACCTGGAGCAGCAGGTCGCCGAGTTCCTCACGCAGGTCGTCATCGGTGCCACCCTCCACCGCGTCGACCACCTCGCAGGTTTCCTCGACGAGGTGGGTCAGCAGCGAGGAGTGCGTCTGCTCCCTATCCCAAGGGCATTCGATGCGCAGCCGTGCCATCACCTCGTTGAGACGGATCAGCTGTTCGCCAACCTCCGGCATCAGCTCTTCGTCTCGACCGAGATGGAGCCGCCACGGCGATCAATCCCGCGCGGACTCCAGGCCCCGTAGCGCGGATTGATCTCCACACGCGGCAGTTCCTGCAAAACGGCCTCCACGTCAACGGAGGCCTGCAGGTACCTCATCTTCAGCTCACCCTCGACGACCTTCTGGCAGGGGGTCCCGAAGGCCTGGGAAGCATCCGGGTCGGCCTCCATGGCAGCACGGAGCTTCGCCGCGTCGATGGTCCGCCCGAGTTTCGGGGATACTTCATCCGCGATTTCCCCGAGTATCAGGGGGAACAACACGTCCAGCCGCTTGATCTGGGGATTGATCTTCCGGCACGAGTTCACGGCCTCGGTGACCTCGGCCTCCGAAATGACCTTGTCGCCCACGATCGCTGCGGTCGACGGGCTGTGTGCACAGCCGGCGAGGGCAGCGACCGCAACGAGCGGAACTGCGATGCGGGCGGCGGGTTTCATGGACGATCCTCCTGAAGACGGCTTTGCCACGAAGCATACCCACGAGCGGCGGGCCGGACCCGGAGCGATGCCGACACGGAACCGCCCCGGCGGTCACACCCGCCGGGGCGGTCGGGGCCTCAGCCGATCACCCTGTCCAGCAGCGACATCGCCCAGGCGACCGCGTCGCCGTCGGGTTTGGGCACCAGCAGCTGAGCGGTCGCCTGCTTGTACACCGACCCCGGGTAGAGGCGTTGCAGCCGCACCTTACGCGACTCGGGAAGGTTCACCGGTTCGATCCGGACGTTCTTCCCCTGCGCGACGATGTCGACCACACCCAGTTCCCGGGCGCGGTTGCGCAGCACCGCGACCGCGAGAAGCTGTTCGACGGGCAGCGGCGGTTCGCCGTAGCGGTCGGCCAGTTCGGAACGCACCGCCTCGACGTCGCCGGCCGACCGGATCTCCGCGATCTGCTTGTACATCTCCAGCCGCAACCGCTCGGAGGGGACGTACTCGTCGGGCAGGTGGGCGTCGACGGGCAGTTCGATGCGCAGCGCCGGTTCCGGGGTGGTGTCCTCGCCGCGGTACTGGGCCACGGCCTCCCCCACCAGCCGCAGGTACATGTCGAAACCGACGTCGGCGATGTGCCCGGACTGTTCCCCGCCGAGGAGGTTTCCGGCGCCGCGCAGCTCCAGGTCGCGCATGGCGATGGACATACCAGCACCCAGGTCGGTGTGGGAGGCCATCGTCGTGAGGCGTTCGTGGGCGGTCTGGGTGAGGGTTTTGTCCGCCGGGTACAGGAAGTAGGCGTAGCCGCGTTCCGAGGAGCGCCCCACCCGGCCTCTGAGCTGGTGCAGCTGCGAGAGCCCGAGCACGTCGGCACGGTCGATGATGAGTGTGTTTGCGGTCTGGATGTTCAGACCCGCCTCGACGATGGTGGTGCACACCAGCACGTCGGCGCGGCGCTCCCAGAAGTCGAGCATCACCTGTTCCAGTTTCGATTCCCCCATCTGGCCGTGGGCGGTGACCACGCGGGCCTCCGGCACCAGGTCGCGCAGCTCGGCGGCCACCTTGTCGATGCTCTCGACGCGGTTGTGGACGAAGAACACCTGCCCCTCCCGCGCCAGTTCGCGCCGGATGGCGGCCCGCACCTGTCCCTTGTCGTAGGGGCCGACGAGGGTGAGCACGGGGTGGCGTTCCTCGGGTGGGGTGGCGATCACACTCATCTCCCGGATGCCGGTGATCGCGATCTCCAGGGTGCGCGGGATGGGGGTGGCCGACATCGACAGCACGTCGACGTTGACCCGCAGCTCCTTGAGGCGTTCCTTGTGTTCGACGCCGAATCGCTGCTCCTCGTCGATGATCACCAGCCCGAGGTCCTTGAACGCGACCTCCTTGGCCAGCAGCCGGTGGGTGCCGATCACGAGGTCGACGCGGCCGCTGGCGAGACCCTCGAGGATCTTCCTCGATTCGGCCTCGCCCTGGAACCGGCTCAGCTGCGCCATGTGGACGGGGAAACCCGCGAACCGGGAGGCGAAGGTCTGGTGGTGCTGGCTGACGAGCAGGGTGGTGGGCACCAGCACCGCCACCTGTTTGCCGTCCTGGATGGCCTTGAAGGCGGCCCTGACCGCGATCTCGGTCTTGCCGAACCCGACGTCACCGCAGATCAGGCGGTCCATGGGGACCACCTTCTCCATGTCGGCCTTGACCTCCTGGATCGCCGCCAGCTGGTCCGGGGTCTCGACGAAACTGAAGGCGTCCTCCAGTTCCCGCTGCCAGGGCGTGTCGGGTCCGAAGGCGTGGCCCTTGGTGGCCTGCCTGGCGGCGTAGAGCTTGATGAGTTCGGCAGAGATCTCCTTGACGGCCTTGCGTGCCCTGGATTTGCGTTTCGCCCAGTCGGCGCCACCCATCTTGTCCAGGGCGGGGGTCTCGGAGCCGACGTAGCGGGTCAGCTGGTCGAGCTGGTCCATCGGCACGAACAGCCGGTCGCCGGGCTGGCCGCGTTTGCTGGCGGCGTACTCGATGACGAGGTAGTCGCGGACCGCGCCCTGGACGGTGCGCTGCACCAACTCCACGAACCGCCCGACCCCGTGGACCTCGTGAACGATCGGGTCACCTGCCTTGAGTTCGAGGGGCTGGATGGTGTTTCGGCGGCGCGACGGCAGTTTCCGCTGGCCGCGTTCCGCGCTCTGCTGGCCCGACAGTTCGGCGGCGGTCAGCAGTTCGAGTTTCGCGGTTCCCGCGCGCCAGCCGCGCCGGAAGGGCCCGACGATCACGTGCGCACTCCCGGCATCGGGTTCGGTTTCGAGGCCGGAGACCCGCGCAGTGATGTCGTGTTCGGCCAGCAGTTCGGTCATGCGGTTTGCCAGGCCCTTGCCCTCTACGCCGATCAGGAGCCGCCAGCCGTCGCGGAGCCGGGCCTGGATGTGGGCGACGGCGGCGTCCACGTCGCCGCGGAAATCGTCGGTGGGGGTGATCCCGAGCCGCCGGGAGTGCACGGAACCGGCGTCGAGGTTCGCATCGGGCGCCTCCTCCGCGGTGAACGGGCTGAGGCTCCACCACTTGTGCCCCAGCGCCATGGTGCGTTCCCGGACCTCGCCGAGGGCCCGGTAGGAGGAGGCACCCAGGTCGATGGGTGAGGTACCGCCGCTGGCCGCGGCCGCCCAGCTGGCGTTCAGGAACTCCTCGCTGGTGGCGACCAGCTCGACGGCGCGGGCGCGCACCAGTTCGGGGGCGGCCACCAGCACCAGGGAACGCGGCGGCAGCACGTCGGTCAGCATTTCCAGGCCGTCCACCAGGACAGGGATGAGGGCCTCCATGCCCTCGACGGCGTGACCCTCGGCCAGACGGGAGAACATGTCGGACAGCTGCGGGTGCTCGAGTTGGAGGGCCGCGGCGCGGCGCCTGACGGCGTCGGTGAGCAGCAACTCCCGGCAGGGTTCGGCCGTGACCCGCTGCAGCTGCTCGCCGGTGGAGCGCTGGTCGGCCACCGAGAAGGGCCGGATCTCGGTCACCTCGTCGCCGAAGAAGTCGATGCGCACGGGTTGTTCAGCGGTGGGCGGGAAGACGTCGACGATGCCGCCGCGCACCGCGAACTCGCCGCGCCGCTCCACCAGGTCGACGCGGTTGTAGGCGGCGTCCACCAGCGATTTCAGCAGGTCGGTGAGGTCGCGTTCCCGGCCGGCCTCGACGGTGACGGGTCGCATTGATGCCAGGTTCTTGACCTGCGGTTGGAGCAGGGCCCGCACGGGTGCGACCACCACCCGCGGTGGCGCATCGGATACGAGCCGCCGCAGCACCGCCAGGCGTCTGCCGACGGTGTCGGCGCGGGGCGAGAGGCGTTCGTGAGGCAGGGTTTCCCAGGCCGGGTAGTAGGCGACGGCGTCCTCCCCCAGCAGCCCGGAGATTTCGGCCGCGATGGCCTCGGCCTCCCGGAAGGTGGAGGTGACCAGCAATATCGTGCGCCCGGACTCGGAGGCGAGCATCGACGTCGCGGTGGCGAAGAAGGAGGTGGCGCAGGTGATATCGCGCGCCTCGGCGCCCACCACCTGGGAGTCGCGCAGGGTGGCCCGGACGGCCGGGTCTGCCTCGAGGGCGGGAAGAAGTCCGGGAAATCTCACCGGGTCATCTTGTCACGAATGCCCCAGAATCCCGATCCTCTTCGATGCCATGACGTGCTACACAACACCATTAACCTCAACGCATGAGGATGACCGTGACCATTGCCGATGACGTCCGCGCCGAGATGGAGAGGATGCGCGCCGAGCAGGGTATCGGTCCGAGCGAGGCGCTGAACACCTTGGCCCGCAGGGGCATGATGCGCTCTTCCGCGTCTCCCATCACCCTCCCGGCGCCGGTCGCGATGGGGGCTCGCTTCGACCTCACCAACATCGGCGAAGTCCTGGAGATTCTCGATTCGCAGGAGCCCGGGTCGTGATCGTCGATGCCAGTGTGCTCCACGCCACCGATGAGGAAACGTCCCGGCGGTTTCGCCCTGTTTCCTGAGGTGGCATGGGTAAATCCTCTCAGAGCGTGATGGCGCCCGGAGTTTCCACGTCCTCTGCGTCTTCAGTTGTTGAAGCGATTCTGTGCCGCCACGAGGCCCTCCGTCACCAGGGTCTCGACCGCGTCGGCAGCGACCGCGGCGTCGAGCCGCATGGCGTCCAGGTCCGCTAGGCGCATCCGGGAGAGCACGTAGTCGGCGGCGGGTTGGCGTCCCGGGGGGCGGCCGATGCCCACCCGAACGCGGTGGAAGTCGCCGGTGCCGAGGTGGGCGCGGATGGATTTGAGTCCGTTGTGGCCGTTGTCGCCACCGCCGAGTTTGAGGCGCAGGCGGGTTGGTTCCAGGTCGAGTTCGTCGTGGATGACGATCACGTCGGCGGGGGGGATCTTGTGGAACCTGGCGACGGCGGCGACCGCGATCCCCGAGTCGTTCATGTAGGTGGTGGGTTTCACCAGCACCAGCCGGTGTTCGCCGGGGAGCTGTCCCGTGGCGACCTCGGCCCGTTGTCCGCGGGCGATGCTGAACCGCGCCCCGAGGCGGGAGGCCAGGTCGTCGACCGCCCAGAACCCGACGTTGTGCCGGGTCGGGGCGTAGGCCGGGCCCGGGTTCCCGAGCCCGGCCACGAGATGAACCGAGGGACTCACTCGCCCTTGACCGGCATCAGGTCGACGTGTTCCAGGAAACCGGTGATCGGGTCGCGCTGCACCTGCTTCGGGGCGACCACCACGGCATCGGCGCCATCGATGCTGATCTCGAAGGTGACCCCGGGTTCGCGCAGCAGCAGGAAGGTTTCCTGGCCGGGCAGGGAGATGTGGACAGGTTCGATGCCGGGCCCGTAGATGACGGCGGGTACGCGTTCGGCGCGACGCAGCTTGCGGGCCGCGCCCTTGCCGAACTCGGTGCGGGCGGCGGCTTCCAGCTTGTGGGTGGCCATTTCTACCTCCTGAGGTGTGGATCGGGATGCACGCCTGCAGGGGTTGCTAGTCGATAACGGACATCGGGTCCCTCGCCAGGCAGCTCGCACAGCCTACCCCAGGTCCGGCAGCACTCCAGAACACGAACCCCGTACCGGCCAGCCAGAACCCGCCCCCAAGACCCCGGACAAGGTCACCATGGTTTCGACACGACCCACTCGCTGACGCTCGCAGGCCGGCTCAACCAACTTCAAGAAGAACAAAGCCGGTTGAGCCAGCACGTGAGCGAAGCGAACGGCTGAGTCGAAACCACTACTGACACCCGGTGAGTAGAACCCGCCCCCAAGACCCCAGACAAAGTCACCACGGTTTCGACACGACCCACTCGCTGACGCTCGCAGGCCGGCTCAACCAACTTCAAGAAGAACAAAGCCGGTTGAGCCAGCACGTGAGCGAAGCGAACGGCTGAGTCGAAACCACTACTGACACCCGGTGAGTAGAACCCGCCCCCAAGACCCCAGACAAAGTCACCACGGTTTCGACACTACCAACTCGCAGAGCGAGCAGATCGACTCAACCGGCTTTGAGAATGCGGTGCTTCGAGATCGACCGTTCGCCGGGGTGGGGCGGCTCGCACGTGTTTGGTTCGCGACGCGGAGAAGTTACACTTTCAACGACCCCTCAGGTTTTCACGGGTCCTTCAACAGCTTCTCCACAGATTCGCCGCAAGGATGTACCGGTATGACCTCACCCCGACCGCTTTCGCGCGCCGCGCAGCGGGCCCCCGCCCAGCCGCGCGGGCGGCGCCTGCGTCTCTGGCGCGCCCTGCTGGCCGGGTCGGCCTGGGTAGGCGTGGCTTTCTCGGTGGTTCTCCATTTGATCGATGGCGCCGGGCAGCGGATCACCGGGCTGCTGGGCGTGCTCGGGGCCATGGCCGGGCTGATCGCGATGAACTCGATGTTGTTCATGCTGCTGCTGGCCGCCCGGGTTCCCGTGATCGACCGGGTGCTGGGGAGGGTCAGGGCCATCCGGTGGCACCGGCTGTTGGGGAGGGTCACCGTGCTTGGGGTGCTGACCCACGTCGCCCTGATCCTCACCGGGACCGGATGGACCAATCGCGACGACCTCACCGGTGCCGTCGGTTCGCTGTGGACGGGGAACCTACCGCTGGTCTTCGCCTCCGCTGCCCTGCTGTTGTTGACGACGATCGCATCGGTGTTTGCGGTGTGCCGCGGACTGCGCCGCGAGATTCGGCACCTCCTCAACATCCTCTCCTACGTCGCCGTGCTCCTGGCGATCCCCCACATGCTCCGCCTCGACCCGGTTTTCCTGCCCAGCAGGGCACAGCGCATCTACTGGGGCTCCCTGTTGGTCTCCGTCGGCGCCTGCCTGCTCTGGTACCGGATCCTGAGTCCGCTCCTCCGTTCCTGGCGGCATCGGTTGAAGCTGGTGAACACCGTTCACCTGACCCCCGATCTCCTTCACTTGGAGTTCAGCGGCAGGCACCTCGACAAGCTGGAGACCCGGGGCGGTCAGTACTTCACCTGGCGCCTGCTCACCCCTCAGCTGTGGACCCGGACCCACCGGTTCTTCCTGTCCGCGGCACCGACGAGGGATCGGTTGCGCATCACCGTCAGGGTCACCGATGAGCACACGGCGGAACTGGCTGCCGCCCGGCCCGGCACGAGGGTCATCTTCGCCGGTCCCTACGGCGCCTTCACCGACGCCTCCCGGACCCGGAACGGCCTGGTGCTGATCGGAGCCGGGACCGATCTCGCACCGATCCGGTCGCTGCTGGAGGTCACCACGGCGCACCCGGCGGACACCGTCGTGATTCTCCGAGCATCCGGACCTGAGAACCTGGTTCTCCTCGACGAGCTCCGGGAGCTGTGTGACGATCGCGGCATCGCCCTGCACCTGATGACCGGGCCGCGCCACGAGGGCCACTGGGTGAGTCTCGGATATGCCGGCCACGATCTCGCGACGCTGGCACCGGACCTCAAGGACTCGGACGTGTTCGTGTGCGGTCCGGGTGGGTTCGTCGATTCCGTCCTGGCAGAGGCCCGCGGCCTGGGGGTCTCCCCCGAGCAGTGCCACGAGGAGAGACTCACCCGGTGAAAGCCGACCCCGGCTGCTTCATGGCAGGAAACTCGCAGGCCTGAGCGACAAAACCACAGACTCCCAGGGCTCAGGAGGCTGCGGCCTCCAGCGCCTTCGTGACGAGGTCCACCGGCCCGGTCTGCCAGACGGGGACCATGCGCATGGCCGCCACCCGCCAGTTTCCCTCACACCTGTGGAGCCGGAAGTGGTAGTCGCCTCCGAGTGTCCAGGTCTCACCCTGGAACTGGTGGGTGGCGATGAAGGATGCGGTCGCCGTCGCTTCCTCATCCGCGATCTCCACCATGTGGTTGGCGACGAGGTGCTGATGGGCGTCGAGGGCCTCGAAAGCGGGGCGCCAACCGTCGACCACCTCACCGGGGGCGCAGATCCGAGGTTCCCCGCCGAGGGTAGCGGTATAGTCCAGCAGCACCTGGCCCGCGAAGGTGCGGCGCAGACCCTCCCAATCATGATGGTCAGTGGCCCAGAACAGCTTCGTCAGTGTGGTGACGATCTCGTTTCCATCATTCATCATGCATGTTCCTCACAGGGTGTTACGGAAGTGGGAGATGGCCCGCTCGAGGCTGACGGCCACCTGGGCTGGTTGGTCGTAGAAGTCCAGCTGACCACCTTCGATCCAGGTCAGTTCCGACGGGCCTTGCAGCTGCTCGTGGAACAGTTCCGCTCCATCAGGTACGGCAGCGGCCCGGGAGTGGATCGACTGCACCGGGATGTCGATCCGGGATGCGGAACTGATGGCGTCGAAGGTCAGCCATGGTTCCCATGACATGACCGCCAGCTGCGCGTCCCATTCGGGAATGGCGCCGCGCTCCGGATCCAAGTAGTAGTCGTAGGGGCCGAACATGGCAGCCGCAGGGTTGGTGGTGGAGACCGCCGGGATGAATTCCTGCACCCCGTCGGTCTCGTAGGCGATCCGGGCGCGACGCGAGGCGGCGATCCGCTCCGCCACTCCCTCCGGACCGCCGTAATAGGGCGCCACCAGTTCAGGGTTGTGCAGCCAGGGGGCGATCATCACCAGCGACCTGACCCGCGGGTCGGTGGCGGCGTTGGCCGCCTGGTAGCCACTGGATGCGCACACCCCGACAGCCCCGATCCGGTCCGGATCCACATCGCCGCGGCCGGTCAGATGGGTGATGGCGGCGTTGATGTCGGCGATCTTGCGTTCGGGGTTCTCCCAGTCGCGTGGCTGACCCTGGCTCTGCCCGAATCCCCGGAAGTCGAACGTCAGACTACTGATCCCCGCGGCCGCGAGCCGTCGAGCGTAGAAGTCGGCCTGCTGTTCCTTGCTGGTGGTCCAGGAGCCGGTCACGACGACAACCGCCCCGTCGAAGGGTTCGGATGTTTCAACGGGGCGGTGTAGGTCGCCCACCAGGACATCGTCGCCGGAGGCGAACCGAACCCGGTTCGTGGTGTAGATGGTCATGAACGCATTCTGCGTTGGCCTTCGGAGGTCTTCCAATACTTCTTCGCATGCCCGTTCGCTATGAAAGGGCCCCATCGGCTCGCACTGCCCGGAGAGCCTCGGTGGTCACCTCACGGTCGTCGCCCGCCCTCCTGACGAGGGCCAAGCGCGCGGGCGGAAGGTCCGGAACGGGTATGAACACGACTCCCGGATGTGCGTGTACGACGGAATTTCCCAGCGAGAGCAGCACTGCCCCCAGGCCAGCAGCCACGGCCTCGAGCGCTTCGTCGGGGGTGTGCGCCACCAATGCGACCGGAGCGGGTTCGCGGCGGGCATGGCCGGCCAGCCAGAAGTCCCGTAGGTCGCCGGCCTGCTCCGGCAGGGCGATGAGCGACAGGGTTACGATCTCCGCGAAACCCAGCGATGATCTGTCCGCCAACTCGTGTCCTTCGGGGACCGCCAGCACGATCGGTTCCTCAGCGACCACCACATGCTCCATGTCATCGGCGACCACGACGGGCAACCACACAAAACCGATGTCGGTCTGTCCGGACCGCACACCCGCAGACGGGTCCTCCCAGGAGATCTGACGCAGTTCGATCCGCCACCCGGGACAGGACTGGCCCAGCCGATTGATGAGACGCCGTACCAGACCACGCCCGATTCCAGTCTGCTGCCCCACGAGCAGAACCGATCGCGACTCCGAGTCGAGACGAAGCATCTCCCCGTGGCACAGCGCCCAGTCAGCCAGCATCCGCCGAGCGTGCTCCAGTAGAACCTCTCCGGCCGGGGTTGGCCGAACGTGCCGGGGCTCGCGTTCGAGGAGCCGGACACGCAGGTCGCGTTCCAGTTTCGCCACCTGCCGCGAGAGCACCGGCTGCGACACGAACAGGCGCTCCGCGGCCCGGCTGAACCCACCTTCCTCCACGACCGCGACGAAATAACGCAGATCCCGGCTGTGGAAGTCCATTCCCCGCGCTCCAAAACCTAAAGGGGCCACGGGCGTCGGTCAGATGCTCTCCGGCGGGGTCACCCGCGCCCCGAGATCATTTATGAACTCCACCTGCGGGCCCTGTTTTGTGACCATGAAGGAGGTCATGGACGCCGGCGCGAGGTTGAGGCGCCGCGCGGGGAGCAGGTCGATCCCGAGCACCAGCGAGATGCAACTCATGATCGGACCCCAGTGGGTGACCACCACCGTGGTGCCGCTGAATCCCATGAATTTCTCGAATGCGGGACGCACCCGGGTGTGCAGGTCGACGTGGGATTCGCCGCCGGGCACCCGGAAGGTCTCGTCACCCCAGAACCGGAGGAGTTCGTCGGGTTTCTCGCCGCGCAGTTCGTCGCCGGTGAGGCCGTCCCACTCCCCGAAGGCAAGTTCGTCCCAGACCCGTCTGGGGGTGACCCCGGTCCCGAACAACTCGGCCACGGGAGCGGCGGTTTCCTTGGCGCGTCTCAGGGACGACGACACCACGCGCACCTCCGGCGCGTCCCCGATGAAGGCCCCGACGCGGGCTGCGAGGTCACGGGCCTGGGCGTGCCCCTCGGCGTTGAGCGCCGGGTCGGCTCCGCCGCGCCCGTCCCACCGACCAGAAGCGGTGAAATCGGTGACACCATGCCTGCAAAGAACAACGCGACTTCCAGTCAGCAGCATGAACAGAAGGCTAGTGGCCGCGGCGCCCTGCTGCCAGCAGCCGCTCCGACAGATGGAATGGTCGGCCAGTCGCGAAACGCGCAAGGGCACAATGCCCCCATGGACCTGCCCGGTTTCACACGCGCCTCCCGCGACTGGTTCCGTCGCCCCGTCCTGGAGCTCGCACCGCTGCTGCTCGGCTGTGCGCTGGCCCGGACCACCGGTGACGGCACCGTCGCGGTCCGCATCACGGAGGTGGAGGCCTACGCCGGGACCGTCGACCCCGGGTCGCACGCCTTCCGGGGCCGCACCGCCCGCAACGCCACCATGTTCGGGGAGCCCGGGCACCTGTACTGCTATTTAAGTTACGGGATGCACCACAACCTCAACGTGGTGTGCGACGAGGCAGGTGTCCCGACCGGTTGCCTGCTGCGAGCGGGCGAGGTCATCGAGGGCGCGGCCCTGGCGCGCAGCCGGCGGACGGTGAGGCCCCGTTCGACTCCCCTGCCGGAGCATCACCTGGCCCGCGGCCCCGGGAACCTGGGGCAGGCGCTCGGGTCGTCGCGCGAAACCGACGGCGCCGACCTGATGGGCGAGGAGTGGTCGTGGTGGCTGCCCGATGATCCGCCCGGTGAGTGGTCGACGGGCCCCCGGGTGGGGGTTTCGGGCCCGGGCGGTGACGGCGAACGCCACCCGTGGCGCTTCTGGCTGCCCGGCGAACCCAGCGTCTCCGCCTACCGCCCGGGAACCTCCGGACGTCGTTCCGGCTGAAATCAGTGGTCCTGTCGTTGGTAGACACGGATGGCCACCAGCAGCGACACCGCCCAGGCCACCAAACCGGCGACCAGCAGCAGCCACGGCCACCCCGCCAGGACCCACCCGGGCAGCGGGGACATCAGCTGTCCCAGCAGGTAGATCCCCACGCCCGCGACCACCGCGACAACGACCAACACGGCCACCCCTCTGGCATCCGTGAAACGAATCAGAACAGGCACCATGACCGCGAAAACGACGAGCATGATTCCCACCGCCGCCGACGCCGCTGCCCACCAGTCACCGCCGGCCCTCATCCCCAGGATTTCCCCGAGAAGCAGCACCGGAACCAACACGATCTCGGCAGCCAGCAGGTAGGCCAGTGACACCAGGTAGTGCGAGATCATCACCGTCCTGCGCCGCAGGGGCAGGGTGTCGTACAGCAGATCGGCATCTTCCAATCCGTCGAGGCCGAGCTTTCCATAGAAAGCGGACGTCGTCGTCATGACCGCAATCATGGCGATGACGAACACCAAGCCCATCAGCCCTTTTAAAATACCGAAGAAAACCCAGATCAAGACCCCTATCGCCACAAGAAACAGGGAATCCAATATACGTTGTATATCCAACCTGATTGCGTTTTTAAGTTCACGCATTTCCCTCTCCTTTCACGCTAACAGACGGCAGTACTGTGACGAACCCACACACGATCCCATCGATCAGTGATCCTGTCGCTCATAGATGCGGATGGACACCAGAAGCGACACGACATATGCCGCCAGACCTGCCGCCAGCAGCGCCCACAGCCCTTCAAGAGGCAGCCATCCGGTCAGCAGCGGGGGTGGCGCACCCGGGAAAGCCGCGTGCCCCATCGCATCGACCCCGAGCGCGGTGACCGCCAGAATGGAGAAGATGACGATTCCCCCGTTCCTGCCCCCGAATCTGACGATGAGAGGAGCTGCGATCGCGAAACCGAAAAGAGCCGCGACCAGCGACACCAGCACCGCGACCGGCCAGTCGGCTCCGACGTTCACCCCGGCCATCGGCATGGCCAGCATCATCGCCGCCACTGCGATCTCGAAAAGGAAGGACAGGACCAGCAGGACCAGGTAGCCCGAGATAATCACCGTTCGGCGCCGCAGCGGCAGGATGTCGTAGAGAATATCCGCCCCCTCCACTCTCCCGACCTGAAACAGCACAAGCATCAGCACAACAAGGAAAAGGGAAAGAAGAGGGACAGAGATCGAGAAGGACTGTCTCCCCTCGCCCAGCATCCCGAGCAGAAGACCGGGAATGACCCAAAAGAATGCCATGAGCCCCCCGAGGAGGAAAACCCCGCGCAGATGATCCAGGTCGATCCTCAACATGGATCCGAGTTCACGCATCTTTCCGCTCTTTCGTGAGGTGCACCAGCAGGTCCTCGACGGACGGGGTATCCGCCACGACGCCGGTGCCGCACAGCCCCAGATCGGCCGCCGCGATCAGCCCCTCCCACCCGGCGGAATGCTGTCTGAGACCGCGGATCCGGGCGCGCAGCTCGCCGGTGAGATCGGCGGCACCGCCGCGAACCATCGCCCACGCCTCGAGTAGGTCGTCCCGGGCACCGGATGCGATCACCCTGCCCGCGTCGAGGATGGTGACCAGGTCGGCTATGCGATCCAGGTCCGTGGTGATGTGGGTGGAGAACAAGACGGAGTGCCGTTCGTCGGTCATGAACTCCGACAGCTTGTCCAGCAGTTCGCCGCGGGCCAGGGGATCGAGGCCGCTGGTCGGTTCGTCGAGCACCAGAAGTTCGGCCCGGTGCGCCAACGCGACCGCCACCTGCACCTTCATACCCATGCCCCGGGAGAACTCTCGCACCTTCAGCCGCTGCGAGACCCCCGCCCACTCGCACAGTTCGTCGAAGACCCGCTGATCCCAGCCAGGATAGAACGGACCGAGCAGCCGGGAGAGATCGCGAACACGCCAGGTGGCCTGCCAGCACGGCTGGTCCAGAACCACGCCGACACGGGTCTTGTCGATCAGGTGCACCGACCCGTTCCCGGGGAGCACCGCCCCGAGGGCGATCTTGATGGCCGTGGTCTTGCCCGCCCCGTTGGCCCCGACCAAACCCATCACATAGCCGCGAGGCACGCTCAGATCCAAGGGACCGAGGCGGAACTCCTTGTACTCCTTGGTGATCCCCTTCAGCGCGAGGAGATTGTCGCTGGTCATGCGTCCTCCCTTTGAGTGAGAGCGAGTTCGAGGATGGAGCGGATCTCGTCGTCGTCGACATCGGCCAGCCGGGCCACGGCCACACCGTTCGCAAAGTGGGTCTCCACCTCGCGGAGCACCTGCTCGCGAACGAGTTCGGCATCGCGCGGCAGGACGAAGTACCCCTTTCCGGGCACGTTGGCCACGAGCCCGCCAGCCACCAGTTCCGCATAGGCGCGGGTGGTGGTGATGACGGAGACCCTCAGGTCGCGGGCGAGGGCCCGGATGGAGGGAAGCGCCTCCCCCTCGGAGACCTCGCCGCGCAGGATCGCCGCCTTGATCTGATCCTCGATCTGGACGTAGATCGGGATCCCCGCGGTGTTCGACAACACGACATCCACCACACCCTCCCTTCTGTATATATACAGCATATACAGTAAGTACGGTGGGTGCAAGTGCAGAACGAGACCAGCTGCCGTTTCAGTGGGTACGGACTACCGGTGGAACAGGGCCCGATGAAGGACCGGGAGCAGGCCGAGGCGAGAGACAGCTCCAATGCCAACGCAATGCTCCGCGCGGGGTTGTAGCCGAGCCCGGCGTCCCACTACCAGTCTTCGTCCTCACACACCAGGTCGTAGCTGGCCTTGGAATGCGAGATCGAGCGTTAAGAGGCCGACGACCGGTCCCGTAACGGCCGAGTGGCTGATGCCGATCCCGCGGGATTCAGCATCAGCCACTCGGGCTTCCCGGCAAGCGGACGCTACTCGGCCGCGAGGGCCTCCGTCGGGGTGGCGTTCGCCGCGCGCCTGCCGGGCAGCACCGACGCGAGGGCCGCCGCGACCACACAGACCAGGATCAGACCACCCGTGTAGAGCATGTCGACGGAGAACACCGCCTGGGGCCGGGAGGTTTCGTCCAACATGCCGAGCGACGTGACCACGCCCAGCCAGCCGAAGAACGAACCGGCCGCGACACCCATCACGATGCCCACCACGGCCAGCAGCATCGCCTCGGCCAGCAGCATCAACCGGAGCGACCTGCGCTGCATGCCGAGGGCCCGCAGCAGCGCCGACTCGCGTTGCCGCTCGATCACCGACAGACCGAGGGTGTTGCCGACACCGACCAGGGCGATCACCACGGCGACACCGAGCAGCGCGGTCAGCACCATGAGGAGCACGTTCACGATTTGCTCCAGCATCCCGGCCATGGTGGCGCCGCCACCGATATCGACCTCAGAGGACAGGGGAGAAATCACCTTCATCACCTGGTTCAGAGCGGTGCTGGAGGTCCGATCAGTCAACTTGACCCAGGCCTCCCGGATCTCGCTCTGCCCGGGCAGTTTCTCGAAGGTCGACTCGGAAACCGCCGCCGCGTCATAGCGAACCGACTTCGAGGAGCGCACCTCCACCTGTCCCGCGCCCGGCAGGTCCACCCGGTCGGGCAGCCTTTCCGCGGTTTCCGGACTGACCAGGATCACCCCGTCCGGGGCGTTCATCCGGTCCGGGAGACCGAGCTCGGCGCGGGCGGCGTTCACGTTGCGGACGGAGAACTTCCTGCGGCCAAGTTCGACCTGTTTGCTGGAGATCTCCACCACCTTCGCTACCCCATCGTTCCTGCGGAGTTCCTCCACCACACCGGATTTGAGGGGACCGTCATAGTCCCGCACGCTGACATCCACCGGGTAGCGCTGGTTGATCTCGGAAAGGGCCGAGGTGCGCATGGTGGAAACGGCCACCTGGAGCGTGACCACTAGCCCCACCGCGAGCATCAGGGCCACCGCCGTGGCCGAGGCGCGACGGGGATTCCTGACGGAGTTGCTGGTGGCCAGCTTGACCGTGGAACCCATGAATCCCAGGAGCCACCCGAACAGGCGCAGCAGCACCGGCACGTAGAACGGCGCCGCCAGCAGGATCGCCAGGGAGAGGAAACCGCCGCCGCCAATGGCCCAGAGCAACCCGATGGCCGGGTTGACGAAGGCCTGGAAGACCAAGCCACCCCCCAGGAGCAGGAACAGACAGCAGAACACCCCACGGGTGATGCTCAACCGTTTGACCCGGGCGGCGCTGGGCACCACCTGCAGGGCCTCGAGGGGGCTGACCCGGGTGGCTGCCAGCGACGGGCCGATCATCGAGAACACGGTTATCAGCACACCGGCGAGAACGGCGATCCCCAGTTCACCGAGCGGGAACACCAGGCCCCAGTAGATGGCGCCCGTCCAGATACCCGCCACTGCTGCGACACCGGCCCCGATGCCCACGCCGATCAGCGAACCGACGAGCCCCAGCAGAACGGCCTCCGCGAAGAGCCTTCCTGCGACCTGACCCGTCGACGCGCCGACGGCCCGCAACAGACCGATCTGGCGTCGGCGTTGGGTGATGAGGATCGTGAAGGTGTTGGCGATGATGATCGTGCCGACGACCGCGGAGATCGCGGCGAATCCCAGCAGGAGGTTGCGGAAGACGTCGAACCCACCCGTGAGCTGCTTCATCTGATCGTTACGGTAGTCGTCCGCGGTCCTGACCTTGAAGTTGTCCGATCCGAACGGTTCGAGGGCCCGTTTGATGGATGCGATGGCCGCAGCCTTGTCCTGGGCCTTGACGACCCACTTGGATGCCTGCCGGTCCGGCCCGAGACCGGTGACGTAGGAGTTCGTCGAGTAGAGCGAGGGCGCGTCGTTGGTGATGCCGACGACCCGATAACTGCCGCTCCGCTCATCCTTCGAGAAGCCCATGGTGACCTTGTCCCCGACCTTCACGTGGAGTTTCTCCGCCCCCGCCTTGGACAGGGTGATCTCTTCTTCCTTGGAAGGCCAGGAACCCTCGGCGAGGGAGGCCCAGCGGAACTCGGCCGAGGGCAGCACGATCGCGTTGCTGTAAACCGAGAAGTTCTCGTGGGTCAGCGGGAAGAGCGCCACCATGGAGGTCTCCGCCTGCGTCACCCCGGAGGCCCCCTGAATGGCCTTGAGCACCTCGTCCGGTTTGATCTGCTCATTCGCACTGACCTGCTCGACCACCACGTCGGACTTCGAGACCGCGATCGCCCCGGAACGCGTCATCGAGTTCTCCTCGGTGCGCACCCCGATCATGATCGCCGAGATGAATCCGACGCTGATTGCGACGGCGAGCAACGTCGCGACGAACCGGCCCGGGTGCAGCCGGATCTCGTTGATTGCGTCTCGTAGCATCACGCCCCCAGACGACCGAGGCTGGCGAGCATGATCTCGGCAGAGGGCCGGGCCACGTCGTCGACGATGCTCCCATCGGAGAGCACCAAGGCCCGGTCAGCATATCCCGCGGCCTTCGGGTCGTGGGTGACCATGATGATGGTCTGCCCCTGTTCACGGGAGCATCGCTGCAGGTACTGCAGGAGGGCGGTGCCCGTGCGGGAATCGAGGGCACCCGTCGGTTCGTCGGCGAATATCACCTGCGGGCGCGTGACCAGTGCCCGCGCGATCGCGACCCTTTGCTGCTGACCCCCGGAGAGCTGGCTCGGGCGGTGGGTGAGGCGTTCGGCGAGCCCCAGGGAGTCGACGATCTCCCTGAACACCTCGCGATTCGGTTTGCGGCCCGCCAGTTCCAGCGGCAGCAGGATGTTCTGCTCCGCCGTGAGGGTGGGAAGCAAGTTGAAGGACTGGAACACGAAGCCGATCTTGTCCCGCCGGATTTTGGTGACCTGCCGCTCGGGCAGCCGGGACAGATCCTGATCGCCCACCCAGGCCGATCCGCTGGTGGCACGGTCCAGTCCGGCCATGCAGTGCATCAAAGTCGATTTTCCGGAGCCGGACGGTCCCATGATGGCCGTGAACGATCCGGCCTCGATGGCGAGGGTCACGTTGTTGACGGCGACTACGGGCCGGGACCCACCCTCCCCGAACACCTTCGTCAAATTCTGGGCACCACAGGCGGGGGCCACTGCGGGTGGAGCGATGCTCACTTCGGTACCTTCCTTGATTCTTGAACTGACAATCTCAAACTATCCTTCCCCCGCGAGCAGGGGATCGTCCCGAGGAATGCAGTTCGCGGGCCTCCTCCAGACCACGGTGCCACGGTCCCCCGGAGGCCGGCTAGGGGTACTACCCTGATCCCGGTGACGAGGCCGATGACACTCGCCGGCAAAACCTCTGATGTGAACAAAACATCAATCACACACTCCCGGGCAGGGGTGCATAATCACCTTTGCCCTGCCACGGTTTTGCATTTTGGACCCGGATACAGTTAACTAACGGGAAAATCACTAGTTAACCGGGGTTAAGATCTGATCATGACCAGTGCCACCCACCTCGTAGGCACCCGCTGGGAGCACATCGCGCGGCGATCCGTGGAGAATATCGCCGGCTGTCCCATGCCGGGTTGGAACCTCTGCGCAGCCTCCTCCATCGTGATGGAGATCGATTCCGGGCAACCAATGCCCAACGGGAACCAGCCCATGATGTGGTTGGTGCTGAACGGAACCATCACCTCCATGGTCACCATCAAGGGCAAATCCCACATCGCCAGTTACATGCAGCAGGGGGATATCTTCCTCAACACAAACCCCCGCGAGTTCAGCGAGATGTTGGGACTCCCCACGAACCACCAGATCATGGATTCCCCGCTCGCCCTCTCCCGCAAGCGCGCATTGGCGAAAGAGAATTCAATCATCGTCGGCACCCCGATCCGGCTCCTCTCCGCCCTGGCGAAACGCCATCCGGAGTGGTACCGCTTCACCACCGCGGCCCTGCTGCGTCTGGTGGCCTACCACACGCACCGCGAGTACCAGTTCCTGACCATGAGCACCGAGGAACGCTACCTCGCCTTCCTGCAGGAATATCCCCGCCTGGCGGCGCGGATGTCGCAGCGCGAGGTGGCCCAGTATCTCGGCCTGACCCCCGTGGGCCTGAACCGCGTGGTCTCCCGGTTGCGCCAGCGCGGGGCAATTCCCCGGCCGGCGTCACGGGAACACACTGCCTGATCACACCGCCCGCCCCGCCGGTCAGGCACCGGCCAGGGACGGACGGATTCAGGATCTCAGAACCCCAGCGAGTTCAGCGTGTAACGGATGGCGTCGGCGGATTCGTGCATGCAACCGAGTTCACCGTCGGTCAGGGGCTGCCTCAGGGTGTGACCGGCGCCCTGGCGGTCGACGATGGTGGGAACGGAAAGGCAGACATCCTTGATGCCGTACCAGTCCTCCACGAGACTCGAGACCGGGAGCACTCGGTGTTCGTCACGCAGCACCGATTCGATGATCCGGGTGGCGGCCAGCCCGATGGCGTAGTTGGTGGCGCCCTTTCCCGCGATCACCTCGTAGGCGGCGTTCACCACCTGGTCCGCGATCGAGTCGCGGGTGGATTCGTCCAGCTTCCCGGTCTGGCGTTCCCAGTCCAGCAGCGGGACACCACCAATGGTGGCGGCGCTCCACAGCGGGATCTCGGAGTCGCCGTGCTCACCCGCGATGTAGGCGTGCACGTTCACCACCGCGACCTCGCAGGCCTCGGCGACGAGATACCGCAGCCGGGAGGAGTCCAGCACCGTGCCGGAGCCGAACAGCTGGTTGCGAGGCAGGCCGCTGATCTTCAGCGCCGCGTAGGTGGTGACGTCCACCGGGTTGGTCACCATGAGGAAAATCGCCTCCGGGGAACGCTCCACAAGCGGGGGAATCACCTTCTTCATCAGGTTCACGGTGGAGGCCGCGAGATCCATCCGGGTTTCCCCTGGTTTCTGTTTCGCGCCCGCGGTGATCACGACCACGTCGGAACCCCGGGTGATCTCGGGATCCTCCGATCCCTCGACCCTCGCCTGCGGCATGAACTGGCTGCCGTGGGCCAGGTCGAGGGCCTCGGCCCGCACCTTCGCAGCGTTGATGTCGTGCAGCACGACGTGCCGGGCAACCCCCCGGATCAGGCTGGCGTATGCCAGCGAGGAACCCACCGCCCCGGCGCCAATGATTGACAGCTTGTTGACCCCACGAACACTCATTTGTATGCCTGTCCTCCAAACAGAGAAGTCACCGATCCGTCGCGGAAAACGGCGTTGATGGCCCTCGCGATCAGCGGGGCTATCGACAGCACCGTCAGATTGTCGATTGGCTCGGCGGTCCGGATCGGCAGCGTGTTCGTCACGATTATCTCCGCCATGCCCGACTTGTTCAGCCGCTCCACCGCAGGCCCCGAGAAAACGGCGTGGGTGGCGGCGCAGATGACCTTGCTGGCTCCCCGCTCCTGCAGCGCGAGCGCCGCCTGGGTGATGGTTCCAGCAGTGTCGATCATGTCGTCGACGAGAATGCAGGTCCTACCCCGCACATCGCCGACCACTTCATGCACTGCGACCGTGTTGGCCGTCTCATGGTCGCGGCGCTTGTGGATGATCGCTAGCGGACATCCGAGTTCGTCGGTCCACATGTCGGCCAGCCGGACCCGTCCCGCATCGGGCGAGACGACGCACATCTCGGAGGTGTCGTAGTGCTCCCGGACGTAGTCGCTCAGCACCGGCAGTCCCCAGAGGTGATCCACCGGGCCGTCGAAGAACCCCTGAATCTGCGAGGCGTGGAGATCAACCGACATGATCCGATCGGCCCCCGCGGCCTTGTAGAGGTCGGCCACCAGCCGGGCCGAGATGGGTTCCCGCCCGAGGTGTTTCTTGTCCTGGCGCGCATACGGGTAGAAGGGCGCGACCACGGTGATGCGTTTCGCGGAGGCCCGTTTCAGGGCGTCCACCATGATCAGCTGCTCCATGATCCATTCGTTCACGGGTGCGGTGTGGGACTGGATCACGAAGGCGTCGCAGCCGCGCACCGACTCCTCGAAACGCACGTAGATCTCCGAGTTGGCGTAGGCGAGGGCACGGGTGGGAACCAGATTCGTCTCGAGCGTGGCCGCGATCTCCTCGGCCAGCTCCGGGAAGGCCCTGCCCGAGAAGAGCATCAGGTGCTTGTTGTTCGCAGTCTCGTTCCTCATGCGGAGTCGCTTCATTCCTTCTTCTTGGCCCTCGACTCGGCGACTGCGGGATGGACGTTTCCGTCGCTCTCGGCCGCGGCCCGCGCGGCCTTCGATCCCGGCCGGCGCCTGACCAGCCAGTCGTCGACGTTGCGCTGCCGCCCCCTGGCAACGGCGAGCCCACCTGTAGGGACGTCGTCGGTGACCGCCGACCCGGCTGCCACGAAGGCCCCGTCGGAGATGTCAACGGGAGCCACCAGCACGGAATTCGACCCGATGAAGGCCGAGTTCCCAACATGGGTGGTGGACTTGTTCACGCCGTCGTAGTTGGCGAAGATCGTGCCCGCCCCGATGTTTGCCCCATCGCCGATGATCGCATCACCGACGTAGCTGAGGTGCGGAACCTTCGATCCCTCCCCGATGACCGCGTTCTTGGTCTCGACGAAGGCACCGATCTTCCCGCCAGGGCCGAGCTGGGTTCCGGGACGCAGGTAGGAGAACGGACCCACGTTGGCCCCGTCGCCGATGATCGCAAAGGACCCGTGGGAACGGATCACAGTGGCGTTCTCCCCCACCTCGACGTCCTGGAGGGTGGTGTCCGGGCCGATGACCGCCCCGGGGGCGATGGTGGTCGCACCCTGAAGGATCACACCGGGCATCAGGGTGACGTCCTGGCTGAGGTCGACATCGACATCGACCCACGTGTTTCGCGGGTCGATGACGGTCACACCCTCCCGCATCCAGCGTTCCAGGATGCGGCGGTTCAGTTCCTGACTCATCCGGGCCAGCTGGACGCGGTCGTTGACGCCCTCGGTCTGCCACACGTCCTCGGTGATCAGCGCACCGACGGGACGATCGAGGTCGTGGGCGTAGCGGAGGATGTCGGTGAGATACTGCTCACCCTGCGCGTTGTCGGTGCTCAACTGCGCCAGGCCGTCACGCAGGACCGCAGCATCGAAGACATAGATGCCGGAGTTGATCTCGCGGATCAGAAGCTGCTCGTCGGATGCGTCCCGGTGCTCGACGATTCCGGTGACCTTTCCGCCGGTGCGCACGATCCGGCCGTAGCCCGCTGGATCCTCCACCTCCGCAGTCAGCACCGTGACGGCGTTGCTCTCGGCCCGGTGGATGGAGACGAGCTTGCGGAGGGTCTTGCCCGTGAGCAGTGGCACATCACCGTAGGTGACGACCACCTCCCCCTCGAGGTCCGGCAGCTGCCCCAGCCCGCAGGCGACCGCATGACCGGTTCCCAATTGCTGTTCCTGAACCGCAGTGGTCACGTTCTGGCTGAGCGACTCGAGATGTTCCAGGACCTCGACGCGCTGGTGCCCCACCACGACCACGAGGTGATGCGGGTTGAGTGCAGCGGCCGCCGAGACGGCGTAGCTGAGCATCGACTTGCCACACAGCTCGTGCAGCAGTTTGGAGCGACGCGATTTCATTCGTGTCCCACCGCCGGCGGCCAGGACGATGACCGCTGCGACGGGAGCCAGATCGCTGTCAGGGATGGTCAAGGCGGTTTCCTTCCCTTGGTTCGCCGGGGCCTCCCCGGACTCACGGTATGAAACTACCAGCCGCGGGCCCTGCTGGCCTACCACTACGCCGACCCGATCCGCCGAAACGGTCAGGTCCGCTGACCTGCTGCGTCGATATCCTGAGGTTCATGGTGAGATTCGACACGGCACCCTTGGTATCGCCACTCACCCCTCAGGAAATCAAAACCCTGAAGCAGCGCCGCAGACGCGGCGATTTCGGTTCCCCGGCATCTCCCTGGGTCAAGGTGGGAGGTGTCATCGTGTTCGTGCTCATGTTCGGGACCACGGCCCCAAAAATCTGGGAGGCCCTGGTGAACATGGATTCGCACGAAAACCTGATGTGGCTCCTGTGGCTGTTGCCCATCTTGGTCATCTTTGCCGTTCTCCTCCTAGGGCTCTGGGCATACCTACGACAGCAGCGATTCTGGTTGTTGCTCGCCCGTTTCGCCGACGCCAACGGGATGCGGCTCGGGATTCGCTCGGCGGAGCCCCAGTACCCCGGGCTGCTCTTCAACGAAGGGCGTTCCAGGGCCTCGACCCTCCACCTGTTTTCCCCGACCGGGGTGCTGGCCGACGTCGGCGGCTACGAGTACGTCACCGGCAGCGGCAGGAACAGGACCACCCATCACTGGCGTTTCGCCGCGTTCCGGCTGCCGCATCCCGTCCCGCACCTGCTGCTCGACGCCAAAGCGAACAACATGTGGAAGCTGACCAACCTCCCCAAGGCCTTCGCGTCCTCGCAGCGCATCAGTCTGGGGGAACCCTTCGACAGCCACTACCAGCTCTACGCCCCCGAAGGCTACGGCCGCGACGCCTTCCAGCTGCTGCCACCCAACGTCATGGAAGCGCTGCTGAACGCACCCGCCGTCTACGACATCGAAATGGTCGACGACTGGCTGTTCTGCTACACCCAATCCCAGCAGGACCTGACGAACCCGGCCACCTGGCGCCTGCTGGAGACCATCGCGAACGGCGTACTGGGTTCACTCACCCCGGTCGTCAACCGCTACTCCGACTCACGCCTGCCGGGGCAGGAGACCGCACCCGCCGCGTACGGCCCGGGAACCCCGGCGCCGGTGGCACCGCTGGGCAGGCGCCTACGGAGCGGGGCGAGCCTGGGGGTGATCCTCCTGGTCATCGGGTTGATCGGGCTCATCGGGTTTTTCCTGTTCGTCCAGATGACCTACATGCTCGCCAGGTAGCGGCGGGTCCGGCTCGGGCGGGAGCCGCCCTTATCACGTGAGCCTTCAGCTGATTAGTCTGAGGTTCATGGTGAGATTCAACACGAACTCCCTGACGACGCCCCTCACTCCACAGGAATTGCGGATCCTGAAACAGCGCCGCAGACGCGGCGAGTTCGGATCCCGCGGGTCGCTTGCATGGCTTCCCGTGCTCATCTTCGTGGTCATCTCCGTCGCGGTCGCCGCCAGCTTCCTGATCACCACCAGCAACTTGCACTTCACCGACACCTCGGGGCGTCTCCTACACTTCAAGCTCGCCTTCTACGCCGTCCCCGTCGTGGTCGTCTTCATTTCCGCCGCCGCCCTCCTGAGATCCCGCCGGCGCAGGAAGGACTGGGCCCTACTGGCACGTTTCGCCGATGCCAACGGGATGCGGCTCGGAATCCGCTCAGCCAATCCCAACTATCCGGGGCTGCTGTTTGGCAAGGGGCGTTCCCGGGCTTCCACCCACCACCTGTTCTCCCCGACCGGGGTGCTGGCCGATGCCGGCGGCTACGAATACACCACAGGTTCGGGCGACAACAGCACCACCCACCGCTGGTGCTTCGCCGCGTTCCGGCTGCCGCATCCCGTCCCGCACCTGCTGCTCGACGCCAAGGCGAACAACGGCGTTTGGGGAACAAACCTGCCGGAAACCTTCGCGTCCTCGCAGCGCATCAGTCTGGGGGAACCCTTCGACAGCCACTACCAGCTCTACGCCCCCGAAGGCTACGGCCGCGACGCCTTCCAGCTGCTGCCGCCCAACGTCATGGAGGCGCTGCTGAACGCACCCGCCGTCTACGACATCGAAATGGTCGACTACTGGCTGTTCTGCTACACCCAATCCCAGCAGGACCTGACGAACCCGGCCACCTGGCGCCTGCTGGAGACCATCGCGAACGGTGTACTGGGTTCGCTCGCCCCGGTGGTCGGCCGCTACAGCGATTCACGCGCGCTGGCCGGAGCTGCCGGGAACGCCGGCTACGGGCCGGGAATCCCCGTTCAGGTCGCCCCACAGGGCAAACGGCTGCGGCGCGGGGTGAACATCTCGGCCTTCATCGGGCTCGCCATCTTCCTGGCCTACATGATCCTGACCAGGCTCCTGAGGCTCCCCGGGTAGGAGTCGAACCTACTTCGCTAGTCCTGATTCAAAGTCAGGCGGGCCCTGCCGGAAGACCAACCGGGGAACGACCCGTAACCCGGGCCGGTTGACAAGTCTAACGGAAAGAACCGTTCGCTGGGTTTTCCACAATTCCGCGTCGGCGTCGCGTCTTCAGAGGATCCGGCGCCGGGGCGTCCATGATTGCTGTTGAAGGATCGATCCGAGGAGGAGCCATGGAGCGTTGTTTCGGGACGGGGGATCCGCTGTACGAGCACTACCACGACACCGAGTGGGGACGCCCCCTCCCCGATGACCCGGAGGAGTCGCTGCTGCTCGAGCGGCTGGTGCTGGAGGGTTTCCAATCGGGGTTGAACTGGATCATGATCCTGCGCAAACGCGAGGCGTTCCGGGTGGCCTTCGCGGGTTTCGACCCGGAAACAGTGGCGGGTTTCGGTGAGGAGGACGTCGCCCGCCTGATGGCGGACTCCGGGATCATCCGCAACGAGAGGAAGATCCGGGCGGCCATCGCGAACGCCAAGGCGCTGGTCGCCCTGCACGTCGCGGGCGGGCGTTTGGCGGACATCTTCACTGAACACGCCCCCTCCCCTGCGCTGACCCCGCCCGAGAGCCGCGACGAGATACCCACCCGGACCCCGGGAAGCGAGGCCCTCAGCCACCGGTTGAAGAACCTGGGGTTTCGTTTCGTAGGTCCGGTGACGCTTTATTCCACCATGCAGGCCATCGGGTTGGTCAACGATCATCTCGCATCGTGCTGGGTACGTGAGACGGAGGCATGAACACCGGTTGCCCCGGGAGCTTCCTTGTTTGGGTATCGCCCCGCGGATGCGGGAGACTGGAATCATGCCAACGCCCGCCAGTACCCGCGCTCGTCGTTCGCGAGTGCGCCTGAGTTCGGCGGAACGGCGCGAGCAGTTGCTCACCATCTCCCGGGAGGTGTTCGCGGAGCGGGGTTTCGAGGGCACATCCGTGGAGGAGATCGCCGCCCGGGCCGGGGTATCGAAACCCGTTGTCTACGAGCACTTCGGGGGCAAGGACGGCGCCTATCAGGCGGTGGTGGAACGGGAGACCACCACGTTGCACGCGGAGATCCGGGCTGCCCTGAACAACCCCGGCGCTGGCCCCCGGGAAACCCTTGAGCGCGGCGCCCTGGCTCTCCTCGATTACATCGACCGCTGCCCGGACGGTTTCCGCATCCTCTCGCGCGACTCGTCGCTGGCGAACCCCACCGGCTCCTTCGCCTCCATCCTCAGCGAGATCGCCATCCAGGTGGAAGAGATCCTGGGCGCCGAGTTCGCCCGCCTGGGTCACGACCCGCGATACGCGCACCTGTACGCCCAGGCCCTGGTGGGGTTGGTGGCCATGACAGGCCAGCAGTGGCTGGACGACCGCGAACCGGAACGGCTGGTGGTGGCCCGGCACCTGATCAATTTGGCCTGGAACGGAATGGCCAACCTGAAGGCCGAACCCAGGCTCCTCGTCGAGCTCAAGGACGGGCGGCAAGCCCATCTCCCACCCTCCGGATGAACGCCCCCGGAAGCGAATGAACTGGGCGGGTGGGAGACTTCTCGTCCAAGCACAGTCATGAACAGACAGCGTGAAGAAGGAAAAAGAATGAGTGTTCCAGGTCCGGGCGGGCAGTGGCAGGCAAATCAGCAGCCGGTTTGGGGTCAGCAACCGATGCCCCAGCAGAGCTGGACGCCGATGTCCACGAATCCCTACTGGAACGCTCCGGGGCAGCAGGGTTTCGGTTTCCAGTACAGCCCCCAACCGCCAAAACCGCAGGGCGGGGCGGGGGTGCCGGTGGCGTTCGGTATCGTCCTCGGGCTGGTCGTGCTGGTTCCCCTGCTGGTGGTACTTGTGGGTTCCCTCGGTTCCAAGAATCAGACGACGTCCGAACCCGCCGTGACGACACCGTACAAGACACCTGCCCGGCCGAGGGAATCAACTCCGAGACCCACACCCACCGAGGAGACCACGACTTCCTCCCCCAGCCCGACGACCCGGCGCAGCAGCGTCCCGCCCAAGCAGACCCCATCGCCCGAACCGACAACACCCTCCCCCGAGCCGACTCCCACATCCGCCCCCCGCAGGCCGGGACAAAACGGCTGGAAGGTGCCCGACGGAAACCTGGATTCCCTCCCCAGCCCCGACTCCAACGACCCGGCGTGGAAGACGGTTCAGCGGGCGCCCATCTACAACCTTGCCTGGCCCGACGTGACCGGATGCCCCGAACCGGGACACGCAGGCTCCATGGCTGAGATGAAACAGCAGATCGACCCCGCGGTGGAGTGCACACACAGGGCGTGGACTCCCGTTTTCAAACAGCTCGGATATTCCGCCCACTCCCTTCCCGTCTACTACTACGAGGGGGACTCAGTGACCACTCCCTGCGGTACCGCACAGGCGCCCGCTCTGTACTGCCCCGCGAACGGGGGAAGCCTGTACTTCGGTGGCAAGCTGCTGCGCGACAGTTCCGCGAGCGCCATCTGGATCAAGCTCATGGTCTTCCACGAGTACGGACACCACATCCAGGCCCAGAGCAAACTGTTCAACGCCAAGGCCAAACTTCCCAGAGGGAACGAGACGGAACGCCGGATGGAGATCCAGGCCGAGTGCTACGCCACCGGAATGATGCGCAGCGACAATTCCTTCGCGCTCACCGAGAAGAACTACCAAATTCTCCGCAAAGCGCTGCAGAGCTTCGTCGACGACGGCATCCACGGCAGCCCGGAGTCGCTGCTGTACTGGGGCATGCGGGGTTTCCACTCCGAGGCCATCGGCGGGTGCAACACCTGGGTGGTGGGTTCGGAAAAGGTCAGGTGAAACACCCCGGGAGAGCCTCGAGGCCGCGAACTCCTCACACGCCCTCGTCAAGGTTGAGGAGCTGATCGCAGCCGTCCATGACGAAGGGATCGTGAGTTGCGATCACGACGCAGGACCCTTGGTCGGCGATGGCGCGGATGTGCCCCATGACGATTCCGGCGTTGGTGGGGTCGAGTGCTCCGGTGGGTTCGTCGGCGAGGATCAGTTTGGCGGCCTTCACCATGATGCGGGCCAGGGCAACGCGTTGTTGTTCGCCGCCGGAGAGCGTGGCGACCCTCGTGTTCAACCGGTCGGCAAGCCCGACGGATTCCAGGGCCTCCCGCATGCGGCCGGTGTCCTTCCTGCCCCGCATCGCGACCGCTAGGTTCTCCTTGACCGTCGCGTCCTCCATCAGGGCGTAGTTCTGGAACAGATAGCCCAGTGTGTCCCGCCGGAAGATCCGACGCCTGGTGGATCCCATTTCGAGGAGTTCGACGCCGTCGAAGGAGATCCGGCCGCCGTCGGGGGCCGTCAACAGCCCGATGCAGTTCAGCAGGGTTGACTTGCCGGATCCGCTGGCGCCGATCAGGCCGGTCAGGGTGCCCCGTTCCGCCCTGAGATCGATGTTCTCCCACAACACCCGGGACCCGAAGGACTTCTTCAAGGAGGAAACGACCAACACCATGCTCAGGCCTCACTGATTCCGTTTCTGACGATGTTCCGGTGCGCGATCAGGAGCGTGAGGGCGAACCCGCCCGTGGCGACCAGCGACACCAGCAGGGCCGGGAGCATGTCGAGGACCTGGAGGGCCGGGGCCTGCAGGGTGGGGTCACCTGCGAAAAGCGCCTCGAATTCCGCTCGCCTCCGCGTCACTTCGTAGGGGGCCCAGGCCAGGACCGCCAGCAGGATGATCCCTTCCAGCGCGATCAGCACCCGGTAGTTCGACCACATGCTCCAGCCGTGCAGATGCCGGACAAGGATGCGGGAGGCGTGCAACCTGGTGTAGGCCCCGGCCACCGCCACTCCGGCCAGAACCGCCACCACCCCTGCCGTCGCGGCACCGAAGGTCGCAATCCTCAACTCGTTTCTCTTGTCCGCCATGATGGTCCCGGCCCGTTCCACGACGGGGGTGACGCTCAACACGAAACGGCCGAGCTCGGGATTGTTCATGACATCGGCACGGATCCCATCCGTTCCGAAAACCAACAGCTGCCCATCTCCCGCCGTGCCGGCATAGGGACCGAAAACCCCGGGAGGAACAACGACCACGACCGGATCACTCAGCAGCGAGGAACTCGTCGTCGTCAAGGATTCCCCCGCCACCTCCGGTGGCATGGAGAAGGTGTTCAGCACCTGGCCCGCCCCGACGGGAACGACCTTCACCGGGAGATCGCCCGCGTCCTGCCGGATCATTCCCTCGAACAGGGCCTCCGCTTGTTTCCTGACCCGGTCACGCAAATCCCACAACCCGGGGCCGATCAGGATCGTGATCCCGTCCCCGAGGCTGCCCGCCGTGGCCCTGGTCCCATCGGCCAACATCACCCGTTGTTCCTCGAGATAGCGGTGATTGACCCAGAGCGATTCAACTGACATTCCATCATCGGGGATCTCCGCCAGCGTCTGGCGTTTCGCCAGCAGCAGGTCCCCTGCCCTGTCCTTGGAAGCCAGCCAGGACCTGATGACCTCCACCAGCCGGTCCTCGTCCTCGCTGTTGTAGGCGTTGCCGGAAACCACCACGGATGCGTCGCCCAGTTCCAGCAGGGGACGTATCGCATCCTCGCGGCTCCTCGCGTCCGCCGAGAGAGTCACGACACCGGCCACCAGGCCGAGCGCCAGGGCGACGGAGACGCATCTCAGGAAATACGCCACCGCCAACACGGGCCGCCCGGGAATCTCCCCCTTGATGGCTCCGAGAATGTCGGTGCCGTGCGTGATCCACAGAAAGAACAACAACGAAACCAGCGCCCCGGAGAACAGGAGGGCGGCCATCAGGACGGTCTGCGCCGCCAGCTCACCGGCCCCCACTCCCCCGAACGCGATGGCGGCCCAGCCAACGCCCACCGCCGTCGTCACCGCCCCACCCAGGAGCCACCCCAGGAACAGGGGCCCGATCTCGCTCAGCCAGCTGGCCCACACCTCCCCACCGTGCAGGCGTCTGATGGCGTACCGCCGCGTCCGTGACACGACGGAGGCGGCCGTCGCGCCCGCCAGGAGCAGCGCGGTCACCCAGATGACCTCACTGGACCCGGAAGCCAGTTTCCTGATGTCGGGATATCCTGCGGGTTCGAGTTGGTGGGCCTCGGCGCCGTGCTCACGCAGGGCATCGGCCACAGCGCCGCCGCCGGCCTCTCCTAGCACGATCCACCACCCGACCGGGCCGCGCATCCCGATTTCCGGCATCGGCTTGAGCTCGGTGCGCATGGCGTACCCGAAATCCATGGCCGGATCCGAGGCCACGAACTCATCAGCGCCGGCTCCGGTCAAATAGATGGTCCTGCCCGTGCGATTGTGTTCCAGGGAAGGCACCACCTGTCCGATCAGGATTCCCTTCTCACGGGCCAGTTCCCCGAGGTCGCGCCGCAGATCATCCACCGAGGCATCCCCCGCCCATCGTGTCACCTGGATGTGAGCACGAGCGACCAAGGGGGACACCGCGCTACCGGCCTCAACTGACTGGTAGGCCAGCAGGAAAGCGATGATCCACGACGCGACCAGCAGGAGCCGCAGGAGCTTCCGCAGCACTTCTCACGCCCCGGGTCCGGATCCCGCCGGACCGGCGGCCCCGGCCATCGCGCCCGCAACCGCGACCGCGGTCCTCGTCGTCCTCATCGTTTACCCCTTTCAGCAGGGCGGCCGCTCCGGGACCGATGGTGGAAACCCCGATGTCCTCTTCATTGAGCGGACACCTGTAATTGTGACAGGCGATCCGGAACGGGCGGTGGCGGGATTCGCATCAGTCCTGCGCGGCCGCGAGGAGCCGCCGCAGCATCCCGGCCAGGGCTCGGCGTTCCGTCTCCGGCCACCCGGCCAGCAGGGATTCCTCCAGCTCGACCAGCGCCCCGAGGGCCTCGTCGACGGCCCGGCGCCCGGCGGCGGTGAGCTCGACGAGGGCGGCACGGCCGTCGCTCGGGTCGGAGCGGCGGGTGACCAGGCCCCGGGCACGGAGCCGGTCGACCCGGTTGGTCATGGTCCCGGATGTGACGTGGGTCTGCTGCAGCAACTGGCCCGGGGACAGCCGGTAGGGCCGTCCGGCGCGCCGCAGGGCCGCCAGGACGTCGAACTCCCAGACCTCCAGGCCGTGTTCGGCGAAACAGCGTTTGCGTTCCCCGTTCAGGAGGGCCGCCAGCCGGTGGATCCGCGACCACACCCCCATGGGGGAGGTGGCGAGGTCGGGGCGTTCCCGATGCCACGCGGTCATCACCTCGTCGACCTCGTCCATCTGTGCTCCTTCAGTTCACGATCCGCGCGCCCGGTACCGGCCCGTGGGCGCGACGCACGGCACGGACCCGGGAGGACAGCACCAGCCGGTCGGAGATCGCATCGGCGACGGCCTTGGTGCCGGCCAGGAAGGCAATGGTGGGGCCGGAACCGCTCACCAGGGCGCCGGTCGCACCCGCCTCGCGTCCCATTGCCAGGACGTCGGCCAGCTCGGGCTGGAGGTTGAAGGCCGCCCGCTGCAGGTCGTTTCTGAGCAGCGCACCCACACGGCGAGCATCACCATCGGCCAGGGCGGCCAGCAGACCGGAATCGATTCCGGTGGGCTGGGGTGGACTGATGCGGTCGAACTCCCGGAACACCGCTGGGGTGGACAGGCCATGATGGCTCAGTGCCAGCACCCATTGGAAGCTGCCGCGCACCGGCACGGGCCTCAGCTTCTCCCCCCGCCCGGTGCCGACGGCGGTGCCGCCGTGCAGCAGGAAGGGCACGTCGGCACCGAGCCGGGCCGCGACAGCGTGGAGCTGCCCCGTATCCAGGCTCGTCCCCCACAACTGATTGCAGGCGACCAGGGTGGCGGCGGCATCGGCCGATCCCCCGGCCATGCCTCCTGCGACGGGGATGCGTTTGTGAACCCGGATCTCCGCCCCGAGGTTTCCCGTCCCGCAGGTCCCGGCCAGCAGCCGGGCCGCGCGGACCACGAGGTTGGTGTCGTCGGTGGGCAGGCCGGAGGCGCCCTCGCCCCGGAAACTCACCCGGAACACCCCGGCCTCGGCGGGTCGCGCCACCAGGTCGTCGAACAGCGACACCGCCTGGAACAGGGTTCCGAGGGCGTGATAGCCCTCGTTGTCGGTGGCTCCGACGTTCAGCGCCAGGTTCACCTTGGCCGGCACCCGCACCCGCACTTCCTTCACGGGCTCAACCTACCTGTTGTCTGCTCGCGATGGCGGCGAAGTCCGTGACGTCCAGGGCCTCGCCCCGGGCCCGTGGATCAATGCCCGCCGATTCGATGGCCTCGGAGGCCGCCGCCGAGGAACCGAACATCCCCGACAGCGCCGCCCGCAGCATCTTGCGGCGCGACGCGAAGGCCGCATCGATCACGGCGAAGGTCCGTTCCCGGGTGGCGGTGGTCGCGGGTGGGTCGCGGCGTTCCAGCCGCACCAGCCCCGAGTCGACGTTCGGCACGGGCCAGAACACCCTCGGGGGCACGGTGCCGACCCGCTTCGCCGAGGCCCACCACGCCAATTTCGCGCTGGGGGCCCCGTAGACCTTCGAACCGGGTTGCGCCGCGAGCCGGTCGGCCACCTCCAACTGCACCATCACCAGGCCCCGCCGCCACGACGGGAAACTCTCCAGCAGATGCATCAGCACCGGCACCGACACGTTGTAGGGCAGGTTCGCGACCACCGCGGTCGGCGGCCGGCCCGGCAGTTCCGTGACGGTCATGGCGTCGGCGGCCACCACGTTCAAGCGAGCCGCCGCGTCCCGGCCCAGTCGTTGCGCGACGGTGGTCCCCAGCCTTCCTGCGAGGCGTTCGTCGATCTCGATGACACTCACCTCGCTCGCCACCTCCAGCAAACCGAGGGTCAGTGACCCCAGCCCGGGCCCGATCTCCAGCACCACGTCGTCAGGTCCGATCCCGGACAGCGAAACGATGCGCCGCACCGTGTTGGCGTCGATGACGAAGTTCTGGCCGCGCTGTTTGGTGGGGCGGAGCCCCAGTTCGGCGGCGATGCGGCGCACCGAGGCGGGATCGAGCAGACCGGTATCAGGCATCGCCGCCCCAGCGGGTCGCGTAGGCGGCCTCGGTGTTGGCCGTCACCCGGCGGCAGAAATCTGCCAGATCGATGCCGAGCAGGTCGGCCAAGAAGGTGACGGTGTGGGGCAGCAGATAGGGGGCGTTGGGTTTGCCGCGCTGCGGTTTCGGCGTGAGATAGGGGGCGTCGGTCTCGACGAGGATGCGTTCCAGGGGCGTCACCTTCGCCGCCTCCCGCAGCGACCCGGCCGAGCCGAAGGTCACCACCCCCGGGTAGGACAGCCAGTAACCGCGATCCACGCATTCGCGGGCGAAGTCCGCGTCCCCGGAGAAGCAGTGCATCACGACCCGCTCGGGAGATTCCACGGAGTCGAGGACCTTCAGGACGTCCGCGTGGGCGTCACGGTCATGGATGACGAGGGTGAGGTTGTTCTCCCGGGCCAGTGCGATGTGGAACCGGAAGCTGTGGGCCTGCACCCGCTGGGCCTCCGCATCGCGGGTGCGGTAATAGTCCAGGCCGGTTTCACCGACCGCCACCACCCCGGGCAGCGCGGCCAGGGCGGGCAGCTCCGCGAGCTCGGCGTCGAGGGCCGCCAGTCCGTCACGCTGAAAGAGCCGGGCGGCGTCGTTGGGATGGATGGCGACGGCGGCCCGGACCCTGGGGTCGGTTGCCGCCAGCTGCGCCGCGGCGCGCGAGGACGGCAGGTCGCATCCGACGTCCACCACCCCGCTCACCCCGACCATGCCCGCGGCTGTGAGCGAATCCGCGACACCGAGACCGGAGTACTCGGTGGTGGATCCCAAATGGGTGTGGTTGTCGATGACATGCGCAGGAAGCATGTCAGGCGCAGCGGGCAGATGTTGCGGAAGGGTCATTGTTCCTTCTTCCTGGCCGCCAGCGCGGCCTCGTAGAGTTCCTTGCGCGGGACCCCGAGCAGGTCGGCGACAACACGCACGGCCCGGGACAGTTTCTCACCATCCGCGATCCGGGAGGCCACCAACTCGAGGGCGTCGCTTGTCCCGGCCCGGACCGGTTCCGCCCCGGCGACGACGACGGTGACCTCGCCACGCACCCCGCCGGCCGCCCACCCGGCCAGCCCGGCCAGGTCGTCCCTGACGATCTCCTCGTGAGGTTTCGTCAGTTCCCGGCAAACCACGGCCCGCCGATCCGCGCCAAACGCATCGGCGGCGTCGAGCAGCCATTCGTGAAGCCGGTGCGGGGCCTCGAAAAAGATCATGGTGCGTTCCTCGGCCGCCAACCCCGCCAGCCGGCTGCGCCGCTCCCCTGCTTTGCGGGGCAGGAAACCCTCGAAACAGAACCGGTCGCAGGGCAGACCGGAGACCGCCAGCGCCGTCAGCACCGCCGACGGCCCGGGAACCGCGGTGACCGGCAGGTCGCGTTCGACACAGGCCGCCACGAGGCGGTACCCGGGGTCGCTGACCGACGGCATGCCCGCGTCGGTGACCAGCACCACGTCCTGCCCGTCGGCCACCGCCCCGGTCAGTTCGGCGGTGCGGGCGGCCTCGTTGCCCTCGAAATAGGACAGCACCCGGGCAGCAGTGGCCAGGTCGATGCGGCGCAGCAGGGCGGCCAGACGGCGGGTGTCCTCGGCGGCTATCACGTCGGCGGCCGACAGGGCCTCCCGCAGCGCCGGGCTGGCGTGGGTGTGCGAACCGATGGGGGTGGCCGCCAACACCAACCGGCCTCGCGTGGGTTCCATGCCGGCCAGCCTAGGCCCTGTTGCGGAAGTCACTCCCGGCTGCGGCGATGCCGGAAGGCGGTTCTCGGCACCCCCTCCCCTAGACTGTCCGCGTGGTGAGGACTATCGAGGCGCTCGAGGATGGCCGGCTCCAAGATCGACTGGCCGGTTGGCTGTTAGCAACGGGCCTCGCGGTCTTTGCCTTCCTGATACGCGTTCACAACCTAGGGTTCCCGGCGAAAATCGTCTTCGACGAGACCTACTACGCGAAGGACGCCTGGGGGCTGCTGCACTCCGGGTACGAGAGGCAGTGGCTGGCCAACAAACCGTTCAACACGGACGCCAAGATCGCGGACGGTGACCTGAGTGGTTTCACCGAGGGCCCGGCCGCCGTGGTGCATCCGCCGCTGGGCAAATGGCTGATCGCGATCGGGGAGCATTTCTTCGGGATGACGCCCTTCGGGTGGCGGATCTCGGCCTGCGTTTTCGGGGCGCTGCTGGTGTTGCTGACGGTGCGGCTGGCGCGCCGCCTGTCGCGTTCCACGCTGGTCGGGGGCATTGCCGGGTTGCTGATCACCTTCGACGGCCTGGCCTTCACCATGAGCAGGATCGCGCTGCTGGACATCTTCCAGGCCACTTTCGTGCTGGCCGCCGTCGCCGCGCTGGTCGCAGATCGCGACTGGTTCCGGCTGCGACTGGCCGATTACCTGCGCAGAAACAACCTGGACTCCCTCGACGGCGACTACGGACCGCTGGTCCTGTTCAGGCCATGGCGGCTCGTCGCCGGGCTGATGTTCGGCGCGGCCTGCGCGGTGAAGTGGAACTCCGTCTACGTGATGGCGGTGTTCGGGATTCTAATCGTGGCCTGGGACATCGGGGCCCGCAGGCTCGCCGGGGCGGGGAAGCGACGCGAGGTCACCTGGCTCACCTGGAGCGTGGCGTCGGTTTTCATGCTCTGCGCCACGATCATCGCAGGTTCCCGCATCGGCTATGTGCAGGCCGCCCTGCTGATCGGTGCCGTCGGGGGTCTGATTCTCTACGCCCACGTCCTGGGCATGTGGAAGTCGCTGTTCGGGGACGCCCCCATGGCCTTCCTGTCGACGGTGGTGCTGGTGATCCCCCTCTACATCGCCTCGTGGACGGGCTGGTTGACCACCTCGGGAGGTTACCTGCGTGACTGGGGGGTCAAAAACCCGGACAATCCCGTAGTGAAACTGCTCGGACCCGACCTCGGGGCGTTGTGGAACTATCACGTCTGGGCTTTCTCGTTCCACACGGGTGACGGCATGATGGTCGAAGCGGAGCACCCCTACGAGGCCCATCCCCTGGGCTGGCTGATGATGGTCCGGCCGATCGGCATCGACGCGCAGAACGAAATCCAGCCGGGTGATCAGGGCTGCGAGGCCGTCGGCACCACCTGTCTGCGGGTGATCTCCGGCATAGGCACCCCGGTGCTGTGGTGGATGGCCTGCGCCGCACTGGTCGCGGGCATCTGGTGGTGGCTGGGTCGCCGCGACTGGCGGTTCGCAGTTCCCGTCCTGGGAGTGCTGTCGGTGTGGCTGCCGTGGTTCCAGTTCGCGGCCCGCCCTTTGTTCTTCTTCTACGCCATCGTGCTGCTGCCCTTCTACGTGACGGGATTGGCGATGGCGCTGGGCAGGATCCTCGGCCCCGCGAATCACCCGAAACGCCGAATCCGCGCCATGCTGGTGGGTTTGGCAATCGGTCTGGTGATCCTGCACTTCACGTTCATCTACCCGATCCTCACCGACGGCCTGCTGACCCGCCCCGAATGGCTGTCGCGCATGTGGTTCGGCACCTGGATCTGACGCGCGGGGAGGGGCGATCGTTCGGGCTCAGTTCTTTCGCTGGTGCTTCGGGCGTTCGAGGAAACAGGCGATGACACCCACCGCGAGAATCGACGCGGCGGGCAGTAGCAGCGTGCCCGACATGGCCGAGGCGATACCGTCTGGGGTTTGTGGAGAAGTGGCCAGCAGGGTGCTCATCACGGTTGCGACGACGGCGCTGCCCAGCACCGAACCCACCTGCCGGGTGGCGTTGTAGACCCCCGACCCGGCGCCGGCGTAGGTGATGGGCAGGTTCGCCGTCGCGGCGGTGGACAGCGGTCCGAACACCAGGCTGCTGGCCACGCCGGTGAAGGTCAGCAGGACAACCGGCACCCACACCGGCGTCGTGGTGTCGAGGAAATGCCCGGCCGCCAGCAGCGAGGAGGCCCACACCAGCCCTCCGGTCACGGTCAGGTAGCGGGGATGTACCCGGTTGACCAGTTGTCCGCTCCATTTCGCCACGATCAGCGTGACCACCGCGGAAGGCGCGTTCACCAAAGCGGCGAACAGCGGGCTCAGCCCGCGGGCCTGTTGAGCCCAGATCATCAGCGGGTACGGGGTGGCGACGCTGGTCATCCCGACCAGGGCAATGGCCAGATTCGCGACGGAGAAATTGCGGTCCCCGAACAGCTTCAGGGGCATCAGCGGCTCGTTGGGGTTGAACCGCTGCCACACCACGAAGGCCGCGAGGAAACACACCCCGACCACCAGCAGCGACCCGACGGAGATGGGGCCCGCGATCACCCCCCAGTCGTGGGTGCTGGCCTCCTGCAGGCCGAAGACGATGCAGAACAACCCGATGCCGGAGAGCGTCACCCCGGGCCAGTCGAAGCGGTGCGGGTGCTGCTCCAGGTCCGGGACGAGATGATGCGCCGCGATGTAGCCTGCCGCTCCGATGGGAATGTTGATGAAGAAGATCCACTCCCAGCCGAGCAGCCCGATCAGCAGGCCACCCAGCATCGGGCCGACGAGCATCGCCAGCCCCGCCGTGGCTCCCCACACCGCCATTGCCGTCCCGCGCTGGTGCGGCGGGAAGACGCGGGTGATGACGGTCATGGTCTGTGGGGTCATCAGCGCGGCGCCCAGTCCCTGCACCACCCGCGCGGCGATGAGCAGCTCGATTGTGGTGGTCAGACCGCATCCCAGGGACGCGAGGGTGAAGACCACCAGCCCGATCAGGTAGACCAGTTTCGGCCCGAACCGGTCACCGAGACGCCCGGTGATCAGCAGAGGCACCGCGTAGGCCAGCAGGTAGGCGCTCGTCACCCACACCACGGAGGTGACGTCCGCACCCAGCTCCCGCATGATCGTCGGGGTGGCGACGGTGACGATGGTGCTGTCGACGAGGATCATGAAGAACCCCACCACCATCGCCCACAGCGACCGCCAGGCCATGGGCTGCTCGTCGGGTGCGGGTTGGCTCATGGGGCTCCTAGGGTCGCTTCGAATCCGGTGGGGACACTACCGGGGTGGATGGAGTTCCCCGGCGAGCAGCCACATACCGGTCGCGGTGTCGCGGCCAGACGATCCGGTGTTCTCAACGACGACGCAGCAGTCGGCCCACGCCGGCCCGCACCTTCGAGGCCCACGGCAGCGACACGCTGCGGGCCGCGTCGACACCGAGCAGCAGGGCCGCCAGGTAGCAGCCCGACGCGGTGCCGTTCATCAGTTCACCCCGGCCGTTGCCTCGGGTGTAGAAACCGCCCGGTATCGCGGAAGCCCCGACGACGGGGCGGCCGTGGTCGCTGGGGTCGATGATGAGCTGTCCCGGCATCACGTCGCGGGCCCCGAACTCGGTCGCGGCCCAGTTCATGAGCGCCGCCGCGGCCTCGGCCACCTGGACGCGGGCGCATTTCGGGCCGAGCAGCAGCACCTCCTCACCGATGGGCCGGATCAGCCAGGTGGGTGGGCCTGCCAGCAGCGTCACCTCCCCGGGCACCTCGACGCCCCGCAGCCGCAGGGTCGGCACGTACTGCGGTTGCCCCACGCCCGCCACCGACCCCCACGGGCTCACCGCCAAGGTGTCGACGACGGCGTGCGCGGTGAGGACCTCGAGGTCCCGCGACCACGCCAGGTTCCGCCGGAACGCCACCTGGGTTGCCCCGTCGAGACGTTTTATGCGGGTGACGGTGACGTCATGGAGGATCTTCGCCCCGGCGGCCTCGGCCTGCTCATCCAGGACGGCGGCGTAGTCGGCCGGGTCGACAAGCAGCGCGGGGGAACGCAGCCCCGCCGCCGCCCGGGTGCTCGCTTCGGCGGGCAGCAGCGAGATCTCGGCCCCGCCGTCGCCGATCAGCTTCAGCACCCGGTTCAGTTCCCGGTCCAGGGCTACGCCCAGGGAGTGGTCGTGCAACTCCACCTCGGTCAGCTCCAGTGCGCCGGCGGCCGCGACCCCCCGGATCTCCTCCAGACCCGCCAGGTTGCGGCGCACGTGTTCCCGCGCCGCCTCGTCGCCGTAGGCACCGGCCATGTTCGCCACGGTGCTGGCGTGAGCGCAGGCCGCGACCCCGTGGCCGATGGCGGCGGTCGCGTGTGCCTGGTTCGGGTCGAGAACCGCCACGGAAAAACCTTCCGTGGCCAGGCGCCGGGCCGCGGTCAGCCCCGCGACGCTGGCCCCGATCACAACGACGTCCAACACCATGACCCAACCCTAGCCGGGGCCCGAAGCCCTTCCCCGGACCCTCGCCCACGATCACCATGGTTTCGACACGACCCACTCGATGACGCCCGTGAGGCTCGGCTCAACCAGCTTCCGGGAAAACCCTCCGAGTTGTTCACGAATGGTGGCGTCACTTGTTCCCCGCCCCGGCAAGGGCAGTAACATGCCCGCGACGAAAGGACTGGGCCATGTTCGGCTGGAAGCTGCACAACAACGGAATCCTCGTTCCCGGGGCGGTGGTGGCCCCGACCGAACGGCTCGGCTGGGGACGCACGATCGGGCTCGGCGCCCAGCACGTCGTCGCGATGTTCGGCGCCACGTTCGTGTTCCCGCTACTGATGGGGCTCAACCCGCAGCTCGCGGTGATGATGAGCGGCATCGCGACGCTGATCTTCCTGTTCGTCGTGAAACACCGAGTGCCCAGCTATCTCGGGTCGTCGGCCTCCTTCGTTGGTGTGGCGACCGCGATCTACTCGGCGGGCGGTAACCCGGCGACCCTGTCGGGTGCGCTCTTCGTGGTCGGGTTGGCCTTGTTCATGGTGGGTCTGATCATCCACTTCGCGGGCGCCCGGGTGATCCACAAGACCCTGCCGCCCGTGGTGACCGGCGCGGTCGTGATGCTGATCGGTTTCAACCTGGCCCCGGTGGTCGCGAACACGTACTGGCCGCAGGATCCGTGGCTGGCGTTCATCGTCATGCTCATCGTGATCGCGCTCAGCGTGGGGTTGCGCGGCTTCCTCGGGCGCATCGCCATCTTCCTGTCGCTGGTGGCCGGCTACATCCTGAGCTGGGTTTTCGACCTGGCATTCGGGCCGATGCGCAGCGCCGCCGCCGACGGCACCGTCACCGAGAAGATGCGCGTCGACTGGTCTGCCGTCGAGGCCGCCGACTGGTTCGGCCTGCCACCCGTCACCGACCTGGCCAACTGGCGGTTCGGCGGCGCGGGCAACGTCGTCGGTTTCCACCTTCCGCAGTTCTCCTTGGGAGCCATCATCATCGCCCTGCCGGTGGTGATCGCGCTGATCGCCGAGAACGCTGGTCACGTCAAGGCCGTGGCGGAGATGACGGGCGAGAACCTGGACCCGCTGATGGGGCGCGCCGTCGCCGCCGACGGCGGCGGCTCGATGCTCGCGACCCTCGTGGGCGCTGGGCCGACCACCACCTATGCGGAAAACATCGGTGTGATGGCCGCCACCCGTGTCTACTCGACGGCAGCCTACGTGGTCGCCTCCCTGGTGGCGATCTGCTTCGGCTTGTCACCGAAGTTCGGGGCAGTGATCTCCGCCACCCCCGGCGCGGTACTGGGTGGGATCTGCGTGGTGCTGTACGGCATGATCGGTCTGCTGGGAGCGAAGATCTGGAAGGAAAACCACGTCGACTTCGGCAACCCCATCAACCTGATCCCGGCGGCAGCGGGCATCATCATCGGCATCGGCGACGTGAAACTGCCGATCACCGAGGGCTTCACCCTGGGTGGCATCGCGCTCGGCACCATCGTGACCGTGGCCGTCTACCACATCGCCCACGCCATCGCCCCGCGCGAGCTCCGGGAGGCCGCCGACGGGGCGTCGCTGATCTACGACGCGCCCGGAATCTACTCCGACGACATGTCCGATGCCGCAACCGTCGACAATCGCCCAGCCGACCAGCGATAGCATTCGCGACATGACTTCGCTGATCCACGCTGACGAGGCCGGGTTCTTCGGGAACCACGGCGGTCGTTTCCTGCCCCCGCAGCTCGAAGCTCCCATCGCCGAGGTGGCAGCTGCCTACGCGCAGGCCCGCCAAGACCCCGGTTTCCAGGCCGAATACGAGGCGCTGCTGGCCGATTACGTCGGCCGCCCGTCGCCGCTGTTCCTGGCGGCCGGGCTGACCAGGCACCTCGGCGGGGCGATGATCTACCTCAAACGCGAGGACCTCAACCACACCGGTGCCCACAAGATCAACCACTGCCTGGGCGAGGGGCTGCTGGCCAAGCGGATGGGCAAAAAGAAATTGATCGCGGAAACCGGCGCGGGGCAGCACGGCGTGGCGCTGGCGACCGCAGCCGCCCTGCTCGGGCTGGAGTGCGAGATCCACATGGGCGCCGTCGACGTGGCCAAGCAGCATCCCAACGTGGTGCGGATGGAGATGCTGGGCGCGAGGGTGGTGTCGATCACCTCGGGTGGGCAAACCCTCAAGGAGGCCATCGACTCGGCCTTCTCGGTGTTCGCCGCCGACTACGCCGACACCTTCTTCGCCATCGGTTCGGCCGTCGGCCCGGACCCGTACCCGTCGATGGTGCGGGACTTCCAGTCGATCATCGGCCGCGAGGCCCGCCGCCAGGTGCTGGAGAAGGAGGGGCGCCTGCCGGATGCGCTGGTGGCCGCCGTCGGCGGCGGCTCGAATGCGCTGGGGTTGTTCACCGCCTTCCTGGAGGACGAGCCGGTGAAGATGTTCGGCGTCGAACCCGCGGGCCGCAACCTCGACGTGCCCGGCGAGCACGCCGCGACGATCACCCTCGGCACCTCGGGGACGCTGCACGGCATGCGCACGCTGCTGCTGCAGGACGAGGACGGCAACCCTGCGGAGGTGCACTCCATCGCCTCCGGGCTGGATTACCCGGGGGTCGGTCCGCAGCACGCCTTCCTGCGGGATACGGGTCGCGTCGAGTACGTCACCGCCTCCGACGACGAGACCATCGCCGCTTTCCAGCTGCTGTGCCGCACCGAGGGCATCATCCCCGCCCTGGAGTCGTCGCACGCCCTGGCGCACGCCATCCGGTTGGCGCCGACGATGAGTCCTGACAAGGTGATTGTCGTGAACCTGTCGGGTCGCGGCGACAAGGACGTCGACTACGTCGCCGAGTATTTGGCGCGGTAATTCAGTCCAGCACTGCTGACAGCTGCTGGAAGTAGTTGTACTTCGCCCATTCCGCACGGTCCCCGACGACGTACAGCCGCCGTTTCGCTCGGCTGGCCGCGACGTTGACCAGGTTGACGGTTTGTGCCGCCCACGCCTTGGCTCCCGGGCGGTCGGGCGCCCCTCCCAGCACGAGGAACACGACGTTGGCTTCACGTCCTTGAGCGGTGTGGATGGTGCCCGCACGTAACTTGTCGTATCGCTTCTTCAAGGTTTCCAACGCGTTCGCAACCTCGCGGAAGGGTGAGATCGCGATCATGTCGGAGTACGGGATTCCACGTCGTTCCAGATCCTCCAGGACCTGCTGCAGTCGGCGTATCTGATTGGGTTGCAGATGGGTCTCGTTGATGTTCGCGGGTTCGTCCAGCCATCTGCTGTGCGGTATCTGTGACCACACCGATTCACCGGCTCCCCGGTGCACCCCATTGACCATGATCCCGTTGTAGGCGATCTGGTTGCACAGCGAGAACATCGGGTCGTCACAACGGCGGTGAACCTTCAGCGGGGCACTCACCCACATGTCCCGGTCTCCCTGCCCCAAGGTGGTACCGAACTTCCCTACCCGATCCGCCAAGGACTGCACCGAAACCTGTGGAGCGAGCCAGTCGGCGCTCACATCACAGGAGGCCGCGATGTCCAGCTGGACCTTCTTCGGGATCGTCACCACAGGTGGCAGCTGAAGCGGATCCCCGACGACGACGGCTCGCTGGGCCCGCCAGATCGCCCCTGCGGCCTGTTGCGGGCAGGCCTGCCCGGCCTCGTCGATCAACACCCATCCCAGGGACTCCGCTTCAAGATTGCCGAACATCCGACCGAATGATGCGAAGGTGGTGGAAACCAGTGGAACCACGAGGAAGAACAGCTGCCATGCCGCCAGGAGTTTCTCGGATTCGAGTTCCCGGGGATGGCGTCCGCCAACGACATCCACCGCCGCACCGAGCCAGTCCCTCATCTGCTGTGCGGTGTTCGCCAGGAAATCCTCATGCAGTTTGAGAGCTGCAAGGAACAGGTCCGATCGTGCCTCGTCCAGTTCCGGATCGAGCCAAGGAGCGCGCATCTCGCGGTGGTCCCCCACCCAGCCCCGACCGGGATAACCTGCTCCGAAGCGACTTCTGTCGCGGACGCATTCCGCTCGTAACTCGACCACCTGATCCGTCACCTGGTTCAGCTGATTGGCGCAGACCACGTGTTCCCTACCGATTCCGGCCAGGTGTTCACGGAGCCGTTGTTCATGGGCTCGGATGCTTTGGTGTCTTTTCTCAACCTCGTCCAGCTGATCGGAAACCACCTGGAATCGTGTTCGCCATTCCCGGATGGCCCGTCCCAGGGTGAAGACGATCTCCAGGAGGCCGGGTTTTGACTCCATTTCCCGTTCACGCCTGGCCACGGCGTCTCGTACCTCTTCCTCCGCCCGGCTCACGTATCGCAGGAGGTCCTGCAATTCCGCCCCGATGGCGTTCCTGTTCTCCTCGAGCGCCTTGACCCTGGCCTGGAGCTCTCGTTGCCGGCCCTCCTGCACCGGAAGAATGGACAGCCGTTCCGCGGCCAGGTACCGTTCCTCCATCAGGTCCCGGACCCGCCGCTCAGCCCGGTGGTACTCCTCGCGTGCCTGTTCCCAGGTACGTACCGGAACCATTCCACCAGCCCATTCCTTGAGGCGGGTTTGCATGCGCTTCGGAGTTTCCGGATCCCGTTCCTTGGTTCTAGCGATCATTTTGTCGAACCAGAATTCGGAGCAGAACCTGTTACGGTTTTTCTTGTTCCCGAGACGGGCGGCCACCAGCCCCCAGGCCTCAGTGGGGGCAGGAGCACCGGGCACGTCTTCACTCCCCGGTTCCACTGGCGTCGCTCCCCTCAGGACGCATGTCGCGATCTCCGCGAAATAGTCGGCTCGGGTGATCCACGGGTCGCTGATGGCGTTGCGAGCCGGAATTTCGTTGGTGACGTTCTCGACGGCGGCGTTGTTCGCGGAGGCGACAACCATCTCAAAGCCGGTGAGTTCGGGACGCAGCTGAGGCACCGTGCAATTCCGACCGTTGGGATTCTGCCAGCGGTGTTCCGTCCCAGTGAAGGCCTGCCTCGGATGTGTCAGCCCGGCGAGGCGGCTGGCCCGTTCCACCACATTCCCGGCCAGCAGGTCACGGAGCATGGTTGTCTTCCCCGTTCCCGGCGGTCCGTTGACACCCATGAGTCCGCGGGTAGTCGCCAGGTCGTCCAAGGCCTGGTTGACGGCGAACTGTTGGCTGAGCGCCAGGCAATGGGCAGGGTTGGTGGGCCATCGCCCGAGCGGCAGCCGCTCGATGCCGGCGCCTTTCGTCACGACCTCAGGACTGGCCATGACGTCCACGCGGTCCGTCTCCCGGATGTCCGAGGGCCTGGTCAGATACGCCTCCAGTGCGCTCCCGGGAATGGCGCCGTCGATGATTGTTCGCCACACCCTGCCCAGGTCTTCGAGGAAAAAGCTGTTGAGGAACTCCAGTTCCTGCTCGTTCCTGTCGCTGACCTGAACGCTCTTGATGAGGATTCTGTTGGTGGCCAGGTCGGGCAGTTTGCTGATGTCACAGACCCAGTGAGCCGTTTTCACAAGATCTTCGAGGGACCCGGGATCCTGGGCCGGGGGCTCTTGTGTCCCTGCTTCCTGACGACGCCTGCCCTCCACGGTGTCGAACTCTTTGCAGAGGCGTTCCTGGGAAGCCGCGAATTTCTCCATCCAGTCCAGCGTGATGTTGATCTTCTCCCCGGATCTGGACTGGTTGGCGATTCGTCCAACCGCCCACAGGGCCGAGGAGAGCACTGCGGACCCGGGAACCAGCTTCCCGTCCTGATCCACCACCATACCGACGCAGGCGCTGCACCCCGGTGGCCGTGGATCGTAGGCATCGTTGTCGTCGTAGAAAGCCTTGTGCAGCCATTCGTATGTTTCCTCGAGCCGGTACAGTCCGAGATAGACCTCGTGCCGCCAGACGAGATCCTTCTTGGTCGGGGCCGGTAGTGATGTCCAGGGCAGGGGCGCCCGCGGCGTCCACTCGATCACATGCAGATTTTCCGGACGGGTGGCGAGAGGGGTGGTTTTCGGCATCGGCTGCGGGTTGAACATCTCCAGCAGCCACCAGCAACTGAGAATCTGTCGTTGACTGTCCAAGCTGGTTCGGGGCATGCCTCCATCTTGCCGTCCGCATCTGACACAAACCGGCTCATTCGTGGATTTTGGCCCCTACAGCCGCTCTCGGCAGTTCGATCGTGACCTCGCAGCCCGGTGGCCGGTTCCGCAGGTCGACGGTGCCCCGATGGGCCGCGACTATGGTGCGGACGATCGGCAGGCCGAGTCCGTTTCCCGACCCAGCGCCAGGGGTGCGGGCCCGGTCGCCGCGCCAACCCGCGGTGAAGGACTTCTCCAGGGCCTCCGGACTCAACCCGCCGCAGCCGTCGCGGACCTGCACCCGCACGGTGTCGTCGCCGCCGCTGACGACCACGGTCACCTCGGTTCCGGGACGGGTGTAGGCGATGGCGTTTCCGATGATGTTCTGCAGCGCCCTTGACAGCAGTCCCGCGTCTCCCGTGACGTCGCTGGAATCCCCCTCGACGGAACCCGTGAGGCGCACGTCGCGGCGCAGGGCGAGCGGGGTGAGGTTGCCGACGAGGTCGGAGACCAGGTCGCTAACGGTCACCGTCTCGGAGTTCAGCTCCAGGGTGCCGGACTGCAGCCCGGCCAGCGCCAGGACGTCGTCGACCATGGCGGCGGTGCGTTCGGCCTCCGCGACGATGGCGCGGTGGTAGCTGGCGGGGTCCGGGGCGATGCCGTCCTCCAGCGCCTCGCCCATCGCCCTGATACCGGCGAGCGGGGTGCGCAGGTCGTGGGACAGCCACGCGATGAGTTCGCGCCTGCCCTGCTCCACCTCGCGTCGGCGACGTTCCTGTTCCAGCGCCGCCGCGGCCTCCGCGATCACCCGCTGGCTGCGCAACGCCACCAGCACACCCGCCAGCAGGGCCGCGGGAACGGTGGCGGCGAGCAGCAGCAGCGGCACCCCCACCGATTCGATCAGCATCAGCCGCACCCCGACCAGCATCCCGACCCCGACGGTCACGACGACGGTGATGGGGCTCAGCAGGGCGGCCCAGCGAACGGAACACCTAGCCACGCTCAGGGTCATGGCGGTGCAGCCCAGACCCACCAGCAGGGTGACGGCGGCGACTACCAGCAGCTGCCCGGTCACTAGGCCTCCCACCGGTATCCGCGACCCCACACCGTCACCAGCCGGGTGGGATGCTGTGGGTCGGGCTCCACCTTCCCGCGCAACCGCCGCACGTGCACCGTCACCGTGGATGCGTCGCCGACGTCCCAGCCCCACACCACGCGCATCAGTTCCTCACGGGAGAAGACCTTCTCGGGATGGGTTACCAGGTGGGCGAGCAGGTCGAACTCGCGGAGCGTGAGCGTCAGCGTCTCGCCCGCGAGGGTGGCCTTCCGGGCTGTTAGGTCGAGGATGAGGTCGCCGTCGGTGATGATCTCCCGTTCGGGCCGGGGTTGCTGTCGCCGCAGCACCGCGTTGACCCTCAACACGAGTTCGCGGGGGCTGAACGGTTTGGCCAGGTAGTCGTCGGCGCCGAGTTCCAGGCCCAGCACCCGGTCGGCCTCCGAGCCCTTGGCGGTGAGCATGATCACCGGTGCGACCACCCCGCGGGAGCGGATCCGCCGGAACACCTCGAGGCCGTCGATACCGGGCAGCATGAGGTCCAGGATCACCAGGTCGCAGCCGTCGGCGAGTCCCAGGGCGCTGATCCCGTCGGATGCCTCGGTGATGCTGTGCCCGGCTGCACGCAGGTAGTCGGAGACCACACCGCGCACGGTCGGGTCGTCGTCGACGAGCAGGATGTTTCCCATGGGCTCAGGGTAGGGCTGCTCATCCGAATGTGAATGCATTGGCGCTCACGCCTTTGTCGAAGGTCAGGGTGACGGTGGTTCCCCGGGTGGCCTCGGGCAGCCGCACCAGCCGGTACAGGCGGGCACCGGAGATCGTCACCTCCTCGCCCTGCACGTCGGCCCCACCGGGTGGACCGCCGCCCTCGACCTGGACGCGCACCTTCGCCCCTGCGGGACCGTCCATCACCAGGAACATCTCACGCCCGGCGAAGCGATAGTTCAGTTGCGCCCCGTCTCGGGCGGCGGTGATCGATTCGTCGCCGGCCGTCCAGCTCCCGGACAGGCTCCACCGATTGGTGGCACCGGGCGCTGGGTTCTGGCCGTAGTCGCGTTCCCCGGTCTCCAACCGGGTTTCGTTACCGGATGCGCGCCGGGTACCGAGGTAGGTTTCCGGTGACTGCCCCCGCGTGGGCTGCGTGGTTTCCCCGGTGACCCCGGCCTTGTCCCCGGTTTCGCCGAGCAGGTCGCGGATCTGTTTCTCCGCTTCGTCGTAGCTGCCCTCGCCGAAGTGCGTCCAGCGGATGTTGCCGTCCTTGTCGATCAGGTATTTCGCGGGCCAGTACCGGTTGTGGTAGGCGCGCCAGGTGGCGAAGTCGTTGTCCAGGGCCACTGGGTACTTGATGCCCGCGTCACGCACCGCCTTCTCGACGTTCTCCGGCACTTTTTCGAAGGTGAACTCGGGCGCATGCACGCCGATGATCTCCAGTCCGGCGGCACGGTAGCGGTCGTACCAGGCATTCAGGTAGGGCTGGGTGCGCATGCAGTTGATACAGCTGTAGGTCCAGAAGTCAACCAGCACGACCTTGCCCCTGAGGTCGGCCAGGGTGGTGGGGTTGCTGTTGACCCAGTGGGAGATACCGGCCAGTTCCGGGGCCGGGCCGAGCTGCCGTTGTTCGGCATTGCCCGCCACCCCGGGGGCCGCGTTGCTCTGGGGGATGAGTCCTTGTTCGAAGGCCGTGAGCGCAGGGAACTTGTCGACGGCCCAGGTCTGGAGTGCCTTGTCCAGGCCCGTGGAAACGAACAGACCCACGACGATGAACAGTGCCGCGATGGCACGCTGGAACCAGCCGCGCGGGTTCGAGGCCCAGCCGAGCCGATCGACGAGCCTGCGGCCCGCCAGGGAGATGCCCAGCAGCGCCCCCGCCATGCCCGCACAGTAAATACCCAGGTAGATCATGCCTGCGACGGGACTGGCGGGCAGTACCGTCGCGATGACCCACGCGTAGGTTGGCGAGCAGCTGCTGAACACCGGCCCGAGTGCGGCGCCGGTCAGGAGTGCCCCCGCGGTTTCACCGCGCTGGTTGCGGGCCTTCCCGAGGAGGCCGTGGGCAGCCTCCAGCTTGGTCCACCGGGCTACCCGGGCCCACAAACCGGGGAAGAGCATCGCAACCCCCAGCAGGATCACCAGCACGCCCGACCCGATGGCCCAGACGCGCGGATCGATGCTGAGGAAGGCGGTGCTGGCTTTCAGCAGTAGTGTGAAAACCAGCAGCGACACGACGAGCGAGGCCGCGATCAGGTAGGGGCGGCGCCTGGAACCGTGTCCCAGGCTTCCGCCGACGATGACCGGCAGGAACGGCAACACGCACGGCGCCAGCACTGTCAGGACACCTGCGACCAGGGAGAGCAGAGCGGTGACGATCATGAAGTCAGCCCTGGAGTTCCTTGAGCAGGGCATCCACCGAAGTGCTGACCCATTGGCGTGTCTTCTCGCCGTTGGTGTCTATCTGCACGAAGGTGTGTTGCGTCGTCACCCCGTAGCGTTGCCGCAGATCGGTGTGCTGGTCGTAGTCGACGCTCACCACGGTGGTCTTCGCGGGGATCTTCCCGGGATCGGAGGTCAGCGCCTCGTTGATGGCCCGGCAGTCGGGGCACCACTTGGCGTTGAAGAACAGCACTACCTTCGAGTCGGCGTACTTGTCCTTGGAGGCCTGGTACTGGTCGTAGGTGATGTAGGACTGGGACGCCGAATCACTGTGCGACGTGGCCGAGGAGGGAGACTTCGCGGAAGACATGGCATCGGAGGACGAGTTCGCTTGGGAGCAGCCGCCGAGCACGATGATGGCTGACAGGGCCAGGGGCAGGAGGTATTTCTTCATGCCCGGAAGTCTTCCGCCGCCGTGATGACGCGGAACAGGGAGAAATCCTTACGGAAGTGTGACGTCTCACAGACGTCCGATCGATCCGGTCCCGTGGATGCGCACGCGAGCCCGTTCACCCGCGTAAACGTGTTCTTCCACGGGTTTTTTACGCGTCTCCACCAAGGCCAGCCGAGCCGGGGCTCGGAAGGCCTGATCGACAACGTATCGCGGACCGCTTCCTTGAAGCTGGTTGAACCAGCACGTGAGCGAAGCGAACGGCTGTGTCGAAACCATTTAAAACCCGGCCACGGTCCCGGAGGAAGAGGGTGGGCATGATTTTCTGCCCCACATCTTGTTGTCACTTCTGTTCCAGACGAACGGCCCGGCCCCATGCCCGGTTACGCCCCGGCAGAGGCGTTGCTGACCCTGACCGGGGTTTCCCCGGGAATCACGACCATGACGGTCAGGAACTGCGAACCCGACGGCATCACTTGCAACGACGCCACGCGCACCTACGCCATCGCCGTCACCTGAGTGGTCGTCGCGATCCGCTCGTTCTACTCGTCGTGCTGGACGACCTCGAATCCCAGCAGCTCAATGGACATTCCGCGGCGTTCGTCGTCGGCGTGGGCGCTCGTGTCGCGGCCGGCCACCCAGGCGTCGTAGTGTTCTCGGGTGTCCCAGCGGGTGATGACGAAGTAACGGTCCTCACCGAACCGAGGACGCAGCAATTCGAAACCCTCGAAACCCTCGGCCGCGTCCACCGCGCGTCTGCGGGCCGCGAACCGTTTCTCGATCTCCGGTCCCGCACCTTCGGGGATCCTCAGCGCGGTGATGTTCACAAACGTCATGGCATCCTCCTGAACCATCAGTTGGGTGATCCTAACCCGCTCCCCCGTCGTTCCGGGCCTCGGCGGGACGGTGGGCGAGCGGAATGCTCACCCACGTCTTCTCCCCATCCTCCCCACCGTGAACGAGGGTGGTGCCGAACCTGGCGACCCGGTCCGACAGGGTCTGGGCCGATGCCCTGGGCGGCACCCAGGTGGCCGAGACCCCGCAGGCGTCGGCCATCCCGGCCAGCACCCTGTCCGGGAGCGTGACAGTCCTGCGTTCGGCTGAGTCACCGATGGTGAGCGCTCTCCGGGCCACCCGGAGGGCCTTCAGCACACGCGGCGGGGCGACCCGGTCCGCCACGTCGACGACCACCCACCCGAGGCCCTCGGGACCGAACTCGCCGAACATCTCCGCGAACCCCTCACGGGTGGTGGCAACCACCGGGACCGCCAGGAAGAAGAGCTGCCAGGCGGCCCGTATCTTCTCGGGTTCCAGGTTCTCCGGAACCCTTCCTGCGACGACGTCGACGGCGGTCCCCAACGCGCCCACCATGCGAACGGCGGTCCCGGACAGGAAGTCCTCGTGGAGGCGCATCGCGGCAAGGAAGAGCTCGGAGCGGGCGGTCTGCAGTTCGGCCTCCAGCCACGGGGCGTTGAGTTCGCGCCTCTGGCCCACCCATTCTTCGTCGGGATAGTTTTCGCCGAGTCGTCTCCGGTTCTTCTTGATCTCGCGGCGCAACTGGTCCAGTTCGGCCCCGATGCCCTCCAGTTCCGGTTCCATCTCGACCTGCTCCATCCGCAGTTTCTCGAAACGGGCCCGCAGCTCCTCGCCGCGTTCGAGCCTGTGCTGGTACTCCTGCTCCGCCTTCTGAAGTTCGGCTGCCGCCACGTCGTGCTGCTTCCGCCACTCCCGGGCGGAGTTGCCGAGGGTGAACACGAACTCGGTCGCCCCGGGTTTGAAGGCGAGCGTCCTGTAGTGCTCGGTGGTGGTTTCCGAAACCTTCCGCCTGGCCTGTTCCTCCGCCTTGGCGTTGGCCGTCATCTCGGATTCAGCTGCGGCGAGTTCCTTCGCCACCTCCGGGACGCGTTCCCGCAGAAGACGTTCGCGTTCCACGAGCTCCTGATGGCTCAGCATCGCGTCACGGGCATCGATCATCATCCGGGTCAGGCGTTTCACCTTCTTCTCGGCCTGGTGGAAGTCGTGTTTGGCCAGCCACCAGCTCTGATGGGAGGCCTTGCCGTCGCGCCAGTCCCGTAACCTGCCCAGCATCCTGACGGACCCGGCCTCCCCGTCGCCGGGGCCAGGTTTGTCGAACCAGTACTCGGACCTGAACGCCTCCCGGGTTTTCCTGTCCCCCAGCCAGGCCGCGACCATGCCCCAGGCACCCCCTGCCTTCCGGTTTCCACCGGCTGTTTCCCCGTCACGAATCGCGGTCGCTATGTCGGCGAAGTAGTCCGCCGATTCCCGCCACGGCCGCCCCAGAGCCTCCCGGCCCGTGAGTTCCGCGGCGAATCCCGCGGCGGCCTCGTCATTTTCGGAGATCACCACCGTCTCGAATCCGCAGAACTCCTCCCGTAGCTGCAGGACGACGCGCTGGAATCCTTTCGCGTCCTTCCAGCTGTGCTCCTCGGTGGTGAACGCCTCCATCGGGTGCGACAGCGACGCCAGGCGCCGGGCGCGTTCGACGATGTTGCCGGCCAGGATGTCGCGCAGCACGACGGTCCTGTCCTCGCCGGGTGCCGCGTTGATGCCCATGAGTCCCTGTCCGGGCGCCAGGTCGTCCAGGGCGCGGTTCGTCACGAACTGCTGTCTCAGGGTCGGCGACTGCTCCGGGTCGCGGGGCCAGCGTCCGGAGGGAAGCCGTTCCGGCAGGGTCAGGGCATCGATCGCATCGGGATGATCGGCGATGTCCACCCGCCCGGTCTCGTCGAGTTCATTGTCACGGGTCAGGTAGGCGCGCAGCGCGGCTCCCGGTCGTTCGTCGGTTTCCAGTTCCGCGATCACGGCATCCAGTTCCGTGCGGAAGCAGCTGTTCAGGAAGTCGGGGTCCGGGGTTTCTTCGCTGCGCCGGTCGTCCACCCACTGGCTTCTCACGACGATCCGGTCCATGGACAGTTCGCGGGCGCCCTCGATGCCCCAGGTCTTCTGGACGATGCGCAGCAGTTCCCGCAGGGAGTCGGCGTCCTGGGGCGGCGGCAGTTCCCCCTCGATGCTCGCGCGCCTGGCACGCTCGAAGGAGTTGATGATCTCCCCCAGCCGGGTCTGCGCGGCACCGAACTCGTCGACCCATTCGACCCTGGGGATCTGTCCGTGGGCGATTCTCCCGACGGCCCAGAGCGACGACGACAGCACCGCGGAGTCCGGGATGATCCGCCCGTCCTCGTCCAGTATCAGACCGATGCAGGCGCCCCTGCCCGCGGGGCGTTCGGTGTGTTCGGTTTCCTCCCCCGAGATCTTGCGTAGCCAGTCGTAGGTGTCCTTGAACCGGTACACCCCCAGAAAAACGAGATGCCGCCAGGCTCCGGGGCCCCTTCCCCCCGAGGAGGAGAGGGTTTCCCACGGCAACGAACCCGGCGGTGTCCATTCGATCACCTGCTCGCTCCCGGACCCGTCGGCCAGGGACATCGGCCTGGGCATCAATTGCGGGCTGAAAAGCTCCAGCAGCCGCCAGAACGCGAGGATCCGGCGGCGCTCGTCATCAAGAAGGCCCGGCATGCGTACCATCTTGCCGTTCCCGCTCGTCAAACGCACTCGGCTTTCTGTCCGACGGCATCTGGGATCAATCCGGCCGGGCGATCCGGCGGGCCGCACGCACCACTGATTCCCTGCGTCTGGCACGCTCCGCATCGGTGTCGGAGCCGGTCAGCATGCGGGCCACCTGCGGCACGGAGGACCACCACCCCGCGAGCGACAGGATGAGGAAGATCATGTGATCCGCATCGATCTCCTCGGCGACGCTACCTGCCCGCTGCCCTGCCTCGACGGCGGCCGTCTTGTCCCTGTACAGCCCCAGTCGCTGCTCGTCGTCGGGGTTCCCCGCATCGAAAGCGAGCCCTTCCCAGCGCAGCAGACGTTCAAGCTCCGGATGCTCCAGGTGATAGTCGTAGACCCGTCCCGCGTACTCCCCGACGTCCTCGGTGGCGAAGGATTCCACCGGCACCGCTTGCGCGACCTTGACGAGTTCGTCGCGAAGCACATGGGCGAACAGGTCGCGTTTGCCACCGAAGTAGTTGTAGATGCGTTCCTTGTTGACCCCGGCCACTCCCGCGATCCGCTCGATGGTGGTGCCGTCCAGCCCGTGGGCGGCGAATTCGGCGACAGCCGCGTCGAGGATGCGGCGTTTCGTCGCTTCTGTGTCCCAGGCCATGACTCGTTCCCGCTTGCCGTGTCATTCCAACGCGAGGGTTGGTCTTTCGGGACAACCGTACTACGCTCAATTCCAACGTAAACGTTGGAATTGAGGTGGATCATGTCACGCACACGCTCGGCCGCGACCGCCCCACCCCGGCAGGACACGGGGAACCGCAGTGGCAGCGAGTTCCCGGCGGACCTCGGGACGGTGACCGCGTTGGTCGTCACGGCCCTGGCGGTACTGTCCCAGCTCTACGCGGCAATTCCCCTGCTGACGCCGGTCGGGGAGGCGCTGGGCGGCAGCGCGACCTTCGCGCTCTCGACCGGCTACGGGCTCTGCTACGCGGTCGGGTTCCTCCTGTGGGGACCAGTTGCGGATCGTTACGGCCGCCGACGGGTCATGCTCATCGGCTTGTGCCTTCTGGTGTTCGCGACCCTCGCGTGCGGGCTCACCACATCACTTCTGGCCCTGGCCCTGGCTCGCGGGGCGCAGGGGCTGATGGCCTCCAGCTTTCCGCCGGTCGCGCTGGCCTACCTGAGCGAGGCGGTGGCTCCCCGACACCGCGCAACGGCCATCGGGGCCATGTCCACCGCCTTCCTCGTAGCGGGGATCACCGGGCAGATCGGCGCGCAGGCCATCACCCAGCGGTTCGGTTGGCCATGGGTGTTCCTCGGCAGCACCTGCCTGCTCACGATCTGCGCCCTGGCGGTCGCCTGGCTGACACGCGAGCACCACCGCACCCGGGTCACCGGCGGCCCGGGAGAGCAGTTTCTCGCCATCGCCCGGCTCCTCACCCGGAGTGATGTGCTGTGCCTGTGCGGCGCACACCTGACACTCCTGTTGTCGTTCGTCGCCATGTACACCGGCCTCGGCCTGCACCTGACGGCCTCAGGACACGATCCCGGGGCAATGTTCCTGATCCGCCTGGCGGGCCTACCAGGCATGTTCGCAGCCTTGGCAGCAGGTCCACTGGGGCGTCTCCTGGGAGGCGACGCAGGTCTCGCGCGGGCAGGATTCCTGATCGCCGCCGCGGGGCTCGCCGCGGAGGCACTCACCCCCGGGTCGCTGCTCGGGTTGGGAGCGACCAGCCTCCTCTTCGTCGTCGGGATCGCACTGGCGGTACCGGCCATGATCAACCTGTTCGGCCAGGCCGCGGCACCTCGGCGGGGAAGCGGCATGGCGGTCAACGGTTTCATCCTGTTCATCGGCGCCAGTCTCGGCCCGGTCCTTGCGACCGCTGACCTCGGATTCCCGATCCTGCTGCTCATTCTTGCGATGTTCCTGGGGACGGCTGCCGTTCTTGTGACCTTTTCCGCGCACCTGGTCTCCCGGAATAACGAGGGCGCAGCATGAAACGGGTGCTCGTGCTGGGCGCGACGGGCCGTTCTGGTTCCGCCGTGATCTCCCACCTGTCCGGCCGGGTGGAGATCGTCGCCGGGCTGCGCACGAAAGTTGATCGCAGCCGCCTCCCCGGGGACGCCTGCATCGCCGGAACTGCACTGGTTGACCTGGCATCGATCGCAAGCCTGCAACGGGCGATGCGCGACATGGATGCCGTGGTGAACGCGATCCGGCTCCGGGAGGACATTCCCGCCACAGCTCTGGTCGATCTTCACCGCCTCATCCTCAACGCGGCTCCCGACGCCCATCCACCCCTGATCGTGACCGTCGGCGGGGCAGGTTCACTGCACCTGCCCGGCCAGCATAGGTTCTGGCAGTCGTCGGCCTTCCCCGCCCGGACACTGCCGCGGGGCCGCGCCCACGCCGAGCTGCGCGACCACCTGGAGGCAGGATACGCGGGTCGGCACTGGGCCTATCTGATCCCACCCCCCGCCTTCATCCCCGAAGCCCCGGCCACCGGCGGCTACCGGGTGTGGCGACCGTCCGGGGACGAGTCGGGATTCATCCGCCGCACCATCGGCTACACCGATTTCGCCCTGGCGGTCGCCGATGCGCTCGGGCAGGGATGGACGGGCACCCGTCTCGTCGGAACCTGAGGGCCGGGCCCGGGTGATGCGGACACGAAAGCCACCTGGTTGGATTTCTCCGGGACGACCCACGCCCCAGTTTTTGAGGGCTTCTTAGGATGAAACGCATGAGCGCCAAAGACAACCCCACACTGACCATCAGGTCGGAGTGCATCGACTCCGAAGGACGTTTCAGGACTGATTTCACGGGACGGGGCAAGGACATCTCCCCCGAGTTGGGGCTCGACGGTCTGGTGTCTGGCACCCGTACTCTGGCGGTGACGCTGGAGGACCTGACCCATCCCCTGTTCGGTTCCATGGCCCACTGGCTGGCGTGGAACATCCCTCCCGGGGACTCAATACCGGCCGCGATCGAACCGGGCCGCGTCAATCCCTCGACCGGGATCACCCAGGGAACCGCCTACGGATGGCACAGGTACCGCGGCCCGAAACCTCCCCGGGGCAAAACCCACACCTACCGTTTCACCGTCTACGCACTGGACTGCGACCTGCGTCTTCCCTCCCGGACCCGCCTGGCGGGTTTCAAGCAAGCGATCGAGGGGCACGTCCTGCAACAGGCCACGCTCGAGGGAACCTACGAGTGATCAAACCCATCCCACCGATCAGCCGGATGCCGCGTGCTCCACAGGCGTGTGTTCCACGGGAATGACAAGAACCCGGTTCACCCGGATCCGCATGAGGGCCGGCTGCGGAGGCCGGGGCGACTCGTTAGTTCTCGGGGTTCCTCAGCATCACTGAGGTGCCGCCCCAGAAGTTGAAGCCCTTGATGACGAGGGTGCCGTTCGAACCGTCGCCATCGGCCTCCTCGGTGATGCTGACCCCGGCCATGATGTTGACGCTCTGGTCGATGACCCTCACCCCGGGTGGCACGTAGACGGTGTGGCCGCCCATGATCGAACTGAGTGTAAGTTCGATCTCCGCCCCCGAACCCATGACCGCCTCGGTGCGGATCTCATTACCGCCCCACAGGGCGAAGCTGTTCACCGACGGCATGCCGGGATCCAGCCGGATCACCTTGCCGCTCATGAAGGCGAGAGCGTTCACCACCTTGGCGTCCCGGGCCACGACGGGGGCCGCGGAAACACGCGCGGGGCTCGGAACGGCCTGGGTCCACCCGGTTCCCCCGGGCAGATCCGCGACGAGAACGGACAGGTCGTCGACGTACCGGGCCTCGAGACAGCTCTGCTGCCGCTCGTTGAACTCCTCGATGTCGAGTTGCCCCGCCTCGTAGGCGTTCTGGAGCACGCCGAGCACCGAGTCGCGTTCGGCGTCACCCACACGCATCTGCACCCGTGGCGACTGTTGAGGCAGATTGTCCGACATGCGGCAAAGTCTACGACCTACCGCGGCACCCGCACGCGACTCGGTCCGGAGGCGGCGAAGAAGAACGGCCCCCAACTCGACATCATGCCTTGCCAAGGGCCGTTTCCAGCTGTGAGCCGCCCACGGGAATCGAACCCGTGACCTACGCTTTACGAGAGCGTCGCTCTGCCTACTGAGCTAGGGCGGCAGCGCGAACAAACTATAGCCGCCGCAACCGACGGCGGCGAAATCCACCACACGCGGCACCCACGGGACGGTCACGTCGTCCCACGCAATCCACGGCAACCCACCCCCGACTTCAACGAATCCAAAGTTCTCTTTCGAAAATGTGAGGGATGAGTTACCATTACTGCATGACCAATCCTGATCTGAGTTCCATCCTGGACGATCTGGCGGCGGGTCGCATCGACACCGCCGAGGCGAACCGGCGAATATCCGCCCTCAAGAACAAGACCGGTGACACATCCCGGTCCACCCAGTCCGGCCCGAAACAGGAGGAGGCCCCGAAGGGCAAACCGGGCGGACTGACCCGGGTCTCGATCACTGCCGTCGGGCGGCGCGTGCGAATCGAGGGGGATTCGTCGATCGCCACCTTGTCGGTGGAGGGCCCACACGTGCTGCGCCGCAACGGCGAGGTGATGGAGGTCAGCTCCACCGGAGAGTTCGGCCCCAACCTGACCGGTTTCTCCCTGATCCGCCCGCCCCGCAGCCTCGACGACCTCCGCGACATCGGCCTCGGCAAGGAGCTGCTCGTCAAGGTCAACCCGAAGCTGATCATCGACGTCGAGGCCACCACGGGTGGCGTGCGCAGCACCGGGGCACCCCGGTTCGGGCGCGTCCGGGTGACCGCCGGGGGCTGCCACCTGAGCGACGTCGTCGAGGTCTCCGACCTGCTCAGCCAGGCCGGGGGAGTCACCGTCGAGGGCCCGATCAGCCTGGGGCGTTCCAGGTTGAAGGTGGAGTCCGGGTCGCTGACCCTGATCCTCAAACCCGGTTCCAGCGTCACGGTGCACGCCGACGCGAAGTTCGGGCACATCCGCTGGCCCGAGGACAACGGCGGAGCCGACGAGGTGGTCTTCGGCAACGGTTCGGCCCGGTGCGACCTGACCGTCACGATGGGCCTGGCCACCGTGAAGAGCGAGGTGCCTGCATGACCTCCGAGCTGTACCGCGCCCCCGCCGAGTGCCCCGTCTGCGGCGAGGACCTGATCATCATCCGGAAGGGCTGCACGCACTGCGGCTCCGAGCTGGCCGGCGAATTCGCGTCCTCCCCCTATGACCGTCTCGACGCCGCCGAGCACGAGCTGCTGCGAGTCTTCCTGACTTCCCGCGGGAACCTGCGCGAGGTGGAGAAGCACCTCCAGGTCTCCTATCCGACAGCGCGCGCCCGGTTCGACGCGTTGCTGATGAAACTGGGTATGAATCCCGACGTCCAGCCCACTCCACCGCAGTCCGGCGAGCCCGGCCCCGCCGAGCAAGGGGAAACGAAAGCCGCCACCCCGCAGGAACAGATCCTGGCACGGGTGGCGACCGGTGAGATCAGCGCCGAGGTGGCAGCCCAGCTGATCGCGGGACTGGATTGAGAAGTCTCGTCAGGAGGTGACCTTCCTGATGGTCACCGAAATGGTGCGGCCGTTGGGGGCCGCGTAGCTGACCTCGTCGCCCACGCGATGGCCCAGCACCGCGGCACCGAGCGGCGACTGTGGGGAGACGGCCTGATCCACGGAGGAATCGGTGCCGAGAATCTCCCTGGACCCGAGCAGGAAGGTATCCGTGTCGTCATCGTCGCCGAAGAACGCGACGGTGACGATGCGGCCGGGGCTGACCTCGTCGGGGTCACCCTGGGCCTCACCCACCTGGGCGCGTCGCAGCAGGTGTTCGAGCTGGCGGATTCGCCCCTCCATCTGCCCCTGCTCCTCACGGGCGGCGTGGTAGCCGCCGTTCTCGGAGAGGTCGCCCTCCTCACGGGCGGCGGCAATCCTGGCGGTCACCTCGGGGCGACCCACTGTTTTGAGGTGGGTGAGTTCGGCCTCGAGCTTGTCGTGGGCCTCCTGGGTGAGCCACACCGTTTCGGCATTGGTTTCGGACATCCCGACATGCTAGCACCGGCCCTTTTCAACCCGAGGTGAGCCGGATTCGGCCACTTCACCGGTGACCCGCCAGAATGTCTTCCATGACCTCGCACCCCAAGGGCCCATTGCGCCTGCTGCACGTGCACGCCCACCCCGACGACGAGTCGAGCAAGGGTGCCGCGACAACCGCCAAGTACGTGGCGGAGGGCGTGGAGGTCATGGTCGCGACCTGTACCGGAGGTGAGCGCGGCGACATCCTCAACCCGGCCCTGGCCGGCGACCCCGGGATCCTCGAGAACCTGCCCGCCGTCAGGGCGGCTGAGATGGCCCGCGCCCGCGAGATCCTGGGGATCGAGCAGGTGTGGCTGGGTTTCGTCGATTCCGGCCTGCCCGAGGGCGATCCCCCGCCGCCGCTGCCCGAGGGGTGTTTCGCACTGCAGGACGTCGCGGTGGCCGCGGGACGGCTGGTCAAGGTGATCCGCGACTTCCGTCCGCACGTCGTGACCACCTACGACGAACGCGGCGGCTACCCGCACCCCGACCACGTCCAGTGCCACCGCATCACTGTCGAGGCGTTCAAAGCGGCGGCGGATCCGTCGCTGTGGCCGGAACACGGCCCCGCCTGGCAGGCAGCGAAGCTGTACTACCACATGAGTTTCCACCGACGCCGGTTCGCGGCCCTGGAGGCGTTGATGCACGAGCAGGGTCTCTCCTCCAGCCATCCCGTCCCGGCCCGCGATGAGGACCCGTTCTCGGATGGCCGCCTGACCACGTTCGTCAACTGCGCCCAGTACTTCGGGGTGCGCGACGATGCGTTGCGGGCGCACGCCACGCAGATCGACCCCGAAGGGCCGTGGTTCGCGGTGCCGCTGGCGATCCAGCAGGCGGGCTGGCCGACGGAGGACTACCAGCTGGTGGTCTCGAAGGTGCCGACGATGATCCCGGAGGATGACCTGTTCACCGGGTTGCGGGAGGTTCCCCTGGTACCGGAGTTCATCATCTGACCCTCACCCCGCCCAGCCGCCCGCTCCCCGGGTTTTGCTGGCCTTGTAACGGATTTGCTGGCCTTCTCGTGGGTTTGCTGGCCTTGTTCACGTTTGCCTGCGCTGTGAGGCCAGCGAACATCAATACGGCCAGCAAACCGGTGGTAAGGCCAGCAAACCGTGCCATCGGTGTCGGGGTCAGACCCGCTGGGTGGCGGGGTCGCTGCCGTGGAGGAACTTCGCGGCGATGAAACCACCGATGGCCCCGCCGAGGTGTCCCTGCCACGAGACCCCCGACGCTCCGGGCAGCACGCCCAGCAGGATCGAGCCGTAGAAGAAGAACACGGCCACCGACAGCGCGATCTCCCAGATGTTGCGGGTGAAGAAACCTCGCACCAGCAGGTAGGCGAGGTATCCGAACACCAGGCCGGAGGCACCCAGGGTGATGGTGTTGGAGGGTGCGATCAGCCAGACGGTCAACCCGGAGGTGACGACGGTGATGAGGGTCACCGCCAGCCAGCGCCCCGGACCAGCCAGCCAAGTGAGCAGACCGAGGATCAGAAACGGCACCGAGTTGCTGATCAGGTGCGGAAAACCGAAGTGAAGCCACGGGGCTGTGAAAATGTGGGGCAACGACCCAATGTTCCGGGCGATGATGCCGAGCTGGTCCAAGGCGTGGAAAGACGCGCTGTCGATGATCTCCAGCACCCACATGAGCGCGAGCAGACCACCGACGACCACGACACCGGGCTTGGCCCCTTCCAGGGACCGACGATCAGCAAAGGTCTGGGTGCTCATGCCTCCAGTGTGACAGCGTGTTCAAATCTTCCACGAAACGTTCCCGGACGGGCCGCGGAGCCGTCCCGTACATCACCCCGGCTTCTGTCCGTGGGCGCACATTTCCCCTCCACAAGCCGGCTGAGCCGACCCGCGAGCGCCCTCCCCTCCACAAGCCGGCTGAACCGACCCGCGAGCGCCCTCCCCTCCACAAGCCGGCTGAACCGACCCGCGAGCGTCAGCGAGCAGGGCGAGTCGAAACCATCTGGCGGCCGGATAGGGACTTGTTCACGGACCCTTTGGATGATCACGGCATGGTTTCGACACGGGCCACTCCTTCGTCGCAGCCCGGCTCAACCAACTTCAGAGAGGACGGCCCCGACACGGGCCCACTCCTTCGTCGCAGCTCGGCTCAACCAACTTCAGAGAGGACAGCCCCGGATTCCGCGAACGCCCTAAGCTTGACCCTCATGGCGAACCGACTCGCAGATTCCTCCAGCGACCACCTCCTCCAGTACGCCCACCAGCCAGTGGACTGGTGGCCCTGGGGTCCCGAGGCGTTGGCGCACGCCGTGGAGACGGACCGGCCGATCCTGCTCAGCATCGGTTACGCGTCATGCCACTGGTGCCACGTGATGGGGAGTGAATCGTTCGAGAACCCGGAGGTGGCGGAGTTCATCAACGCCCATTTCGTGCCGGTCAAGGTGGATCGCGAGCAGCATCCCGTCCTGGACCAGGTGTTCATGACGGCCACGCAGCTGATGAACGAGGGCGCAGGCGGCTGGCCCCTGACCGCTTTCCTCACCCCGGAGGGCCGCCCGTTCTTCACGGGTACCTACTTCCCGCCCGAACCGCAGCCGGGACGCCCGTCGTTCACGCAGGTGCTGCAGGCCCTGGCCGACACCTGGGAAACCGACCGGCAGACCCTGGTCGCGGGTGCGGACATGGTGGCCGGGCATCTGGCGGCCCTCGCCACGGCGCCCCTGACGGACGACGCCCCCGAGGTCCACGCCGCCGTAGAGACGATCGCCGCCGACTTCGACCTGATCCACGCCGGTTTCGGGACCGCCCCGAAGTTCCCGTCCGCGACGGCGTTGGACGCGCTGCTGGTGCGCGGCGACGCCCGCAGCCTGGAGCTGGCTCAGCGCAGCCTGGAGACGATGGCGCGAGGCGGCATCTGCGACCAGATCGGCGGGGGTTTCCACCGCTACGCCGTCGATCCGGGCTGGGTGGTGCCGCACTTCGAGAAGATGCTCGACGACAACGCCCTGCTGCTGGGCACCTACATCCGCGGCTGGCGTCGCACCGCCGACCACGACGCGGGACTACGGGCGCTGCTGGAACGCACCGCCTACGGCATCGCCGGTTTTCTGGAGCGGGAGCTGCGCGACGAGAACGGCGCCTTCATGGCAGGCCTGGACGCCGATTCCTGTGACATCCGCGGTGCCGTCTTCGAGGGCATCCACTACCTGTGGTCGCCGGAGCTGATCATCGACGCCCTGGGCGAGGAGGACGGCGACTGGGCCACCCGGGTTTTCCACGTCACCGCAGGCGGCACCTTCGGTGAGGGGCTCTCGACGTTGCAGCTGCGCGGCCGCCCCGATTTCGACAAGCTGGCGGAGGTCTCCGGGAAGCTCCTGGCCGAGCGGGGGCGCCGGTTCCCTCCCGCCAAGGACTGCCTGATCGTGACCTCGTGGAACTCCCTGGCGATTTCGTCGCTGGTCACGGGCGCCCTGATCTGGAACGAGCCGCACTGGCTGGAACTGGCCCTGGACGCGGCCCGCTACCTGGTGGGCACGCACCTGGTGGACGGCGAGCTGCGGCACTCGTCGCTGGCGGGGCAGGTCGACGATTCGCCCGCGACCGCCGAGGACCACGGCACCTTGGCCGATGCCCTCGCCGCGCTTGCCGGGGCGACGGGGGAGGCCACCTGGCTGCGTCACGCCGAGGTCCTCTGCGACCGGGCGGTGGAGCTTTTCGGGGCCGGTGACGGCGGGTTCTTCGACGCGGCGGCGGGTGAGTTGTTCGTGCGCCCGCGGTCCCTGACCGACAACGTCACCCCGTCCGGGACGAGCGCTCTGGTGCGGGCGCTGCGACGGGTGGGGTTGCTGGCGGAGCGCCCCGACCTGCTGGGACGGGCCGACGAGGCGGCCGCCACCACCTGGGCGACCGTGGCGGAGAACCCCCGGTTCGCGGGCTCCGCCCTGGAGGACCTGATGATCGCCGACGAGGCCCGCCGCGGCCTGAAACCCGCGATGGTCGTCGTCGCCTCCGACGATCCGTTCGACGAGCTGGCCCGGGCTGCCTGGCGGCTGGCGCCGGCGGGGTCGGTGATCCTGACAGCCCCAGCGGGTGCGGAGGGTTTCGGATCCTGGCTTGAGGGCCGCGGGAAACGGGCCGTGTACGTGTGCCGCGGACAACGCTGCTTCGACCCGGTGACCGACTACACCGAGCTGAAAACCCCCCTCTGGCATCGGGCATGACCCGCCCTCCTCTCCCGGGCGGTCAGGAAGCACACGAGGGAATGGACCTGAACCGCACCTTGACAAGCCTGCTGGGCTCCCTCGTGATCTGGGGTGCCGTGGCGGGGGTCTGCCTGTGGTTCCTCGACTACCGGAGCCTGTTCCGCGGGGGATATGAGCTCGTCACGTTTCGTCACGTTCAGCTCGGGCTCGCAGCCTTCTCAGGGTGGCGGGCACTCGAAGCCCTCCGTGAACTGCTGATACCTCCCGAGCTGGATTCACCGGTCCGACGCTGGACACGGTGGATTCCCCTCACCTGGCTCAGCCTCCCGATGTGTCTCGCGTCGTTGTTGGCGATGCTCTACTTCCCCGAGGCTTTGGCGGAGGCCGGTCGGTCGCGCCCGACCAGCAGCTACAAATCCCACCCCTTGCTGCCGCCCTTCTTCATACCTTTGGCCGAGCTGACCATCGGCTCGCTCGGTTTGGTCTGGATCTGGAGTTGCACCTTTGGCATCAACCGGCCCGTGGCGGCGCATCGACGCGTCATGAGGAAAGAGGAAAGGCTCAGGGATTTCCTCGTCACCTCGCAGAAGGTCCGTTTCGCGGCTGCCGGGATGATCGCGGGCGCCGTCGCTCTGGGAGCCACCCTGCTCGGACCGGTGGTGAGGTCTGCGGGACCGTTGGCGAGCCTGTCGGTGACCTGGCCCGCGAGCATGTGGGTTCTGGGAGGCGCAGGCATCGCGGCGATGCTGATCTCGGCGCTGTGGTTCTTCTGCCGCACCCGGCAGGGAAACGATCCCTATCTGGTGGTGAAGTGGATCGATTACCTCGCCATCATCGCGGCGATCGCAGCACTGCTGACGGTATTCGCGCTCCTGCCGGAGGTGTGGCGCCTTTTTCTGCTCTCCCGTTTCTAACGGTGTGGAGTCGAGAAACGTTTCGCCGCCCCCTGTTCCTCGGTTCCTAGTACGCCACCGATCAGCTGCCAGATGGCGTCGTCCTCCCACGCGCGATGGGCCGCGTTGTCAGCACAGGAACCGCATTTCATCCCGGTTCAGAACACCGCCAGTCCGATTGCTACCCCGTGACAGACGGCGGCCGCGATGGTGCAGGCGTGGAAGACCTCGTGGAATCCGAAGAGGCGGGGGTTGAGACGCGGGCGACGGGTGCCGTAAGCCAGCGCCCCGAGCGAGTAGACCAGGCCGCCGGCAAGCATCAGCAGCACCACCGCGGGACCTCCCGCGGTCCAGAACTCACCCAGCCACCCGAGGGCCGCCCACCCCATGGCGACGTAGAGCAGCGTGTACAGCCAGCGCGGCGCACCCACCCAGCAGATCCTGAAGACGATCCCGAAGGCCGCGATCCCCCAGATCAACCCCAGCAGCAACCACCGGGAGCCACCGTCGAGGAGGGTGAGGGTCAGCGGGGTGTAGGTGCCGGCGATGAAGACGAAGATGTTGGAGTGGTCGAGACGACGGAACACCGCCATCGTCGGCTCGTTCCAGTTTCCGCGGTGATAGGCGGCCGAGGTGCCGAACAGCTGCACCCCGCTCAGGGTCCACACGGCGCAGCCGATGCGCCCGGGAAGGGTCGGAGCCAAGGCCGTCAGCACCAGGCCGGCGATCAGCAGAGCGGGCGCGAAGCCCAGGTGCAGCCAGCCCCGCATGAGGGGTTTGCGGGGTCGTTTCCCGTCGTCGGCAGCGACGGCAACGTCTTCTTCGGGTTTGTCGGCTACAGCAATCATCACGAACCTACGCTTCCGTAACTTACGCCTCCGTAGGTTACCCCCGGAGGTCCCGGAATCCAATTCTCGAAGCCGGCCGGTCCGGTCTGCGAGCAGGGCGTCTCGAAACCATCCCACGCATGCCCGGGGACTTGTGGCCGGGCCTGCTTCTAGACTTCCAGATGGTTTCAACACGGGCCGCTCCTTCGTCGCGACCCGGCTCAACCAGCTTCAAGAAGTCCCACACCATCATCGCCACCCCCTGAACCCGCCGACGTTGGGCCGTCGAACCTCCGCTATTCGTGCATGGGACGGAGGGCGGGAAAAGGAGTGGTTTCGACTCAGCCGTTCGCTCCGCTCACGTGCTGGCTCAACCGGCGTCCGGGAATTCGTCGCGGTCCGGCTGGACCGGTTTCGGAGGTTAGGTCTCGCTAGAGTGACGCCATGGCACGCCCCCTTAAAGAACTCATCGCCCCCGACTGGGCCGAGGCCCTGGCCGACGTCGAGGACCAGATCCACGCCATGGGAGATTTTCTCCGCCAGGAACTCGCGGAGGGACGCAGCTACCTGCCCGCCGGCGACAACGTGCTGCGCGCCTTCAGCCGACCGCTGGCCGACGTGCGGGTGCTGATCGTCGGGCAGGACCCGTATCCGACCCCGGGGCACGCGGTCGGGCTGTCGTTCTCCGTCGCCCCCGACGTGCGCCCCATCCCCCGCAGCCTGCAGAACATCTACCAGGAACTCAACGCCGACCTCGGTATCCCACCCGCCCCGCACGGCGACCTGAGCGCCTGGTTCGAGCAGGGCGTCCTGCTGCTGAACCGAGTGCTGACCGTCTCCCCCGGCAAGGCGGGATCGCACCGCGGCAAGGGCTGGGAGGCCGTCACCACCGCCGCCATCACCGCCCTCGCGGAGCACGGCGGCCCGCTGGTGGCGATCCTGTGGGGTCGCGACGCGCAGTCCACCCGTTCCCTGCTAGGCCAGACCCCCGTCATCGCCAGCGCCCACCCATCGCCGCTGTCAGCGCGCAACGGGTTCTTCGGGTCGAAACCGTTCAGCCGCGCGAACGAGGCCCTCGTGTCGCAGGGCGCCGACCCCATCAACTGGGACCTCAACAACACCTGAGAACCGGTTCCACCGCAGGTCCATGCACACCACGTCGGGGGGTCGCGAGTCTCCACGGCGACGGTCTCGCGGCAACTTCCACGACGGGGTGTGCGCGGCGCCGTTCTTCCGCATCCGTTCAGATCCCAATGCTCAGGGACAAGACGTTGCCCGTCCAGACCCACCAGGCCATCGCGGCCAGACCGAGCAGCAGGAGCGAGGCCATCGCGACCCGGCGCCATCCGGCCCGGCGCTTCACGGCACCGAAGAGATCCATCCCTGCGGGAATGATCGCCACCACGCCGAGCAGCTGAAGCACCTGGATGGGTCGCACCGCCAGATTCGTTACCAGTCTGGGATCGAGAGCGCTGACGAGCTTGACGAGATACAACACCCATGCGACCACGGCACCAACCGCAGCGACGGCACCGATACGCGCCGCACGGCCTGCCCAGGGCAGCGGATCGGATGCCCGTCGCCCGTCGCGAATGGCCCAGCGCCGACGCAGCGCCCCAATGGGCCAGGCCACGATGACCACCACCAACACCAGAGAAGAACCAACCAGCACCGGCAGCAAGGCCTGCTGTGCGAGGGTTTGCGGAATGTAGGAACCAATGGTTGCTCCGATTCGCACCACCCTGCCGTCCTCAACCTGCGCCGCGATCCGGGCGGAGCCATCGGTCTTCTGCCACACCCACGGCTCGACCATCACGTACTCATCCGTGCCGATCCTCAAATGCCCATTCTCCGCGGCGGTGATGGTGATTTTTCGCACAGCCGGCTCCCATGCGGCAACGAATGTGGAGAAGAAGGTGCGGGTGGACTGGTAGGTTCCCGAAACCTGCTGGGCGTAGGGCCTGGCCTCATCAGGCGATACCTGGGGCAGTTGTTCCCCGCCGCTCGGATAGTAGCGATCAGAGAACCCCTTCATCAGATCCGCACGCAGATCGGAGGTTCTGGGACCGTCGCCGTTGAATGAAATGAAAATCCCGGTGCCATCGTCCGGATAGATCTGGAAATCGCTGTGGTAGCCGCTCGTCAGATCACCGCCATGCCCGACGATCCGATGACCGTTACGACTCTTGTCGTAATATCCCAGTCCCATGAAACTGGCCTTGGAAAGATTACCCAGCGATTCAGGCCCCAGCCCAGAAGACCACATCTGCTCCCACGTGGCCGGTTGCAGCACCTCGGGCGAGCGTTGCAGCTGGGCCATCAGGAACCGTCCGGCATCCGCACCCGAACCAGTCAACCTCCCGGCGGGGGCATCGCCCATGAACTCGAAGGGCAACGCCCGGCCATTGGAGTCATACCCTTTGGCCAGCCGAGGCGCCAGGGCCTCGGGGAGAGGCTGTTCGTAGGTGGCGGTGTCCATGCCCACAGGTTCCAGAACGTGTCGCCGCACGTATTCGGGGAATCTCTCGCCACTGACCTGCTGGACGATGTACCCGGCCAGAGACATGCCGTAATTCGAATAAGCGGGAGTGGTTCCCGGAGCGAAAACCTGCTTCGGGGCCTTCTGCGTGACATAGACATCGAAGTCGAACTCGTGCCAGGAAGCGTATGTCTCCTCGAATCCTGCGGTGTGGGTGAGAAGATGCCTCACGGTGATGTCCCCCGGGAATTTCCGGTCGATCTTCACATCAACGTAGGTGCTGATGTCGGCGTCGAGATCGATCTTTCCCTGCTCCACGAGCTGCATCACCGCGATCGAGGTGGGAATCTTCGAGATGGAGGCCCACCGGAACAAGGTCCGTTCCGCTTCCACCGGCTTCGGCTCCGCGCCATCAGCACCGGTATCGGCATAGCCATAACCCCGATTCGTCACCACCTGACCGTCGTGAACGACCGTCACAACCGCCCCAGGGATCTTCCCATTGCTCAAGGCATCCGGGATCTTCCCATCCAGCCAGGCATCCACATCCGCCTTGGTCAGTTCATGCTTTCCGTCGGGGGCTGTGACGTGAGGCATCTGAGCAGTCGGCGATCCCGAACCACACGCACCCAGCAACACCGTCACGACGACGAGACACACAGCAGCCACGCGCCCAAGTACCCTCATTCCTGCTCCTTCTCATCATCTCTCTTGCCCGGGAACCGCCGTGGGATCGGAGAGGAAACCATCCACGATCTGCGATCCACAACCGTCCCCAAGCGGATGCCACAGGACGAATCAGATCCGCACCCCGCGAGGACGCACCCATCGGCAATCCTCACTCAGGTGCTGCTGGTTTTCATCACCGCTGTCGCACGCCGCACCTCGAACATCCCGGACAATCCAATCCTCAACCGGGCACGACCATCGATGCATCGGCGAAACCCCTGACCGCATCCCCCATCCAGCCATGACGAACCACCCCGAGCCCTCCCCGTCGGGCCGCCCCCCAAGAGGTCTTGTACACTTCCCCGTACAGGAGGTGGCCGTGAAGACCATGTCGTACACCGAGTCCCGGGCCAACTACGCAGCGGTCCTCGACGAGGTCGTGAACAATCGCGAGGAGATCATCATCACCCGGGTGGGACACGAACCCGTCGTGATCGTCTCCCTGGAGGAGTACCAGTCCCTTCGCGAGACCGCCTACCTGTTGCGTTCGCCCGCCAACGCCCAGCGGCTGGCCAGCGCCATGGAACAGCTCGACAGGAACGACGGCATCCCGCACGACCTCCTCGACGACCACTGAGATGCGGATCTGCTGGGCCGACGAAGCGTGGGAGGACTACCTCTGGTGGCAAACCCAGGACCGCCGGACCCTCAAGAGAATCAACTCCCTGATCCGGGACATCGCTCGCAACGGAAATGAGGAACTGGGCAAACCGGAGGCGCTGCGATACCAACTCTCCGGCTACTGGTCCCGGCGTATCACTGAGGAGCATCGGCTGGTCTACCGGATCACCGACACCGAGGTCCAGATTGCCGCATGCCGGTACCACTATGGCCGCTGAGGACCCCTGCCCCAAGGTCAATTCACCCAGTTGCGCAGCACTCAACCCCGATTTGGCCGCCAAATAGCGGGTTGAGTGCGTTACGTGATGCAGAACCGGGAAACTCCGCGTTTGCTTCTCGGTTACCAACGGTGGTTTTCGACACGGGCTGCTCGTTCCTCGCAGCCCGGCTCAACCAGCTTCAAAGAAGACGCGCCTCGTACACTGAATTTCATGGAGATTGACGTCCTCGGGTGGCTCAGCGGCCGCCGGAACCCCCAGCTCGTGACCGCCGACGACGCCCTGCCCGGGCGCGACGTCCCGGTTCTGGACCCCATGCCCCGGCACGCCGTGCTCGGCCTGCGACTGGACGAGGTCCCCGAGGGCTGTGAGGTCGCCTATTTCGCGATGGGGTGCTACTGGGGTGAGGAAAGGTTGTTCTGGACCACCGAGGGCGTGGTCAACACCGCCGTCGGGTTCATGGGAGGTATCACCCCGAACCCCACCTATCGCGAGACCTGCACCGGCCGCACCGGGCACACGGAAACGGTTCGGGTAGTCTTCAATCCGTCGCGCATCGGCTACGAGGGTTTGTTGAGGATCTTCTGGGAGAATCACGACCCGACCCAGGGTTTCCGGCAGGGCAACGACATCGGCACCCAGTACCGGTCCGCGATCTTCCCGGTCGACGCCACCCAGCACGAGGCCGCCGTCACCTCTCGTGACGCCTTCCAGGTCCGCATGACCGAGGCCGGATTCGGTGAAATAACCACCGAGATCACCAACGGCGCCACTTTCTACTACGCGGAAGAAGAGCACCAGCAGTACCTCCACAAGAATCCGGAAGGGTACTGCCCGAACCACGCCACCGGAGTCAATTGCGGCTGAAAAGCTGTCCCCGACTTTATCTTTGTCCAAAAGGATGACGTGAATCGGAACTTGGGTACTACGGCCTGAACCACCGCCCAAAGTAAGCTGGATCAGTGAGTCTGCGCCGCGCCATCGCCATCGCGATGGTTGTGCTGCTCGTAGGATGCTCCTTCACCTCGGATCCCGAACCCACCCGGGCCCCCTCCGCCACCACCTCCGACAGCGCCACGCCGGAGCCCGGCGTCACCTCGTCACCGACGGTGGTCTTCCCGGTTCCCATGAGCGTCACCCAGGACCTCATCAAGGGTGGCGCGAAGCAGATCGTGCGGCGGATGATGGAAATCACGAACAACCGTCCCGCGCTGAAGCTCGACGTTTCCACATCCGAGGTGACCCTCACCGTGCTGGAAACAAACCAGAAACCGTTCACCCTGCGCTGGCGCGCCAACCAGATAGCCCCCGCGGAATCCGACATCCAGTACCTCGGACAGACCACCTTCCGCCCCACCGATTATCCACTCGGAAACATCAGCGAGTTGTTCGACATCGCCACTCGAATGGGGGCCACCGGCACGGAGAAGGTCCTGCAGGTTGTTGAGCAGCGCTCCGGCGAGGTCTATCTCACCGTCACCACCACCCCCGAGACGAAAACAGTGTTTTTCGAGAAGGACGGCACCGCGGTGCGCAACCTCGGTTACACGTCCGTGGCGGACCTGACCGACGGCCTGGCGGCCGTCATCGCTGGAAGCCGCGCCGCCACACAGATCGGGTTCGGTCCCAACACCGGTTATTGGATCGACCTGCCTGCGAACAACGGCATCACCGAACGACGCATCCGCTCCGCCGCCCTGCCCGTGTACACGACCAGACTCAAGGAGACGTCCTCCCTCACCCCATTCGACCCGATCCAGCTCAACGCACTGGTGCTGGCGCGTTCGATCCAGAAATTCAACCACGGCTCCAAAGCGGAGTGCAGGATCGAGGTGGACAACCGCTACAGGCGCAAAACACCGATCATCCGCTACGACTGCAGCGGCAGAGTGCACTTCACGGACCCCGACGGCACCGAATACTCCGAGGACCAACTGAAACAGTGAAGGTCCCAGGACCCGGCCCGACCAGCACACGAACGCCTTTCCCCGAATCCGGTTTAGACGGGCCGCGACGAAAGAGCAGCCCTAGTCGGAACCACCCCGGACAAAATCACCACGGTTTCGACACGGCCAGCTCGCAGAGCGATCAGACCGGCTCAACCAGCTTCAGAACGGGGGTTCGACACGACCGGTTCAGCCAACCATGGGGACGGGTTACCTCAGCCGAGCAGCCCCATACGCTCGGCCTCGGTGCGCAGCGACTCGCGGGCCTCCGGTCTGGCCGCCTCGATCAGGCCCAGCGCCTGGTCGCGCTGGGAGGCCCCGAAGACGCGGGCGGTGTTTTGTTCCGTGACCACCCAGGACGGTTGCAGCGACGTCGTGGGCTCCGTCAGCTTGGGAACGATGGTGGAGCGGTTGGCCTTCGGATGCCACGACTTCAACGCGATGATCGCCTGCCCGCCCGGGGATTGCAGGGCCCCGACGATGAAATCGGCCTGCCCTCCGGTGCCGGAGATGATGCGGTCGTTGACGCGGGTGGCGTTGACGGCCCCGAACAGGTCGACCTGCAGCGCGGTGTTGATGCTGGTCACCGCCGGTTGCTTGGCGATGTTCCCGGGGCTGTTCGTGGTTTCGCAGCGCAGCAGCCGCAGCTGCGGGTTGTCGTCGGCCCAGGCGTAGAGCTCCTCGGAACCGTAGGCGAAGGTCGCGGTGATGGGGTGGGTCTCGTCGAGGGCACCGGAACGCAGCAGCCCGAAGAAACCATCGGCCATCAGCTCGGTCCACACCCTGAGGCCGCGGCTGTTCTGCAGCGCCTGCATCACCGCCTCCGGCAGCGCACCGATTCCGAGTTGGAGCGTGGCACCGTCGGGCACCATCGCCGCGAGTCTCTCCCCGACCGCCGCGGATTCGTCGTCGATCCTGACCTCGGGCGCCACCGGCACCGGTTCGGCGATCTCGACGGCCAGGTCGATGTCGTCAACCGACAACACCCCGTCGCCGTGAATGAACGGCAGGTTCTCGTTGATCTGCGCCACCAGGATCGCGCCGCGCTGTTTCGCGGCGTCGATGGCGCCTGGCAGCACCTGCACCTCGATGCCGAGGCTGACCTTCCCGTCGACGACCCGCGAGGTCTGCACCGCGACGACATCCGGGGGCAGCGAGCCACGGAACAGCTGGGGGGTGGTGGACAACCGCGCCGGGTAGTAGTCGACGCGGGGATTCCCGCGCAACCCGGAACCGACAAAAGTGGTTTCGATCCGGACCCCCTCACGGTCCGGCAGCCTGCCGAGCCCGTTGACGATGAACAACCGGTACTCGGGGACGGCCTCGTCCAGCAATCCGAGCAGGGCACGTGGGGTGCCGAAGCTGCCCTGGGTGACGATGCGGGGGTTTCCGGGCAGCTCGGGCAGAGCAGCGGCAAGCTGCTCGGGGGCGACTATTCTCAATTCAGCCTCACAGGTCCTGGGTGTCGAAGGTGTTGCAGGAGGAAGGATTACCGGACTCGAACCCGATGCTCAACCAGCGCTGCCGCTGCTCGGAGCTGCCGTGGGTCCACGACTCGGGGTTGACGAACCCGCCCTGCTGTTTCTGGATGTGGTCGTCGCCGACGGAGCGAGCCGCGTCCGCGATGCGCAGCAGGTCGTCCTTGCTGACCGCCCTGATCGGCGAGTTCGAGTCCTTCATGACCTGGTTGAACACCACCCCGGCGTAGCAGTCGGCCTGGAGTTCGAGCCGCACCTGCGACGAATCAGCTCCGGTGCCGCGCCTTACCTTGCGCATGGTTCCGTCCAGGTTCTGGACGTGATGCCCGAACTCGTGGGCGACGATGTAGAGTTCGGCCGCGTCACCTCCCGAGGCACCCAGTTGTTTGAGGAGCTGACCGACGTAGGAGTCGTCGATGTAGACGGTGGAGTCCCCGGAACAGTAGAACGGCCCCATCTCGGTCTGCCCCACCCCGCAGGCGGTGCTGATGGTTCCGGAGAACAGTTTCACCGTGGCGTATTCGTAGTTCGGCGTCGTCTTCGACCAGTAGTCCTGGATGACCTTCTCGTAGAGCAGCCATCGACACTCGCGGTTGGTGTTGACGTTGACGCCCTTCTGTTTGCAGTGTTCGAGGTCGCTGCCCTGCGCCGCCGGCCGGGTGTCCTGCCCCGAACCGGAACCAAGCAGATCGGAGACGTTGATGCCCAGACGCGGACCGACGAACACGACCAGCAGCATCAGCACCAACCCGCCGATGCCACCGCCCAGGGCCATCCGCCCGCCGCCCCCGCCGCCCGAGGCCCGCTGGGTGTGCGAACCGGAAAGGTCCACGCTGTCGCGATAGTCCATGTGCAACCTCCTCCTGACCGGTTCAGCCTATCCGGACCGGCGCCTGTCCGAGGACGAACCGGGACCGGCAACACGACTTCTGCCCACCGAACCGCTGGTTTGATCGCGCAAAAACCCGATGTGATACATCATCGGGGCGGTCTTTGTCCCCTTGTCCAAACGGGCGGAAGGACCCGCCGGGCCAATAGGATGCCAAAGTGCGTCTGATTGGTCTGTTCACCGACGACCCCGTGATCGAGCTGGTACTCGGACACGGGGAACATCCCGATGCCGCCCTGTACCGGGCCGGTTGGATCGCCGGACGGCCCTTGAGAGCGGAATGTCGTGACGGTGACGTCATGGTCACCCTGGAGGTTCGCCCCGTCTCACCCGCTGACACCCCACCCGTCGACAGGATGGTGGTCTACGAGGAGCCGGGGACCGATGAGGTGCCTCTGATTCGCCAACGGGTCGGGGCCTACGGCATCGTGCTGTCGGAGCGGGGCCTGCTGGGCACGGTTATGTCTCGGCTCACCGGGGCACCCGGGGCCTGGAACCTGCCGGGCGGCGGTCTCGACGCCGGCGAGGAACCGACGGCGGGCCTGCTGCGCGAGGTCCACGAGGAGACGGGCCAGCAGGTCGTCCCCGGGCGGCTGCTGACCCTTCAGTCGGATCACTGGATCGGCCGCGCCCCGAACGGCGGCCTGGAGGACTATCACGCCCTGCGCATCATCTACTCCGCGACATGTGAAAAACCCAGCCGCCCCCGTGTCCACGACCTGGGAGGGTCGACGGCGCGGGCCGACTGGGTTCCGGTGAAGTCCTGGCGCAGGATCCCCTGGACCCGAGCGGCTCGGCAGGTGCTGAGCCAGCACCTGCCGAGCCGCTGATCACCGGGTCCCGGAGCAGCCCGCTTACCAGGTCAATCCCTGAAGTAGGACAGGATTCGCAGGATCTCGATGTAGAGCCACACCATGGTGACGGTGATGGCGAAGGCCGCCCGCCACGACTCCTGGGCCGGGGCCTGGGATGCGATGCCGCGCTCGACGTAGTCGAAGTCCATCACCAGGTTGAACACGGCCAGGCACACGGCCAGGATCGAGACACCGATCGCCAGCAGGCCGGCGTTGCTGCCCACGGCCCGCAGCCCGGTGTTGATCCCGAACATGGCGAGCACGAAGTTCACCAGGAAGACGCCCGCGAGGGCCATGGTCCCGATGGTCACCATCTTGCGGAACTTGGCGGTGACGCGGATGTTGAAGAACTTGTAGACGGCCAGGGTGGCGGCCGCCGTCACGAAGGTGGCCAGCACAGCGGAAACGACGATGCCGGGCCACGCCACCTCGAAGTACTTCGAGATGCCGCCGATGAACAGACCCTCGAGTGCGGAGTAGACCAGGACACCGGCCACCGGTACCTTGTGCCGGGTCACGACGAGCAGGGAAACTACGAAAGCGCCGAGCCCACCGACGATCATCGCCGGGAACACGAGGCTGAGCGGCAGCAGCGTGAACGTCGCCGCAGCGGCCGCGAACACCACGAGCAGGGTGATGGAGGTCTTGGCCAGGACGTCGTCCATGGTCATGACCCCCGCGGTGGTCTGCGGTTGGGGCTGCATGTACCCGGGCTGCTGCTGGTAGCCATAGCCCTGTTGCTGGTAGCCGTAGCCCTGCTGCTGGTAGCCGTACGGCTGCTGATAGGCAGACGGCTGGTTGAAAGCCGAACTGCGGCTGAATACGGGATTCGCCATGTTGGGGTTCCTTCAGAATCGCGATGACTTTTGTCTTCAAGTGTATGTGGTCCCACCGACGAGGACGCGGGCAAAACCGCTTCGTGCGATCGAGACGATCACGGCGCCACCGGTCGGGGCCGCTTCACAGGGGCCCGGCGAGGACGCTCAGGCGCGGGCGGTGAGAAATTGGATCAGCGACTCGAAGAACCTGCGACCATCCAGCGACGCCCCGGTCAGCGCCTCGACGTTGTGCTCGGGATGGGGCATCAAGCCGACGACGTTACCGTGCTCATTGGTGATGCCGGCGATGTCGTTGGCCGACCCGTTGGGGTTGTCGAGGTAGCGGAAAACCACCTGGGCGTTGTCCTCGAGGCGTTTCAGGGTCTCGGGGGCGGCCTGGTAGTTTCCCTCGCCGTTTTTCAGGGTGATTACGATTTCCTGGCCCTTGGTGAAACCACAGGTCCATGTGGTGTCGATGGATTCGACGCGGAGCCTCTCGTCGCGGCAGATGAAGTGCTGGTCGACGTTGCGGATCATGGCTCCGTCTAGAAGGTGGGCCTCGCAGAGCAGCTGGAACCCGTTGCAGATCCCCAGCACGGGCAGCCCCTTTTTCGCGGCGTCGATGACGGTGTCCATCACTGGGCTGAACCGCGCGATGGCCCCGCAGCGCAGGTAGTCGCCGTAGGAGAAACCACCCGGGAGGATGATGGCATCCACGCCGTCGATGGAATCCGATCCGTGCCACAGCGGAACGGCCTCGGCCCCGCACAGCTTCACGGCGCGCAGCGCGTCATGGTCGTCGAGGGACCCCGGGAAAGTGACAACACCGATGCGGGGCATCAACCGGCCACCACTTCGTAGGCCTCTATGACGGTGTTGGCGAGCAGTTTCTCCGCGGCCTGGGAAACCCGTTCCAGAACCTCGGGGGTGATCTCGCCGTCCACCTCCACCTCAAAACGTTTGCCTTGGCGGACGGTCATTCCATCGAACCCGATGCGTTTGAGGGCACCGGTGACCGCCTTGCCCTGCGGATCGAGGATCTCGGGTTTGGGCATGACGTTGACGACGACGCGTGGCATGCCAGCACCTTATCGGGCCAGACCCGTCTTGTCCTACAATTTCATGTTATGTCGCAGCCCGGTTGGTATCCGGATCCCAAGGATCCCGAAGACCAAATGCGTTACTGGGACGGCAAGGCGTGGAAGGGCGCCCCCGAGCCCCGGCGACCCGCGACGACGCCGGGTTCCCCCGGCCGGAAGGGCGGCTGGGTGATGTGGGTCGTGCTGGCGGTGGGGGTCGTCGCGGTTGCGCTGCTGGCGTGGAGCGTGCTCGGCCGGGGCCTCCAACCGACCACCCCCACGGACACCGTGTCCACCGAACCGACGGGCAGCGCTTGGAACGAGAAGGCACCGGATTCGCCTTCCCCGTCCCCGACGGCACCAGATCCCAGCGCTGGACAACAGGTGCCCTGCCCGCAGGTCGACATCAGGACGGTGCCCTCGGCGGACGCCTCCCGGTTGACGGCCGCCGGTCTCAGCGTCCCCGCCCCGTCGGGCGGAACCAACGCCACGGCCATCTCCCGGCTGCTGACCGACGCCACCGCCCGCACCTACCAGTACCCGGGTTCCACCTGGGCGTCCTTCCTGTCCATCGGCAGAGCCCCCGCATCCGAAGGGTTCACCGATCCGGCCACCACGGCCAGGCGGGTCATCGAATGCCACCTGACCGGCAACAGGTTCGGGGGTTACGAATCCCACGAGGTGCTGGTCTCGGAGGCCGTCACGGTGGATGGCAGGCAGGGACACCGGGTGCGGATTCACTCCGTCAATTCCCGTGCGCCGGGCGGCGGGGCGGTTTTCGACGCCGTCGCCCTGGATGTCGGCAACCCAGCTGGGCTGTCCGTCTACTGGGGTGGGGCGGTGGACGCCGACGCCGACGCCAGATCCATGCTCGACCAGGCCAAGGAAAACCTGCGGATCGCCTGAAAACCGAGTCAGGTGAAGGCGGCGCGGAAGGGTTCGAACACGCGTTGTTCCCTCGTCCGGTCGAGGATGGCGAAGACCGCCAGGTCGAAGGCCCCGGCGAAGGGACCGGCCAACAGGTCGCGGAAAGTGGCGGCGACGAAACCGGGATCGTTGCGGAAAACCCCACAGCCCCAGGCGCCGAGCACCAGATTCCGGTGGCCGTGGTCGTGTGCGACGACCAGCACCCGGCGGGCGCGTTCACTCAGCGCATCCTCGAGCCGCGCCGTCTCCCCCGGGGTGCGCCACTTCGCCACTCCCGCGTTGGGCGCCGGGGCGGTGATGATGGCGGTCAGCCACGGCACATCGATGAGGGAGTCGTCCCCGCCCCGGAACACCGGCACAGCGGGCGAGTAGATCATCGCGTGACTGTAGGCCCGGTCGTGGTCGCGGTTGATGCGGTACATGTCGCGGCCACGGATACAGGCGTAGAGGGCGCTGTCGCGGGCGAGGGCCTCCTCCTGCGCCTGCGCACCCAGCAGGAAACCCCCGCCCGGGTGTGTGGCCGATGCGAAGTTCAGGACCACCGGATCGGCCGTCCGTATCCGGTGGGCGGCCTCGAAAGTACCCATCTGCTGCACCTTGACGTGCACTCTCCCGGGTTTCGGCTCCGGGTTCGGGAGTTCGGCGTCGGGGGCGTACTCCACGGTCCCTGCTACGGCTCGTTCGATCTGTTCGCGCAGCTCGACGCGTTCACCGCGGCCGTTGAGGTAGAAGCCGCGGTCGATGATCTCGACGGTCTCGCGGGCCAGCGCCGCGAGATGGTCCCGGTGCACCATTCAGTGATCATACGGCAGGAATCTCCCGGAACGACCGCCCGGTCAGGCGTTCGTAGGCCTCGACGTAGCGGGCACGGGTGGCCTCGACCACCTCGGCGGGCAGCTCTGGTGGGGTCGTCTCACGGTCCCAGCCGGACTGCTCGGCCAGCCAGTCGCGGACGTACTGCTTGTCGAAGCTGGGCAGCGACTCCCCCGGCCTCCACAGTTCCGCGTCCCAGAACCGCGACGAGTCGGGGGTCAGCACCTCGTCGGCCAGGACGAGGGTTCCGTCGTCGCGGCGCCCGAACTCGAACTTGGTGTCGGCCAGGATGATGCCCCGCCGGGCGGCGATCCGCTCGGCCCGTGCGTACACCTCGAGGGTGAGGTCGCGCAGCCGGGCGGCCAGCTCGTCGCCGTGGAGGCGGGCGATCGTGGCGAGGTCGACGTTCTCGTCGTGCTCCCCCAGCTCGGCCTTGATGGCGGGAGTGAAGATCGGGGCCGGGAGCTTGTCGCCGTCACGCAGCCCGTCGGGCAGCGGCACCCCGCACACCGTCCGTGACCGCTGGTACTCGGCCCAGCCGGATCCGGTGAGATAGCCGCGCGCCACGCATTCGACCGGCACCATGTCGAGTTTTTCGACGACAACGGAGCGGCCCCTGACCGCGTCGGGAACGTCCACGGAGACGACGTGGTCGGGCACCAGGTCGCGCAGCCGTTCGAACCACCACAGCGACAGTTGCGTGAGCACGGCCCCCTTGCCGGGGATGGGGGTGGGCAGGACGTGGTCGAAGGCGGAGATGTTGTCGGTGGCCACCATCAGCACGTCACCGTCGGGCAGCGCGTACATCTCGCGCACCTTCCCGGCGTGGATGAGGGGCAGACCAAGCGATTCGAACTGGCTCACGACGTCAGCCTAGAGGCTCCGCTGCCGGACGGCGGGAAACGCCTGCCTTGCAGTCGTGTGCTTGCGCTGTAGCGCAGGCACACGACCACAGGACAAGCGTTTCCGGCTGGAAGACAGGCGAACGGCAAGAGGGCAGGCAAACGATGGGAAGACAAGCGTTTCCGGCGGGAGGGCAGGGCCACCCGTCAGGCCCGTCCCGGATCGTCTCCTGCCGCCAGGAACGCACCGAGAGCGTTTCCTGCGATCAGAAAGGCACTCATGAAACCGAAGGCACCGAGGGTCTGCGGCAGCACGTCGATGATCGCGGGTCCGACCAGGGATGCGTCGCCGAGCGCGTATCGCGCGCCGAGCCCCAGCAGCGTCCCGAGGATCAGGATCGCCGAGGTGACCAGCAGGATCACCGCCTCCACCGCGACCACTCCCATCACTCCCCCACGACCGACACCGAGCGAGCGCAGGGTGGAGTACTCGCGGCGACGTCCGAGGTTCGACGCGATGGCCATCTGGGTCATGCCGACCAGGCTCATCAGATAGATGGTCCCGAACAGGCCGATGTTCGAATTGGCGGTGGCGACGTGCCGGGCCTCCAGGCGTCGTCGCACGTAACCGGGCACGTCCGTGACGGATCCCGCCACCGAGTTCTCATCGAGTTTCCCGGCGAGCTCCCCGGTGTCGCTGGTTCCGTTCACGAAGACCGTCGGCGGCCCGGCGCGGCCGCCGGTCATTGCCGCGAGCTGCGTCCAGTCGAGGAAGAGACCGTCGTTGACGGGGTCGCGGACGACCGCCACCACTCTCAGGGTGACCGGCTTCCCGGCCGCGTCGTCGAGGGTGTAGGTGTCACCGACCTCGTCGCCCTTCTCACCGGAGACGATGGACTTGCCCCCGGCCTGCGAGAGATCCCCGGAGACCACCTGTTGGCTCCACAGCTCCGCGTACGCCACCGGGTCGACGAAGTTCAGGCGTTTCAGTTCGAGATTCCCGGCGGGATCGGTCACGGTCCGCATCGCGGAGGTGTGCCGCGCGATGGTGGATGCGCTGCCGCCGATGAGATCCACCGCCCGGTCCGCGCTCGCCGCATCCGGCACGGACACCACGGCCGTCGCGGTGAGCAGCTCGCCGTACGCCCCGAACGTCCGATGCTCGTCAACCGCGTTTCCGATGTGGAAACCACCGAGCAGCCCGACCGCGAGGATGAACGGCATCGCGACACCGACGTAACGGCGGCGGTCCTTGGAGGCCCGCCCGGCCGCCAGCATGGCGGGACCGGACATGATGGGCGCCAGCACCCTCCCGGCCAGCCAGGTGACCGCGGGCACGAGGAAGGGAGCCAGGGCCAGCAGGGGCACGACCGCGATCACCGGCACCAGGATCGCCAGACCCGCATCGCTGTCCGGACCGATCAGCGCCACGGCGCACACGCACGCTACGGCCACGACCAGCCGTCCCGCGACCTGCAGGGGCCGCATTCGCCCGGACAGCGGATCGGCGCTGCCGATCAGATCCCCCCGGGTGGCACTCCTCGCGGCCAGCAGGCCGGCCGTGGCGGAGGTGAGAACCAGGACCGCCGTCACCATCACGATCGGAAGCACCTGCACGGAGGTATCGAGCCCGACCCTGCTGAACATCCCGACCGTCTTCAGCATCTCGAAGAAGGGCGAGGCGAGCGCGCCTCCCAGCAGTGCCGACGGCGCGGAGGCCACCAGGGCGAGCGTCGTGCATTCCAGGAAGGCCATGACGCAGACGTGCCACCGGCCGGCCCCGGCCAGGCGCAGCATCGCCAGTTCCCGCTGCCGGAGCGAGACGACCTGCTTCACGGCCGAGAACACCAGGAAACCGGAGATGACGATGGCCAGTCCGCACATCGCCGTCAGCAGCCAGCCGGCCAGCTGCGCGGTTTTCGTCACCTGCTCGCGGGCCAGGCCGTCGGCGAAGACCCGTCCGGGATCGCCGAAAGCTGCAGCGACGGTCGTCTCGGCGCCCGTGACCACTGCCGTGGCGGCGATGGTGAAGGCACATCCGGCGTACAACCCCAGGTGGCGCACCACCAGCCGCGTCGACAGGTGGATCATCTCTAGGGCCCTCATGGGCGCGCCTCCAGATCGGTGAGCCTGGCGGCGATGTCGCGGGCCCCGAGACCGCTGCGGTCGTCCACGATCACGCCGTCGTACAGGAAGAGCACTCGCGATGCCGCGGCGGCGACGGTCGGGTCGTGGGTGACGACCACGACGGTGCTCCCGAGCGCCGGGAGCGCGGCGAAATGTTCCAGCACCTCCCGCCGTGATGCGCTGTCCAGGGCCCCCGTCGGCTCATCGGCGAAGACCACCCTGCGTTCCGCGGCCAGCGCCCGCGCGATGGCGACCCGCTGGCGCTGGCCGCCGGACAGCTCGGCCGGGTACCGGTTCTCCAGGCCTGACAGGCCCACCAGCGCGAGCATCTCCCGGGCCCGCGGCTCCGTCACCTCGGCTCCGCCGAACAGCGACGGCAACCGCACGTTCTGGACGGCGGTCAGGGCGTCGATCAGGTTGTAGTCCTGGAAGATGAAACCGAAGGAGGTCCTCCTGAGCGCATCAAGTCTTCTGCGCCCGAGCCCCGTGATGTCGACGCCGTCGAGGAGCACCTTCCCGGATGTGGCGCGGAGCATGCCCGACAGGCAGTGGAGCAGCGTGGTCTTCCCGGACCCGGACGGCCCCATGATCGCGGTGACGGAGGCCTCGTCGAAGGCCACGGAGACCCCGTCCAGCACCAGATTGTTCCCCCCGAATCTTTTCGACAAATCCACTGTTTTCAGCAAGGGATGATCCTTCCGGACAGTTCGCAATGATCGGGAAAGCGGCGCCAGCCGTCGGTACGGAGTCACGGCACGGACCCCGCGGACCGGAACCCGCCTCCCGTATCGCTGTATTAAGTGATTAATACACTAGCACGCTAGTACGACCGCAAGACAGGCGCTCCCGTTTTTCGCGAAGCATTTACCATCACTTCCATGGCTTCACGCACACTGCCCGAGAATTGGCTGAGGCAGGACCTGATCGTCACCGCCGCGGCCGTGGCGGGGGGATGCCTGATGGCCTGGCTGACCTTCGTCCTGGGCTCGACGACCTTCGCCACGCCCCTTGAGACCCAGCTGATCGGTTGTCTGCTGCTCCCTCTTCCCCTGATCTGGCGGCGAAGCCACCCGCTGGCCTCCGGGATTGCCGTCACCGCGCTCTACATCGTCCTGCCCAACACCACCGGGATGGATCTCTTCGCATCCCAGGTCACGCTCTTCCTGTCTTTCTACTCGATCGGGGCGTGGTCGGCCCGACGCGGGGCGGCGCTGGCCACCCGGACCGTCATCAGCATCGTCATGGGGCTGAACGTCTGCCTGAGCATTCTGGTCAACCTGGGGTCGGCAAAACTGAACGTGCAGTTCGCCTCCGCCACCGTCCTGGCAGCGCTGTTCACCTTCCACCTGGTGTTCAACCTCTCCTTCTTCGCGGGCGCCTGGGTCTTCGGCGACCGGGCCTGGCAGCAGGCCCTGGAACGACAAGAGCTGGTCGAGGCCAACAGGAACGTCAAGGCGCTGCAGGCCGAGTTGATCACCCGCGCCATCGAGGAAGAAAGACTTCGGATCGCCCGCGAGCTGCACGACGTCGTCGCCCATCACGTCACCACCATGTCGGTGCAGGCCGCGGCCGCCCGACGCCTGTTGGGCAGGGACCCGGAACACACCGAGAAGTCACTGAAGCAGATCGAGGCCAGCGCACGACAGGCGGTGAACGACCTGCGCTCGATGGTGTTCACCCTGCGGGAGACCGACGCGACGGAGGAGGGCCTGCCAACAGTGCAGGACATACCGGGCCTGGTGGAGTCCGCGCGACTGGCGGAGGCACGCGTCAGCTACGAGACGATCGGGGAACTACCCAACCTCAGCCCCGCGGTGGAACTAACCCTCTACCGGGTGGCCCAGGAGGCCCTCACCAACGCCGCCAAGCACGCCGGCCCGACAGCCAGCGTCGCCGTTCGCCTGCGCTCCCGGAAGGATTCCGTGGAATTGGAGGTCTCGGACGACGGCTTCGGGATGCGACGCAACATCCCGGGCACCGGCACCGGACTGACCGGGATGCGGGAACGGGTGACAGCCCTCGGGGGCAGCCTCGATGCCGGTTCGAAACCCCGGGGTGGTTTTCGGGTGCGAGCCGAGATCCCGACGGCGGGAGCGACCGCATGATCCGGGTCCTGCTGGTCGACGACCAGCCCCTCATCCGCACCGGCTTCAAGACCATTCTGGAGACCGAACCCGGCATCGAGGTGGTGGGCGAGGCGAGCGACGGCACACGGGGCGTCGAACTGGCCCTCGAACTGCGCCCCGACGTGGTCTGCATGGATGTGCAGATGCCCCGGATGAACGGGATCGAGGCGACCCGCGAACTCACGTCCCGGGGGTGCGGCTCGGCCGTGCTGATCCTGACCACCTTCGACCGCGACGACTTCCTGTTCGAGACCCTCCAGGCGGGCGCGTCGGGGTTCCTGCTGAAAACCGCGGAGGCCGAGAAACTCATCGAGGCCGTGCAGACCCTGGGACGCGGCGAGGGGTTGCTGTCGCCGCAGGTCACCCGTCGGGTCATCGAACGCTTCACCGCGCCCCGGCAGGAGCCCCACTGCCCCGGCGGGGCCGCGGCAGGGGTGTTGACGGAACGCGAACACGACACCCTGCTGCACCTGGCACGCGGCCTCAGCAACGCCGAGATTGCGGCCGAAATGTTCGTCAGCCCCGAAACCGTCAAGACCCACGTGTCCAACATCCTCACCAAACTGGGTTTGCGCGACCGCATCAACGCAGTCATCTGGGCCTACGAGAACGGTCTCGTGCCCCGCTCGAGCTGACCCGCGCTCACCAGCGAGCGGGTCGAGTCGAAACCAGGCCACGACCGAGCCAGGGGAACGCTTGTCTTGTGGTCGTCCGCTTGCGCTGTAGCGCAGGCATACGACCACAAGACAAGCGTCCCGTCAGGAGGGCAAGCGAACTACGCCATCTCGTATCCCCCGCGTGGGGGAGGACGGATTTCCCCCTGCCGCGGGAAGCGCCGGCCGGGTCCCAATCCGTAGCGTTGAGGTCATGATCAGCGTACGGAACGTTCACCGGTTCTTCGGTGACAAGCATGTGTTGAACGATGTCTCCTTCGACATCAGGCCCGGCCTCATGACGGGTTTCGTCGGCGGCAACGGGGCCGGCAAGACCACGACCATGCGGATCATCCTTGGGGTGCTGGCGGCCAATGAGGGACAGGTCCTGGTCGACGGTCAACCCATGAACGCCGATCAGCGCGCCACCATCGGTTACATGCCGGAGGAACGCGGCCTCTACCCGAAGATGAAGATCATCGACCAGCTCGTCTACCTGGCCCAGCTGCACGGCAGCGACGCGGCCGAGGCGCGCCGCTACGGCCTGGAGCTGCTGGAACGTCTCCAGCTCAACGGCAAACCCACCGACACCCTGGAATCGCTGTCGCTCGGCAACCAGCAGCGGGTGCAGATCGCTGCGGCCCTCATCCACCGGCCCAGCGCCCTGGTCCTGGACGAACCGTTCTCTGGTCTCGACCCGGATTCGGTGGACATCACCGTCGACGTGCTCCGCGAGGTCGCAGCCACGGGCGCCCCCGTCCTGTTCTCCTCACACCAGCTCGACGTGGTGGAACGGCTCTGCGACCAGCTCGTGATCATCTCCCGGGGTGAGATCCGCGCCAACGGCACCCGGGCCGAACTCCAGGCCGCCAACGCCGGCAACGAGTGGGATCTCGAGATGAACGCCGACACCGGCTGGGTGCGTGACGTCGTCCCGGTGATCGAGTTCGACGGAGGTTACGTCCGGTTCCAGGCACCCGACGAGGAGACCGCCAACCGTGTCCTGGTGGCCGCCCTGGAACGCGGCACCGTCAGCAACTTCCAGCGCGTGACCCGCAGTCTGCACGAGATCTACAAGGAGATGGCCCAGTGAACACCCAGACCCCCACCCGTCAGAGCTTCTGGAGCACCGTCGGTATCGTCGCCAAGCGGGAAATCGTGGTGCGGTGCATGTCGAAGTCGTTCATCGTCTCGACGCTCATCACCCTCGCCGTCATGTTCCTCGCCGTCGTTTTCACCCCGCAGATCGGAAAGTGGATGGACGGCGGCGCCACCACCGTCGCCACCACCGCGGACCTCGCCCCGCGGCTCAGGAACCTGCCGAACGTCACCGTGGTCGAGGTCGCGGACCCGGAGGCGGCGCGCAGCGCCGTGCTCTCCGAGGACGCGAAGGCCGCCGTGGTTCCGGACGCGTCGAACCCGCTGGGAATCGAGGTGCTGTCGCTGCGGGACGCCCCCACCGGCCTGCTCTCGTCCCTGTCGGTGTCCCCTAACGTTCAGCTGCTCGACCCCAACGCCCCGCATCCCGCTCTTCGCTATTTCCTGGGAATTGGTTTCGGCATGGTGTGGATGATGGCGGCCATGGTCTTCGGCATGGGCATCGCCAACTCGGTGGTCGAGGAGAAGCAGACGCGCATCGTCGAGATCCTGCTGGCCAGCATCTCCTCGAGGGCACTGCTCACCGGGAAGATCATCGGTAACTCCGCCGCGGCACTGGCGCAGATCCTCGCCATCGCGGCCACTGTCCTCGGGGGACTGGCGATCAACGGCAGCGTCCTGCCGGTGGCGGACCTCGTGTGGCCCATCGTCTGGTTCGTCGTCCTGTTCCTGTTCGGGTTCGTCATGATCGCGGCCCTGTACGCGGCGGCCGCCGCGCTGGTCTCCCGCACCGAGGATCTCAACACCGCGCTGCAGCCCCTCAGCTGGCTCGTGATGCTGCCCTATCTCGGCGTCGCCGTCGGCACCAGCAATCCCCTGGCCATGACGGTGATGAGCTACATTCCGTTCTCCGCCCCGGTCGCCGTTCCGGTGCGCATCTTCCTCGGCCAGAGCGCCGGCTGGGAGCCCTTCGCCTCACTGGCGCTGCTCGTCCTCACCACCGTCGCGACGGTCTGGTTCGCGGCCCGGATCTACGACCGTGGCCTGCTGCGCACCGGTAAACCCATGAAGTGGCGGGAAGCCATCGCCGCTGCCTCGTGACCTTCCCGGCAGAAGGGGCTGTCGACCGGACAAGACCTGGTCGACAGCCCCTTCGCCACGTCACCGCTGTACGACCCTGAACAGCGCCCCGGAGGTCAGGCCGATGAGAAACATCACACCTATCAAGATGCCGATCACGAGCAGGATGGCGCGGGCGAAGTTCTGTTTGGCGCGCGAGAAACTCGACGAGAACGCCATCACCAGGACCGTGATGAGGTTCACCAAGGGGATGACCATGAGGAGCACGACCCCGACCCAGCTCGCGACACTGTCGCTGTTCGGGTCCTCCCAGCGTTGGGACGGGAACTGGCCCGCGGCGTAGGGGTCATACCTGGACGATGACTGTTCGGGTGCATACAGGTAGCGGTTGGAGGTGGCTGCCTCGTCCGTCTGGCAGGACTGCTCGGTAGTGGCACCGGCGGATCCGGTTGACGCGCCGACCGGTTCGGAAGCTTCACCCACTTGACTGGTTGATTCACCGAGCATGAAATCGGGGGTCCCGCTACCCGAAGGTTCCGGTTTGGTTGGATTAGTGTTCTGGGAAGACTGGTTCATGACGCTCCTCTGAACTCCTGACAGTCTTGGAATGCTAACCCTCCAAGGGTGCAGACGTGACGGAAACCCAAGAGTTGCGGGGTGAAACCAAGGGGGTGTTCTTCCGGAAGCGAGCAGGTCGGCTCAACCAACTTCCGCCCCTCAAGCTGGTTGAGCCAGCACGTGAACGTCCTCTCCCTGAAACTGGTTGAGCCAGCACGTGAACGTCCTCTCCCTGAAGCTGGTTGAGCCGGGCCGCGACGAAGGAGCAGCCCGTGTCGAAACCATCCGACAGCCAAACAGCAGACCCGTTGAGGAAGCCACATCCTGCCCGGGTTACAGTGATGATGCGCGCGGCAGTAGCGGTGCGAAGTGAGCTCGGCAGCCTTCCGGACGGTCGGTGAGCCGGGTTTCGCGCTTCATGGTGACGGTTACTCGAGCCCGTCGACGAGTGGCGCGATCCGACGCTTCCGGTCGCCAACTTTGACATGGCTCCAAGCGATCGCGTCAGGGACCCACAACAACTGCCGCGGCCATCGCGTATCCCTTGAGGCTTGTTCACAGGCAACGCCTCGGCCAGCGAAGCCCTGGTCAGACAACACTTGAGGACGGCTGTGAGTAAGCATCCGTGATGGTCTTCGCATCATGAAAACTGCCCACTGATGGTTTTGAGATCCAGGCGAGGTGTCCGGCCACCCGCGGATCCACCCTCGTCGTGTGGTGCTTTCCTGAGTACAGTTCGGGACGCTTCGACCATGACCAGCAGGGCGCCAGAGTGCCGTCGATGATGTACTGGCGGTCCGGGTCGAGGTCCCCCACGCCGGGCACCCAGCCTTGGAGGAGTTCGGCGATCAAGGGGGTGTAGACCGCCACCACTCGTGAGACGGTGGTTTGGGAAACCCGCGTGAATGTCGGCCAACAACTCCTGAGTGAGATTGTGCCCGAGCATCAACAAAGTGACCTGGATGCGACGGAACAATCCCAGGGCACGAGACCCTGCTGCCGGACAGGTTTCCGGAACGGGGGTGGATCAGTTCATACGGACCAAGGATCTGGTCACGGTCAAGGCCTGTGGTAGCATTCACGGCAGCGGTTTGTCTTTCTCCTGAGATTCTTTGTGGCGGGACACTTTGAATTGTCTCAGATCAGGCAAGCCGTCCCCACACTCCCTCGAGACAAAACGCCACTTGGGGAAATTCAAAAACCCCGTGAATAAGCCCCAAGGACGCAGCATCATGGATTGAACACCGACTGCAATCAAACCAGGCTTCAATCCACAATCGGATACCGCACCCCGAACGAAGTCCACCAGGAATAGGAGACAAACCGAGACGGCAGCTCAAACCACAATCCAGATTTTCGCCACCCTCCACAAAACCTATAGCAGCCCGGCTTGAAGAGGACGTGAACATGCCGAGAGCATCGGAACCTTCGTGAGCAACCTTGAATACCGCAAGCTGTGGGTCGGGAACGCGGCATCCAACCTCAGCGATGGACTGGTATTCATCGCCATGCCCCTGATTGCCACTGCGCTGAGCAAAGATCCGTTGGCCGTCTCCGGCCTGACTGTTGCCTACACGGTTCCCCGGATCGGTGCGGTGCTCGGTATCGGCGTCATGATCGACCGCTTTGATCGCCGTCATCTGCTGTACGTGGCGAATCTCTTGCGATTCCTCGCCTACGGCGCCCTCGCCATCCTGTTGGTAAAAGGTGCCGTGAATCTACCCCTTCTCTACATCATCTACGCCGCAGTGGCGCTGGTCGAGACCACATCCGACACGGCAGTGTTCTCTGTACTCCCGTCAATCATTCCGGCCAAGGAACTCGATCGGGCGAACTCGCAGATCACCGGCGCTCAGCTCGTCATTGATGAATTCGTTGGGCCCCCGTTGGGAAGTTTCCTGTTCGCGGTGGCCGCCGCACTGCCCATTGGGGCTAGTTCCTTTGCCTGCGGCGTCGCCTCCCTGGCCTTCTTCCTCCTACGGGGACCGTACCGAGGTAGTGAGGCTGGTGCGGAACGTACATCCATCTGGAACGATCTGAGTACGGGCCTGGCGTGGCTCCGCAGGAACGAGATCGTCGCTGGCCTGGTCGCGATCAACGGGTTAGCGAGCGTCGCCTACAGCCTGCCTTTCTCGTTCCTCGTTGTTTTCGCTCAACGCATCCTTGGGCTGGACAGCGGAGGCTACGGACTCATGATGTCTTTCTCGGCGTTGGGTGGGCTCCTGGGGAGCTTCGTTTCGCCACGGCTCCGTCAGCGATTCGGGTACGGCACCAGCATCGTCCTGGCTCTGTTTCTGGGGGCTGTCTCGATCACCATCTGCGGAGCCACTTCGAACACCTTCGTTGCAGCAGTAGCGATGGCCGCGTACATCTGTCATGCGGTGGTCTGGAGTGTGCTCGCCGGCTCGGTTCGACAGAAGATCATTCCGCAGGACCTGTTGGGACGAATCGGGTCTGCGGGACGGCTGCTGAGCTATCTTGGCATTGCGACCGGGGCGGCTGCGGGTGGCTGGATGGCTGCGACACTGGATCTGCGGGTCCCGTTCTACGTGTCTGGGCTGTGTTTCCTGGGATGCGTGGCGATTTCGGTTCGTCTCCACGGCGCGATTCGCGCCTGGGAGAGTACTCAAGACGAGACGGCCGTCACGGAATGAGGCTTATTCACAGGCGACGCGTCGATCGGTAAAATCCATGGTCAGAGCGCGGTTGAGGGTGGCTGTGAATGGGCCTTTTAAATGCGGGGTTTTTCCCTACAGCACGGCTCCCGGGCGGTAGGCGGCCGCCTCCGGGTGGGTCGCCGTGATTTCCGCGACCTCCTCCGCGATCCGCGCCACCTGCGCCCCGGCGGTGCCTGCCAGGTCGAGGGGGTCGGTGACCAGCGCACCCAGTTCGTCGCGGGTCAACCTGAGGCGGGGGTCGGCGGCGAGGCGGTCGAGGAGATCGTTGGTCCTCATGCCGTGGCGCATCTCCAGCGCGACGGCGACCGCGTGTTCCTTGATGGCCTCGTGGGCTTCCTCGCGACCCACTCCCCTGCGCACCGCCGCCATCAGTACCTTCGTGGTGGTCAGGAAGGGCAGGTAGCGATCCAGCTCGGCGGCGATCACCTCGGGGAAGGCCCCAAAGTCGGCGAGCACGGTGAGGAAAGTCTCAAACAGCCCGTCGAGCGCGAAGAACGCGTCGGGCAGCGCCACCCGCCGCACCACCGAGCAGGAGACGTCGCCCTCGTTCCACTGGTCCCCGGCCAGCTCACCGATCATGGAGACGTGGCCGCGCAGGATCACCGACAGCCCGTTGACGCGCTCGCAGGAGCGGGTGTTCATCTTGTGGGGCATGGCGGAGCTGCCGACCTGCCCCTCCTTGAACCCCTCCGTGACCAGTTCGAGACCCGCCATCAAGCGGATGGTGGTGGCCACGTTCGACGGGGCCGCGGAGGTTTGCGCCAGGGCGGTGACGACGTCGTAGTCGAGGCTACGCGGATACACCTGTCCCGTGGAGGTGAGAACGGCCTCGAAACCCAGCTCGGAGGTGACCCGGCGTTCCAGCTCGGCCAGCCTGTCGGCGTCGCCGCCGAGAAGGTCGAGCATGTCCTGGGCGGTTCCGACCGGCCCCTTGATCCCGCGCGCCGGATAGCGGGCGATGAGCTCCTCCACCCTCCGGTACGCCACCAGCAGCTCGTCGGCGGCGGTGGCGAACCGCTTGCCCAGGGTGGTGATCTGGGCCGCGACGTTGTGGGAACGACCGGTCAGCGGCTGCTCGGCCCATGCGACGGCCAGCCGGGCCAGTTGCGCCAGGGCGGCGACGACGCGGTCGCGGATCACGCGCAGCGAGGACAGGACCTGGTACTGCTCGATGTTCTCGGTGAGGTCGCGCGAGGTCATGCCCTTGTGGACGTGTTCGTGGCCGGCGAGGGCGTTGAACTCCTCGATCCGGGCCTTGACGTCGTGGCGGGTGACGCGTTCCCGTGCCGCGATGGATTCGAGGTCCACCTCGCCTGTGACCGCCTCGTAGGTGGCGATCACCTCGTCGGGGTCGGAACCCCCGAAGTCGACACCCAGGTCACGTTGGGCGCGCAACACCGCCAGCCAGAGCCGTCGCTCGGCGACCACTTTTGCCTCGGGCGCCCAGATGGCGCGCATCTGCGCGGAGGCGTAACGGGTGGCCAGCACATTGGGAACGCTCATGCGGGCAACTCTATTGTCTCCACCACTTTTTCTCCCGATTCCCGGAGGTTCCATGGGGGTGAAGGGCCCCTTGAATCCGGTTGAGTCGGCAGCCGAATGACAAACCTGGCTCAAGTCCCCAGATACGCGCAGGATGGTTTCGACACGACCCACTCGCTGACGCTCGTGAGGATCGGCTCAACCAGCTTCACTGCTTCCAAGCCGGTTGAGCCGGGGAGCGAGGAACGAGCGACCCGAGTCGAAACCCCTGACGCCCGGCAGCCAGAACCCGACCACAAGACCCCGAACACAGTCGCTCTGGTTTCGACACGACCCACTAGCTAACGCTCGCAGATCGGCTCAACCGACTTTGGGGAAAGTTCTTCCCGCGGGCCTCTCAGTGCGGGATGCCGATGTCGGTGCGGTGGAAGCCGTCGGGGAAGTTCACCCGCGACAGGTGGTCGTAGGCGCGACCGCGGGCCTGTTCCAGGTCCTCTCCCAGCCCGACGATCCCCAGCACCCGTCCCCCGGATGCGACGAGCCTCCCATCGATCGTTGCCGTCCCGGCGTGCACCGTCCATGCGCGGTCGGTGTCGGCGGGCAGCTCGATGTTTCCTCCCCCGACCGGGGTGCCGGGGTAGCCCCGCGCCGCCTCGACGACCACCACGGCGGCTCCGTCACGCCACCGCAGCGGCGGCAGGCCGGCCAGTTCGCCGCGGGCCGCGGCGCGCAGCACACCTGCGAGGGGGGTTTCCAGCAGTGCCAGGACGGCCTGGGTCTCGGGGTCACCGAACCGGACGTTGAACTCCACCACCCGCACCCCGCGACCGGTCAATGCCAGTCCCGCGTACAGCAGCCCGGAAAATGGCGTACCGCGACGCCTCATCTCCGCCAGGGTCGGGTCGATCACCTGGGTCATGACCTCCTCGACGAGCCCGTCCGGCGCCCACGGCAGCGGGCAGTAGGCCCCCATGCCGCCGGTGTTGGGGCCGGCATCGCCGTCGCCGACGCGTTTGAAGTCCTGGGCGGGCAGCAGCGGCACCGCGGTGACGCCGTCGCAGATCGCGAACAGCGAGAGCTCCGGTCCGTCGAGGAACTCCTCGATCACCACCTTCCCGCAGGCCTCGGCGTGCGCCAGGGCGGCGGCGCGGTCGGGGGTGACGACGACCCCCTTGCCTGCCGCCAGGCCGTCGTTCTTGACGACGTACGGCGGGCCGTAGGCGTCGAGGGCGGCGGCGGCCTCGCCGGGCGTCGCGCACACGCGGGCGGACGCGGTCGGCACCCCGGCGGCGCGCATCACGTCCTTGGCGAAGGCCTTGGAACCCTCCAGTTCGGCGGCCGCCGCGGACGGGCCGAAGCAGTCGATGCCGGCCTCCCGGACGGCGTCGGCCACCCCCGCCACCAGGGGCGCCTCCGGTCCCACGACCACCAGGTCGGCCCCGACCCGACGTGCCAACGCGACCACGGCCGCGGGGTCGGAGGGGTCGACGGCGTGCAGGGTCCCGATCCCGGCCAGCCCTGGATTCCCGGGTGCGGCGTGCAGCTGAACGGAGGGATCGGCGACGAGGGCGCGGCCCAGGGCGTGTTCGCGCCCGCCGGAGCCGAGAAGCAGAACAGTGGTCACACCCCGAGCTTAGAGGCTTCGCAACCGGGTTCCCGGCGCCCACCGTCCCGGCCTGTCGGGCGTTCGGCCGACAGTGGATCTCCTTCGCCGTACCGGAGTCTCGATTAACCTGTATCCATCGGCGACTAGAGGCACGAGGAGCCAGATGAGCATCCACCCGGGATCAGCTGCACATCTCGCCATGCACGCCGAGGTCCCCCCTGACGAGGAGGTTACGCTTCCCGCCCGGTCGGGGGTGCAGGCGTGGCTGCAGGAACTGGCCGAGAACGAACTCGCCATGGACCGCATCAATCCGCGTGAGTTGACCCAGCGGATCATGCAGGACGCCTTCGGGCGGTACTCATTGCCGCCCCGGGTCTCGGGGATGCTGGCCGCCAGCCATCTGCTGCGCGACGCGGACCCGCAGGACCGGCAGGGCATCCGGCAGCTCGCCACCGCCTGGTTCACATCCATGCCCCCGAGTGCCGTCGACGAGTCCACATGGTTCGTCCGGCAGGCCGTTCGGCGCCCCCAGACCCCGCATCTGACGTTGGTGGGACATGCCGGGGACGTCACCGAGCTCTCCAGGTGCAACGCCCGCGACGGCCGCACCCTGCTCGTCTCCGAGAGCGACGACGCCACCACGCGGCGCTGGGACCCCGGAACCGGCGAGGAGACCGACGAACCCGTCGACTCACCGCTGTCGGGCATCCCTGCCAGACGCGAGGCCACGTTCACCAACGCCTACGGCCGGACGCTGCTGGCGGTTCCCGACGGAAACAACGTCAAGATCACGGACCGCGCCACCGGCGAGGAGGTTGGGGTTCCGCTGCGCGGCCACAGTTTCCAAGTGACGGCCGTGTCCTCCTTCTACGGTCCCGCCGGCCGTCCGCTGCTGGCCTCCGCATCCCGCGACCACACCATCCGGATCTGGGACCCGGCCTCCAAGTCCCGTCCGGCGGCCAGATTCGTCGAGCAGCTGGACGAGATGCAGGTGGTCACCTGGTTCATGGCCGCCGATGGATCGCCCCGGGTCGGCACCATCCGGAACACCTACGACGACGTCCTCCAGATCTGGGAAACCGACACGGGCCAGTGGGTCGGGGAGTTGAACGCCCACCCCGGGCAACTGTGGACCGAGGCCCGCAGCGTCCGGTTCACCGCCCGGCAGTGCGGCCAGATGCTCGCCATCGCGGAGCAGGAGTCCCTGCGGATCTGGGATCTCGATTCGGGGCAGCTCGTCGGTGAACCCCTCACCGGGCACGCTGCGCGCATCAACGACATCCTGGGCTGGACCACCCCGTTCGGGGAGATCCGGCTTGCCACCGCCAGCAGCGACGGCAGCATCCGGCTCTGGGATCCGGTCAAGGGCACCCAGGTCGGCCGGTCGCTCACGGGCCACGTCGGACCGGTCAGGGCCCTGTGCACCTTCAACACCCGTCACGGCGACGCCTGGTTGGCCTCCGTCGGCGACGAGGGCGCCATCCGCATCTGGGACCCCGACGTGGGACGGCCGATCGGCAGGCCCCTGAAGGGGCCGTCCTGCCCGATGACCTGCGTGGTCGCTTTCTCCGCGGCAAACGGTGAACCCCGGTTGGTCACCACCGGGGACGACTGCATCGTCCGCGTCTGGGACCCGGGCAACGGACGGCAACTGGGTCGGCTCAGCGACGGCGAGGAGAATCTCTGCGATGTCGTGCTGGTGGGAACGAACCGGGAGGGCCGCACACGTCTGGTCACCTCGGGGCTCGACCGTTCCATCAGGTTCTGGGACATCGCGACCGGCAGGATGACCTACGCCATGCACGCCTTGGACTACGCCGAGACCATCATCTCGTTTCGTTACGGAGACCTGGCCGTGAGCCTCGACGACGGCTGGGCGTTGCTGCGGCTGCCGCCGGGGGTCTAGGGGATCATCATCCCGCCCGGCCCGATCGCCCGGCCTGACGAAGGTCTCGCACCGGGTCTCCTGGCTCGAGCCCTCCACCACCTGTCGGAGGCAACCTGATTTCCTGTCGGTGACTCCGGGTACTGTTCAAGCCATGATCGACCTGCATGCCCGTTCCCGGGGACATCGAACAACACGCGACGCCGCGAGCCCGGGAGGCTGAATCCGATGCGTCGGTTTCCGAGGAAGATCGTCGCCGCCACCACCCTGGGGGTGCTCACCCTGGCCCGGCTCAGGCACGCGCGAAGGCGTGGTCTGGTCAGGGCCATCACGACGTTCACCACGCCGGACGGGAAACCATGGGTGGTCACGCTCGGGCGCGGTCGTTTCGTCTCCGTCTGGGATGCCGGTTCGGGACGCCGGTTGCGCAGGTTGCCGGTCAGCGACGGCCCCGTTCACGTGGCCGCCTTCGCATCGAGCACCGGCACTCCCCGGCTGGCGGTGCTAGCGGGCAACCGGAGCATCCAGCTCTGGGATCCGGAGACGGGAGACCGGGTCGGTGAGTTGCGGGTCAGTGAAACGGCCCCGGGTTCCCGGTTGGCGACGTGGCGCACCCCGTCGGGCCGGCCGCGGGTCGCGGTCATCTGCGGCGACGGCGGAATCCGCGTCCTCGATCCAGAGGCCGGGGAAGGAAACGAGGTTCCGCTGATCGGCCACGAGGGCGCGGCCACCGATCTCGCGACCTGGCGCACCCCCGACGGCCAGCTGCGGCTGGCATCCAGCGGAAACGGTGTCACCCTGCTGTGGGACCTGGAGACCGGGCGCGAGGTGGGGCGGCTGGAGGGTCCCCGCAAACGGTTGAGCAGCGTCACCGCCCACACGGCCCCGGAACGAACCCTGCTGGTGGTGATCGACAAGGACGGCGGTTACACGCTCTGGGACCCGGATGTCGAACAGCAGGTCGCATCCCACCGGCTTCCGGTGGGTCTCGAACCGGGGCTGGCGGTGCCGCTCCCCCGCCTGCGCATCGCCACGGGGCATCGCGACGGCACGGTCCGGGTGACGGATCCCGCGACGGGGGATCAGCTCCACGAGACCCGTTTCAGGAGACCGGTGCGGGCCATCGCAGCTCTTCCCGACGGGGTGCTGGTCGGCCTGGACAACGGCTGGAGGACGGTACGGCTCGCCGAGGACAGCGCGACCTGAATCGCCTCGCCCGGCCGGTTGGCACCCTGAGAGTCGGTCTCGACGACGGTTGGGGGGTCGTCCGGGTGCCCGTATGAGTCCCGTCGTCACCCTCACGGGAGGCCGACTGCACCGGCAGTCTCCTGCGGGGCATTACCTTGGTTAGTATACGTATGCATATACTTACCCCATGCCTAGAAGGACCATCTACGTCTCGGATAACGATCAAGAACTCTTCGAACAAGCCACCCAGGAGGCCGGGGGTCTGTCCCCCGCCATCGCGATCGCGCTGAGAGAGTACATGGCCAGGGCGAAACTGCGCCACGAGGGGATGGACACCATCGATCTGACCATCGATGACCACGGCGTCAGCCACACGGTTCGTTTCACCGGCCGGAAACTGTTCCGCCTCGCGGAGAAGGTGGACAACGGGGTCCGTGTCCGGTTCGTCTACATCACCAAGCAGGGCCGGTATGCCGTCCACGAGAAGATCACGGCCGACCCGGAGGACTGGGAGGGGCAGGGAGAACGCCTGTGGCGTGATCCCGTCACCTGGACCCGCAGTTTCTGGCTGCGCAGCGACCGGACCCTCGACATTTTCGACACGCTCGACCAGTTGCGCGAGAAGGACCCGGAGTTGGCCGACCGGATCGCAGTGGCCCAGGAGGTCCCGGCGTTCAGGGAACTCGACATCTAGGCCCTGTTGCGGAGGCCATGCCCGGCCCCGCTCCCCGATGCCTCCGGCCCGGAGTATGGCACCGGGCCGACTTCAATTCGCAAGAAACACACGAACACCCACTGCCCCGGCCCTTGACACCAAGCGTGACCCTCGCCGCTCGTACAATGTGAATGTCAATCGACCAATCCGACCGGCGCGGAAAAACCAAGCCCGCCTTTCTGAACAATTACACCAACATTCTTCCTGCACTTGGAGTCCCATGCGCCGTCGCACTCTTCTGATCACCGCAGGAACGGTTTCTGTTTCACCTGTTCTCGAGGCTTGTACGTCTCCTTCCCGAAAGGATCCGGCTCCGACGCCTCCACCCGGTCCGGACGCAATTCCTTACAAATTCACAGAGCGACCCAGCTGGCCAGGCACCAACATCAGTGTCAGCATCAAGGCCGCCCGCGACCGCTACCTGTGCAGCGACGTGGCAGTGGATGAGCTGCGGGACGTCTTCGCGTCGGGCCACTGCCCCGTCATCGTCGACGTGGCGGGTCCCACGACCCGGGCGGTCACCCTCGACGAGACGGGAGCCTGGACCACCAAGGAGGTGGCTCTGACCGGCCGTTACGACAAAGGAAAGGACAACATCAAGGCCCCCACCAAGCTCTGGGTCGGCCCAGCCCTGCTCGACGAGACCCACGCCTATCTCGTGCTCGGTGTGCTGGCCCAGCAGGGTGATGACACGAGCACCACCAGCGCGGACGACACGACCACCTGTCCGGTGATCATGCTCAAGATCCGCCTGTCCGACGGCTCCGTGGCGGCATCCGCCACCGTCAGCGATCGTTTCTTCGCCAAGGAGGTCAGCGGCATGCACCTGTCCTTCTCCACCGATCGCACCGCCCTGCTCCTGGCAGGAGACAACGGGGGCCGTCAGTCGTCGGCTACACAGAAGAGCAATCCTGATTACGTCGCACTGCGGCTGAACGCGGAAGACCTGTCCATTCAGTTCGACGCCCACTCCATCCTGAACAGCAAACGCACCACCTCCATCACCTCCTACGGGCAGGCGATCGGAAGCAAATATGCAACCTCCCCGAGCGAGATGATCATTTTTCTTGCTGACGGCAGGCATGAATTCGTCAAGAAGAATGATCACCCGATTATGGTGCGTGACGGTTGGTACTACTACGGCTACGGTGACCTGGGACCCGACAAAAGGACTCGGGCCCGAAATCTGGCTTCCAACGAGACTGTCGAGCTGCAGGGCACTTGGGAGAAAGAAGTCGGAAACGGAGTCTCCTGGCCATCAATCACATCGGATGGACAGGCCATCATCTCGGGTACCGAGCATGCTGAAAGAGACCGCACGAACCAGCTGATCATACGTCTTCCCGGTGCCGCATCACCCACACTCAGCTGGAAGGCAGGAGACCAGAAAATACCCGAGGGCGCCAGTGTTCTCGGTGACGTCCTCTACACCTGCTATGACCCGGACGACTCCGAGAGCACGAGCAATCACCACATCGACCTCACCTCACTGGCGACCGGGGAGAAGATCACAGAAACGGAGGGACCCGGAAGCGCGTTGTTGTCTGGCGTCAGAGACGTCGTCACGCCTTGGGGAATCGCCAATTACTTCGGTTTCTATGCCGCAACCGCCTGGATCGATCACACCCCCACGGCGGGGTCACCATCCCCGAGCACGCCCCAGCCAACCAGCCCCAAGTCCTGACCAGGCATCCGAGGAGCCTTTTTCATGCGTCGTCGCACCTTCTTCGCCACCATTTCCACGGGCGCACTGGCTGCCCTGGGAGCCTGTTCCAACGGCCCGGGAGGTGTTCCCACGCCGTCCATAGCGCCTTTGCAGAGCCCCACGCGCACCCCTCTGCCGTCGCCACCGAACGACACGGCAACCCCCACGTCCTTCGCCGACCAGCCGCTGTGGCCCAACGCCAACATCGCCGGCTCCATCACGGCCGTCCGGAACCATTACCTGTGCGGCAGCGTGCACGTCAAGGAACTGAAGGACATCATCCGTGGCGGGCACTGCCCCGTGGTCGTCGATCTACGGGGCCCCACCACCTGGGCCGTTCTGCCCGACGGGCAGGGCTCCTGGACCACCCGGGTCGTCACGCTGGAAGACACGTCCCAGACCACTCCGGACGAGCCGGGCACCGCCGTGATCAAGGGCCCCGCCCTCATCGACGACACCCACGCCTACCTCGTCGTCAGCGTTCCGTCGCCCTCTGGTGACAGCGACAAGAAAAGTTTCACCTGCCCCGTCGATCTGGTGAAGATCGCCCTGGCCGACGGCACGATCACGGCATCCACTCGGGTGAGTGACTCCTACGTGGTCGACATGCCCACGGAATCAGACCTCTCCCGCCTCGTCTCACTGTCCTTCACCGCGGATCGCAGCGCCCTCCTCCTGGCTGCTGACGGCACCTCGCTGGACATCGGTACCGGCGGCCTGGGGCTACGCCTGAACGCCGCGGACCTGTCCGTCCAGTTCGACGCGAACACGCTTCTTGCCGAGACCCACCATCATGTGCGCTGTGGAGAGGCGTTGACCGTCATGAAACAGGTGCCTGATGCCGATGAGGACGAGGACGTCATCATCTACCTGGGCACCGGCGCCACGGAGACCATGACGAACTGGAGTGCCGCACTGGTTCGAGGCGACTGGCTCTACTACAACGACATCATCCGTCAACGTCCCAAGAAACGGGTCGTCTTCATCGAGAGACACGCCGCCCACGCGCGCAACCTGAGCACGGGTGAAACCGTCACATTCCACGAGGACAGCCATGACTTCTTCGACGACGGCATAGATGCCCCCATCAACACAGACCAGCGCGAGCTCATCCTCCTCAACAGCAGGAGTCGCCCCACCTTCTCCGTGCACCAGCCCGGCTCCGCGACCCCCATGCTGTCCTGGGAATCCTCCGAGCAGGCCATCCCGGGCGCGGCCTGCGTCTTCGGCGAAGTCGTCTACACCGCTCCCGAACGCTCCAAGGAGCAGGACGAGAACGGGAAACTCCGAATCATCTCCCTGACCACCAAACAGGACATCGGAGAGGTCCAGAATGTGGCCTGGGGCGGCTCCGTCGCGGTCACTGCATGGGGTCTCGCGGCGACGGGCATCTTCTACCCGGCAATCGAGTGGCTGGAAGCCCCGGCGGAGTCGGCCACACCGTCCGGGGTTCCTTCTGTCCCTGCTCCCACGCCCGGGGCGCCCAGTACCACGCCCTGACGTAGCGGGACCCGTGTGGCAGGCACAGTGCACGGCCAAGAGACGCGTTCCTCACCTCACGAGGTGACCTGAGGGTCACTCAGGACCTCCTGCAGCACCACCGCCTGGTTGATGTTCGGGTCGTGGGCCGCGTACAGCAGCGTCACCACCGGTCGCCCGGCGAGTCTTTCCGCCAAGGCCCCGGCCGCGCCGGAGGCCGCCAGTTCGGCGCGGTAGCGGGCCTTGAACTCCCCGAACCGGGCCGGGTCGTGTCCGAAGTCGCGCCGCGCTTCTGTGCTCGGCGCCACGTCCTTGCACCACTCGTCCAGGTGCGCGGCCTTCTTCGATATCCCGCGCGGCCAGAGCCGGTCGACAAGGACACGGTAGCCGTCCGCATCGGAGGGTTCCTCGTAGATGCGTTTGATGCGCCAGGTCGTCATGGTTTCATCCTCCGCCGGAAACCGGATCTTTCAAAACGTAGTGGAATCCGCGGCCCTTCCGGTGGGCCCAGGCAGGCTGCACCACCCCGGTTCGTTCCAGTTTCTGGATCAGCGGGATCGCCCCCGCCGCTGATATCCCGAGAATCGATCCCAGTTCCGTGGTGGACAACCTGCCCCGCGACTGCACGTAGCTGCGCGCCACGGTCTGCCGGTCGCGTCCCGGCATGGCGAGCTTCAGCCGGTCGTACAACTCCGTCATCCCTTCCCGGACGGGCTGGGACAGAGTCCACACCTCGGGGCTCTCGGGAGGAACACCGGTGACCGGGACGAGCAGCGGCCCCCCGGAAACCTCGATGGTTCTCAGCCTCTTCAGCAGGGGGCCGGCCAGGAGCTCCGGGGTGTGGGTGATCCTGGCTGCGGTCCTGACATCGATCCAGCGGTGATCCGCCACCCGCCGCAGCAGCAACAACAACCGGTGGTCCTCCAGTTCCCGGGGCCACCCGAGCTCGGTGATCCAGAACCGCCAGGCCGGATCGGGTGGGCGGCCGCCCAGGAGCACCTCGACGCTGCTGTCCTCGACCTCGCGGAAGGTGGGGGCGGGCTGGCCGTTGCCGATCAGCTCGGTGACCATCCTGCCGACCCCCGCACCCCGGTTCTCCACCAGCCCCAAGGGTTCCAGGAGTTTCATCAGCTCCGGGTTCCGGGGAAAAGGCGACCGGGAAAAGATGTTGTACTCCCCGAACCCTCTGACGAAACCCCCGGGGCTGCGCACCCTCAGCGCGCCGAAGCGGTGTTCCTGCTCCACCTCGGTGGCGTGCGTGGCCACCCAGTCGCGGTGCACCACCCCGTTGACGACGGCTTCCCGGGCCGCCAGCTCACTCAGAGCCGGGACGGTTCTCTCCTCCACCCGGTCGGGCATCTGAACCTCGGGGTTGTTGTCGCGGACGGCTTCGAGCACCAAGGTCAGCTGCTCCAGCGCCGAGAGTTCCCCGTCCGGCCGCAGCTCCTTGTGTCCTCCCCGGAACCGGTACTCGATGACCGAATGGCCGTTTCCTGCGAACAACAACCGAGCCGCGTTGGTGAGCAGCCCGTCGTCGCCGAACGCGCCCAGGCGCTGCAGAAGTTCGGCATCGGAGGACGACGCGAGCCCGCGGGCCGTCTCGTTGCCGGTTTCCCTGAGGTATTTCCTGGTCAGCTGCAAGGCCTCGGGACGCACCAACTCCTCACCGGCGCCGGATGACTGCCCGGACCAGTTCAGTTTCGCGCGTTTCCTACGAGATCCCACCGAGGCCATGCCCAATACTCACCTAACCTTCAGGCAGATCCGGGGAATCGCAACCCCTCCAGCCCCAAACCGGCCCAAAAGCCGACACGGCCTTGGGTCGGATCAGCTTCCCAGGAGTTTCTCCCTCAGCTGGGTCACGCGGCGCTGTTTGGTCTCGGGACGTTTCGCGTCCTCGATGCTCCTGATCCATTCCCGTTGATGACTGGGAGGAAGCCGTTTCCAAGCGGCCAACAGCTTCCCGTCGCCGTCGAGGGCCGCATCCAGCGGGGGCGGGACGATGGGGATGGTGTTCACGGCAGGGTCTCTCACAGGAGATCGTTGACGATGATGGTCTGTTCGCGTCCCGGACCGACCCCGATCCCGGAGATGCGGCAACCGATCAGCTCCTCCAGGCGTTTCACGTAGGCCCGGCAGTTCGCGGGCAGCTCCCCGAAGTCACGGCAGGCCGAGATGTCCTCGCTCCAGCCGGGCAGCTCCTCGTATACCGGTGTGGCGTGGTGGAAGTCGGACTGGGTGACGGGCATCACGTCGTGGCGTGTCCCGTCGACGTCGTAGGCCACGCACACCGGGATCCTCTCCCAGCCGGAAAGAACGTCCAGTTTGGTGAGGAAGACGTCGGTGAAGCCGTTGATCTTCACGGCCTGTTCCACCACGAGCGCGTCGAACCAGCCGCAGCGGCGCGGCCTGCCCGTAGTGGCCCCGAACTCGCCGCCGTCGCGGCGCAGCCTGTCGCCGTCCTCGTCATGCAGTTCGGTGGGGAACGGCCCCTCGCCGACACGGGTGGTGTAGGCCTTCGCGATGCCGATGGTCCGGTCGATGCGGGTGGGACCGACGCCCGCTCCCGTGCAGGCGCCCGCCGCGATCGGGTTCGACGAGGTCACGTACGGGTAGGTTCCGTGGTCGACGTCCAGATGGTGTGCCTGGGCTCCCTCGAACAGCACCACCTCGCCGCGGTCGAGGGCGTCGTTGATGAACCTTCCCGAGTCGATGACGTGTGGCCGGATGTTCTCGGCGTGCGCCAGCAGCGCCTCGACGATCGCATCGGCCTCGATGGGGCGGCGGTTGTAGACCTTGACCAGCAGCTGGTTCTTCTGGTCGAGGGCCGCCTCCACCTTCTGCCGCAGGATCGACTCGTCGAAGATGTCCTGGATACGCACCCCCATCCGGTTGACCTTGTCGGAGTAGGCGGGACCGACGCCACGTCCGGTGGTGCCGATGCGCCGCTTGCCCAGGAAACGTTCGGTGACCTTGTCGAGCACCTTGTGGTACTCGGTGATGATGTGGGCATTGGCGCTGATCAGCGGGTGCGGCACCTCGACCCCGCGGGAGACGAGGGTCTGCAGCTCCTCGGCGAACACGTCGAGATCCACCACCACGCCGTTGCCGATCACGGTCGTGGTGCCGGGGTTGAGGATCCCGGATGGCAACAGGTGCATGACGAAGGTCTCACCCCCGACCACGAGGGTGTGACCCGCGTTGTTGCCTCCCGAGTAACGCACACACAGGTCGACGCGGTCCCCCAGTTGATCGGTTGCTTTGCCCTTGCCCTCGTCGCCCCACTGGGCTCCGACCACGACAACACCAGGCATTGATTTCCTCCAAGACGTGAAGCAAGCCCCAGCAAAGCCGGGGCCTTACCGCCGCATCCTACCCGCACCGGCACCACAACCCCAGCTGGGAGTTGTCGCATCGAAGCCTCCTTCCCCGGCACGATCGTGCAATGTTCACGTTCTCTGCTTGAACCACGAGTGGTTTCGCGCGAGCATCAGAGGCAAAACGGTCCGCAACGAAGCAGGAGCACCCCGATGAAGAAACTGATCAACTCGCCCGACGACGTGATAGCCGAGGCCCTCAGGGGCATCGACGCCGCCGACGAGAACGTCCGGGTCGATCACGAGAACCGCGTGATCTTCCGCGCCGAACCCACCCGCGCCGGAAAGGTCGCGGTGATCTCGGGGGGCGGTTCCGGCCACGAACCGCTGCACGGCGGTTTCGTCGGGGTCGGAATGCTGGATGCGGCCTGCGCGGGTCAGGTGTTCACCTCCCCCACCCCCGACCAGATGCTGGCAGCCACCGTCGGCACGGACGCGGGCGCGGGGGTGCTGCACGTCGTGAAGAACTACACCGGCGACGTCATGAACTTCGAGATGGCCGCGGAACTGGCCGTCGAGCAGGGGGTGCGCGTCGAGACGGTGGTGGTGGCCGACGATGTCGCGGTGGAGGATTCGCTCTACACCGCGGGCCGCCGCGGGGTCGGGTTGACGGTGCTGCTGGAGAAGATCGTCGGAGCCGCGGCCGAGGAAGGCCGTGATCTGGACGCGGTGGTCGCGGTGGCGAACAAAGTCAACGAGAACGGCCGTTCCATGGGCATGGCGCTGACCTCCTGCACCGTCCCCGCCGCGGGAAAACCCACCTTCGACCTGCCCGAGGACCAGATGGAGATCGGCATCGGCATCCACGGCGAACCGGGCAGACACCGCGAGCCGCTGACCGGCGCTAAGGACATCGCCCGCCAGCTGGTGGAGCCGATCCTCGCGGACCACGACTTCGCCGGCTCGGAGACCATCGTCATGATCAACGGCATGGGCGGCACCCCACTCATCGAGCTGTACCTGATGTACGGGGAGGTCAAGGCCCTCCTCGACGCCGCCGGGGTCCGGGTGGCTCGCAACCTGGTGGGCAACTACATCACCAGCCTGGACATGGCGGGATGCTCCGTCACCGTCCTGAAGGCCGACGACGAGCTGCTGGCCCTGTGGGACGCGCCCGTCAGGACGGCGGGGCTGCGGTGGGGACTGTGATGCTCACCCACGAGCAGTGCATGGCCTGGCTGCGCGCCTTCGCTGCCCTGATCAACGACAACACGGATTTCCTCACCGACCTCGACGCGGCCATCGGCGACGCCGATCACGGCACCAACATGGCGCGCGGCGCGACGGCGGCCCTGGGCAAACTCGACCCCGCCGCCCCCCTGGGGTCGATGTTCAAGTCCGTCGGCATGGCCCTGGTCAGCACCGTCGGAGGGTCCGCCGGGCCGCTGTACGGCACCTTCTTCATGAAGTTCGGGGCGAAGCTGGGTGACGTGGAGGACGTGTCCCTGACCACCTTCGCGGCCGCCCTGAAGGCCGGACGGGACGGGGTGGTCGCGCGCGGCAAGGCGGCCGTCGGCGAGAAAACCATGATCGACGCCATGACCCCCGCGGTCGAGGCCTTCGACTCGCACGTCGGTGACGGCCCGCTGGCGGCCGCCGAGGCCGCCCTGGCGGCAGCGCGACAGGGCCGGGATGCCACCATCCCGCTGGTGGCGAAGAAGGGGCGCGCTTCCTACCTGGGGGAGCGCTCCGCCGGGCACCAGGACCCGGGCGCCACATCCACCGCCTACCTGTTCGAAGCCCTCGTGGCCGCCGTCAAGGAGGGCTGACCCGTGGCTCTGGTCGGGCTCGTCGTCGTCTCCCACTCCCGGGCTCTCGCCGAGGCCGCGGTGGAGTTGTCGCTGCAGATGGTGCACGGAACCCGGCCGGAGATCGTGGTCGCCGCCGGGACCCCGGAGGGGGGGTTCGGCACGGACGCCACCCAGGTGGCGGACGCGGTCCGGGCCGCCGACCGGGGCGCCGGGGTGGTGGTTTTGATGGACCTGGGTTCCGCGGTGCTGAGTGCCGAGTTCGCCATGGACCTGGTCGAGGACGCGAACGCGATCCTGGTCGCGGCCCCGTTCGTCGAGGGTCTGCTGGCCGCCACGGTGCGCGCCGCCACGGGCGGCACCCGCGAGGAGGTCGCCGACGAGGCCCGTGCCGCGCTCGGCCCGAAACTGGCGGCCCTGGGACCGGATTTCCCGGCGGACGAGGAACCCCCGGAGAAGCCAGGTGAGGTGCCGTGGGCGGCCGACGCGGAGACCCGGGTCACGCTCCCGAACGCCTCCGGCCTGCACGCCCGCCCCGCCGCCCTGCTGGTGGCGGAGGCCGGGCGTTTCGACGCCGAGGTGCGGCTTCGCTGCCATGGCGTGGAGGGCGGGGCGTCCTCGCCGATCGCCCTGGCCACCCTGAACGCCCGGAAGGGCGACGAGGTGTGGATCGGGGCGCGCGGCCCACAGGCCACCGACGCGGTGGCGGCCCTGGAGTCGTTGATCTCGAACGGTTTCGGGGAGTCCACGGGGACCCCGGAAGCAACCGTCGCGGCGCCGGCCGGCCCGCAGGGGGTCAGCCCGGGCCGGGTCGTGGGCGTCGCCCGGCTGATGGCAGCCCCGCTGGTCGACCCGCCGGCCGAGGCCCGCCCCCTGGAGTCGCAGCTGCCCGGTGAGAAGACCCGCCTGAAAACCGCACTGGAGGAGGTCGCCGTCGGCTACGAGGCGAGGGCCGCTTCCTCCACCGACGAGGCCGCCCAGATCATGCTGGCCACCGCCACCCTGGCCCGCGACCCCGAGCTGCTCCAGTCGGCACAGGCCCTGATCGACGCCCTCGGCGTGGGGGCGGCGACGGCGATGTGGCGGGCCGCCAACGACGTCGTGGCACGCCTGAAGGCGGCGGGCGGGCTTTTGGCGGAACGCACCACCGACATCACCGACATCCGCGACCGCGTCGTCTGCCACCTGACGGGCCGCCCCATGCCGGGTCTCCCGGACTCCGGGGAACCTTTCGTGCTGGTGGCCCACGACCTGGCGCCCTCCGACACCGCCGCCCTGGAACGGGAGCGCTGCCTGGGCATCGTCACCGCGGGCGGCGGCCCCACCTCCCACACCTCGGTTCTGGCCCGCAGCATGGGCATCCCGGCAGTGGTTGGTTTCCGCGACGCGCTCACGATTCCCGACGGGGCCGAGGTGCTGGTGGACGGGACCTCAGGCGAGGTGGTCGTCTCCCCCGATGAGACTCAGCGCGCCGGTGCCTGCACCGCGCCCAGCCCCCTCGAACCGTTGAGCGCCCCCGGGAAGACCCGTGACGGTGTTTCCGTGCCGCTGCTGGCCAATGTGGGTTCCGTCGCCGAGGCCCAGGCCGCGGCGAGGGCGGGGGCCGAGGGGATAGGTCTTTTCCGCACCGAGATCTGCTTCCTCAACGCCGATGTGGAACCGGATCCAGAGCAGCAGTTCATCATCTATCGCGATGCCCTGGCGCAGTTCTCGGAACGCCGCGTGGTGGTGCGCACCCTGGACGCGGGCAGCGACAAACCGATGCCCTTCCTCACCATCCCCGGTGAGGGGAACCCGGCGCTGGGGGTGCGCGGCTACCGCACCGCCGCCCGCCGCCCCGGGGTACTCGCCCGGCAGCTGGAGGCCATGGCCAGGGCGTCCCGGGAAAGCGGCGCCGAGACCTGGGTGATGGCGCCCATGATCTCCACCCCCGCCGAGGCCGCGGAGTTCGCGGGGCTGGCCCGCGCCGCGGGATTGGGAACGGTCGGGGTGATGGTGGAGATCCCCTCGGCCGCACTCCAGGCGGAGGAGATCCTCTCCGAGGTGGATTTCGTCAGCATCGGCACCAATGACCTCGCCCAGTACGCGATGGCAACCGACCGTCAGGCGTCGGGGCTGGGTGGGCTCCAGGACCCGTGGCAGCCCGCCGTGCTGCGGCTCCTCGGCATGGTTGGCCGCGCGGGAAGACTCGCGGGCAAACCGGTCGGGGTCTGCGGGGAGGCCGCGGCCGATCCCGCGCTGGCGGCGGTGCTGGTCGGGCTCGGGGTGACGTCGCTGTCCATGGCCCTGCGCGCGCTGGAACCGGTGCGTCGCGCCTTGGCCCGGGTCACCGTCGAGGACTGCCGCAGGGCCGCCGAGGCCGCGCTCGCTTCCAGCGGCCCCGCTGCGGCCAGGGAAGAGGTTTTCCGCGTTCTCGAGATGAGGTGAAGCGTTTCGGGTTGACAAAAAGTGCCTCCCGTGCCATAATATTTGCAGTCGCGAATCCTCCGGACTGAAGGAAACCGATGAGCCATCGCATCCCCACCATCGTGATCACATCCCTCGCCGTCCTCAGCCTCGGTCTGAGCGCCTGCTCGAGCACCGCCCCCGCCACTCCCTCACCCGCCGACACCGTCACTCCGGAACTGACGCAGTCAACCGGGGACGCGACAGCAGCCAAACCCGACCTGTCCTCCAAGCTCCTGGTCGGCCAAGTGGCCGGTTTCACCCTCACCCAGGTGCAGGTCCACGAGGACGCCAACAGCCCATTCCCGGACCTGGAGAACCCCTACTACGACAGCGATACCCAAGCCACGATTGATCCCGCCGGCTGCGAGGCCACCGGCATCGAGCAGCTCGTCGTGGGATCCGAGGGGGCGACCGAGAACGAGAACGTCCGGGTCGCGCTGGGAACCGGCACATCCTCCCCCCGGAAACACGAGGAGTACACGCGGAGATGCGCTGAGATCACCAACCACCTCGGCGACGCGGACGCCCTGACGAGCATCCAGACACAGCAGATCCCCACCATCGACGGCGCCACCGACGTCGTCGCGACGATGGCCCACCATGGCGCCGTCGACACGGAGGGGGACGCGGGCTTCTCCACCTACCTGATCACCGGCAACGTCGGCGACGTCAACGTCACGGTCCAGACATACCCACCCCGCGAGGGCGCCTCCACGGGCAAGGAGGCGTCCCTCGACACGGCCGTGAAGATCTTCGATGCCCAGGTCAAGAAGCTCAAGGACTCCTCCGGCTCCACATCCCCTTCCCAGACGCCGTCAGCATCCTCCCAGGGCGCCTCGGACCAGGATCTGTCCTCGAAACTCATCAACGGTTCCGTGGCCGGTTTCTCCTTGGCGCCGATGGAGTCCCGCAGCCCGCTGGCGGCAATTTCCAACTCCTTCTACGAGGCCTCGGAGTACGAGATCAACCCCGACGGATGCGACCGGACCGGTATCGACAACCTCACCACAGGAACCGAGGGCTCCCTCGGCCCCGTACACGCCAGGGTCGCACTGGGAACCGACACTTCCTCCCCCCAGAAGCACAGGCAGTACGCGCAGAAGTGCTCCACGATCACCGGAACCGTAAACGGGGAGCCCATCTCCGAGTCCGTCACGCTGGAGGATGCACCAATGATTGACGGCGTCACCGATGTCGTCGCCACCTCGGCTAGCAGCAGCACCCCCAACACCGACGAGATCGGTCCCAAGTCCTACCTGATCACCGGCAACGTCGGCGACGTCAACGTCGTGGTCCACCTGTTCCCGCTCGAGAGCGGCCAGGATGCCTCCTACACGGACGCCGTGGCGCTCTTCAAGACCCAGGTCGAGAAACTCAACAGCTGAGATCCGGCCCCGGCCCCGAGGCGACCTGCGGATACGAGCCCTCCGCAGGTCGTCCTCCGTTTCTCCCAAGGGCCGGTAACCCACCGGGATGCGACTATGCCCGGACCTTTCCCAATCGCAAGGAGGATTCATGTTCCGTCACGTTTCCGCCATCGCAATCGCCTTGTTGACGGTCCTCGCCCTGGGGTCCTGCTCGGGGGCCTCATCCACTAACCGGCAGACGACACCCCCGCAGCAGGATTCCCAGGCCTCACAGACCGCCGGAAGCCCCGAAGCGACCGCGTACCCGAGCCCCGCCGACGCGTCCCCGTCTTCTGGTTCCGCCCTGTCCGCCAAACTCCTGACAGGCCCGGTCTCCGGTGTCGAACTCCAGGAAATCGACCGGATCATGCTTCCACACGACATAGAAAACATCTTCGGTCACTGCGGGGACTGCGAGGTCGATCCCCCCGAGTGCCTCACGACCGGCCTCGGATCTCCCGAGGTGGCCTCCCAGGCAAAAGGCGAAGTCGCAACCGCCACGGTCATGCTGGGCTCCGACACGTCCTCCCCCGGAAAACACAGGGAGTACACGCAGAGGTGCCCCTCCGCCAGCGGAACCGTCGGTTCAGCGCCCTTCACCATGAACGTGGAGCTGCTGCCGGAACCTGACATCGAGGGCGCCAGCGACGTTGTCGCGACGACGACCATCTGGCACGACGACGGTGCAAGTACGACGGGAACCACCCCACGGCTGATCGTCGTCGACGGCAATGTCGGTGGCATCAACGTTGTGGTTCGTACGCGCCTGCCATCAGACGACCCGGGTTCTTCCGCCAAGGTGGCAAAGGAAATTTTCAAGGCCCAGGTCGAGAAACTCAACAGCTGAGAGCCGGCCCCGGCCCGGCCGTGTGTGAGGCGACCGGCGCCGAGAAACTCGCCGGGGGTTCCCAGGCGAACCGAACACGAGATCGTCTTGCCCGTGCTGCTGACGACAAGGATTGACCCTGGTAGATGCGACACTGAAATTGTTCGTTGAACCAACCACGAGGATTACCATGTTCCGTCGTTTCCCTCACATCGCAGTTGCTTCGCTGGCCGCCCTCACCATCGGCCTGAGCGCGTGTTCGGGCTCCACGCCCACCGGTCAGCAGACGGCGTCGCAGGGCTCGAACACTTCCGAGGCAACTCAGAGCTCTGCCTCCCCCGCGCAGACCAAAAAGGCCGATCCCGATCTGGCCTCCAAGCTCCTGACCGGTGAGGTCGCGGGAGTGACGCTCAAGAAACTGGATGAACTCCCGGACCTGGACAGCGCCCTCAAGGGTGCCGATGCCCAAATCGAACCCGCTGGCTGCCTCAACACGGGCATCACGCAGCTCGAGGCGGGCGCCACGGCGGTAACCCAGACTGGGGTCGTGTCGCTCCTGCTGAGTTCCGATTCCGCAGCCCCCGGCAAGTACAAGGAATACGCGCAGAAGTGCTCTTCGGCCAGTGGAACCGTGGCGGGAAGCCCCGTCAAGCAGAACATCGAGCAGCAGCAGGCGCCCGCCGTCGAGGGAGTGAACGACCTCGTCGCCGCGACGGTCTCCTCCGAATCCACCATCAACGGCAAAGCGGTGAACACCAAGGCCTACCTGCTGATCGGCAGCGTGAACGGCAACACCGTCGTCGCCCAGTCGATGACGCTCAAGGGCGGGGAGCCCTCCTCGGAAACCGTCACAGAACTTTTCAAGGCCCAGGTCGAGAAAATCAAGGGCTGATTTCGCACCCTCCCCGGCCCCGGGCGCGAGCCGCCCGGGGCCGTCACGTGTCAAAAACACCAGTTTCCGGGGCGTACACTTTCCCGCGGCCCTGCCACCGAACCTCCTAGGAGCCCGCATGCCCATCCGTCACGACCTGCGCAACGTTGCGATCGTCGCCCACGTCGACCACGGGAAGACGACGCTCGTCGACGCCATGCTGTGGCAGTCGGGCGCCTTCCGGGAGGGCGCCGACGTCAACAAGCGGGTCATGGACTCCATGGATCTGGAACGCGAGAAGGGCATCACGATCCTGGCGAAGAACACCGCCGTTCGGCACCGGATGCCCGACGGCCGGGAGGTGACCGTCAACATCATCGACACCCCCGGTCACGCCGACTTCGGCGGTGAGGTGGAGCGGGGCCTGGAGATGGTCGACGGCGTGGTGCTGCTGGTCGACGCCTCCGAGGGGCCGCTGCCGCAGACCCGGTTCGTGCTGCGCAAGGCCCTGGCTAAGAAGCTGCCGCTGATCGTCGTGGTCAACAAGGTGGACCGTTCCGACGCCCGGATCTCCGCGGTGGTGGACGAGACCTACGACCTGTTCATGGACCTGCTCGACGACGACGCCTCCGACGCGCTGGACTTCCCGATCGTCTACGCCTCCGCGAAGGCGGGGCGCGCATCCCTGAACCAGCCCGCCGACTCCGAGATGCCGGACTCGCCGAACCTGGAACCGCTGTTCGAGACGATCCTGGAGCACGTGCCCGCCCCCTCCTACGAGGAGGACGCCACCCTCCAGGCGCACGTGACGAACCTGGACGCCTCCCCCTACCTGGGCAGGTTGGCGCTGTGCCGGGTGGTGGCGGGTGAGCTGAAACGCGGCCAGCAGGTGGCGTGGTGCCGCCACGACGGCAGCGTCCAGAACGTGAAACTCACCGAGCTGCTGGTCACCGAGGCCCTGGAGCGCGTCCCGGCCGAGTCCGCGGGCCCCGGCGACATCGTCGCCATCGCCGGCATCCCGGAGATCACCATCGGAGAGACCCTCTCCGATCCTGATGACCCGAAACCGCTGCCGCTGATCCACGTCGACGAACCGTCGATTTCCATGACCATCGGCATCAACACTTCCCCGCTGGCGGGCAAGTCGGGCAAGCACCTGACCGCGCGGCTGGTGAAGGCCCGGCTGGAGCAGGAACTGATCGGCAACGTCTCGATCCGGGTGAAACCGACCGACCGTCCCGACACTTGGGAGGTGCAGGGCCGTGGCGAGCTGCAGCTGGCGGTGCTGGTGGAGATGATGAGGCGCGAGGGTTTCGAACTGACCGTCGGCAAACCGCAGGTGGTGACGAAGATCATCGACGGGAAGGTACACGAACCGGTCGAGCGCCTCACGATCGACGCCCCCGAGGAGTTCGTAGGCGTGACCACCCAGCTGATGGGGTTGCGTCGCGGCCGCATGGAGCAGATGGTCAACCACGGCACCGGCTGGGTGCGGATGGAGTTCCTGGTTCCGGCTCGCGGCCTGATCGGGTTCCGCACCGAGTTCCTGACCGAGACCCGCGGCACCGGGATCATGAACCACGTCGCGGAGGGCTACGAACCGTGGGCCGGGGATTTCCGTACCCGCCCGACGAGTTCCCTGGTGGCCGACCGCACCGGGGTGGTCACCTCCTACGCGCTGTTCAACCTGCAGGAGCGGGGCACCTTGTTCGTCGGCCCGGGGGCCGAGGTCTACGAGGGCATGATCGTCGGCGAGAATCCCCGCCCCGAGGACATGGACGTCAACCCCACCAAGGAGAAGAAACTCACCAACGTGCGTTCCTCCACGGGTGAGGAGCTGGAACGTCTCATCCCGCCGCGCCTGATGTCGATGGAACAGCAACTCGAGTTCTGCGCCGCCGACGAATGCCTGGAGGTCACCCCCGCGGTGGTGCGGATCCGCAAGGTGGTGCTGGGCCAGAAGGACCGCGCCCGCCTGAAGCGCAGCTGAACAACCCCCTTCCCAAGTTGGTTGAGCCAGCACGCGAGCGCCCCTCTCCTTGAAGCTGGTTGAGCCAGCACGTGAGCGCCCCTCTCCTTGAAGCTGGTTGAGCCAGCTCGTGAGCGAAGCGAACGGCTGAGTCGAAACCACCCGGCAGCCGGTAACCAGACCTGACCACAGGTCCTTGGACACGCGTAAGAGGTTTCGACACGACCCGCTCGCTGACGCTCGCAGGTCGGCTCAACCAACTTCGGGGTGGAAGATACCCGCTCACCGACGCACGCAGGCCGACTCAACCAACTTCGAACAGGACAAAGCCGGTTGGCTGGAATGTGGTCAGTCCCGGGGTTTCAGCAGGTCGACCACGGAGGCCACGAGCCCGAGCCGGGCCTCGACATCGGCGTTGGCCGGGGCCTTCACCCTCGCCCCCAGGTAGGCGACCTGGTCACCCGCGAGGTCCAGGCACTCGGTCACGCGACGCGGCGTCATCAGCGAGGCGGGCTCGTCGGTGGACAGGGGCAGCTGGAGATCGGCCCACGCCCTCCCCCAGCGGGTGTCGACGGCCGCGACCCCTGAGAAGATCAGGCCACGAAGCCGCCCGGCCTCGGCGAGGATCTCGACGTGCTGGCGCGGGCGGTTGGGGTTCTGCCATTCGAGGGCGGAGCTGCCCCAGTTGATGGCGAATCCGTATTCGTCCGCGACGGCGAGTTCGGTGATGAGGCTGAGGAATCGTTTGTCCCCGGGAAAGATCGGCGAATAGGCGTCGCAGTGCTCGATCACGACCTCCGCCCGGAACTCGTCATCGGCCTCCAGATCTGCCAAGGAATGCTGAAATGCCTCGGCCGATGCCCTGACCCCCGGGGCCGAATGGACGTGAACGAAAGAAACGGTTTCCTCCCCGGTTTGCTGGTTCAGTTCCTCGGCGGCGCGCCGCACCCCGGTGACCCATTCGACCGCCGCCCGCCGCCCCTCGTCGTCGGTGGATGCCAATCCGAAATTGGGTTCCTCCGCGAGCCGTTTCACAGTGCCGGGAAGGGCCGTGACGACGCCGCGGCGGAACCGGCCACGCACCTGGGAGACGAACCAGGCCGGGTCCTCATGGATGGAATCCGAGACGGGAATCTCAAGAGCCGTCGCAAGGTTTCTCTCCGCCAGCCCCGCGTAGAAACTTTCCTGGTCCTCCCTTTCGAACGGCATTGCTGCATGGGCGCCGACGATGATTTCCGGCATTGGTTCCTCCCCCTCATGATGAACAGCCCGAACAGTACATCACCCGACTGTTCGGGAGTACCACCGAAAGGGGTGTTTCCACCCCATTGGGAACGAAATCGAAATGTCCGCGTCATCAGGGTAATTCTCCAGGGAGCATTTCCCGCGTGGCCAGACCCCGCGGGAACACCGGGCACCTTCAAAGCTGGGCCGGGCTCTTGGGTGGGGCGAACCGGTTCAACCAATCTTGAGGTGAACGCGAAGCAGCAGCACCAGTCCCGCCCACAGCGACGCCCACAGCAGGCTGGCCAGGGTTCCTATGATGAACCGCTCGCCCTTGGCGGTGTCGGGGGTGCGCAGCTCCGGGTAGCGGCCGAACCCCTTGACCACCATCACCACCGCGATCCCGGCGGGGAAACCCGCAACTATGCAGGCGTAGGTCGCGGCGCGTTCGAGCAACCCGAGCCAGCGCCCCCCGGGCAGCTCTTTCCCGGCCCTGACCAGCCTGAGGTCTATCAGCTCCGGGCCACCCTCCCCCGCCTCGGCGGCCTCGCGCCGCAGGGCCTCGCGTCGCGCCTGCCAGTCCACGAACCGGAACAGTCCACGCACCACCGGCGTGCCCGCCAGCGTCGCCAGCAAGAACCCCAGCGCCACCGCCCCGGCCCACGAGTACGTCTCCATGACACCAGCCTCCCACTCGCCACCGACATTTGGGCCAGGGTTATTTCCGGAGCGTGGGAAACCGCCCCGTTCCGAGGTTAGACTGACGAGACCCCAGAGGACGAAGACGCCCGGAAACAGGAGGTCACATGGCCGCCCCGTCAACCCAGCAACGTCCTGCGCTGGTAGCAAAGGAATTGCGCATCCCGTTCCTGCTGCTCCTGCTGTGTTTCGCGGCCTGGGGCACGTCGGCCAACCTGACCGACGTGCTGGTTGGCGTGTTCCGGAGCATCTTCACCATGACCATCCTCGAGTCGTCGCTGGTGCAGTTCGCCTATTACGGAGCATATTTCCTGTTGGCCATCCCGGCCGCGATGATCAACCAGAGGTTCGGTTTCAAGGCAGGCCTGCTGACCGGCCTCGGGCTGGCGGCGACCGGTGGTTTCCTGTTCATCCCGGCGGCCAAGACCCTCACCTATGCGCTGTTCCTGATTGCCCTGTTCACCCTGGCCTCGGGGCTGTCCATCCTCGAGACCTCGGCGAACCCCCTGGTGATCGCCATGGGCGATGAGTCCACATCCACCCGGCGGCTCAACCTGGCGCAGGCCTTCAACCCGATCGGCGCCAACCTCGGCGTGCTGATGGGCGCCGTGCTGATCCTGCCCCACCTGACCCCCGAGACCGCGAAGTCCATCATGAGCGAGGAGGAGGCCCTCGCCGCGCAGGAGGCCGACCTCGGCCTGGTGCTCGGCCCCTACCTCGGGATCGCGGCGGCCCTGGTGATCATCTGGCTGCTGATCGCGTTCCGCAAGCTTCCCCTGCCCCCGCAGGAAGCCGCCCCCGCGGGAGGGCACGGGCGGTTCGGACGCCTGTGGGGCAACAAGCTGTACCGCTACGGGGTGGGCGCGCAGTTCTTCAACGTGGCCGCCCAGACCTGCACCTGGACCTACACCATCATCTACGCCCAGGACGTGGTCGGCACCTCACCCGAGGCCGCCGGCTGGTGGCTGCAGGGCAGCCTGTTGTTGTTCCTGGTGGCCCGGTTCGTGATGGTCTTCGTGCTCGGCATCGTGCGTCCCGCCCTGCTGCTGCTCATCATGGCGGTCTTCGGGGTGGGTTGCTGCCTGACCTCGATCTTCGTGCTGAACATCGTCGGCCTGATCGCGGTGGTGTGCATCTCGGCGGCGCTGTCGCTGATGTTCCCCACCATCTACGGTATGGCCCTCCAAGGTCTCGGGGACGACGCGAAGTTCGGTTCCGCGGGCCTGGTGATGGCCATCCTCGGCGGTGCCCTGATCCCGATGGTCCAGGCCCGGGTGATGGACGTCGCGGGATCGGCGGTCGGTTTCATCGTGCCGGCCGTGTGCCTGGCGCTCGTGGCCGCCTACGCCGCCTACGACCTGCTCCGCACCGGGAAGGAAGCATCATGAAAGCCCCGTTCAAGTGGCTGGCCGCCGCCCTGGCCGTCGTCATAACCGCCGCGCTGGGGGCCTGCTCGGACAACCGGCCGCCGGTCAGCATCGGGCTCATCACGAAACAGGAGACGAACCGGTACTGGGTGACGTTGCGCAAGGTGGCGGAGGACTCGGCCCGCAAGGCCGGTGCCACGCTCACCGCCGCGACGGGCAGCAGCGACGTCGACGTCGAGTCGCAGCGAACGGCCCTGAAGGAGATGGTGGACAAGGGGGTCGACGGCATCCTCATCGCCCCGACGAACTCGACGGCCCTGGCCGCCGACATCCAGGCTGCGCGCGACAAGGGCATCGCCGTGATCGCCCTCGACACCCCCATGGAGCCGCAGGAGACCACGAACGCCTACTTCGGCACCGACAACCGGCGGGCCGGGGAGTTGATAGGGCGCTACGCCCGGGCGAAGATCGACGAGTTCGGCCTGAGCCCACAGATCATGATGCTTAACCTGTCACCGGGCATCACCTCGGGCGAGAACCGGAACACCGGATTCCAGGAGGGTTTCGGCGTCCAGGCGGATTCCGGCTGGGTGGTTGACCAAGCCAACGTCGAGGGCGACCAGGGGCTGGCGCAGCAGGCCATGACGGAGGCCCTGACGAAGCACCCGGACATCAACGTGGTCTACGCGGTCAACGAACCCGCCGCGCAGGGCGCCGTCACGGCGTTGAAGTCGGCGGACAAGAACCTGTCGAAAGTCGTGGTGGTCACCATCGACGGCGGCTGCGAGGCCATGAAGAACTCGGTGCGCCCCGGCGACATCGACGCCACGGCCATGCAGTTCCCGCAGAACATGGCACGCGAGGGCGTCGAGGCGATAGTCGCGAAGGTCCGGGAGGGAAAGGAACCATCGGGTTACCTGGCCACCGGAACCGAGCTGGTCACCGGATCACCCGCACCGGGCGTCACGTCGAAGAACGTCGAGTACGGCGTGCGCACCTGCTGGGGTGGCTAGGAGGAGTCGCGAACACCATGACCGGCCACGGCCCGTGCCGAAACCGTCTCACATCAAGTTGGTTGAGCCGGCCTGCGAGCGGCAGCGAGCTGGTCGTGTCGAAACCATCGTGCACCCGTCCGGGGTCCTGTGGTCGGGTGTGTTGTCCGGCTGCCGGATGGTTTCGACACGGGTCCCTCGTCCCTCACGGCCCGGCTCAACCAGCTCCACACACGACAGCCCCAAACTGCCCGCCAGGCACCGGCGTTAGGTTTCGACTCGGGCCGCTCGTCCCTCACGGCCCGGCTCAACCAGCTTCACACACAAAAGCGGGGCCGGCTCGCTTTCACGATCCGGCCCCGCGCGGGAAAATCGAGGGGTCAGTGGACGGTGGCCCAGCCACGTCCGGGCCAGCTCACCTCGGCGTGTTCAGAGGTGTCGGAGGTGCGGATGATGGCGGGACGGGCCGTCAGGGTCGGCATCACAACCACCGCGCCACGGGTGGCGGGGTAGACACCGAACTCGGAATCGAGGAAGCGGTTGAGGAAGTTACGGATGCTCATGACTCAATGCTGCGCCGGGAGATCCCATGCGTCCAATACCCGTTTGTAAGATAATCCATGCAGTTAGGTTATAAGTATGGATACGAATGTCCTCCGCTGGTTCCAGCTCGTCGCCGACGGCGCCACCGTCACCGAGGTGAGCGAGCTGGAGTGGACCTCCCAGCCCGGGATCTCGCGTGCCCTGGCCAGACTCTCCGACGAGGTGGGCGCCCCCCTGCTGCGGCGCGAGGGACGTGTCTTGCGCCTGACCCACGCCGGGGCGATGTTCAAGCATCACGTCGACGCGATGCTCCACCAGCTGGACGACGGCCTGGCCGAGGTGGCCCAGCTGATGGATCCGGAGTCGGGACTGGTCACCGTCGCTTTCCCGCACTCGCTCGGGGAGTGGCTGGTGCCCGGGATCGCGGCCGGGTTCCTGCAAAGGCATCCCGACGTGCAGCTGGACCTGAGCGCCAGGCACGACGAGACCGTCCCGGCCACCGGCACGGGTTCCGAGGTCGACCTGGAGCTGACCACGCTCAGACCCCACGGCCGGGCCCACCACTGGCGGGGATTGCTGCGCGAACCGATCCGGCTGCTGCTGCCCGAGGGACACCCGCTCGCCGCCACAGAGGATCCGGTCCCCATCGCCCGGCTCGGCGGGGAACGCCTCGTAGCGATGCGCCAGACATCGCAGCTGCGGGCCGTCACGGATTCCCTGCTGTCCCGCCGCGGGGTCGAAACCGAGGCGGGGCTCGTGGCCGATGACCTGCCGACGCTCTACGGCTACGTGGCAGCCGGCCTCGGGGTGGCGCTGGCCCCCGGCCGCAGCGTCGCCGGGGTGCGGCTACAGGCCCTGGCGGAGGACGACGCCTTCCGGGAAATCGGCCTCAGCTGGGCGGCGGGCCGCCGCATGCTGCCCTCGGCCACACTGTTCCGCGACCACATCCTGGGGTTGGCGAAGTCGCGGCGGCTACCGAGACCCCCGGGAACATTTGATGAAGAGCATCCCTTAAAATCGTCCACGTGAAGGGTTTTCCTGAATGCGTGGCGTTGCTGGGTGACGTGGTGCGGTCCCGCAACTCCGACCGGTCGCGCGTCCACGATGCCCTGCTGGCGGCCATCGATGCCTGCAACGACGCCCAACCGCCCCTGGATCCGCTGCGCGTGACCGTCGGCGACGAGGTCCAGGGCGTCTACGCCACCCTCGGGCAGGCGGTGGCGGTGATGCTGCGGCTGCGCGACGAGCTGCTGGGGATCGCGGAGGTGCGTTGCGGACTGGGCGGCGGGGACGTGCGGATCATAGACGCGAAACGTGGAATCCAGGATGGGCCGGCCTGGTGGCGGGCTCGGGAGGCCATCGAACGCGCGGAGGCCCTGTCACGGCAACCCGGGAACCGCACCTCACGCACGGCGCTGATCGATGCCCGCGCCGTCGCGAATCCCCTCGTGGATCCCCTGTTGCGCGTGATAGACGCCAAGCTGGCGGCCCTCAGCCCGGGGTCCCGGAGAAGCTGGGTACACCTGCGGGCGGGGCTGGACAACGCCACGGCGGCGAAACTCGAGGGCGTCACCCCGTCGGCAAACTCCCAGCGCGTCAACGACCACGGGCTGCGTCCCCTGGCGGCGCTCGTAGAGGCCCTGACGGAACTTCCGTGACTCCCCGCTCCGGCCCCGGGAACCCCGCAACTGCCGTGTGCGACTCAGGGGTTCACTTCCAGGCCTCGTAGAAGGTCCTGCTGATCTCCGCCAGCTCGTCCAGCGTCCCGCTCGGCCCCATGGTGGTTCTCCCGACACCCCCGTGTACCTGGGAGAAGCACTCGTACCCCCCGAAGTCATTGGTCCCGCAGGTGATCCCCCCGATGGATTTCACACCCTTCAGGCCCTTGGTGTATGCCTCGACGGAACCGCCCGGCAGGTGGCCGATTATGAAGAACCTGTCCTTTTTCGCCGTCCAGTAGGTGACGGTGTCACCGCTTCCCGTGCCCTTGACCTCGAAGTCGCCGAATTTCCTCGGCTTGATGGGAACCGGCTGCCTGCTGCTCGCCCGCGGCGGCGTGGGTGTGGCCGACCCCCGGGGCCCGCTGGTGACCTGCGTGGGTGTCGCCGGTTCCTGCGGCTCGCTGGTGGCCTGCGTCGGGGTGGGCTGAGGAAGCGGGGCAGATGTGCTGGCCTCGGGGCCTAGGAGCTCCTGTCCGTTCCGGAGCACCCACCACACCCCGGATCCGATGCCCACCACCAGGATCAGGAAGAGGACGACGATCAGGCCGATGTTGCTCTCCCTCAATGATTTCGGAGAGGTGTCCTGGCCGGGGTCGGGCCGCTTGTTCTCGCTCATCTCCTCCTCCTGCGAATCATGGTAGAGGCCGGACCGATCTCATTGCACTCCGGAACGGTTTCCACCTCCCGCTGCGGGCGGCGGGGCGTCTGGTGCCCCGCATCAGTCCTCGTTCTCGTCAGGTTGGACGATCTCGCCGTCGGCGTTCTTCTTCGCCCATTTCTTGCGGCCCCGCTGCACGATCAGCGGATCGGTGGGCTTGATCACCGACGGATCCTTTCCGTCGTAGTCGTGAAGGTCGAGGAACAGACGCATCGCGTTGAGCCGGGCGCGTTTCTTGTCGTTGGACTTGATCCGGTACCACGGCGCGATCTCGGTGTCGGTCTGCTTCAGCATGGCGGTTTTCGCCTGGGTGTAGTCCTCCCAGCGGTCGAGGGATTCGAGGTCCATGGGCGAAAGCTTCCAGCGCCGCACCGGGTCGAGCTGCCGGATCGCGAACCGGGTGCGCTGCTCCCGCTGGGTGACGGAGAACCACAACTTCGTCACGGTGATCCCCGACTCGATGAGCATCCTTTCGAAGACCGGCGCCTGTTTCATGAAAATGCGATACTCCTCCTCGGTGCAGAAACCCATCACCCGCTCCACACCGGCGCGGTTGTACCAGGAACGGTCGAACAGCACGATCTCCCCGGCGGTCGGTAGGTGTTCGATGTAGCGCTGGAAGTACCACTGCCCGCGTTCCTTCTCGGTGGGTTTCGTCAACGCCACGACCCGCGCCCCGCGCGGGTTGAGGTGTTCGGTGAAGCGTTTGATCGCCCCGCCCTTGCCGGCGGCGTCACGTCCCTCGAACAAGATGATGTGCTTGGTGCCGTTGTCCTGGGTCGAGTACTGGAACTTCAGCAGCTCGATCTGCAGCTGGCGTTTCTCCGCCTCGTACCTGTCGCGTCCGAGGAGGGTGTCGTAGGGGTATTTGTCCCGCCAGGTCTCGACGGCGTCGCCGAGCGGGTCGATGAGGTACTGGTCCTCGCCGTGAACGTCACCGACGGTGTACCCCTCGTTGCGCACCATGTCGATGAATTCACGCAGGTTCTGGTTCATGCACCAAGCTTGTCACGCCGCACCACCCGTTCCGTCCCTGCCCGGTTCTTCCTTTGATCCAGGGCCGGGATCGGCAATGATTCATTGCATGACTGATATCACCCTGGACGGCACCCCCGTCCACACCCATGGCTCACTGCCCACCGTCGGCACCAAGGCCCCGGGATTCACCCTGGTGGGCAACGACCTGTCTCCCATCGCCCTCGCCGATTTCGCCGGTTCCCGGTTGATTCTCAACATCTTCCCGTCCGTCGACACGGGCATCTGCGCCACGAGCGTGCGCACCTTCAACGAACGCGCCGCCGGGCTGGAGAACACCAAGGTGCTGTGCATCTCCCGTGACCTGCCGTTCGCGCAGGCCCGTTTCTGTGGCGCCGAGGGGATCGAGAACGTGACGGTCGCATCCGATTTCCGCACCACCTTCGGTGAAACCTACGGGGTGACCATGATCACCGGTCCCCTCGAGGGGCTCCTGGCCCGTGCCGTCATCGTTCTCGACGAGAAGGGCAACGTGACCCACAGCCAGCTGGTTCCCGAGATCAAACAGGAACCCGACTACGAGGCCGCCCTCGCCGCCCTCTGACCCGTTCAGAGAACACCGCGGGCAGGAAAGGACGGGTGAGCCGACGCCATCCACCGGCAGTCCGAGACCTACCGCGGCTCTCCGGACACCACCACATGGTTTCGACACGACCCGCTCGCTGACGCTCGCAGGTCGGCTCAACCAGCTTCTGGGAAACACCCGCCAGCCGGCTGCTCACTCAGCCGGCGGGCGGGCCCCCGGCCAGGTGACGGCCTCCGCAGCGGACCTGTTCGCCGCGGAGGCCGCCGCCACCAGTCCTTCATCCAGCGCCAACCGGGCACCCAGGACGCCGACGAAAGTGTCCCCCGCTCCGGTGGCGTCCACCACCCGCTCCACGACCACCGGCGGGATGGCGTGCACCCCGGTCCCGTCGTCGACGAGAGCCCCGCGCGCCCCGAGGGTCATCACGAGGCTCCGGGCCCCGGTGCGTTCCCGCAGCCGGTGGAGCAGCCCGGCACCGGCCTCGTTCGATGCCGCCAGCTGCGCGGCCTCGTGTTCGTTCACCACCAGGGGATCCGCGTTCCCGTACCAGGATGGCGGGCCCTCGGGTGCTGGGGCGGCGTTGACCACCAGCCGCGCCCCGGTGCGGACGGCGAGTTCGCCCGCCGCCCGCTGGACGGCCGGTGGTATCTCGTTCTGTGTCACGATGACCCGGGCCTCGACGTCGCCGGCTGGGAGCGCGACCCGGGTGTTGGCCCCCTGGGCGACGACTATGGTGTTCTCCCCCCGCGCATCGACCTGGATGAATGCCGTTCCAGTGGGGACACCGGCCAGCCGCCGCAGCCACCGGATGTCCACGCCCGCCGCTTCGAGGGCCTCGGCCTGCCGGCGCCCCGCCTCGTCGTCGCCGACGGCACCGGCCATCGCCACCCGGACCCCGCCGCGGGCCGCGGCGACGGCCTGGTTGGCCCCCTTGCCGCCGCACGAGGTTGCGAGCTCGGAGGCCAGGAGCGTCTCCCCGGGATCCGGGAGCCGTTCCACGGACACCACGACGTCCTCGTTAACGGACCCCACGACCAGCACATCCACGTCCATGTCCCGCCTCCCGTCTCACTGGTGGGTGTGCGCGGGCCGCATCCCGGGATGGTGGCCCGCGCCGTTCGCGTGCTCCCAGGATGTCACGGGAACACGAAGAAGGGGTGGTGTCCCGGCCGGGACACCACCCCTCGCGGCCTCTCAGAACCTTCCGTAGCTCAGCATCTGCTGGACGATCTTGATGGTCTGCGAACCGGCCTTGAGAACACCGGTTTGTGGTTGGCTCTCGTGCGCCTGGATGGCATTGATGGTGGTGGGGCCGATCAGCCCGTCGACCGGGATCCTGAGGTTTTCCTGGATGGCGCGGATCACGGCCGATCCCTCCGCGTTGGCGTCCGCAACCCACTCCCAGCCTCCTGCCAGGCCGGTGTTGGGCGCCGACTGGGATGCGAGCTGGCTGGAAACCACGCCGTCCTGAACGGTTCCGAAGAGCCACTGGAACGCCGTGGTCGTCTGCGGACCCCAGTAGCCGTCGATGGTGACCGGGGGAACCGCGTTCGCCGTGGCTGCGCCGAACAGGTTCGCGGCCCCCAGCAGGCCCATCGCGGGCACACCGACGGCGGTGGTGGTCAGAAGGCTTCGCCGGGAAATCCCGGGTCGTTCGATGGTCATTTTCTTTCCTTTCGCTTTTCGGGTGTGACTCACCTCGGGGCGACGCGGAAATCCCCGCGCCCCGGGTTTTCAGTGGGTTCTGAACAGCCGGTCCTCAACGGTCGGGGACCGCTGACCGCTCAGCGACAGGATTCACGAGGGTCCGGGCGGGGAGCCGGAAGGAAACCGACCGCCCGGACCTCCGGACCGGGGAACTGGGATTGGGAAATGAACACTGATGCACTCCTGTGGACGTGCCCGCACCGCGCGAGGTGCTCATCGGGTTGATCCAGTGGCCAACCGTCACCCACCCGGGCCGACACCCCGGGACGGGGCACGCGTCATCTGGTCATTCGGTTTGCGCAGAAGCGGTGGAACCCGCCCGGCTGGTTCAATCTCCGACGGCCCGAGGATGACCTCCCCGCCGCCCTCAACTCTCCCGGACGTTCCCACGCCACGTTTCGACTTGGCTGCCACTGTAAATGACGCAAGGGCCGCTCACAAGCCTTTTCGCGGGAAGTTGGGAAATCCTCAGGGGGAGGGAACCGGTTACGATCAGCGCAGATTGGCGCGGAAATGCAGGCCGACCTCCGGGTCGACGAGAGTCTCCTGGGCGGCTGCGATCCCGTCGACGGTGAGGGTGGCATCGGTGGGGACGGCCCGTTTCACGAGGGCCAGGGCGATCGGCCCCAGTTCGTGGTGCCGGGCCGAAGAGCCGGCGAAACCCACCGCCCTGCCGCCCACCTCCAGCGCGGATCCGGCGGCGGGCAGCGCCTCGGCGGTGCCGTCGAGGTGCAGCAGCGTCAGGCGGCGGGGCGGGCGGCCCAGGTTGTGGACGCGCGCCACCGTCTCCTGGCCGCGGTAGCAGCCCTTGTCCAGATGGGTGCCGAACAGGCCGATCTCGTTGGGAATGGTGCGGGCGTCGGTGTCGACGAAGATCCTCGGCACCCCCGAGGCGATGCGGTGCGCGTCGAAGGCCCAGATCCCGGCGGGCCTGCCCTCGGGCAGTGCCGCGTCCGCGGGACGAAACACCTCGCGGCCCCCCAGCGCAGGGCGCCGCGCCCAGTCGCCGGGAACCTCCACGTCGTCGCCGACCCACGTCAGCCGCAGGTCGTCGCGGGGACGCACCTCCACCCGCATCATGAAACGCATGGAGGTCAGGAAGTCCACCAGGGCGGCGGCGCGTCCCGGTTCGGTCCAGGCCAGCATCCGCGTCCCGTCGTCCACCCCGGCCAGGACATGTTCGACGTGCCCGTTGGGCGAGAGCACCAGCGCCTCGAACGATTCCCCCGCCCCGAGGGATTCGAGGTGCTGCGAGGTCAGCGAGTGCAACCAGCCGAGCCGGTCCGCCCCGGTGATCTCCAGGATGTCGCGGTTGGACAGGTCCACCACCGCATCCCCGGCTTCGATGGCGCGCGCCTCCGCGACCGGGTTGCCGTGGTGCCAGACGAGACCGGCATCCACGCCGTCCTCGACGAGGATCGCGTTCACTGCTTCACCAGGCGCGCCCACATGTGGGGCCGCAGCTCGTGGTCGGCGGTGGAACGGTCGAGGGCGTACATCAGGTCGCCCTCCACCTTTCCGTAGAGCCGCTGCCCGGAGGTGTGGCTGATGGCGGCGCCCTCGGTGCGCACGACGGCGTCGGTCAGCAGGCTGATCTGGGTGACCTGGATCTTGCCGACCAGCACCTCGGTCCAGCCGTCGGAGTTCGTGAGCGTCACCTCGACGGAGGCGTCGCGTTTCGGCCTCCAGAAACCGGTTTCCATGCCGAGCGGCTGGTCGAACTTCCCGTCCTCTCCCATGCCGAAGACCTGGGAGACGTAGAACAGGTAGTCGCCGCCGTTGTGGGTGAACTCGATGCGCTGCTCGAAGGTGAAGTCGTTGCCCTCGTGGTCGGTGCCGTTACCGGATCCCTCCCACGAACCGACGAGCCATCCGAGGGCCACCAGCTCCGGGTTGAGGCCATCCGGCACCTCGATGTCGATGTTCTGGAAACCCTCCACGCTCAATCCCTTCTCGCCTTGAGTGCTCGCACCAGCTTGGATGTGGCAAGCGCCAGCGCCGTGACCGCGATCCCGGCCGCGGCCACCACCAACACCCACGCAGTGATCATTCCCACGAACCGCAACCCTACCCGTCCCGCACCGGGGAACGTGGTAGACAGCACCCATGCGTGCTGTCATCACCCGGGTGTCCTCCGCCAGTGTTTCCGTCGACGGGGAGGTGGTGGGCGAGCTGCCCCGCCCCGGTCTGCTGGTGCTGGCCGGCGTCGGTCGTGACGACGACGCCGCGGCGGCGAAAACCCTGGCCGCGAAGATCTGGGGACTGCGGATCCTGCGCGACGAGCTCTCGGCGAGTGACGTCGACGCGCCGATCCTGGTGGTCAGCCAGTTCACGCTGTTCGCCAGCACCCGGAAGGGCCGTCGTCCCGGCTGGTCGAAGGCCGCCCCCGGGCCGGTCTCCGAACCGATCGTCGAGGCCCTCGCCAGCGAACTGGAGGCCCTCGGCGCCACCGTCGAACGCGGCCGGTTTGGCGCCGACATGCAGGTGGCCTCGGTCAATGACGGCCCGATCACCATCCTCATCGACACCGCAGCCTGGGAGTGAGCCAGCTGCCGACCCGGCGTCGGTTTGCTGGCCCTATCGTCGGTTTGCTGGGCTTGTTCGTGTTCGCTGGCCTCACAGCGCAGGCAAACGTGAACAAGCCCAGCAAAACAGGAAGGCGGGGAACAAGCGGGACCAGCGGAGCCGTTGACGTGCTCCCTCAGCTGCGACCCAGGAACTCCACGTGGGAGACCGCGACGGCATTGGCGGTGGTCTCCGGGCTTCCCGGCTCCGTGGTTGACAGCACCGTCATGAGGACGTCGTCGGTGGCGACGGGTGGGAACCGCACCTCCTGGTCCCCCGGGTGGCTGACGTCGAGCGGTTGCACCGCCCAGGAACCATCGGAGAAGGTCCAGCGCACCGCCAAGATCCTGCGACCCGCCCGGTAGCCCTGGCCGGTGGTGTCGCCGTTGATGATCCGCACCCCGACCAGTTCCGTGCCCGGCCGGAAGGTGAAGCTCACCATCTCCCCGACCCCGGCGCCGGGGCAGCGCCACACGGTGTCGGCCCGGTTGTCCAGGAGCGTGTCGGCCCGGTCCTCCCCGCCTTGGGAGCACTTCCCGGCGGCATGGGACGCCGAAACGGGAACCACGGCCCCGTCGTAGGGCGTCAGGTCGAGGACGCTGCTGGCCGGCGGGGTGGGGGTCGGCGAGGGATTCTCGGCGCCCTGCTGCATCATCAGCCGCGTCCCCACGACCCCGACCAGCGCAGCTGCCACACAACTGGCAACCACCAGCCACAGGGAGACCCCCCGGGGCCTGCGGCCACGACCACCGGAGGGGGTCGACGACGCGCCCTCCGGCGACGCGGCACGCACGTCGGAGGATTTGGAGACGGTCTGCCGGAAGTACTCATCGGGCAGGCGCTTTGACATGCGGTCATGCTACGCCGTCACCCCAGCGCCCGGCACGATGCCCTCCGGACGGGAGCTGAACTTCGGAACCGCACGCCCGCGCGGGAACGCCGTGGCCGGCGGAACCCCTCCGGCACGGCTCCCCGGGGTTCTGGGCGACGCGACACAGGGCGCCGCCCGGTTCTCCACAACGATGCGGCATCTCTTCCGGAGCGCGGCGAGAGCCAGCCGGGATTCCCCCACCCATCGGGTTGCGCATCCCCCGCCCACAGGGGGACTTGACCCCGTGCCGGGGACGAGATCCCGATACGATAGGGACTCGCAGAGACCGGGAGGTGAGTGGTGAGTTCGATTCTGCTGGTCTCCCCCACCGGTCCGGCGCCCGACTTCCTGTCGCTGCTGAGTCACGACCTCGGTACCGCCGCGAGCGCGGAGGAGGCCCTGCGTCGCGTGGACCTCGTCGACGCCGTCGTCGTCGACGCCCGCGGTGACCTCGCCTGGGCGCGAACCGCCACCACCCTCATCCGGCAGACCCGCCCCGACATGCCCCTGCTGCTCATGGTCGCGGGCTCGGCCCTGGGGTTGCTGAGCCCCGACTGGGGGTTCTCGGATTTCGTGATCGACGGCTGCGAGGCTGCGGAGGTCGACGTCCGGCTGCGACTCCTGCTGCACTCGGGAAACCAGCCGCACATCCTGGTGGCCGGCCCCATCCGCATCGACGAGGACGCCTACCACGTCACCATCTCCGGCGAGCCCCTGGACCTGACCTACACCGAGTTCGAGCTGCTCCGCTACCTGGTGCAGCACCAGGGCAAGGTGCTGACCCGCGAGGTGCTGCTGAGTAAGGTGTGGGGCTACGACTATTTCGGCGGCACCCGCACCGTCGACGTGCACATCCGCAGGCTGCGCGCGAAGCTCGGCCAGTTCGATCACTTCATCGGGACCGTGCGCAACGTCGGTTACCGGTTCGCAGCACGTTGGGAGGATCACGATGCCTGAACTCGACCCCCGTGTGACAGCTGCGGCCTGCGAGGCACACGACGGTTTCAGCCCCCTCAACGACTCCGCCCGCCTGGTGCTGGACCGCGCCCGGAAAGGCGAGGTGTGGGCCCGTCAGGACGGTTTCGCGATCCTCGACGACCACGACGACACCATCCTGGTGGCCGTCTCCCCCGGGGCCAGGGGCAAGGGCCTCGGCACTTCCCTGGTGGCCGAGGCCGTCGCGGCCCGTCCCGGGCATTCCGTCTGGGCCTTCCGCACCCTGCCCGCAGCCCGCGCCGTCGCGGCGAAACTGGGGCTCCGCCCGGCACGTGAACTGTTGCGGATGGGCCGCTCCCTCACGGGCATCGTCCCTGTACCCGCACCCACCGGATACCGCATCCTGCCCTTCAACCCCTCCGACGCCGAGGGGGTGGTGGAAGTGAACCGGGCGGCCTTCGCCCACCACCCGGAGCAGGGACGGCTCACCATCGACGACTTCCAGGCGCTGACCCGGCAGCCGTGGTTCAACGCCGCCGGGCTGCTGGTGGCGCACCACGACGACGAGGTGGCCGGTTTCCACTGGACGAAACGCCACGACGCGAACCTGGGTGAGGTCTACGTCCTGGCGGTCCGTCCCGGCCACGGGGGCGCCGGACTGGGACGGGCCCTGTTGACCGCAGGACTGGCCCACCTGCACACCGTCGGCTGTGAGGACGTCGAACTGTACGTCGAGGCCTCCGAGGAACGGGTGGTGGCGCTGTATACCGCCACCGGTTTCCGCACACTGAACGTCGACACCGCCTACCGGAGGGGAGACACACCGTGACCGGGCGGGAGAACGGGCAGCTCCCGGAGCACCGCTACCTGGATCGGGAACTGGCCTGGCTGGACTTCAACAACCGGGTGCTGGATCTGGCCCGGGACGCGAAACGCATCCCCCTGCTGGAGCGCGTGAAATTCCTGGCGATCTTCTCCAACAACCTCGACGAGTTCTTCATGGTGCGGGTCGCAGGGTTGAAACGCCGCATCCAGGCCGGGGTGGCGGTGACCACCATCACCGGCGCCCGGCCAGGTGAGTTGCACGCCTCGATCCTGGAACGCACCGCCGAACTCGTCGCCGAGCAGTCCCGCCTGTTCCAGCAGGAGATCCGACCCCAGCTGCGCGCCGAGGGCATCGAGATCCTCACCTGGGATGAACTGACCGCCGCGGAGAAGGACCGGATGCGCACCCTGTTCGGGGAACGCATCTTCCCGGTGCTGACCCCCCTCGCGGTGGATCCGTCGCACCCGTTCCCCTACATCTCCGGGCTGTCGGTGAACCTCGCCGTGCTGCTGCGCAACCCCGCGACGGGCGCCAGCCAGTTCGCCCGCGTGAAGGTGCCCACCAACCTGTCGCGGTTCGTGAAACTCGCCGAGGGGCGGTTCGTGCCCCTGGAGGAGGTCATCTCCCGGCACCTCGGGCAGCTGTTCGCAGGCATGGAGGTGCTGTACCACGCCACCTTCCGCGTCACCCGCAACGAGGACATCGAGGTGGAGGAGGATGACGCCGAGAACCTTCTCTACGCGCTGGAGAAGGAACTGCTGAGACGCAAGGTGGGCCGGCCCCCCGTGCGCCTGGAGGTGGAGGACGACATCGACGAGACGATGCTCGCCACCATCATCAGCGAACTGGACGTCGCGCCCGGCGAGGTCTTCCACCTGCCCGCCCCCCTCGACCTGACGGGCCTGTTCGCCCTGGAGGACTCGCGCCGCGAGGACCTCAAGTACCCGGGCTTCCTGCCGATCACCCACCCGGACCTGGCGGAGGTGGAGTCGTCCTCCCCCGCCGACATGTTCAAGGCGCTGAAACGCCGCGACGTGCTGGTGCAGCACCCCTACGACTCGTTCGCCACCAGCGTGCAGCGGTTCATCGAGCAGGCCGCCGCCGATCCCGCGGTGCTGGCCATCAAACAGACCCTGTACCGCACATCCGGTGACTCCCCCATCGTCGACGCCCTCATCGAGGCCGCCCAGGCGGGAAAGCAGGTGCTCGCCGTGGTGGAGATCAAGGCCCGTTTCGACGAGCAGAACAACATTTCCTGGGCCAGGCAGCTGGAGCAGGCGGGAGTGCACGTCGTCTACGGCATGGTCGGGTTGAAAACCCACTGCAAGCTGTCGCTGGTGGTGCGCGAGGAATCCGGTGGGCTGCGCCGCTACGCCCACGTCGGCACCGGCAACTACCACCCCAAGACCGCCCGCAGCTACGAGGACATGGGGTTGTTGACCGCCAATCCCGTCATCACCGACGACGTGGCGCGCCTGTTCAACCACCTGTCCGGGATCACCCACCAGACCGAGTACCGGCGGCTGCTCGTCGCCCCGCACGGCATCCGCAGCGGTCTGCTGGAACGCATCGAGACCGAGATCGCCAACCACGCCGCCGGTTTGCCTTCGGGAATCCGCATCAAGGTGAACTCCATCGTCGACGAGGCCGTGATAGACGCCCTCTACCGCGCATCCCAGGCGGGAGTGAAGGTGGACGTGTGGGTGCGGGGCATCTGCACCATCCGGCCCGGCGTGAAGGGGCTGAGCGAGAACATCCGGGTGCGTTCCATCCTGGGGCGGTTCCTGGAGCACTCCCGCATCTACTGGTTCGAGGCGGGCGGAAAACCGAACGTCGGGATCGGGTCGGCGGACCTGATGCACCGCAACCTGGACCGGCGCGTCGAGGCCATCGTCGGATTGTCCAACCCGGGACACATCGCCCGCATCAGGGATCTCTTCGAACGCGCCTTCGACGACCGCACCGTTCACTGGGAGCTGCAGGACCGCACCTGGTCCGCCCACACCACCGACCCTGAGGGCAGGCCGCTCAGCGACCTGCAGGAGGAGCTGATCCGGCTCACCCGGGGAAGGCGCCACCGATGAGCAAGAAACCGAAGATCGTCTCCGCGGGGGGTGTGGTGCTGCGCGAGCACACCGACGGTCTCCAGGTGCTGCTGATCCACCGGGAACGCTACGACGACTGGTCGCTGCCGAAGGGCAAGGGTGAGGCCGACGAGCTGCTGCCGGAAACCGCCGTCCGGGAGATCCGGGAGGAGACGGGGGTGGCGGCCCGCCTGGGACTGCGGCTGCCAAGTGTTCGTTACAAGGTCGGCAAGGGCCCGAAGGCCGTTCACTACTGGCGCTCCGCGGTGCTCTCGCAGCGTCCCCGCCGGCCCGACCACGAGGTTTCGGCGGTGAAGTGGTTTCCCGTCGACAAGGCGCTGGAAAAGGTCACCTACCCGGATGAACGCGCCGTGATCGAGGCGGCGGTAGCGGCCCCGCCGACGAATGCGCTGCTGATCGTCCGCCACGCCAAGGCGATGCAGCGCAAGCACTGGTCCGGTGACGACCGGAAACGCCGCCTCTCGGGCCGGGGCCGGGGCCAGGCGGAACGCCTCGTCGACGTGCTGGCGGCCTTCGGGATCGAACGTCTCGTCAGCTCCGCGTCGGCGCGCTGCAAGGAAACGCTCAAGCCCTACGCGAAAACCCAGAAGATCGGCATCGAGACCTACGACCAGCTCACCGAGGAGTCCGCGGCGAAGAACCCAAAGGCGGTGCGCAAGCTCATGGCGGAGCTGTTGAAGAACCTGGACTGCCCGACGGCGGTGTGCGGGCACCGCCCGGTGCTGCCGGAGATGTACGCGGGCCTAGGGGTCAAGGACAAACCGATGGTGGTCTCGGAGGTGCGTGCCCTGCACTTCGGCCCCGACGGTTTGGTGACCATGGAAACCTTCAAACCGACGGCCTGACCGGGCGGGCCCGAAATCGTCTCCCTCCCCTGAGTCACGCGCCGATCAACGATCCTGCTCCGCGGGCGGGCGGTGACGCCACCTGCCAGAAGCGCCGGGCAGGTCGGCGCCGGGCCCTACCGGTGTGTATGCCCAAAGCCCCTGCTGCGATGTGGTCCTGTTCTTCTGGGATCATTCGCACATGACGCAGAGCCCCGTCCCGCCTACCCAAAAATCCCTCCCACCCGCCAGGCCCGCCGACCTCCTGCCTCCCGCGAGCAACACCGAACTGGCGCTGACCCTGGTGTGGCGGCTGGTTCTCACCCTGGTCTCCGGCGCGGGCCTGATCCTGATGTTCGCCCCGCTCAAAACGCTCCCGCAGGTGATGAACCAGGTGCTGTACTTCACGACGATCTCCAACATTCTCGTGTTCCTGGTGGCGTTGTCCGGCCTGCTCCGGCCGCTGTTCTTCCTGACCTTCCCGGCGCGCCGGAAGCTGGAGGGAAACCTGGGCTGGCTGCGTGGACTCTCGGCGTGTGCGTCACTGTTGACGGGCCTCGTCTTCGGGTTCGTCATCGCCGGCGACCTGAGCTCACCGACGAGTTTCATCCCGCATCTGGTGCTGCCGGTCATGGCAGTGACCGACTGGATCCTCGTCGGCAGGAACCAGTCCCTGCTGTCCTGGTGGGTTCCGCTGACCTGGACGCTGTCGCTGGTGCCCTACCTGCTCGTCTACGCCTGGGACGCGGTGAACGACAAACCCATGTACACCTTCTTGAACCCTGCCCGCCCCAGCTGGTGGCCGTGGGTGGCGATGCTGAGCGTCGGATTCCTGGTCCTCGCGTACGCGCTCTGGGGAGCAGGGAGACTGCGCGCCCGGAAACGGCCGTGACCCGATCACCAGCGGCATCCCGGAAACCCTGACCTCTCGGGGTTCACGCCACCTTGATCAGGCCCGCGATCTCGTCGAGCCGACTCGCGATCCCGGTGAAGTCCTGGTCCAGGTCCAGGGTGCGCACGTGGAAACGGTGTCCGGTCTCGATCCACGTCTCCCGCAGTGGCGGGTCGACGGTGGTCTGCGCGTAGAGGAGCATCCCCTCGACCTCGCGGCCGCGCTGACGGGGATCGTGCGCCTCGTGCATGACGTAGCCGTAGATCTGGTTCCGGTTGCCGGCTGACAGGATCTTGTGGTCGTGGTGGGCCCCGAGGATCCGGCCATGGCACTTCGTGTCGATGATGAGAGTCCGGGACGGACCGGTCAGCACGACATCGGTGTGCATCCCGGGCAGGAAGGCAGGCGCATTCTCGATGCCTCCGCTCACCCAAGGGGCGGCGGGGCGTAGCCCCGGGTGATGGCGCCGGAAATAGGCCAGGACGAAGCGTTCGTAAAGGGCACTGAGAACCTGCGGATCGAGGAAGTCCGCGAGCTCCAATCCACCTTCGACGTGACTGAGCAGCAACTCGTCCAGGACCAGGCGAGACACCCCCATCAGCAGCTGGTAAGAACGATTGCCGCGGTGAATCGGCAGCGTGTCCCAGCGCAGGCGCCTGAGTTCCTCCCCGCTCAGGATCTCCACGTTTCCAATGCCAAGGAGAACCGACTTGAGGCGTGCCCTGCGCCGTCGCGTCACATCTCCATGCAGGAGCAGTCGCCGCGCAGCGGTTTTGAGGATGCGGTTCACAACGGTGTTCTCGGTGCGTTCGTCGTAGCGGCAGCGCACCCGGCGGCTGCGGCGGGCACCCAGCCGCATGGTTGCTGCGGGATCGATCCGTCCCCGCACGAGAGCGAGGTCCTCCTCGAAGGACTCGTAGTCGCGTTCGAAACCACGTCGGCGTTGGGATTCGAGGCCCTCGATGAGAATGGCCGCGAGGAGGTCGTGAATGTGATTGAACTCCTCACCCGCCAATCGGCGGTGCTCACCGGTTTCCAGAGCGGTGAAGGCGTAGGCGAGCATGTGGTAGACGTTCTTCAACAGCACGGTGCCGGGGCCACGCGGATGAGGCCGGCCCGCATCGCTCTTCGTCACAGCAGCACGCTTCGGAGCTCGGCGACACCGGAGTTCATGGCGTCGCGGTCGTCGAACCAGTATTCGCGAACCAGAGGTTCCAGTTCGTGGCGGATCACGGAGGCGACGTCTTCGTCCGTGCTCCCGGGAGGCAGGCACAGGTAACTGTGACCAATCCGGAACCCGGGACCAAGGGCTGCGTCCTCCTCGATCCGGGTGTTCAGGCGGCGCACGACGTCGACCAGGTCGCGGAGCCGCCGGTTGCCCACCCTGTCGAGGTGGGCGAGGAAACCGGGATGATCCAAGGCGGGCTCCATCTCGAGGAAAGCGAAACGGCGCCGCAGGGCGTAGTCGATGAGGGCAAGTCCCCGGTCGGCGGTGTTCATCATGCCGATGATGTGGAGGTGGCCGGGAACGGCCAGCAACTTTCCGGAAACGGGCAGACGAAGGGTTTCTCCCCTGTGATCGGATTCGATGAGCATGAGGAGTTCACCGAAAACCTTCGAGACGTTGGCGCGGTTGATCTCGTCGATGATGAAGACGTGGTCGCGTCCGGGATCCTTCGCCGCTTTCCGGCAGAACCGGGCAAAAACGCCCTCCTCGGGCGCGAATCCGCCGTCGGACGTGGGTCGCAGGCCGACGACGACGTCCTCGTAGGCGGTCGACTGGTGGAACTGTACGACCTCGACCCGGGAGTCGTCCTTCTCGCCCATGAGGGCATAGGCCAGGCGTTTGGCCGCAAAGGTCTTGCCAGTGCCGGGCGCCCCCTGCAGGATGAGGTTCTTCTTGCGCCGCAGCAGCCCGAGCATGTTCTCCAGGTCCGCAGGCTCAACGTAGACCTCGCCCAGGAAGTCGTCCCTCGTGTACGACTCGGGTGCGTCCTCACCGGGTTTTGTTTCCGGAGCTGGGGAAACCGACGCCGACTGCTGATCCTGGTTTTTGAAGATCGATTCGAGTTGCTCCGAGTTGTAAGTGGTGTGCTCCGATACTCGTTGCAGGGTCACCTGGCCGACACGCCGGTTGAGCGGCCAAGAACCGACGTGCGTCCACTCGACGTCCCGCACGGAGCGGTAAGAGGCGCGGCTGTCGTCGTAGCGGTACTCGGAGCAGACAATTCCGCGGCCGACGAGCTCAGTCAGCCCGCGTCGCGCGTAGACGACGTCACCGGGGCGTACGGTGTGAATGAAGTCCCAGTTCATTCCCGCCGCCCTTGTCGGGTGACCTCCCTGATCCCCGTATCGGGATTCCAGCGCGTCAATGATCTCCTCGACGCTCGAAAAAGCAGCGAGATCACCGATCTTGGCCCAGTTGATGGCCATGATCCCGGCGGTCTGGAACTCCTCCCATTTCGCGGCACCCTCACCGGGCGCGTAGAGCCAGTACCGCCTGTCCGTTTCACCCATCGGGCCTCCCGAGAACCACATCCCGCAACACCGCGGGCTCTCCGCTGACATGGTAGTCCCGCGACCAGCGCACACGCGCTGCCCGGATTCGCCGGTGGACGAAAAGCCCTTGAAAACCAGCCGCGCCGGAGGCACCCACCACCCACCCCACCCTTCGGTTTGCTGGCCTTGTTGAGGTTCGCTGGCTTCACAACGCTGGCAAACGTGAACAAGGCCAGCAAACCAGCGGTAGAGCCAGCGAATCAGATCAACCGGGGTGTGAAGCGTGAATGCCCTCGTAGATGGCCTTCTGCCCAGCCGGCCAGCACCCCTCGGAGAAATATCGCGTCCAGAGCTCCCAGATGAGCCGCCACTCTTCGCTGTTCACATCGGCGCGCTCTGCCGGAAGGCCGTATCCCGTCGCATGATCGACGGAGATCACAGCGGAATGGCTGGAGGGCGCATCTATGAGCGGTTCCTTGAGCTTTGCCGCCAAAGCGTCCACCTCTTCCCGAGTTCTCCCCTGCACAGACAAGGCCTCCCGCATCAGAGCTTCGGAACGGGACAGGGCGGCCTTGGCCTGTTCCACCATTAGCATGTTGACATCGGAAAGCAGCGAAGCGAACAGCGGGAACGACCCAGGATTGGCCCGGATTCGTTCTTCGGCCTCCCCGATTGCCGCGACGATTTCCTTCGCGCTCGCCGCGGTACGCCTCCCGTCCTCCCCGGGGAAAATCATCTGCGGGTCTATCGGCCCCAGGTCGCCTCCCGGACCCATGAGGATGTGATGGACGCCAAGGCAGAGGATTGTGGCCGCGCTCTTGGCCATGTCAGGTACGACCACTGTGAGTTCCTTGCACCGCAGCTGCATTGAACGCACCATGCGCAGCGCCGTCTCCCCGTCGCCTCCCGGTGAAGACAGGAGAAGGTGCAGATCCTTTTGAGGATCGCAGTCGAAGAGAAGTTCCTCAAGAACCGTCATGTTCGTGGGCGTGATCTGGTCGATGACGACAATGAGATTGGCTCCGGTGATCTGCTGGTACTCCCCTATGAGTGCCTGCCGTTTGTACCGACCCGAATGCTCAGCCTGAAACAGTGGGGGTGCGCAATGCCGTCAGATCCTTCCCACCACAGGTCGGAAACTCTTGGGCTTACCCCTGCGAAGCTGCGCACCCATGCGGCGGGCGTCCATCGCGGTTCGCACCTGCTCGTCCCACCGGGGCTGTTCCTCACCATTTCCGGGAACGGGTTGGGGTTCGCTGAGGGCTTGGAGCTTTTCCAGTTCTTCCTTGGTCATGGCGCTTCCGTTCTTCCGCGTACCACCATGGTACCGATCACCCCCGATACGCGATGCCGGCAGAGCAATGCCCCGGTTCCTCCCGGACGCCGGCCAGATCTCCGCGCGCTGGCCCTTCCGTCGTCCGCCTGTCCAAGCGTCAAGCGCCAGCGCTACAGCGCAGGCAGTTGTCCGGAAGGCCAGCGAATCGGGCCTGGCCGGATCGGACGGTGCGCCGATCCAGCGTTCACCAGGCGTTAACCCAGGTGTAGGTGCGCCGTCATCTTGCGTGTCTAGCTTCGTCGAACGTGAGGTTTCGTGACCTGAAGTTGCGCTTGACCGCGACGCTGGGTTGCAGCACCCTGCTGCTGGCCGGCTGCTGGAGCGGAGGCGTCGCCGTTCACCCCGTCGCCACGGGGGAAACAGGTTCCCACCGACCCGACTGCCCGGGCGGGACGCTCCGGGGGGAGGGGGCCAGTTCGCAGCGAACCGCGATGGAAAAACTGATCCAGGACTACACCGCGGCCTGCCCCGGAACCGTCATCGACTACACCACATCCGGTTCCGGCGCCGGGGTGAAGGCGTTCTTCGGCGGCGCCGTCGACCTGGCTGGTTCCGACTCCCCGCTCAGCCGCAAGGAACGCGACGGGGTGATCGAGACCGACAGGGCGGAGAAACGCTGCCGGGGAAACACCGCCCTGAACCTTCCGATGGTTCTTGGCCCCATCGCCGTCGCCCACAACGTCGAGGGCGTTCCGGACCTGAACCTGACCGCCGAACTGATCGCACGGATCTTCACCGGCGACATCACCCGCTGGAACGATCCCGCGATAGCGGCGGCCAATCCCGGGGTTTCCCTTCCCGACGCCGGGATCGCGGTGTTCCATCGGGCCGACGAATCCGGCACCACCGAGAACTTCACGAAATACCTGGCCAAAACCGCCGGCGACACCTGGGGACACGACGCTTCGAAGAAATGGCCCGCCACCCGGGGCGAGGGCAAGGAGAAGACCGCGGGTGTCGCGGACGCCGTCGCCGGCACCCGCAACTCCATCACCTACCTGGAGTGGGGCGCCGCCCTGGAACGCGACCTGAAACTCGCCCGCATCGACGGGGTGGAGTTGTCGGGAGAAACGGCCGGCCGGGCCGTCGCCGCGGCCGAGGCGGAAACCGACGGCGACGACATCCGCCTGGACATCGACTACACCCCGGGCGGCGGCGCCTACCCGCTGGTCATGGCCACCTACGAGGTCGTCTGCTCGACGGGCGGTTCCAACCCGGAGTTGCTGCGCGACTTCCTGGGGCTGTTCGCCTCCGAGACCGCGCAGGCCTCCCTCGAGGAACTCGGCTACGCGCCCCTGCCCGGCGAGTTGCGGAAGAAGGTGAGCCGGAGCGTCTCCGGGATCCGATGAGCAACGACAAACACACCCCGCCCGGAAACGGGAAACCCGTTCTCTCCACCGCCCCCGATGTCCTGGCCGGCCGGGGCCGCAGAACCGTTCACCTCGGCGATCTGCTGTTCGGCGGCTCCGCACGGGCCTCCAGCCTGATCATCGTCGTGGTGGTGCTCATCATCGGGGCGTTCCTGCTCGGCAACGCCTGGCAGCCGTTGCTGGACAACACCGCGAACTTCTTCGCCTCCACGACCTTCGACGCCTCCTCCCGGCCCCCGCACTTCGGCGTCGCGGCGCTGTTGTGGACCACGGTGCTGTCGTCGCTGATCGCGCTGCTGATCGCGGTGCCGGTGGCGGTCGGGATCGCTCTGCTGCTGACCCAGTACGTGGGGGGACGCGTCTCCCGGTGGATCGGGTTCGTCATCGACCTGCTGGCGGCGGTCCCGTCGGTGATCTTCGGGTTGTGGGGAATCAAGGTGCTCGGCCCGGCCCTGCAGCCCGTCGCGCACTGGATTCAGGCCCACCTGGGTTGGTTCCCGCTGTTCGGCAGCACCCAGGTGACCTCCCCCGGCACGGTGTTCACGGCGTCGCTGGTGCTGGCGCTGATGATCCTGCCGATCATCACGGCCGTCACCCGAGACGTGTTCTCCCAGACCCCCCGGGAACAGATCGAGGCGGCCCTGGCGCTCGGCGCCACCCGCTGGGAGGTGATCCGCATGGCGGTGCTGCCCTACGGGCGTTCCGGCGCCACCGCGGCCGCCATGCTGGGGCTGGGCCGGGCGCTGGGTGAGACGATCGCGGTGATGCTGATCCTGTCGGCCAGTTCCTTCGACGTCTCGGTTTTCAGCGGCGGCGAGACCTTCGCCTCCGTAATCGCCCGCAACGCCGCCGAGTTCGACACCACCTACAAGGCCGGGATCTACATCTCCGCCGGGCTGGTCCTGTTCGTACTGACGTTCGCGGTCAACGCCCTGGCGCGCATCGTCGCCGAACGCGGAAAGGCGAAATCCTGATGTCCGCTCCCCTGCGCCCCGGCTCCTTGAACCTGCAACGCCCCACCGGATGGCGGGCCGTGAAGAACAACCTGGCGACGGGTTTCGTGTGGTTCTCCGTGGCCGCCGCCACGATCCCCCTGCTGTGGATCCTGATCTCGGTGGCGGTCAAGGGCGCGCCGCTGCTGTACAGCGTCGGCGCCGACTACCACGTGATCTGCATGGACCGCTCCGAGAAGGTGCGGCTCGCCGCCGACGCGTGCGGGGGCGACGTGAACACCAAACCCTCCGACGAGGCCGTCGAGTGGCGTTACGTGCCGGGTGGGCGTTACGTCGCGGTGGGCGAGAGGGTGAACACCTACCGCACCCGGACCACCGCCCCCGTCTCCCCCGACCCCGGACGACCCTACGACATCGTCATGATCACCGACACCGGTTCGGGGGACGCCCGCACGCCGTCGTTGCAGTGGTGGACTACACCACTCGGGTCGGCGCAGGCCACCGACGCCAGGGGCGGGGCCCTCCAGGCCATCTACGGCACCCTGATGCTCGGTCTGCTGACCGCGGTGATCACGGTGCCGCTCGGGATGCTGGGCGCGATCTTCCTCGTCGAGTACGGGCGGGGAACGAAAGCGGCCCGGGTGGTGTCGTTCATGGTCGACGTGCTCACGGGTGTGCCCTCGATCGTCGCGGCCCTGTTCATCTACGCCCTGCTGATCACCACCCTCGGGCAGCGTCCCTCGCCGTTCGCGACGGTACTGGCGTTGGCGCTGCTGATGCTTCCGATGGTGCTCAGATCCACCGAGGAGATGCTGAAGCTGGTCCCCGATTCGCTGCGGGAGGCCTCCTACGCACTGGGAGTGCCGAAGTGGAAGACGATCCTGCGGATCGTGGTGCCGACCTCCTACAGCGGCATCCTGACCGGCGTGGTGCTGGGCATCGCCCGGGTGATGGGCGAGACGGCGCCGCTGCTGATCCTGATCGGATACACCCAGAACCTGTTCCTCAACCCGTTCGGGAACTCGATGGGGGCGCTGCCCACCATGATCAACTCGGGAATCTCCGTGCCGGATGGGCAGCCGGGCGCCGACCGGGTGTGGGCGGCCGCCCTGACCCTGGTGCTGATCGTGATGGTGCTGAACCTGATCGCCCGGCGCATCGCCAGCCGCAACAGGCTCAAGTGACCGCAACGCGACCCGAAGGGATACTGGATCCATGTCGAAGCGCATCGAGGTGAAGGACCTCAACATCTACTACGGCAAGTTCCACGCCGTCTCGGACGTGAACCTGGTGGTGGAGCCGCGCAGCGTGACGGCCTTCATCGGGCCGTCGGGGTGCGGCAAGTCGACGGTGTTGCGCACCCTAAACCGGATGCACGAGGTCATTCCCGGCGCCCGCTGCACCGGTGAGGTGCTGCTGGACGGCACCGACCTGTACGGCCCCGGTGTCGACCCGGTGGCGGTGCGGCGGGTGGTCGGGATGGTCTTCCAGCGACCCAACCCGTTCCCGTCGATGTCGATCTACGAGAACGTCGCCTCCGGGTTGCGGCTCAACGGGGAGAAGAACCGCGCGGTGCTGGACGAGGCCGTCGAGAAGGCGCTGCGGGGAGCGAACCTGTGGAAGGAGGTCAAGGACCGGCTCGGCAAGGCCGGTGTGGGGCTCTCGGGTGGGCAGCAGCAGCGGCTGTGCATCGCCCGGGCCATCGCGGTGCAGCCCGATGTGCTGCTGATGGACGAACCCTGCTCGGCCCTCGACCCGATCTCCACCCTCGCGGTGGAGGACCTCATCCACGAACTCAAGGAGCACTACACCGTCGTCATCGTCACCCACAACATGCAGCAGGCGGCGCGGGTTTCCGACGAGACGGCCTTCTTCAACCTGAAGGCCCAGGGCGAACCGGGCCATCTGGTGGAGATCGGCCCGACGGAACGCATCTTCCACAACCCGGAGAAGAAGGCCACGGAGGACTACATCACCGGTCGCTTCGGGTGATACCAGTGCGGCTCACGGTTGTCGCCGGAATTCGACTCGTTCTCCAGGCCGAAGCGGCCTTCTTCCCGTTTGAGGGCTGTGCAACCAGGAAAATTCACTCCCAGGAACCGTAGACCGGTTCCCACATTGCGTCCTTGATGGCACGGGCGAGGTCATCGTGGGTTCGGGATGCGACCCCTTCGGTCTCCGCGCATCGCGCGACCGCCTCCGCAACAATCGCCGACGACGCCCGCAGATCGCGCACCGGCGGCAGCAGCGCCGCTCCTCGTGGCAGCGGATCCACTTGAGAAGCGACGGCTTCAGCGGCAGCCAGCAGCATGCCGTCAGTGATCTCCCTCGCTCCCGAGACGACCGCCCCGAGACCGAGCCCCGGGTACAGCAGCGCATTGTTGCCCTGTCCGATGGTGTAGGTGACGCCGTCGTGCTCCACGTCCTCCACTGGGATGCCGGCCGCCACCAAGGCCCTGCCGCCGGACCAAGCGATCACGTCGGCGGGCATGACCTCAATGCGCTCGGTCGGGTTCGACAACGGCAACACGATGGGACGATCCGCGCCCACGCACAGTGCTTCGATAACGTCCTGGGTGAAAGCACCATGGTCGGTGGATGTGCCGATCAGGATGGTGGGCCTGACTCTCCGCACCACTTCCAGCAGCCCGATTCCGCGGGCGCCACGCTCCCAGTCCGCCACATCTGCGGCGGGGCGGGCGTAAACCTGCTGGTAGTCGGGCAGATCCGGCATGTCGTCGGTGACCAGGCCGCCGCGGTCAATCAGCCAGATCCGCGACCTCGCCTCGGTCTCACTCAGTCCATCGCGAACCATTCCTGCGTGAATCTGGTCGGCCATACCGGTACCCGCGGTCCCGGCGCCGTAGACCACGAGTCGCTGGTCAGCGAAAGACGTGCCCGTCACCTTCATGCCCGAGATCACGGCCGCGGTGACGATGGCCCCCGTGCCCTGCATGTCGTCATTGAAGATTCGATAAGTGCCACGGTATCGCTCCAGGATGCGGCGGGCATTCGAAGGCCCGAAGTCCTCGAAGTGCAGCAGCGCTTGCGGGAACAGCTCTGAGGCGACCCTCAGGTATTCGGCAATGAAAGCGTCATAGCGCTCCCCCCGGACGCGTGGGTGCCGGTTGCCGAGATAGGCGGGGTCGTCGAGGAGCTGTTGATTGTCGGTGCCGCAGTCGAGGTTGATGGCGATGGCGCGTGCTGGGTGGATGCCGGCGGCGGCAGTGTAAACGGCAAGTTTTCCGACGGAAATGTCGGTGCCGTTGACACCCCAGTCGCCGATACCCAGGATCTCCTCGGCATCGGAGCAGACCAGAAGATCCACGTCCGCCGCTCCCAACCCCAGTGATTCGAAGGAGACCCGGATGTCCTCGGGCCGGTCAATGCTGAGGTAAACGGCCCTGGAGCGACGATAGTCGCGCGACCACTCCTTGATGGCATCCCCCACCGTCGGGTCGTACACGACGGGTAGCAGTTCCTGCAGGTGGTCGACCAGCAACCGGTAGTAGAGCACTTCGTTGCGGTTGTGAAGCTGGTCGAGGAAGATGTAGCGGGCCATGTCGGTAGACTGGGAACGCAGCTGCGTGTAGGCGCGCCGGGCCTGTTCGTCGAGAGTTTCCACCGCCGAGGGCAGCCTGCCGATCAGCCCCAGCTCGCGACGCTGCTCAAGAGTGAAGGCCGTGCCTCGATTGGTGAGCGGGTCGGTGATGACGGCGGGTTTGTCGGACATGGTTTCCTCCTAGGTCTGTTTTCCAATCCTGTCGACGGGTCCTATGTGCTCGGAGGGGTCTCTATTCCGGGACTCCCCAGGCGCTTTGCTTGCCTTGAACCCGACTTCAGGCGTCGAGTTCCTTCGGGCGGGGTGCCTTCAGCAGGCCGAGGAGAGCGTTCTCCAGCACCTCGGTCAGCGCGGGATGGATCCAGTACTGGCCGCGGGCCAGTTCCTGCACCGTCTGGCCGAAGCTCATGGCCTGGATCATCGGCTGGATCAGGGTGGCTGCCTGGGGACCGATGATGTGGGCGCCGAGAAGATGCCAGGTGCGCGGGTCGGCCAGCAGTTTCACGAAGTGCCCTTCGTCCTCCAGCGCCCAGCCGAACGCGACATCCGCATAACGCTGCTTGAACTCGACGTAGGGGGTGCCCCATCCCTGCAGCTGCTCCTCGGTGGCGCCGACGGCGGCGATCTGCGGTTCGGTGAACACGGCGTGGGGGATGTAGCGGTGATCGGTGGCCGCCAGTTCGCCTCCGTCGATGAGGAGGTTCGCGGCGACGGTGCGGGCCTCCGCGTTCGCGACGTGTTTGAGCAACCGGTCCGAGGACACGTCGCCGAGCGCCCAGATGTGCGGCTGGCTGGTGCGCTGGTGCTTGTCGACGCGGATCTGCCCACCCGGTCCCACCTTGACCCCGGCGGCGGCCAGATTGAGGGAGTCGGAGTTGCGGATGCGCCCCGTGGCCACCAGCACCGCGTCGGCCAGGTACTCGTACTCAACGCCGTTGCGGTCGGTGGTGATGACCAGCACCTCGCCTTCGGGACCGGTGGCGACCTCGGCGATGCTCTGGTTGAGGATCAGGTTGACCAGCTTGGCATGTTCCTGTTTGAACTCCTCGGAGATCTCCCGGTCCTCGCCGCGCAACACCACCTCGGAACGGTTGATCTGGGTCACCTGCGACCCGAGACCCGCGAAGATCTGGGCGAACTCGCAGGCCACGAACCCGCCGCCGAGCACGACGAGCCGCCGGGGCAGCTCATCCATGCGCATCACGTCGTCGGAAGTGTGGAACCGCGACCGCAACTCCCCCGGGATCTTCACCGGCAGCGGCCTGGGCCGCGACCCGGTGGCGATGACGATCTGGTCGGCGCTGATCTGCACGTCACCGACCAGGAGGGTGTGGGCGTCGACGAAACTGGCGTGGCCCTCGAACAGGGTTACCCCGTTCCCCTTGCGACGCCACTCGCGCCCGGCCCGCGAGATCGGGTCGATGCGGCCGAAGACGCGGTCGCGGATGACTGGCCAGTCGGCGCCCTTGAACTCCAGGTCCACCCCGAGCCGGGCGGCGTGCCCGGGCGTCCGGGCGTTCTCGGAGGCCACCACGAACATCTTGGTGGGGATGCAGCCCCGGTTCAGGCAGGTGCCGCCGAAAACCGGGTCGTCCTCGATCAGGGCGACGTCCAGGTGGGAGAAACGCTCGTCGATGATGGAGTTGCCCGAACCGGATCCGATCACGGCAATGTCGAAATGCTGCATGGCCCCATCTTGTCACGCGTCACCGAACCCCGCCCTTCATGAAACTGGTTGAACCGGGTCGCGTCCCCTCCCCGAAGCCCGTTGAGCCGGGGCGCGACGAAGGAACGGCCCGAGTCGAAACCACCCGACCACAAAACCCCAAACCCCCTCACCATGGTTTCGACACGCCCAGCTAACGGAGCGAGCAGGCCGGCTCAAGCAGCTTTGGGAAAGAGCATCGCGGGTCGGATCAGGCAATCTCCGCCATCCGAATGGCAGTGGCGCTGCGCAGCTGGGGTACCTGCCCGGTGTTTGACCGCCTAGACTTCCCCCATGACAGGTTGGGCAGTTGTGACGGGGGCCTCGGGTGGGCTCGGGGCCGGTTTCGCGCGGGAACTCGCGCAGCAGGGGGCGAACCTGATCCTGGTGGCCCGCAGCGCCGACAAACTGGAGACGCTCGCCGCCGAGTTGCGCACCGCGCATCAAATCCAGGTGGAGACCTGGCCCTGCGACCTCACCAACCGCGGCGCCCGGGCCGTGCTGGCCGCCGACCTGGCCTCCCGCGAAATCCACACCTTGGTCAACAACGCGGGTTTCGGGTCGATCGGCGACTTCACCGACCTGCCACCGGAACGCATCGCCGCCGAGGTGGAGCTGAACGTGGTGGCCCTGACCGAACTGGCCCGCGTCGCCCTGCCGGGCATGAAACAGCGGGGCCGCGGAGCGGTCATCAACATCGCGAGCACCGGCGCCTTCCAGCCCATCCCCGGGTTCTCCACCTACGCCGCGACGAAGGCCTACGTGCTGCGTCTGTCGATCGGGTTGTGGACGGAGCTGCACGACAGCGGCGTGCGGGTTTTGGCCGTGTGCCCCGGCCCCACCGAAACCGGTTTCTTCGCCACCGCCGGCAACGACCAGGTGATGCAGCAGCGTCGCAGCGTCGATCAGGTGGTGGCCAGCGCGTTCCGGGCGTTGCGCCGTCACCGCCCCTACGTCGTCGACGGGGTGGGCAACACGATCCTGGCGGAGGCCACCCGTCTGATGCCCACCCGCTGGGCATCCAAGGTGGCCGGTTGGGTCGCCTCCCGCTGAGGAAGTGAGCACCGGGAAGCCGCGGGGCGTTCACTCGACGGTGATGCTGCGGGTCTCCTGCGACGTCTGCTGGTTTCCCGCATCATCGGTCCAGGTGGTCTCCACCCGCACCAGGTAGCTTCCGGCCTCCAGGGTCAGCGACACCGACCACTCACGCCAGCCGTCCGCATCGGCTTGCGTCCCGGTCTGGGCGTACTGCGAGGTCAGCAGGGTGTCGTTGGAGTCGGTGACGAGCACCCGCGGTTGTCCCGCATCGGGCTGCACCACGCCGGAGAAGGTCACGACCCCGGCAGCCATCCGCATGCCGTTTCCGGGGGTGTTGATCCACAGCTTCGCCAGCAACGACGGCCCCTGGGACCGGTGCCCGCCCGCGAATGCGGCCGGTGGGGTGGTTCCGTTCGCGGTGAACCGGACCTCCAGGTCCGGGGCGTCCAGGACCTCGTGGACGGCCTGGATGACTTGGCCGATGGCCTGCTGTGTCTTTTCGTCGCTGGTGCTGTCGGGGAAGGCGTCGGCGGACAGGTTGACGGTCACCACGGATCCCTCGCGGCTGACCCCGATCACCTTGCCCGGGTTCCAGGCCGAGCTGTAGTCGGGGTCGAGGGGCGCCAACGTCAGGATCGCGTTCACGACCGTCGAAACCATGTCCCCCGACGCCGCCAGGTTGCGGAACTCCCGGTGCAGTTTCCCGTCCTGGCGGCCGACGTAGTACACCGGAACCGACTGCACCTGCGCGGGCAGGGCCCGCGACTGCGGCGGAATGGAATGCGGCGACTCGGCCAGCGTCGGCACGGTCGAGGCCTGGTGGGCACGCCCGAACAACCAGGTCGCGGAGATCACCACCAGCAGCACCAGCAGCACCGCAAGCACCGCGAGCAGCAGTGGGACACCGGGGGCCCGCGCCCCCTTGAGGGAACGCAGCTCCGCCTCCAGGGTTTCGGTTCCCGGTGCTTGGACCAGCCGCGCGGAGGAACGCAGCGCCGCCGTCAGCTCCTGCGACAGCGACTCGATCACCCCGGGCAGGCTGACCGGTCCCGGTTCACCGACGGCCCGGCGCAGCGCGTCGAGGGCTTCCTCCAGCCGCTGGTTGCAGCCCCGCACCGTCATCCGCATGATCCCGGCCAGTTCCGGTCCGAAAACGGACAGGTAGTGGGAGACCAGCAGAATCTCGGCCAGCCGGATGGGTAGGGCTAGGACGGCGCGGCGGATCTCCTCCTGCCGCGGGTCGGCGACCTCCAGCAGTGTCAACGACCCGCCCGGGCCCCGCACGGAACGGGCCTGGTGCACCACGTGTTCCGCCAGGTACTCCACCCGGGCCGACGGGTCCACGATCCGGTTGGAGCGTTTGGCCAGCCCCAGCAGCGAGGTGCGCAGAATGTGCCCCGACTCGGATTCGGCGCCGAGCATCACGGCCAGCCGGTGCATCGTCGGTCCCTGCTCCTCGAACAGGTCGATCAGCCACGTGGAGGTGTCGGACAACGCAGGTCACTTCCCCCCGTGCCCGGTGGAGCACGTGGCGTGGGATTCCCTCACGTCGGCTCCTTCCGGGTATTGGGGAAACAAGCCACCATTGTGCCTCCCGCTGTCTGAAACTGGGAAGAGGCCCCAGGCGCGGTTCGCATGCTCAGGTCCCGACCCGGAACCGGCGCCCCCGTTTGGCGGGCAGCAGGTCTCGTGCGGGCTCTGCGTAGTCGACGGCGGTGATGAAACCGTCACGGAAGGTGAAGGAGGTAACGGAAACCAGGGTGCAGCGGCGGCGACGCGGATCGTGGGCCAGCGGCCTGCCCTCGGCGTCACGGCGGGCCATTTCGATGGGCAGCTGATGGCTGACCACCAGCGCCTGCCCGCCCGGGCCGGCCGCGGCGGCGGCGTCACCCATCGCGGCCCGCATCCGCGCCACGATCTCCCGGTAGGGCTCACCCCAGCTGGGGCGCAGCGGATTCAACACGTACCGGATCATGCGCACGTCACGCAGGGCCTTGTTGTCGGCGCCGAAAACCTTGCCCTCGAAGGCGTTGGCGGCCTCGGTGACGCGCTCGTCGATGACCACGTCGAGTTGCGGGAACAGTTCGGCGGTGGGTGCGAGGGTTTCCCTGGCCCGCTGCAGCGGCGAGCAGCGCAGGTGCGTCAGCGGGGTGCCGTCCCAGTACTCGGCGAGCCGGGCGGCCATCTCGTGGCCGAGTTCCGAGAGCCCGAAACCGGGCAGCCTCCCGTACAGCACCCCTTCGGGGTTGTGGACCTGCCCGTGCCGCATCAGGTGAACCACCGTCGGCCGCTGCTGCATCAAGCCCCCCGGTTGGGGTCCCTGCGGCGCCGGCGTCGCCGCTGGGAGGGTTTCGTGTCCGGCAGCCCCTGCGCCAGCCGGTCGGCGCGGCGTTCGTCCGCGAAACGCGCCAGACCGACGGCCACCGATTCGAAGTTCGGGGAGTCCGCCACCACATCCACCCTGAGGCCGTGCATCTCGCAGGTCGAGGCGGTTGCCTGCCCGATGGCCGCGATGATGGAGGTCGTGTGGGGTTTGCCCGCGATGCCGATCATGTTGCGCACCGCCGACGACGAGGTGAACACCACCGCGTCGAACAACCCGGTCTTGATGCGGTCCCTGATCTCGGCGGGCGGCGGGGCGGCCCGCACCGTGCGGTAGGCGGTGACCTCCTCGACCTCCCAGCCGAGATTCGTCAGGCCCTGCACCAGATCCGCCACCGACACGTCGGCGGTCGGCACGAGCACCCGCGCCATGGGGTCGATCAGGTCGTCGTAGGCGGGGAACTCCAACGCCAGGTCGTGGGCGGTGTCGCCCTCCGACGGTGTCAGGTCGGGGGTGAGGCCGACCCGGCCGAGGGCCTCCACCGTGCCGCGGCCGACCGCCGCCAGTTGGATACCGGAGAGGGCACGCGAATCCAGGCCATACTCCGCGAGTCTGTCGACGATGGCCCGCACCGCGTGTTGGGAGGTGAAAACCACCCACAGGAAACGCCCGTCGACGATGCCGCGAACCGCCTTCTCCATGGCCTGTTCCGTGCGGGGCGGTTCGATGGACATCGTCGCCACCACCTCGGTGGATGCCCCGAAACGGGCCAGGTGATCGGTCAGCTCCGTGACTTCGTCCTTGGTGCGCGGCACGAGAACGCTCCAGTCGAACAGCGGTTTGGACTCAAACCAGTCGACGCGGGCGCGGGCGACGTCACCGATGCCGGGACCGAACAGCAGGAACCGCGGCCCACCGCAGGGTTCGGATCCGAGATCACCCCACGTGGTCAGGCGGGTTTTCTGGGAGGTGCCGCCGAGCCCGGTCAACTCCAGCACCTCGGCGGTCTCCCCATAGACGGCTCGGGCCTCAGCGACCACCCGGGAAATCGACTCGTCGGTGGCACGGATCACCACGGTGCCGCGCTTGGGCCAGCCATCCTTGCCGGGCAGCTCGACGGAGGCGTCGCAGAAACCCATCACAGAAGTGGGAGCGACGGCCCCGTAGGTCAGGGCCGCGTTCCAGGTCGTGATTCCGGGAATCAGGTGGGTGCGGATGCGCTTGCCCTCCAGGAGCCGCCGCAGAACGTCCACGTGCCCGGCCTCGGTGAAGAAGTCCCCCTCGACGAGCCTCACTACGGAACGCCCGTCGCTCACGGCAGCGACCAACTGGGCCACCTCGTCGGCCTCGACCTGGACGACCTCGCCCAAGGGTTCGATACCGACCGAGGCGAGTTCTTCCACCATGGTCGGGGAGTCGACCACGAGAAGATCAGCCCCTGTTACCTCGCGGCTGCCCGCCCACGTGATGAGCCCGGGGTCCCCAGGGCCGAAACCGACAAACGTGACCACCCCCATGGGCGTCCCGGTCGGTTCCGGTTCCTCGGTGTGGATCACGCACAGACTCCTGCAGGGTTGGCCCGCACCGCCTCGGGCGGGCGGGGATCAGCTCACTTGCCGGCGCGGCGGCGCTGAATGCGCGTGCGCTTCAGCAGCTTGCGGTGCTTCTTCTTGGCCATGCGCTTGCGGCGCTTCTTGATGACAGAGCCCACTGTTCGCCTTTCAGTAACCGCCCCGGAAGCGGGGTACAGGGAAATGCCGGGACGATCCCGGCAGGTTCCCTATCGTAACGTGCGACGCCACCGGGACGCCAACCGTTGTTCACACCCTGCGAGACGTGAAACGCGGACGAGGAATCACCGGGTTGCTCGACCCGCGTCGATCTCCCCCGGTGGTCTTGCGGCCATGGCGGTGCTTGTTCCAGGCATCGAAACGGTTCGGGTTCCCGGCCTTGACGCTTCCCTCGCTGGTGCCGCGGATCGCCGACCGGGACTGGTCATTGCTCGCTCAAAGTTCCGAACTGCGACGGGCACAAGCCTCGACGGCGGCCAGGAAGGCGGCCCGCACGGCCCTCTCGTCGAGCACCCGGAGGGCAGCGGCCGTGGTGCCTGCCGGGGATGTGACCCGTTCCCGCAGCTCGGTGGCCGAGGCGTCCACCCCCTCCAGCATGGCCGCGGCCCCGGCGAAAGTGCCGTTCACCAGCCTCGTCGCGACATCCCGTCCGAGGCCCTGGTGGACCCCGGCCTCGATCATCGCCTCCGCGATCAGGAACAGGTAGGCCGGCCCGGAACCGGAGATCGCGGTGAGCGCATCGAACTGGCTCTCCGGCAACTCCACGCAGATCCCGACGGCCTCCATCATCGCCACCACCCTGGCGATCTGTTCCGGGGTGACGGTGGGTCCAGCCGCGAGGCCCGCGACCCCCCGGCCGACCAGCGCGGGCGTGTTGGGCATGACCCGGATCACCGGCTGCCCCTCGGGCAGCACCTCGGTCAGCCGCGCCAGGGTCACGCCGGCGGCCACGGAGACGACCACGGCTTCCGGTCCCAGATGGGGTGCGATGTCAGTGAGGGCGGTGGCGACGTGGTGGGGTTTGACGGCCACCACGACCACCTCGGCCACGCTCACCCCGGACACCTCGACGGAACGCACCCCGCGGCGTTCCCGCAGCCTCGCCAGGCGGTCGGTGTCCTGGTCGACGGCGACGATCTCGTCGGGTGAGGTGCCCGCGGCGATCCAGCCCGCCATCAGCGCCTCTCCCATGGCCCCTGCCCCGATGACGGAGATCATCGGACCAACAGCTCCGCGACCTGGATGGCGTTGAGCGCGGCTCCCTTGCGGAGGTTGTCGTTGCTGACGAACAGCACCAGACCGGTCCCGTCCTCGACGCTCTGATCCCGCCGGATGCGGCCCACGTAACTGGGATCCTTGCCCGCGGCCTCCAGGGGGGTGGGGATCTCGGACAGCTCGACGCCGGGGGCGCCGGTCAGCAGGGAGCGGGCCTCGTCGGGGGTGATGGGGCGGGAGAACCGGGCGTGGATACTGAGGGAGTGTCCCGTGAAGACGGGCACGCGCACGCAGGTGCCCGCCACCAGCAGCCCGGGGATGTGGAGGATCTTGCGTGACTCGTTGCGCAGTTTCTTCTCCTCATCGGTCTCGCCCTCACCGTCGTCGACGAAGGAACCCGCCTGGGGCAGGGCGTTGAAGGCGATGGGTTTGACGTAGGGGCCGAGATCGGAGGGCGCGAGGACGGAGCCGTCGTGGGCCAGCACTTGCGGGTCGTCGATCTGCCGGATCTGTTCCGCAAGGGTGCGCACCCCGGAGATCCCGGAACCCGAGACGGCCTGGAAGGTGGTGATCTGCATGGCTTCGAGGCCGGCCGCGTCGTGGAGGGGTTTCATCACGGGCATGGCGGCCATGGTGGTGCAGTTGGGATTGGCGATGATGCCCAGCTCAGCCTTGTCGACGTCCTCCGGGTTGACCTGGGAGACGATCAACGGCACGCGCGGATCCATGCGCCAGGCCGAGGAGTTGTCGATGACGGTGGCGCCGGCCCGGGCGACCTCCGGTGCCCACTGCTTCGATGTGCCGCCACCGGCGGAGAACAGGGCCACGTCGATGCCGTGGAAATCCGCCTTGGCGATGTCCTCAACCACGACCTCGCGATCCCCCCAGGGCAGGACCTTGCCCGCGGAACGCTCGGAGGCGAAGTAGCGGATCTCATCGACGGGGTAGTTCCGCTCCGCCAGCAACTTGCGCATCACGCCGCCGACCTGACCGGTGGCTCCAAAAACTCCAACTCGCATGGGCCCAATCCTAGAAGGAATCCCAGACAGTCGCGCCGATGCAACGTCCGTCCCGGTCGTGTGGAACGACCGCAACCGGACGGGGCCCCTCACAGCCAGGGAATGTGGGGTTTGAGGAGGGCGTAGCCGACGAAGGCGAAGATGTCGAGGAGGGAGTGCACCACCACCAGCGGCATCACCCGCCTGGTCCTGAGGTAGAGCCAGCCGAACAGCAGACCCATGACGACGTTTCCGACGAACCCCCCGAAACCCTGATAAAGGTGGTATGCGCCGCGGATCAGGGCGCTGCCGGCGAGCACCGCGAGGATCCCGCCGCCGGACTGGCGCCAGCGGGTGAACAGGTAGCCCACCATCACCACCTCCTCCAGGACGGCGTTCTTGACGGCGAGCAGCAGCAGCATCGGCACGGTCCACCAGGCGGCCGCCAGGTTCGCGGGCGAGACGGAGGTGTTGTACCCCAGCTCACGGAAGGCGTAGTACAGCACCAGACCACCGGCCCCGATGCCGACGAACACCGCCGATCCGACGCCCAGGTCGAAACCGGGCCGCCGCAGGTCGAAACCCATGGAGCGCAGTGGACCGCCGTGGGGTCGCTGGTACACCCACAGCAGGTACAGCACCAGGGCCACCGGAACCAGCGGGAACACCAGGTTCGCCACCTGGTAGGCCAGGTCCAGCCACGGCCGGTCCGGGGTCTTCGATGCGTTGATGGATGTGGTCTGCCGGTTGAGCGCAACCTCCTGGGTGAGTTTGTTGATCAGCGACAGCAGCGCGTAGACCGCCGACTGGCCCAGCGAGATCCCCAGCACCACCAGCATCTCGAGGTGCAGCCGCCGCCGCACCTCCGGCCCCGGATTCATCACCGGATCAGTCTAGAGGTGAACCGGGCGGGCCGGGCCGCGACGACGAAGCGGATCGAATCACACGGGGTTCATCCGGCGATCAGCGGGATGGGGCGGAACCACGCTATCGGGGCCGGTACCCCACCAGTGAGGAACCCTCGATGGCAATGACGAGGTCGTCTCGCATGAGCGGTGCGACAGTACCTCGGTTCGTCACACTGCCTTCGGTGAGCGGTATGTCCTTTCCGCCCGGGATGTCGACCAGACACACTGCCCTCCTGATGTCCAGCCCGTGGGGTCGCATGAACAGGTTCCGGCCATCGGAACTCATCGACCACGCCAGCTGGTAACCCGCCCTGCCCGGGACTCCCCGATACGCCATGTGTTTGGGCAGCAGAAACGGATTGCCGTTGAGGGAGCACTGCCTGCTGCTCGGACAGTCGATCACGACCCGCGCCCAGCTGACGTCACCGGTCTCGTAGGCCGCCCGGAACTGCTCAATGGTCGGTTTTCCCTTCTCGGCAACCAACAATGCGGCGTTGGAACCGGTCAGCGGGAAGGAGGTCCGTTCACCGGTCAGGGAGACGGCGGAGGCCTCGGCACTCTCCGGCGCGACATGAATCCACCCGTCATCCGCCGGGATGTACTGGTCCTTCTGGTTATTTGCCACCGCGGGCCACTCCGCCAGCAGCGACCCATCCGCCAGGGACACGGCCACGATCGGGGCTTTCTTGGCGGATGGGTCGGTGCTCAGCTCCGCCAGCGCCGCTCCCTTGTCCGTGTTCCCTGCGAGTCCCTTGTGGGTCAGTACTGAGAGCCTCCCGTCGTACTCCTGCGTCCAGCGTTTTGTGGGTGCGCCACCATTCCAGTCCCAGCCCGAACAGACGGTGCGCAGTGAGAGCTTGCAGACCAGCGCGAAATCATTGGAGAGAGCAGCGGGGACTCCACTCCAAGGACCGTCGCCCAATGCGCCGGTCGTGGGATCGAGGAGCCGGTTCCCCAACACCAGTTTCCCGCCCCACCAAACATTCGCATCGGGGGCGAAAATCTGTTCTTCCTCAATGGACCAGAGGCGCTTGGGGCCGTCCTCGGCGATCCGGTAGCCGGTCAGGCGCGTCTTCTCCCCTGGCTTCCAGCCAGAGATCACAATCAAGCAGTCGCCATGTGCATAGGCGTTCCAGAAATTGGCCCTGTCCTGGCCCGGTTCACCTCCCCACTTTCCCTCACCCGCCTCGAAGCTCCACTCCTGCTGCCACTGGGCCGAGCCGCCCGAGGGGGCCACGACGTCGGGGGTGGCGGAGCAACCGCTGGCAGTCGATGATTCAGGTTTCCCACCCGTTCCCGGCGGTTGGGATAGCGCCAGCACCATTCCGACGAGGACGGCCCCAACCCCGAGTGCCGCGAGGAAGAACGGCCAGGAGAACCGGGGCCGGCCATCAACACCGCCTCCGCCGCCCCCTGCGTTTCCAGAACCCATGCGCACTGGCGACTCCCGGCTGCGAAGTGGCGCCGGTGTCTGCGCCGGTGGCTCGAATTCCGGCATGTCCCGAGGGGCAGGAGAGGAGGTCATCGAATCAGTATCTCTTGGCCGGGGATCAGCGTTTGTCGAGAAGGGCGCGGGCGTAACTGAACAGGATGCGAGGACGGGCGGCCATGCGGGTGGCGAGGTAGCCGTACCAGCCGGGGCCGAACGGGATGTAGGTGCGGCACCGCAGCCCGATGTCGGCCAGCCGCCGCTGCTCCAGGGGCCGCACCCCGTGGAACATCTGGTACTCGAAACTCTCAGGTCCGCGCCCGTTGCGCAGCGCCAGTTCCTGGGCCAGTTCGATGATGCGCGGGTCGTGGGTGGCGAGCATCGGGTAGGCCCGCGACTCCATCAGGATCCGCAGGCAGCGCACCAAGGCCAGTGCCTTGTCGTGTTCGGTGACGTGGGAGACGGCCCGTCCCGCCGGATAGGAGCCGACGCACAACCGCACCCGGGCCCCCTCGGCCCCGAGCCGTCTGCACTCCGTCTCCACCCGCAGGAGGTTCGCGGGCAGGGTGATCCCGAGCATCGGGTGATCCTCCCGGACCCTCCGGTAGAGGTCCATCACGTCGTCGTAGTCGGCGGGCCACTGCATCTCCAGGGTCACGTGCGCGCCGCGCCGCTCGGCCGTCGCGCACAACTCCCCCAGAACCTCGCCGGCCCGCCCGGCCGATTCTTTCAACCCGAGCGAGGACGGTTTCACCGCCACCTCGGAGCCGTCCGAGGCGCCCTGCAGGCGTTCCAGTAGTTCGTCCATCACCATCCGGGTGTCTTCGGGGTCGTGGTCCGCCGACAGGTAGGAGAAGCCCAGCCTCAATCCCTGCCTGCGCAGCCGCGACGCCACCTTGATGGCGTCACCGACCTCCTGCCCGGCCACGTAGTTGCTGGCAAGTTCCCGGACCCCCGGATCCCGGGCCGCGCGGCGCGCAACCCACGACCCGAGAACGAGCCAGCGCACCCAGTCTCCCGAACGTCGCATCAGTCTCTCCTAACCGCTTTGCCCGCCCCCAGCCTCAGGTTCTCCCGGGTGTTCTCCAGCGCCGAGCGCAGCAGCTCGGCCCGCTCCCCCCCTGTCCTGGCCCGCCGGGTGGAGGCCTCCAGCACGATGTGCCCCTCGAAACCGCGACGCCCCAGCTCACGCACCACCGCCCAGGCGTCCTGGTCGCCCTCCCCGGGAAGCAGGTGGTCGTCCTTGAATGAGCCCTTCCCGTCGGTCAGGTGGACGTGGGCCAGCCGGTCGCCCCAACGCTCCACCAGGTCGAGGGAACGCTGCTGGGCGGTGGAGGCGTGGCTGAGGTCGAGGGTGAGGTGGTCGTAGTCGAGGTCCGTAGGATCCCAGCCGGGCAGGTAGGCCGCGAACGAACCCGCGGGGGTGCGCCACGGATACATGTTCTCGACGGCGAAGGTCACCCCCGATGCGCGGTTCAGTTCCCGGATGCCCTGGGCGAACCCCTCGCCGTAGTCGCGTTGCCAACGGAACGGGGGATGCACCACGACGATGTCGGCGCCGAGCCGCCTGGCCGCCTCGGCGGAACGCCGCAGCTTCCCCCACGGGTCGCTGCCCCAGGCCCGTTGGGTGATCAGCAGAGTCGGTGCGTGCAAGGACCGCACCGGCACCCGGTACCGGTCGCTGAGCTCCGAGATGGCTTCCTCGTCCAGGCTGACCTGGTCCACCCCGACCATCAACTCCACCCCGTCGAAACCAACCTCGGCGGCGAAATCGAACGCGCTGGCCGTGGAGTCGGGGTAGACCGAGGTGGTTGAGAGCAATATCGCCGGGTCGGACACGGCCTCAACCCTAGCGCCGTTCACCGACCACGCCGCGGCCTTCCGGGAGGATCCGGAAGTTGCTCCGGGCTTTCACCCACTGCACCCCGGCACTGGAGCGAATCACCTCACCCGGTTGGGACATGACACATCGCAAAAGGCAGAATGAGAGCATGCACGTCGATCACGTAATCTTCGCCAGCGGGCCGCGAGGCATCAAAGCTGATGTCGCGCATCTGGCCGGGCGACTGGGGGCCGATTTCAAGGAAGGTGGTTTCCATCCCCGGTTCGGAACCCGGAATTACATCATCCCCCTAGCGGATTCCCGCTACCTGGAGGTGGTGGAGGTCCTAGACCATCCCGCCGCGGCGAAGGCCCCCTTCGGGCAGGCCGTGCGGGCCCGTTCCGAGATGGGCGGCGGCTGGCTGGGCTGGGCCGTCAGCGTCGACGACATCGCACCCTTCGAGGAACGCCTGGAACGTTCCGCGGTGCCTGGTTCCCGCCAGTTCCCCGACGGACGTCACCTCGAATGGCGCCAGCTCGGGATCAAGGGTTTGATGGCCGATCCCCAGCTGCCGTTCTTCCTGCAGTGGGTTTCGAACAAGCAGCTGCGCCCATCCTTCCTGACCTCCGACCTGCGTCTGAGCGGGATCCAGATCTCCGGCTCCGCCAACCGTCTCTCCGAGTGGCTGGGGGTCCCCGTCAACGACTCGCTCGATGGGATTCACCTGGACCTGATCGCACCCAACGGGCACCCGGGAATCACCCAGGTGACCTTCGAGTCGCCGACGAAGGGCATCGTCGTCATCTGACAGCGATCGTTCGAACCGGCCTGCGGGACGCCAGTTGGTCGTGTCGAAACCATGGTGCGCGTGTCCGGGTCTGCTTCCCGACTGCAGGATGGTTTCGACACGGGTCGCTCGTTCCTCACGACCCGGCTCAACCAGCTTGAAAAAAGGAAAGCCGGTCGTGTCGAAACCAAGGTGAGCATGTCTGAGGAGTTGTGGCCGGGTCTGCTTCTCAACCAGCTTCGAAGAGACTTCGGATCAGGTTGTTTCTTCGTCGCGAGGGGGAACGCTGGCGGGACGGCGCAGGTCCAGGATGCCCAGAGCGTCGGCGAGGGTATCCACCTCCACCACCTTCAATCCCGCCAGGCGGGGCACCTTCACGGTGACGTCCCGCGACCCGCGGGGAACCAGCGCCAGCTCGAAACCGAGCCGGGCGGCCTCCGCCAGGCGGCGTTCGGTACCGGGAACGCGACGCAGATCGCCCGCCAGCCCCACCTCCCCCAGCGCCAGGAGACGCTGCGGGTGCTGCCGGTCCAGGGCGGCCGAGGCCACCGCCACCGCCACCGCCAGATCCACCGACGGGTCCGTCACCTTCGCCCCGCCCACCGTGGAGGTGTAGACGTCCGACTGGCTGAGCGGCAACCGGGCCTTGCGTTCCAGCACGGCCAGGACCATGGCGATGCGGGACGAGTCGAGGCCATGGGTGGCGCGTTTCGGGGAGTTTCCCGGGGTGGGGGCCACCAGCGCCTGCACCTCCGCCAGCAGCGGTCGGCGTCCCTGGAGGGTCACCGTCACGCAGGTGCCCGGCACGGGGGCGGAGCGGACGGTGGTGAACAGACCCGACGGGTCCGGCACCTCGACTATGCCGGTCTCACTCATCTCGAAACAACCCACCTCGTCCGCAGGGCCGAACCGGTTCTTGGTGGCCCGCACCATGCGGAACCCGGAGTGGCGGTCCCCCTCGAAGCTGAGCACCACATCCACGAGGTGTTCCATGGTGCGCGGCCCGGCGATGGAACCGTCCTTGGTGACGTGGCCGACGATCAGCACCGCCATGTTGCGGTTCTTCGCCACCCGCGCCAGAGCGGCCGTCACTTCCCGCACCTGCGCGGGACCGCCCGGGGTGCCGTCGGCCCCGGTGGCGGAGATGGTCTGCACCGAGTCCACGATCAGCAGCGACGGCGAAACCTCCTCGACGTGCCCCAGCACGGTGGCGAGGTCGTTCTCGCTGGCCAGGAAGAGATCGTCGTGGACGGCCCCGGTACGGGCGGCGCGCAGCTTCACCTGCGAGGCCGACTCCTCACCGGAGATGTAGAGGGTGGTTTCCCCCGTGCCCGCCCACTTGGCGGCCACGTCGATCAGGAGGGTGGATTTGCCCACCCCCGGTTCGCCCGCCAGCAACACGACCGCGCCCGGCACCAGGCCGTCGCCCAGCACCCGGTCCAGCTCCTCGATGCCGGTGCGTTTGCGGCGGGCATCGTCGGTGGGGACCTGCGAGATGCGTTGCGCCGACCGCGACGGGGCCGCCGCGGCGACCTTCGCCAGCTTCGGGGCACCCCGCTCCACGACGCTGCCCCACGCCTGGCACTCGCCGCAGCGCCCCACCCAGCGGGCCGTGGTCCAGCCGCACTCGGTGCACTGGAAGGAATCCTGTTTCGCCATGCCGGGGAGTCTACGAACGACCACCGACAAAACCGGTTCCCTGCGTGACACCGCTCAGACGGTCGAACAACAGGAGGCAAGCCCCAGCAACATCGCCCACATCCCTCCCTGCTGTGCATGAATCGCGGAGGTTCGACGGTTCAACGTCGCCACACGACGGCGGTTTCAAGTGGTGTGTGCAACGTTGAGTAGTTGTTCCATTTTCTCGGCTGGTGTGGCCCAGTCAAGTACTCGGCGGGGTCGGGTGTTGAGGAGGTCTTCAGCGTGTTGGACCTGGGTGTCGGTGATGTGGGTGAAGTCGGTGCCTTTGGGGAAGAAGTCCCGGATCAGGCCGTTGCTGTTCTCGTTGGTGGGGCGTTGCCAGGGAGAGTGGGGATCGCAGAAGTAGGCCTGGCAGCCCGAGGCGAGGGTGAAGCGGGCGTGTTGGGCCATCTCGATGCCCTGGTCCCAGGTGAGGGTCGTCATCAAGGTGGCCGGGAGTCGGCGGGCCATCTGGATCAACGCGTCGGTCACGGTGGTGGAGTCACGGCTGGTGACCCGTTGGATCATGGTGTAGCGGGTGGTGCGTTCGTTGAGGGTCACCAGGGCCGAGGTGCCGCCCTTGCCGATGATGAGGTCTCCTTCCCAGTGCCCGGGAACTGCCCGGTCCTCGACCTCGGCCGGACGGTTGGTGATGGTGGCCTCACCGATCCAGCTACGGCTACCCCGCCCGGACAGCCGTGACCGGGGACCTCGGGTGGTACGTCCGGAACGCAGGGCTTTCTCGACGGTGAGTTCATGACGCAGCCCGCCGGCGGCCTGGACGTAGAGGGCCTGGTAAATCGTCTCGTGACTGACCCACATCGTGGGGTCCTCCGGGAAGTCCTGACGCAGCCGGTGAGCGATCTGCTGCGGGGAATGTTTGTTGTTCAACCGTGTCACCACCTCGTCCCACAACGGTGTCCCGAGTACCAGCTTCCTGTCCTTGGGACGCCGACGTGACCAGTCTGCCAGCCGCTGCGCCGGCTGGGCCCGGTACCGGCCAGGACAACGCTTCATCTCCCTGGAGACCGTGGAACGGTGGACACCGAGTTCTGCAGCTATCTGGGAGGGCGGAACCCGGTCACCGACCCGAACCTCGATCAGGATCCGCCCCGCCAGGGTCAACCGGCCCTGCCCGTCACGCCACTGCGCTGGCTCTCCCACTTCCAACACCGGGTTCTCCCGTAACCGCCGCCGACGCCGCCGCGGACTGTAACGATGCTCGTTCAACCCACCAACCCCTCCCACCCGGCCCCTCGACAACACCATCCCCGCCTCGACAGCCACCTTCCTCACAGTGGAAGGACTACCACCCAACTCCCGCGCGATCGAATGACACGACCGGCCCTGCCCCAACAACACCAACATCAACCCACGACGCTGCTCATCCAACCGCACAACACACCTCCAGAAACTGTTGTTGCGCACACCCTCTGAACCCGCCGACGTTGAACCGTTCTTCTCCTGCACTTCGTGCGCAGGGAGGGAAGAGGTCCGGGGTTGGGAAGGAGCGCAGATCCTGCCGAAGCCGGTTGAGCCAGCACGTGAGCGAAGCGAACGGCTGAGTCGAAACCACCGCTGGCACCCGGTAGCCAGAACCCGACCCCAGGTCCCCGAACACCCGCACGATGGCTTCGACACGGGCTGCTCCTTCATCGCAGCCCGGCTCAACCAGCTGGTGCAGGATGGTTTCGACACGGGCTGCTCGCAGGCCGGCTCAACCGGCTTCGGCTTCAGTTCTCCTCGATGATTTTTCGCAGGGCGGCAACGTGGTTCCGGTAGGCCTTGCGACCCGCGGGGGTGAGTCCCACCCAGGTGCGTGGCCGGCCGAAGGGCTGGGGTTTGCGCTCCAAGGTGACGTAGCCCGCGTCGATCAGCACCTTGAGTTGCTTGCTCAGCAGCGACTTCGACACCCCGAGTCCCTGCTCCAGGGTGGCGAACTCCACCTGCCGGGCCGCCGAGAGGGCCGCGCAGATCCGCAGTCGGTTCGGGGAGTGAATGGTCTCGTCGAAGTTGCTCACCAGATGTCATACTCCTCGAACCGCCCCTCGGCGAAACGCCGGTTGCGCCGGCGCTCGTCGAGCAGGAGCACGACGTAGAACACCACGGAGCTGAACACGCCGTAGCCAACCGAGATCCAGGGCTGGGAAACCGCCGCCTCGCGCAACAAGCCCGGCACGAAACCCGACATCAGGATGACGGTGGAGGCCACCCAGAACGACCCGAGGTGCTGGCCGCGGGCGCGCGTCCGCCAGTGGAGCAGCAGGACACCCACCAGCATCCCGCCGATCCCGAGCGCCGCGACCACCCAGGCCTGGGCGACGAGGGCGCCGCAGCAGATCCCGGCGCATACCCCCTCCAGCGCGAACAGCCACCACGGCAGGGCTGCGGCATGCATGGTCGCCGCACGGGCGTCGTCGGCGAGCTCGAGGAGATGAGCCGCCGACTCGCGATCCGGCGAGTTGGTTTCCATGTGTTCAACCATACCTGCTCGGTCACGCCTTCGGAAGACCGGATTTCACCGGGTTTGTAAACTTGCTCGGGGATCGACGGCTCTGGAGGAAAATGAAGCGGGATCGGCTACGCCAGTACCAGCGACGCCTCGCGCCCGGCACCCCGCTGCGCGCCGGGCTGGACCGCATCCTGCACGGCCGCACGGGTGCTCTGGTCGTGCTGGGGAACAACCCGAAGGTGCAGCAGGTCTCCACCGGTGGTTTCCGGCTCGACGTCGAGTTCACCCCCCAGGCCCTGCGGGAACTGGCAAAACTCGACGGCGCCATCATCCTGTCCAACGACCTCAGCCGCATCATTGCCGCCGGCGTTCACCTCGTCCCCGCGGGTGACCTGCCGACCGCTGAGACCGGCACCCGCCACCGCTCCGCCGACCGCACCGCGCAGGCCTCCGGGGTTCCCGTGGTGACGGTGTCGGCTTCGATGTCCACGATCTCGCTGTTCATGGACGGGGACCGGCACGTGGTGGAGACCTCCGGGCAGATGATCAGCCGCGCCAACCAGACCTTGGCCACCCTCTCCCGCTTCGTCGACCGCCTGGGCAGCATCCTCCACCAGTTCAACGCCCTCGAGGTCGGCGAACAGGTCACCATCCGCGACCTGGTGCTCGTCGCCCAGCGCTTCGAGATGACCCGGCGCCTGTCCGCGGAGGCCCAGTTCCACATCGACACCCTGGGCGTCGAGGGCCGCCTCATAGCACTGCAGCACGCGGAGTTGGTGGGCGAGTTCACCGGTCTCGACGAGCAGTTGAGGACCGACTACGCCCACAACCTCGCCGATCCGTCCCTCTTCACCCTGGAACCGCTGCACAACTTCTCCGCGGAGGAACTGCTGAGCTCCCAGCTGGTCGCGGAGCGCATCGGCTTCGGCGAATCCCCCTACCTGGAGACCCCGATCCACACCCGCGGCGCGCGCCTGCTGATCTCGGTGGGTCGCCTGTCGGAGGGCATGACGACGAAACTCATCAACCGGTTCTCGCTGCAGGAGCTGTTCAGCGTCTCCGTCTCGGAACTTCAGCAGCTCGAGGGGATCGGGTCGGCGCGAGCCCGTCTGATCCGCGACGCCCTGCTGCGCATCACCGAGGCCGCCTACGCCCGCCCCCAGACCCCCGTCTGAGAGATCCCGCCGGACAGTCACCCCGGGCGCACCGGTCACCATGGTTTCGACACGGGCCACTCCTTCGTCGCAGCCCAGCTCAACCAACTTCGGAAAGGAATGGTTTCGACACGGACCACTCGCTTCGCTCGCAGCCCAGCTCAACCAACTTCGGAAAGGAATGGTTTCGACACGGACCACTCGCTTCGCTCGCAGCCCAGCTCAACCAACTTCGGAAAGGAATGGTTTCGACACGGACCGCTCCCTCGTCGCAGCCCGGCTCAACCAGCTTCGGGAAGGGATGGTTTCGACACGACCGGCTCAACCAGCTCGGCACGAAAAAGAGGGCCCCGACCATGTGGTCGGGGCCCTCTTGGTTCAGCGGTTCATTCGACGGGACCGGCCTCTGCGGGGAGAGCCGGCGGGGTCTTGGAGATCCCCGTGAACTTGAACGGCAGTTCCGCACCCTCCTCGGCGACGTCCACCTGGACGATCTGCCCGGCGACCAGTTCCCCGAACAGGATCTTCTCGGCAAGCACGTCCTCGATGTCGCGCTGCAGGGCGCGGCGCAGGGGACGCGCCCCGAGCACCGGGTCGAAGCCGCGCTTGGCGACGAGAGTCTTCGCGGCCGGGGTCAGCTCGATGCCCATGTCCCGGTCCGCCAGGCGGGATTCGATCTGCGCCACCATCAGGTCCACGATCCGTTCGATGTCGGACTGCGTGAGCTGGTGGAACACGACGATCTCGTCGACGCGGTTCAGGAACTCGGGACGGAAGTGCTGCTTCAGCTCGTCGGAGACCTTCGCCTTCATCTTCTCGTAGCTGGAGGCCTCATCCCCGGCCCGCGAGAAGCCGAGGTTGACTCCCTTGCTGATGTCGCGGGAACCGAGGTTGGTGGTCATCACGATGACGGTGTTCTTGAAGTCCACCACGCGACCCTGGGCGTCGGTGAGACGCCCCTCGTCGAGGATCTGCAGCAGCGAGTTGAAGATGTCGGGGTGGGCCTTCTCGATCTCGTCGAACAGCACCACCGAGAACGGCTTGCGCCTCACCTTCTCGGTGAGCTGGCCGCCCTCCTCGTAGCCGACGTAGCCGGGCGGGGACCCGAACATCCTGGACGCGGTGTGCTTCTCGGAGTACTCGCTCATGTCGAGGGTGATGAGCGCGTCCTCGTCGCCGAACAGGAACTCGGTGAGCGCCTTGGTGAGCTCCGTCTTCCCGACGCCCGAGGGTCCGGCGAAGATGAAGGAACCGGAGGGACGCTTCGGGTCCTTCAGGCCGGCGCGGGTGCGGCGGATCGAACGGGCGAGGGCCTTGACGGCGTCCTCCTGCCCGATGTAGCGCTTCCCCAGCTCCTGCTCCATGCGCAGCAGGCGCGCCGACTCCTCCTCCGTCAGCTTGAACACCGGGATACCGGTGCTGCTGGACAGCACGACCGCGATCTCCTCCTCGCCCACCACTGCGGGAATGTCGGAGTCGCCCTGCTTCCAGGCCTCCTCCTTCTCCGCGCGCTGCGCCTGGATGCGGGTGACGTCGTCACGCAGCCGGGCCGCGGTCTCGAAGTCCTGCGCGTCGATGGCGGCGTCCTTCTCCATCTTCAGTTTCGCGATCTGCTCGTCGAACTCGCGCAGGTCCGGCGGGGCGGTCATCCGCTGGATGCGCAGCCGCGCACCGGCCTCGTCGATCAGGTCGATGGCCTTGTCCGGCAGGAACCGGTCCTGGATGTAGCGGTCCGCCATCGTCGCCGCGGCCGTGAGGGCCTCGTCGGTGATGGTGATGCGGTGGTGGGCCTCGTAGCGGTCCCGCAGGCCCTTCAGGATGTCGATGGTCAGCGCGACGGACGGCTCGGCCACCTGGATCGGCTGGAACCGGCGCTCCAGGGCGGCGTCCTTCTCAATGTGCTTGCGGTACTCGTCGAGGGTGGTCGCACCGATGGTCTGGAGCTCGCCGCGGGCCAGCATGGGTTTGAGGATGCTGGCGGCGTCGATGGCCCCCTCAGCGGCACCGGCACCGACGAGGGTGTGGATCTCGTCGATGAACAGCATGATGTCGCCGCGGGTCTTGATCTCCTTGAGCACCTTCTTCAGGCGTTCCTCGAAATCGCCGCGGTAGCGGGAACCGGCCACCAGAGCGCCCAGGTCGAGGGTGTAGATCTGCTTGTCACGCAGGGTCTCGGGCACGTCGCCGCGGACGATGGCCTGGCTGAGGCCCTCGACGACGGCGGTCTTGCCGACGCCCGGTTCACCGATCAGCACCGGGTTGTTCTTGGTGCGGCGGCTGAGCACCGTCATGACGCGCTCGATCTCGCTGACACGGCCGATCACCGGGTCGAGCCGGTTCTCGCGCGCCGCCTGGGTGAGGTTACGGCCGAACTGGTCGAGCACCTGCGAGCTGGATTTCTCCGGCCCGGCCTCCGGGGCGCCCGCCATGGACGCCTCCTTACCCTGGTATCCGGCCAGCAGCTGGATGACGGTGGAACGCACCCGGCCGAGGTCGGCCCCGAGCTTCAGGAGCACCTGGGCGGCCACTCCCTCGCCCTCCCGCACCAACCCGAGCAGGATGTGCTCGGTGCCGATGTAGTTGTGGTTCATCTGCAGGGCCTCGCGCAGCGAGAGCTCCAGCACGCGCTTGGCGCGGGGCGAGAAGGGGATGTGCCCGGACGGCACCTGCTGCCCCTGGCCCATGATCTCGACCACCTGCTCACGGGCCGCCTGCAGGGAGATTCCCATTTGTTCCAGCGCCTTGGCGGCCACGCCCTCGCCCTCGTGAATCAGACCGAGAAGCAGGTGTTCCGTACCGATGTAGTTGTGGTTTAACAGCTTGGCCTCATCCTGCGCCAGCACGATGACACGGCGGGCGCGATCAGTGAAGCGTTCGAACATTCTCTATCTCCTCCTGCGGTGTGCGACGACGTTGCGCCGACTCCGCTCATACCAGCTTAGAGGCTCGCGCAAGGATCCGCAGACACCCGCCCAACGGCGCGGCCGCCGGGAACCTCCGGGGCGCGGCTGGCGAGCTCCTGTACGCGCCACCGATCGCCACGGCGCGACGCAACCGGCCGCCCCGTCACCGGCCGGGAACCGTTCGTCAGGGGCGCCAAGGGCCGCGGGTCCGGGTGCGCGCGTCCAAACCCGGGAAACGTTGCGCCACCGCGCATTGGAAGCGCAATGGAGAGAACGAGAAACTCACCCGCTTCACTGATTCCGGCTTGACCGATCTGCCGCGCACCGCCGACAAGGGCCATCAGCAGCACCGGCACCTTAGCGGGATAGACGGGGTGGACAGGCGCGAACTCGATTCGGTATTCGGCGACAACGCCATCGCCCGGCCGGGGAAGGAGGAAGTGAGCCTGAACGGGTTCACCGATCTCCCGGAAGGCGTGGGCCTCCAGTCCGTGGGCGGCGCCAATTCCTCGGACCGGATCACAGGAACCATCAAATCCCCGGCGGAACGGCCAACCTCCCGCCGACCCGGGGAAACACCCGTCATATACACCCGCGCCCTTCGAAACTCCAAACCCGATCCCACGGCCACTGCTCCTTACAGGAATTCCGTCGCCCCAAAGGCAATGGACTCTGTTACATCCTGGGCTTACCCGAACCGAGCCGTTGGAAGGCCCAAAACAACACCAAGGGGGCGGGAGCCGATGCTCCCGCCCCTTACAGGGTTCGTTTCAACTGATGCGACAGTTGTCCTCTCGACTCATTCCCCCCGAGCAGAGTCGACTGTTCAGCTTCAGTGGGCCGCCTCGTAGGCCGCCATGATGGCGGTGGGGATACGGCCACGGTCGCTGACCTCGTGGCCCTGCGCACGGGCCCAGTTGCGAACATCATTGGTGGAGGGCCCGTCGTTGGAACGACGCTGGGTATTGCGCTTGGAACTCTTGCGCACGCGGCGGGCGGAACCGGTCCAGGGTTCGAGAGCCTGAACCAGCTTGGTGATGTTGGCCTCGCTCAGGTCGATTTCGTACTCGACGCCATCGAGAGCGAAAGTGACATTGCGGTCCGCGACAGAACCGTCGATATCATCCTTGAGGAAGATCTGGACCTCACGAGCCATGGGAACTCCTGTTCATCTAAAACTTGCACAAGCTCTTTGCTTGCTCGGGACAGTGGCAACAATACATCACTTTCAAGTGTCTTGAAGCCGATTATGAACCGTGATCAATGCGGCGCACCCCTCGTGAATACCACTTACCGTGCATGAAACCTTGATCATTAGGGCCTGAACGTCCTTCCCGGACGGGCTTGCTGACCTTTCGGCCAACCAGAAATATTGGCCGTTCGGATGACAAAGCCATTCACTCCGGATGTCTTCTTCAGGGCGTGGGAAGCCCATGGACCACAAAAACAGATCCCCGACCTGGTGGCCTTCCGGGCCACGCGGTCGGGGATCTGTGCGTGAAAGTTGTCGGGTCCCTGCCCTCTTCGGGCGGTCAGGCCTCCTTGCGGACGGGCAGGAGGGGTTCGTCGTAGTGCGCCATGTTGAGCTTGGCGAGATCCACCATGGTGGGGTGCTCGTCGTCGCTGATCCACAGCTCGATGGCCTCCTCGCCCTTGGCGTAGCGGGGCAGCTCCACGATATTGCTGGACTCCTCGATCTCCTGGCGGGCCTCTTCCTCCGCGACGAGACGTTCCTCCAACTCGGCAATCTTCGCCTCCAGGGCGTCGATGCGGGACTGCCGCTCGGCGACCTCACCGCGCAACCACGCGGAGTTGCCGCGCATGGTGCTGAGCTCCGAGTTCGCGGCGCCCAGCTGGCGGCGCAGCTTGGCGATCATCGACTTGAGGTTCTGCGCGCGCTCGTTGAAACGGTCGATCATCGCCACGGATTCCGCGTGATGCCGCTCGGCCTGCTCCACGCGGATGGCCACTTGGCGCTTGATCTCCTCGCGATGCTCCGCTCGTTCGCGCTTCAACTCCATCCAAGCCACGGAGACGGCGGCCACCGCCATCAGCAGGGCTACGACGGCACCGGCGCGAACAACCCAGATGCCGCCAAACAGCGATCCGAGGACCACCAGCGACCCCACGGAGAGGATGCCGATGGCGATGGAACGCTCGGAGGAGGACTTCGCAACGTGACGACCTGACATGTCGACAGATTAAACCAGCTGAACGGGCCTTTTTGAAGTGAAACGCCGAAAAACCAAGTTTTGGACATTGGTCATGCGACGGGTCCCTCGGTTTCCTCAGGCGGCTTCGGAGGCCTCCTGATCCTCCCCGGATTCGGCGTCACTGCCGTCACCGTCGATCATGCAGGCGCGCTCCAGCACCCAACCGCCCCACGCGCAGAACGCGGCGGCGACGATGGTCGCCAAACCGTGCCAGACCCGGGTGGCGGGCAGCTCGGCGGCCATCAAGGCCACCCAGCGACCCACGTAGACCGCGTGCCCCCCGGCGAGCAGGGCCCCGGTGGCGATCAGCGATTTCGCCATCACCATCGCCCGCACCGCCTCCAGGGCGGGGACGCGACGCTGCTCCAGCCGCTTCGGGAGAGCGCGGGCGTAGACGATGGCCGCGACCCCCAGCAACACCAGGAGCACCGACAGACTCCACGGCGCCACGGGCGGGAAGACGTTGAGGAGGTCGAAGATGCTCAGGATCATCCACCCGACGACGGCCCCCGCCAGGGTGGCGACCACGACCTGGCGCCCCGTGGTGGGGGTCAGTTCCGGTTTTCGGGTCAACGCCGGCCGGGATTCGCTATGACGATGTCGTCGCGCCTGATGACACCGGTCCTGTCGACGTGTTTGACGAGTTCCGCTATGGGACCGGCCCCCGCGATCTCTCCCGTCGGGTCGATGTCGAGCCACGGAACCAGCACGAAAGCCCTTTCGTGGGCCCGCGGATGGGGCAGTTCTATGTCCTCTTCGCTGGTGCGTTTGCCGACCATGATGATGTCGATGTCCAGGGTGCGTGGCCCGTTGGGGACCGTGCGTTCCCGGCCGAAACTCTCCTCGATGGCGAAGGCCCGGTCCAGCAGGGTCATCGGTTCGAGGGTGGATTCCGCGAGCACCACGAGGTTCAGATAGTCGTCCTGCTCCGGCCCGTCCCCCTGAAAGGGAGTCTGGTAGACGGGAGAGACGTCCACGACGATCAGGTCAGGGGTTTCCGCCAGCACTTCGACGGCCCGCGTGAGGATGGCGGGTGAATCCCCCTGGTTGGATCCGAAGGAGAAGACCACCTTGGAGATGGGACGCATGTTTCCCAAGGTGTCAACGTCGATGTCAAAGGGACCGTTGCTCATGGCTGCTCCTGGTGATGGTGACTGACAGATCTGACAATTCGTGAGGTACGGGGGCCTGCGGTTTGTGCACCGTCACACGAACCTGCTGGACCAGCGAATTGGACAGGCACCGGTCGGCGATCCTCCCCGCCAGGGTCTCGATGAGCCGGCAGGGCTCGCCCTCGATCTCGGCGCGGATCAGGTCGGCGATCCCGGCGTAGTCGACCGTGTCCGACAGTTCATCGGAACGGGTCTCCACGTGCAGCCCGAGTTCGACGTCGACAACAAATCGCTGACCGTTGAGTCGTTCCTCGGGAAACACCCCGTGGAAACCTGTCGCGGTCAGGCCTGTGATGCTGATGGCATCCATGCCCTCACCTCCTCACGGGTCGCATTGAGCCGAGAATACCGGGTCCCTGAAACGCCGCCCCGGCAGGAGCCGCTCAGCCCGCCGCCCGGGCTCCGAGACGCCACCCCACCCGCGCGGCGTCGCGCTGCGCGGGCACCTCGTGGGTGCGCACCGCCCAGATCCCGTGCAGGGAGCACCACGTGGTGACGGCGGCGGTTGCGGCGTCGCGGTCCGTGGCGGGCCTGCCGTCCAGCAGCTCACCCAGGAAACGTTTGCGGCTGACCCCGACCAGCAGCCGGTGTCCCATGGCCTGGAGGACGTCCAGGCCGCGCAGCAGCTGCCAGTTCTGTTCGGAGGTCTTGGCGAACCCGATCCCCGGGTCGAGGATGATGCGTTCGGCCGCGATGCCCGCGGCCAGGGCGGCGTCGCGGCGGGCTGCAAGTTCCGCGGCCACGTCGGCGACGACGTCGGTGTAGTCGGTGTGCTGCTGCATGACCTCGGAGTGGCCGCGCCAGTGCATGGCGACGTAGTCGACGCCGAGGTCCGCGACCGCGCCCAGCATGCCGGGGTCGGCGAGCCCGCCGGAGACGTCGTTGACGATCCGGGCCCCCGCCGCGACCGCGGCCCGGGCGACGGAGGCGCGCATGGTGTCCACGGAGCAGGTGATCCCGTGGGCCGCCAGGGCAGCGATCACCGGGATCACGCGCGCCATTTCCTCCGCCTCGGGGACCCGCGCGGCCCCGGGACGGGTGGATTCGCCCCCGACATCGACGATCCCCGCCCCCTGGGATGCCAGGAGCCTGCCGTGGGCGACGGCGGTCTCGGCGTCGTCGTGCCGTCCACCGTCGGAGAACGAGTCGGGGGTGACGTTGAGCACACCCATCACTATGGTCATGAGATCACCTCGCCATGATCAGGCTCATGGCCTCGGCGCGGGTGGCGGCGTTGCGCAGCTGCCCTCGCACGGCACTGGTGATGGTCCTGCTGCCCGGTTTGCGCACCCCCCGCATCGTCATGCACGTGTGTTCGGCCTCGATCACGACGATCACGCCCTGCGCGCCCAGGTGGGTGACGAGCGCGTCGGCGACCTGCGTGGTGAGGCGTTCCTGCACCTGCGGGCGGCGGGCGTAGATGTCGACCAGCCGGGCCAGTTTCGACAGTCCCGTCACCCGTCCACCGCCGGGGATGTAGCCGACGTGCGCCACCCCGAAGAAGGGCAGCAGGTGGTGCTCGCAGCAGCTCGTCAGCTCGATGTCACGGACGAGCACGAGCTCCTCGTGGTCGATGTCGAAGGTGGTCGACAGCAACTCGGCGGGGTCCTGCGCCAGCCCGGAGAACAACTCCCGGTAGGCGCGGGCCACGCGCCCCGGGGTTTCGGACAACCCGTCGCGATCCGGGTCCTCGCCGACCGCAAGGAGAATCTCACGGACCGCCTCCTCGATCCGGGGCTGGTCGACGTGGCTCACCGCCGATCCTCGGGAGCGGGCGGTGCCCAACGGTCGGGGGGACCGTCCGGGAGCGGGCGGTGCGTGATCTGCCTGGGTGGGGTTTCCTGGCTGGACGGGCCGGGAGACACCGGCACCTCGACGGGCGGGATGGTGGAGGGCACGCGCAGCTCGGATCCGGTCCAGGCGGGCCGTTTGTCGCGGCGTTTGAGGTTCTTGAACACCTCCGCGACCTCGGCCTTGTTGAGGGTTTCCTTCGCGAACAGCTGCCGGACCAACTCGTCGAGCACCTCGCGGTTCTCCACCAGCACGTCGTAGGCCTCCTGGTGGGCGGCGTTGATGAGCTTGGCCACCTCCTCGTCGATGATCGCCGCGGAGGCCTCCGAGAAGTCCTTCGACGGCTGCGCCCCGCGCATCCCCATGAACGGTTCGGAATCGCCGCCGCCGAGCTGGACGGCGCCGACTCGTTCGCTCATGCCGTACTGGGTGACCATGGCCCGCGCCACCTTCGTGGCCTTCTCGATGTCGTTCTGGGCGCCGGTGGTGGGGTCGTGGAAGATCATCTCCTCCGCGGCCCGGCCGCCCATCATGTAGGCCATCTGGTCCAGCAGCTCGCCGCGGGTGTGCGAGTACTTGTCGTCGTCGGGCATCACCATCGTGTAGCCGAGCGCGCGGCCGCGCGGCAGGATCGTGACCTTCTGGACGGGATCGTTGCCGGGCATCGCGGCCGCCACGAGGGCGTGCCCGCCCTCGTGGTAGGCGGTGATGAGGCGTTCGCGGTCGTTCATCAGGCGGGTGCGTTTCTGCGGTCCCGCGATCACCCGGTCGATGGCCTCGTCGAGCTGCGCCTGCCCGATCTCGTTCAGGTTCAGGCGCGCGGCCAGGAGGGCGGCCTCGTTCAGGACGTTGGCCAGGTCGGCGCCGGAGAAACCGGGGGTGCGGCGGGCCACGGAATCGAGGTCGATGTCCTTGGCCAGGGGTTTGCCGACGGCGTGCACCTGGAGGATGTGGGAGCGGCCGATCAGGTCGGGGGCCTCCACGGAGATCTGCCGGTCGAAACGGCCCGGGCGCAGCAGCGCCGGGTCGAGCACGTCGGGGCGGTTCGTCGCGGCGATCAGGATCACCCCGCCGCGCACGTCGAACCCGTCCATCTCGACCAGCAGCTGGTTGAGGGTCTGCTCGCGTTCGTCGTGGCCGCCGCCCATGCCGGCGCCGCGGTGGCGGCCGACGGCGTCGATCTCGTCGATGAACACGATGGCGGGCGCGGCCTCCTTGGCCTGTTCGAACAGGTCACGAACCCGGCTGGCGCCGACACCGACGAACATCTCGACGAAATCGGAGCCGGAGATGGAGAAGAACGGCACCCCGGCCTCCCCCGCGACGGCGCGCGCCAGGAGGGTCTTGCCGGTCCCGGGCGGGCCGTAGAGCAGCACGCCCTTGGGGATCTTGGCGCCGAGTTTCTGGAACTTCGCGGGCTCGGCGAGGAACTCCTTGATCTCCTGCAGCTCCTCGACGGCCTCGTCGACACCTGCGACGTCGGCGAAGGTGGTCTTGGGCATGTCCTTGCTGGCGAGTTTCGCCTTCGACTTGCCGAAGCTGAGCGGGCTGCCCGAACCGCCGCCGCTGACCATCCGCATCACCACGAAGAAACCGATGGCGAGCAGCAGGAAGGGCAGGCCCGTGTAGATCAGGGAGGTGAGCAGGTTCGGAGTGGGGTGGCGGGTCACCCACTGGTCGAGTGTCCCGGCGGCGGAACGCTGCTGGAGGATCTCCACGAAACCGTCGACCTGGCGTCCCACCCAGTTGGACTGGATGCGCTGCCCGGCCTCCGTGGTGATCTGGATCACCTGGTCGCCGTCGATGACGACGACCTCCTTGAGCTTCTCACCACTTTGCAGGACGCTCATGATCTGGTTCATCGGGACTTCCCGGAAGCCGACCAGCCCGGAGATGAGCTGCATGACCAGCGTCCCGAGGAGAATGATGATGACGACCCAGGTGACCCAACTCATCGGGTTCTTCATGATTTTCTGCAACGGCGGGGTTCCCTAGAAGAAGATGTACGTAAGCACTGGAAGGCTACCAGCGCTCACCAAGAGGACAGAATGTCACTTCCCGGCAGCCGGCGTCGTCCAGCCGACCGGAGGACACGAACTCCCGTTCATCGCGGCCGGAAACCGGAGGGCCATCCGGCCAGGGCCATGTCACGAAGATCATGACTGCGACCAACGCACGGGAGCGCCGGCCTGCGACCAGTGACCACCGGAGGAACGACGATGTCACATTTCGGTTCCCGGTCACGTCCCGTGAGCATGAACACAATCGATGCAGTCATCATCGGCGGCGGATACGGCGGAGTCATGGCCGCGAACAGGCTCGCCGCCAAAGGCCGCAGGGTCCATCTCGTCAACGACGGCCCCACATTCGTCAACAGGGTCCGGCTACACCAGCACACCGCCACCGGGTACGAGGTGACGCGCCCGCTCGGCGAGATGCTGTTTCCCGAGATCGGGCTGAGCACACAACGGGCGGTCCGGGCCTCGGCGGGTGGGGTGAGACTGGCGGACGGAACGGAACTGGAGGCGTCTCATGTCGTGATCGCCACCGGCAGCACCGGCAACGGCCCCGCAACCCTGGCAGGGGCCGATGCCCTGCGCACGACCCTTTCCGCGCTCCCCGCCGGGGCGCGGATCCGGGTGGACGGTGCCGGCCTGAGTGGAATCGAGACCGCTACGGAGATCGCTGAGGCGATGCCGCACCTGAAAGTGTCCCTGACCGATCCCGCCGGGCTGTTTCCCAGCGGCTCGGAGGGAGACAGGAGGTGGCTCGCGAACCAGCTTCCCCGGCTCGGCGTGGTCTGGGACGACGGCCCGGCCGACCTGGCGGTCGACTGCACCGGGTTGTCCGCTCCGGATCTCGCCTCCCGGTCCGGGATGCCCGTGGATGGACGGGGCAGGCTCGTCGTGGACCAGACCCTTCAGGCGGCCCCCGGGATCTGGGGACTGGGCGATGCCGTCGTCTCGCCGCAGCTGCCCCACCTGCGAATGGGATGCGCGACCGCCCTTCCGATGGGCGCCCATGTCGCCGACAACATCCATCGGGTACTGGCGGGAGAAGCGGCCACCGGTTTCGACTTCGGTTTTTCGTTCCGCTGCGTCAGTCTCGGACGCAGGAACGGCCTGATCGAATTCGTGGACCGTTGCGACATCCCCACCGGCCGACGCCTGACCGGAAGGGAAGGGGCTTCCTTCAAGGAGAAGATCTGCCGCCTGGTGATCGACGCGCCCCGCCGCTCGGCAGCGGGTTACCGTTGGCTCGGGAGGCAACGGTGAGCACGGACGAGTACCTGCGACATCGTGGGCTGGTGCTGCGCATCGCCTACGACATCACCGGTTCCCTCTCCGAGGCCGAGGACATCGCCCAGGAAACGTGGCTGCGCTGGCATCGCGCGACTGAGGAGACGGGGATAGCCCAGCCCAAGGCCTATCTGGCCCGGATCGCCACGAACCTGGCTCTCGATGCCCTGAGGCGACGCGACTACCCCGGTTGTTTCCTACCGGAACCCGTACCGGAGGGCGATGCGACCGATTCGGAACTACTGGTGGCGGAGGAGGTGTCGCTGGCGCTGGCACTGGTGTTGCAGTCGATGTCACCGCTGGAACGCACCGCCTTCGTCCTGCACGACGTCTTCAGTTTCTCCCACGAGGAGGTCGCAGAGTTCTTGGGACGCTCCCCCTCCTCCGTACGGCAGCTGGCGAGTCGCGCCCGCCGCCACATCGAGGCAGGGCGTTCTCGTTTCGACGTGGACACTGAGAAGCACCGCCGGTTGACCGAGGTATTCCTGACCGCTTGCCGGGCGGGTGATCTCGAGTCGCTGAAGAACCTCTTGGCGGAGGACGTGACCGTCTTCTCCGATGGTGGCGGCCGGGCCACGGTGGCTCTGCGACCCGTCGTCGGAGCCGACAAGGTGGCCCGTTTCTTCCTGGGCCTGGCCAGCAAGATGACGGGGACGACCAGCTTCGAGCCGGCCAACCTCAACTCGACTCCCGCGTGGATCGCCCGGGTGGATGGGCGAATCGATCACGTCGGGTGGCCGATGGTCGCCGGGGACGGCATCTCGGCCTTCTACATCGTGCGGAATCCGGAGAAACTAACCTCCCTCGGCCGCCCTCAGGAGTAGACGTGGGGGGCCAGGACCGCCAGGTCACGGAGGTTGCGGTAGCGGCTCGCGTAGTCGAGGCCGTATCCGACGACGAACTTGTTGGGGATGTCGAACCCGACGTATTTGACGGGCACCTCCATCCGGAGCGCCCCGGGTTTGCGGAACATCGTCATGATCTCGAGGCTGGCGGGTTTGCGGCTGGTCAGGTTCGAGATCAGGTAGCTCAGCGTCAGGCCGGTGTCGATGATGTCCTCGACGACCAGGACGTGGCGGCCCTCGATGTCGACGCCGAGATCCTTCAGGATGCGCACCACGCCACTGGACTGGGTGCCGGAGCCGTAGGAGGAGATGGCCATCCAGTCCATCTCCACGTGGCTCTTCATGGCGCGTTGCAGGTCGGAAACCACCATGATCGCCCCGTTGAGCACCCCCACGAGCAGGATGTCGCGCCCGGCGTAGTCGGCGTCGATCCGGACGGCGAGTTCGGCGACGCGTGCCGCGATCTGGTCGCTGGTGTAAAGAACTTCGGACAGGTCGGAGATCACATCGGCTGCATCCACTCTCGTCACCCTAGGGCCTCCGCTCCCGGCTGCCGTCTTCTTGGCCGGTGAGTCGACAACTTGGGTGCGACACGCCGGGCGGTGCCACTTTTCCCGCCTACGATCAAGCCATGCGACTCCTCCTGATCCGTCACGGCGAAACCCAGGCGAACGTCGATCACAGGTTGGACACCGCCTACCCGGGCTACCGGCTGACCAATCACGGCCTGACTCAGGCCGCCTCGCTGCCGGGAAAATTGGCCGACGAACCGATAGAGGCGGTCTACGCATCCCCGTTGACGCGCGCGCAGCAGACGGCCACCCCCCTCGCCGAGTCGCTTGGGCTGGAGGTGCAGGTCCTGGACGGGGTGCAGGAGATCTCGGCGGGCGTGGAGGAACTCAACCACGACTGGCGGGCCTACGTGGCGGAGTTGCACACCTGGTCCTCCGAGAACATGGATTCCTGCCTGGAGGGCGGCGAGACGGCCCGGCAGTTCATGTCCCGTTTCACCTCGGCCATCTCCAGGGTGGAGTCGGCCGGCCACGGCTGCGCGGCGGTCGTCAGCCACGGGGCGGCGCTACGGGTGTGGACCCTGGCGCAGGACCCTGGTTTCGGCCTGAAGAAGGCGCCGCCGCTGAGCAACACCCAGTGGATAGTGATCAACGGTTCCTGCCGGGACGGCTGGAGCATCGAACGCTGGGGCGAGGCCGTGGCCTGAACCCGAGACCCTGCGGGGGTCAACCCGATGCAGCACCGGGCGGGTCAGCGGTCCTCGGGTTTAACGGGTCCCTGGGTGGTGCCCGGAGTCCCGTCCCCGCGTTCCCAGCGGACCACCATGCCCTGTTTCGCGCCGAACCGGGCCAGGTGGATGCCCACGACCTCCTCCAGTCGTTCGAGGTGCTCGTCGGTCGCGGACAGCCGCAGCACCAGGACCTCGCCGTCGCAGGAGAGTTCGACGACGCCGGTGGTGGGGCCCTCGCGGTTGAACTCCAGGGAGCCGGTCCCGCTGTCCTCGTCCCATGTGGTGGTGATTTTGCGGCCCATGTGGCTTGCCAGCTGTTTGCCGTAGCGGGCGGGGCGGTCCATGGCCACCCGCGCGGTCGAGGTACGGGGAAAGACGTGTGTCTCGGAAGCGCTCATGAACCCATCCTCACCCATCCTCCAAATGGGTCTCCGCCGCGGCTCCGGACGAGGCCGGCGCATCGACGGAAAGCACCCGGCGGCACCGGGCCCGGGGCCCGTCGTTGGTAGGACCATTACGTCCGTCCCCCGCCCGGCAGGCACCTTTTCCCCGGAACCAACCCGCCCCCGAGGTCGGTCTTTCGCCCGGGCTGGGCTAGTGTTGGGATGTCGAGGACTAGCAGTCCCGAAACCAGGCAGCCATACCCCCGCAATGGTTTGTCAGAAGGATTTGGACGGAGAGCGATGAGCGCAGAATCAACGAGCGCGGCCGAGATCAGTCTCGCCGCTGACTTCGCCACTCCCAGCCTTGCAGACTGGGAGAAAGAGGTGCTGAAGGTACTGAACCGGAGGCGTCCCGAGGGCAAGGAACTCAACATTGAGCAGGCATACAAGCGCCTGACGAGCCACACCGTCGATGGGCTTGTGATCAAGCCGCTGTACACCATTGACGATGGCGTCAAGGAGCTTGGTTTCCCCGGAGTGGCCCCATTCACGCGCGGCACCACGGTCCGTGCAGGAGAGATGGATGAGGGCTGGTTCAGTGCTCAGCTCATTGAGGAACCCGACCCGGCCGAGGCCCGCAAGGCCGTGGACACCGACCTGGAGCGCGGCACCTCCGCGGTCTGGGTGCGCGTGGATCCCGATGCGGTCCCCGCAGACAAGCTGGCTGAGGTCCTGAGCGATGTCCTGTTCGACCTTGCCCCCACACATGTTTCCTCCAACACCGATGAGCTGGCGGCCGCCGAGGCCCTGGCCGCGGCTTTCGCCGCCTCCGGTAAGGAGAACATCCGCGGCAGCCTCGGCATCGACCCGATCGGTTTCGCCGCCCTCAACGGAACCACCCCCGACCTCTCGGTGATCGCGAGGGCCGTGGAGCTTGCAAAGCCGTTCCCGGGCGTGCGTCCCATCGTCGTGGACGCCTCCCGTTACGATTCCATGGGCGCCGGTGACGTCGCCCAGCTGGCCTACGCGCTGGCCACGGGCATCGAGTACGTGCGCGCCCTCACCGATCTCGGGCTGAGCGCCGACGAGGCCTTCGACAGCATCCTGTTCCGGGTCTCCGCGAACACCAACCAGTTCATCACCATCTCCCGGCTGCGCGCGCTGCGCACCCTGTGGAACCGGGTCGGCGAGGTGCTCGGGGTGAGCCCGGAGAAACGCGGCGCGGTGCAGCACGCCGTCACGTCGCTGCGCGAGATCACCCGCGACGACGCCTACGTCAACGTGCTGCGCGGCACCATCTCGGCCTTCGCCGCGGCCGTCGGCCAGGCCGAGTTCATCACAGTGTTGCCGCTCGACACCGTGATCGGTCTTCCCGATGTCCTGACCCGCCGTATCGCCCGCAACACCCAGGTGGTGCTGGCCGAGGAGTCGAACATCGGCCGCGTCAACGACCCGGCCGGCGGCGCATGGTTCGTCGAGTCCATGACCAAGCAGCTCTGCGAGAAGGCCTGGGAGCTGTTCGGTCAGCTCGACGAGAAGGGTATGGCTGCCGCCATCGCCGATGGCACCGTGGCCGCCCAGCTCAAGGAAATCAACGAGGCCCGCACCAAGCTGCTCGCCACCCGCAAGCTGCCGCTGACGGGCGTCTCGATGTTCCCGAACCACCTCGAGAAGGCCCTCGAACGCGCCCCGCGCCCGAAGGCCCCGAAGCTCGGCGGCATCCCGTTCGTGCGCGACAGCCAGGTCTTCGAGGACCTCCGGGACCGTTCCAAGGCCGCCAAGAAGACCCCGACCGTGCTGCTGGCCTGCCTCGGCACCCGGCGCGACTTCGGTGGTCGCGAGGGCTTCACCTCGAACCTGTACCACGTGGGTGGCATCAACACCGTGATCGCGGAGGGCACCAACCCGGAGGTGTTCGTCAAGGCCATGCAGGAGGCGGGCACCGACATCGCGGTCCTGTGCTCCAGCGCGAAGGTCTACGCCGCCCACGGTCTCGCCGTCGCGAAGGCCCTGAAGGAGGCGGGCGCCCAGGAGGTGCGGCTCGCCGGGCAGCTGAAGGAACTCGGCGGCGACGAGGCCGAGGTGAACGCCGTGATCGACGGCAACGTCTTCGACGGAATGAATGTGGTGGAGTTGCTGACCTCCACCCTAGACAAGCTGGAGGCCTGAGCAATGACCACGATTCCCCGTTTCGGCTCGGTCGACCTGAACGGCGACGGCATCCCTGCCGACGCCAAGAAACAGTTCGACGACCACTTCCACCAGGTCGGTCACTCCGCCGGCTGGCAGACCCCGGAGCACATCCTGGTGCCGCCGCTGTTCGGCAGCGGCGACCTGGAGGGCCTGGACTTCCTCACCACCCGCCCCGGCATCGCGCCCTACCTGCGCGGCCCCTACGCGACGATGTACGTGAACCAGCCGTGGACGATCCGCCAGTACGCCGGGTTCTCCACCGCCGAGGAGTCGAACGCCTTCTACCGCCGCAACCTCGCGGCCGGCCAGAAGGGCCTGTCGATCGCCTTCGACCTGGCCACCCACCGCGGCTACGACTCCGACCACCCGCGCGTGGCCGGTGACGTCGGCATGGCCGGCGTGGCCGTCGACTCCATCCTGGACATGCGGCAGCTGTTCGACGGCATCCCGCTGGACCAGATGTCGGTTTCGATGACCATGAACGGCGCGGTGCTCCCGGTGCTGGCGCTCTACGTCATCGCCGCCGAGGAGCAGGGCGTCAAGCCCGAGCAGCTGGCCGGAACCATTCAGAACGACATTCTGAAGGAGTTCATGGTCCGCAACACCTACATCTACCCGCCGCAGCCGTCGATGAAGATCATCGCCGACATCTTCGCCTTCACCAGCGCGAACATGCCGCGATTCAACTCCATCTCCATCTCCGGCTACCACATGCAGGAGGCCGGCGCGACCGCCGACATCGAGATGGCCTACACCCTGGCCGACGGCGTGGAGTACATCCGCGCCGGTGAGTCGGTGGGCCTGACGGTCGACGCCTTCGCGCCGCGGCTGTCGTTCTTCTGGGCGATCGGCATGAACTTCTTCATGGAGGTCGCGAAGATGCGCGCCGCCCGCATGCTGTGGGCGCGTCTGGTGCGCGGCTTCAACCCGAAGAACCCGAAGTCGATGAGCCTGCGCACGCACTCGCAGACCTCCGGGTGGTCGTTGACCGCCCAGGACGTCTACAACAACGTGGTGCGCACCTGCATCGAGGCCATGGGCGCCACGCAGGGACACACGCAGTCGCTGCACACCAACGCCCTCGACGAGGCCATCGCGTTGCCGACGGACTTCTCCGCCCGCATCGCCCGCAACACCCAGCTGTTCATCCAGCAGGAGTCGAAGACCTGCCAGACGGTGGATCCGTGGGCCGGTTCGGCGTACGTGGAAAAGCTCACCGAGCAGCTGGCCCGCAAGGGCTGGGAACGCATCCAGGAGGTCGAGCAGGCCGGCGGCATGGCCAAGGCCATCGAGCAGGGCATCCCGAAGATGCGCATCGAGGAAGCCGCGGCCCGCACCCAGGCCCGCATCGACTCGGGCCGCCAGCCCGTGATCGGCGTCAACAAGTTCACCCTCGACCACGAGGACGAGCTGGAGGTGCTGAAGGTCGACAACCGTGCGGTCCGTGAGCAGCAGATCGCGAAGTTGGAGCGGCTGCGCGCCGAACGTGACGAGGAGGTCACCCAGCAGATGCTGGAGCGCGTCACCTGGGCGGCGGGGAACCCGGATCCGACGGACCCGGACCGCAACCTGCTGAAGGTGGCGATCGACGCGGCCCGCGCGAAGGCCTCCGTCGGCGAGATCTCCGACGCGCTGGAGAAGGTCTACGGGCGCTACACCGCGCAGATCCGTACCATTTCCGGTGTGTACAACAAGGAATCCGGTTCGTCCGCTGCGGTCGCGAAAGCCCGCAGGCTCGTCGAGGAGTTCGAGCAGGAGGAGGGACGTCGTCCCCGTATCCTAATCGCGAAGATGGGCCAGGACGGTCACGACCGCGGCCAGAAGGTCATCGCCACGGCCTACGCCGATCTCGGCATGGACGTCGATGTCGGCCCCCTGTTCCAGACCCCCGAGGAGGCAGCACGGCAGGCCGTCGAGTCCGATGTGCACGTCGTGGGCGCCTCCTCCCTGGCGGCCGGTCACCTCACCCTGGTTCCCGAGCTGCGCAAGGAGCTGGACAAGCTGGGCCGGCAGGACATCATGGTCGTGGTCGGCGGCGTGATCCCGAGCCAGGACTTCCAGGAGCTCCGCGAGAAAGGCGCGGACGCGATCTACCCGCCGGGCACCAACATCCCGGAGGCCGCGATCGACCTCCTCGAGGTCCTGCACAAGCGCCTCCACGGCGACAAGTGACCCCGTGACCAAGCGGCTCGCCCCGGAAAGGGGCGGGCCGCTTGGTGTGCTCGGATTCGGCCCCCAGAATGTCGGTCACCGGTAATATGATGCTTGCCATGTCATCGCGTACCGGACTGCCCGAAGCTGCCAGCGGTGGGGCCCGGCGCTGGCACCTCTACGAAGAGGTCGAGGGAGACCCAACTCTCAGGGAAGAGCTACGTGATGTTCTCACGGCGACTCGTGACGGCTCTCCCGTTCCTAGACATGAACTCGAAATGCGATTGGCCGAGTTCAAAAACCAGGTCAACTACGCAGAGCATGGGCGGCTCTCGGCAGCGGGCTGGGAATACGTCAACCGCGACCCGCGCCTCTGGGAGTTCCGGCTGCTGTGGGGAGACCAGGACATCAAGGTTCGTGCCTACTTTCACGAGCCACGGCAACGCACGGACCAAACGGTGGTGCTGCTCTTCCACGTCAAGGACACATCGCTTCCCACGTCAGAGGCCATTGCCTCGGCGCAGAACTTCTTCATAGAGAGGGCACGGTGTCGGCTCACGACCGGGCAAGGCAATGACTGGGGGCTGGGCTGGACCCGGCCGTTCCTGGGAGACCGATGACCCAGCTTGACGGCGTGTTATAGACTAAAATCTATGAACACGCTTGAAGAGCTGCTCGGCATCGATCCCGATTCTCCCTCCATGCGGCGCGCGGCCCAGCTCGTGGAGAACGATCGCGCGCTGCTGCGCAGGCTCATTCAGCTCCGGGGCGATCAGGGGCTGACCCAGCAGGATGTCGCGGACCGGATGGGGGTGACCCAGCCCACGGTGGCCAGATTTGAGGCGTACGACAGCAACCCGACGCTCGCCAGCATCCGCCGCTACGCACACGCCATCGGGGCGCTCGTCACGCACGTCGTCACGACCGACGAGGAGCGGCGACGGGATGGCGGCTCTTGGATTCCAGTCCGCATGCCCACCAACGTTGTCTCAATTCCATCTCAGAACAACCACACCGAGCGTGTCCCCCCATCGCGTCTTCGGGTCTACAGCGGCGTCGCCTGACCTCCGGGAAGCAGTCATGGACATCCACGAACTCCTCGAACAAGTCGAGCTCAAGGAAGTTCGCCTGATCGAACGATACGCCCAGCTACTGCTGGATCCTTCCCCGGGCCACGGCTTGCAAAGCCTGTCGGACGCAACGCCTGAAGGGGATCTGGCTCTCGACATCAACCCGATCTCTTGGAGCGACATCATCGAGATCTGGTTCCGAATGCAACTCACGAACGAGCACATGACGGTTCGGTGTGCCGTGGCTGTGGTTTACCAACGCGAGCCCAAAGACGAGATTGATTCTGATGTACAGAAAGATTTCATTGAACGCGTCGCGGTCATGACCGCGTACCCGTACCTGCGAGCCGAGCTGCAGCATCAAGTGGCCGACCTGCGCCTCGGCACTCTCACTCTGGAAATTCTGAGGCAAGGAGAATTCGAGCTCGTCAAGCGTCCTCTCACAGACGTTTGCCCTCCCTCAACAAGCTGAGACCCCATCTTTCCAGCTCTTCATCGCAGTCGCCGCTGGAAATGCTGGTACCTTCAGACGGGCGCGTGACGTGCCACGCATCGTCCCAACCTTGAGGCTTATTCATAGGCAGCACGACTGCCAGCAAAATCCCCAGTCAGGGCGCGCATGAGGATGGACGTGCACAAGCTTCCTTGGAGGAACTGGCCAGGGCCTGCGCTCATGTGGCTCATCCCATGTCAAACATGTCAACGCCTATTTGCTGCCTCCACCGCTTGACATCCGTAGTTCCCGGACCACCGCTTCCAGAGTCGCATCGTCCCAAGTCACACTTAAAGTGTAACTCTGGGTGTAGAACTTGCACTTTACAGTTCCATTTTGCCTCACCGATCCCCAGCCGGAAGGCGTCAGCCTGCATCCGCGGGTTCCCCGGTTATGCGGCACTCAACCCGATTTCGGGGGTGAAACAGAGCGTTTTCCATGTTGAGCGCTGCACAACCGGGTTTCCCGGGAATATCAGCGGCACACGGTGACCGGATTCCGCAGCACCCACTCCAGCGTCAACGACACCAGCCGCTCCATCCCCTCGGGACGCTCCACCAGCTCCCACGCGACGGCGCGGGCCTCGGTCAGCTGATCCGGGCCGAGGGGTGTTCCGGAGCCGAGGATCGCGAGGATTCGTTTGACCCACAGCCACTGCTGGCGCACCCAGTCGCCGCCATGCCGCACGATCAGGCACAGGTCCGAGACGTGGGACAGCAAATCCTCCAGCGGGTTCGGATCCCCCGGGCGTCCGCTGCACAGCAACTCGGCGAGGTGGTCGAGCTGGTCGCAGTCGGGGCCGCCGAGGGTTTCCTCGCGATTCTCCCAGATTCGTTCTTCCCACGTGGGATCCGGGGCGACGCCGAGGAGCCGGTTCAGTTGCCCCAGCGCATCCTCGGCCACCTCCAGCCGGGGCAGGCAGGCGGCAAGAAGCCCGGGACGCAGCAGGCCGCGATGGAACTCGAAGGCCCCTCCCGACCGGGCCAGGGCGGCGCGGGCCTCCCGGGTGACGGGCATCCCCGCGTCGAGCAGCGTCCGGGTGATCGCGAGGGTGGCGGGAAGGTCTCTCGTCGCTCCGGCGAGGCACTCCACCAGGGGCGACGGGGAAACACCGCTCGGGTCGGGATCGGCACCGAGATCCAGCAGCGTCGCCACCACTTCGGGGCGCCGCTCCCGGCAGGCAATGGCGAGCGGATTGGCCTCCCCTTCCCTGTTGATGTCGGCCCCCAGTTCCACCAGTTCGCGAAGGCGTGTGGTGGCGCCGACCACGATCGCCTCGTGGAATGCGCTGGTTGGTTGTTCGTGACACCTGTCGAGGTCGGCGCCCCGGGTCTCCACCAGCCACCGGAGAACCTCCAGCGGGGTTTCGGGAAACATGTGGGCCTCGGTCCGGGAGCCCCACAGGGTTGCGTCGACGTTGCGTACCCGGAGAATCCGCTTCAGCTCCTCTGCGTTCATGGTGCGGCACAGCCCAACCCAGTCGTCGGGCAGCAGCGAGGGCCTGTGCCCCAACGTCGACCCCGGTTCGGGTGCGTGCCGGAGGATGCGCAGGTACGACGCGATGTCCTCCGGGATTTCGTCCGCGACCTCCTCGCCGCGACGATGGTCGTCCCAGTCCCGGAGCACCACCTTGACCCAGGCCGCCCGGCCGCCGGCTCGTTCCATCCCCGGATGCACCGCCCCGGTGATCTTGAACTGCGCCATCGCCATGGCCATCATCCGGGTCGCCAGCTCCCGCAACCCGGCCTGCCCGGTCTCGTCGGCATTCAGCCAGGCCTGGATGTTCCCGTCGGAACCCAGCCACACCTCCCGGGGAACACCGGATGCAGCGCCGGTTTCGTCCCGGAGCCCGGAGAGGTCGTCACCACCGCCATCGGTGTACCAGGCCTCCACGCGCCGCAACATCCCGATGCCCTCCGGACTCCCGAACGGCGAACGCGGATCGGTGATGTCGTGGTACCAGGCGGGCACCGCGGCGGCGAAGACCGGGTGGCTGGTGGCGGGCGACGGCACCCCGCCGGGAGGATCGAACCAGTGTGTGACGGCCATGCTTGAGCTTAGGGCTTGCGCGGTTATCCTCGGCGCATGATGACCGGAGGTATCACGCCACGTCGCACGGGATTCTTCGACGGCTTCGACATGACGGGGTTCTGGAGCGACTTCTGTGACGAGGACTGGAACGAACCCGCACCCAGCGACGAAACCATCGCGGAGGTGGAGACCGCCCTGGGGTTCCGGCTCCCCGACGCCTGGGTGGAGTTCGCCCGGATGCACAACGGAGGCGACGTGGAGCGCAACTGTTTCCCGACGAACCAGCCGACCACCTGGGCCGAGGACCACATCGCCATCACCAGCATCCGCCCCATCGGCAGGACGGCAGCCGCTTCGCTGCTCGGCAGCTGGGGGCACCGGGCCGTGATCGAGGAGGCGGGGTATCCCGAACTGGGCCCGGTGCTGGCCGACTGCCCCAGCGGTGGCCACGACCTGGTGATGCTGGACCATTCGGAATGCGGACCCACCGGTGAGCCGCGCGTGGTGCACGTCGACCAGGAGGTGGGATACCGGGTCACGGTCCTGGCCCCGGACTTCGCCACCTTCATCAAGGGGCTCGTCAGCGGGGAGGAGTTCGAGCCCGGGGAAGACGTCTGAACGACGCGGCGGTGATGGGCTACCGGGGCCTGGAAGTTTCGTAGAAACCCTTCAACCGGGCCGTGATCTCCTCCAGGTCGGCGTCTTCCCACGCTACCGACGTCACCAGGGGAAGAAGCATCACCCAGGCCGCGGAATGCGATCACATCATCGTCCTGGACCGCGGCAGCATCGTCGAAGAGGGATCACACGAGGAGCTGTTGGCGCTCGGGGGCTGGTACGCGGATCTGTGGCGGATTTGGTCGGCGAATCGCTGATCTGCGGTCACCGCCTGACGGCAGCGGAACCCCTCAACCGGTTCAGGTAGATCAGGAGCACCACCAGCGACTCCGCGATGGGAAGCAGCCCGTAGTGTCCCAGGTTCAGTTCGATTCCGGCCCCGGACAGCAGGTGGGCGGAGTCGCCGAAGGCCGAGAGGGGCAACCTGGCAAGCCAGCCGAGGCCGGGAACGCCCCCCAGCAGCAGGGCGAGGGCGGGTTGCACCACCGCCAGGGCCGGCATCAGGCAGTTGATCAGCATCAGTTTCCCGGTGCGCAACCCCGGCAGGCCGCGAATGAAATGCAGGAAGATCCACATGCCGACGCAGTAGAGCCCGAGCATGGGGATCACCTGCACCAGGGTCATGCCACCGAGGAAGGGCACCGCACAGAGCACGGCCGCGACCACCAGTCCCGCCGGCACCAGCACCACCGCCCAGATCTGCAGATCGGTGAGCCCTCTCCTGCGCCTTCGCGGGGAGGTGAGGAGCCGCCTGCCGTAGCCGCCGGTCAGCAGGCAGCTCAGCAGCGGGGCCGTCACCCAGTCCAGGCCGAACTCGCCCGGGTTGCCGAACCAGCCGTCTTCCGTGACGTTCACGAGCCCCAGCACCATCTGCCATCCGCTGGTCGCGAACCCCGCCAGCAGCGCCAGCACCTGCAGCGACCCCACCGTCGCCCACCGGAACCCCGGGAGACGCTGAAGACGTCGCACCAGCAGCAGCGTGACCGTCAGCCCGAGCGCGTAGCAGACCAGCGGCAGCAGCGCCTGCGGGGTGAACAACACCCGGGGATCCCATCCGCCCGTGGCGTTCCGGCCCGCGGGTTCCCCCGGTCCAGCACCCCACCACGGAACGAGTTCGGGAATCAGAGGAGCCCAGCGCCACAGCTGCCACGCCGCGGCGCAGCCGACCAGGATCCACACCAGCCCCCGGGCATCACGGTGACTAAGCAGCCTGCTCATCATCCCTCCGGGGATTCCGCCCAATCGAGGAAAATTTCCAGGGCCTCGGTGAGGCTCCTGGGCCCGCAGAACGCCTCGAAGCGGCGATGCCAGGCCGGCTCGGTGGATTCCACGACGCGGGCGTGGGCCCAGTCGTCCTCAAGACGTTCCACGACGAACTCCTCAAACCCGGCGTTCTCCAGATAGGTGCCCGTCAGATCAACCGAGACCCGCCAGCCCGGGCCATCGAGGGTGCCGACCGTGATTCCACGGTCACCTTCCCACTTCCCATCGCACTGCGCCAGGTACCAGTCCTGAAAACGTTCCAGGGCGCTCATGATTCGCTCCTCGTGTCTTCCCAGGGGTCCCGGCACGGTCCTTCGACGTCGTGGTGCAGGAACAGGAAATCCCTGACGCCCTCATCCCGCTCCCCCGGAGGGATTTCTTGCTTCCTGTCCATGTCCTGCTTTCTGCTAATCCGGAACTGAGACAGTCTCGCGTATACCACCGGTCACGAGGCAGGCGGGTTGCGTTTGGAAGCCCTCGTCCGAGTCGCCCCGGTTCAGGAATTGGTGACTCCGGTCCTCGGCAGACCCGGGCGGACCGGCTTCACGGCCCAGCTGGTGGCGCCGGTCGGGGTGGGGGCCGGCGAAGCGGTCGACGACGGGGACGGGGCAGGCCGGGCCGGGTGACTGGCCGGATCGAACGGGTCGGTTCCCGCCTCCACCTCCTCGCCGTTGGTGAAACCGTCGCCGTCGTCGTCGGCGTTCGGGTCGAAGGACGGCTTGGCGGGTTCGGTAGCGCCGCTACCCTTGGCCGTGACGACGATGCACTCGCCGGCGAGGGTGTAGCCGCTCCACGTGGGTTTGGTGTAGCCGTCGGAGAGGTGGCAGTAGTAGCTGACCTTCAGGTCGCGCGGGTCACCGAAGGAACCGACGTTGGGGTTCCAGCGGCCGGGCGCGTGGATGCTGGGTGCGGGGCCCTCCATCCTCACCGAGGTAAGGGCATTGCTACCGAAGGCGCGTTTGGCGATGGTGGTGACCTTGGCCGGAATGGTCAGCGAGGTGAGGTTGTTGTACTCAAAAGCGGCCTCCTGGATCTCGGTGAGTCCCTCCGGCAGGGTCACCGACGTCAGGGCGTTGCTGTGGAAGGCCCGCTCCGGGATGGTGGTGATGGATTTCGGCAGCTTCAGCGAGGTGAGTTTGTTGCCCGCGAACACCTCACTACCCAGCGATGTCACGGTCTCCGGGATCTCCACGAATGTGAGTTTGTTGTTGGAGAACATCCCCGCGGCCAGCGACGTCAACCCCTTGGGGATGGTGACGCTGGTCAGGGCGTTCGCCTCGAACGCGGAGGTGCCGACGGAGGTTACCGATTCGGGCAGCACCAGCGAGGTCAGGCGGCACGACGCGAAGGCCGCCGGTCCGATGGTCGTGAGCCCGGCCGGAAGGTCGATCGAGGTGAGGTTGTTGTTGACGAACGTGGACGCCTTGATCTCGGCGAGTTTCTTCGGCAGCACGACGGTTTTCATGTGGTTGTTCATGAACGCCTGCTCGCCGATGCCGACCACCGAGTCCGGGATCACCAGGTCGTCGATGGAGTTGCCGTAGAAGGCGGCCTTCCCGATCTCCTCCAGCCCGTCGGGCAGCGTGACGGCCTGCAGGCGGGCCGAACGCAGCCCCTCCTCACCGATGCGTTTGACCGGATAAGCGGTGCCGTTGTGGGTGACGGTGGCGGGGATGGTGAGGTTGCGGGCTATCTTGGCCCGGTTGAACCCGACCAGCGTCGCCCCCTGTCCGGGCGCGTCCGGGTCGACGCGATAGGTCACCGCGTCCACCTCGAGGTCGACGGTGTCGGCGTGGGCGCCCGGGGCCTGGAAGGCGATTCCCAGGCCGACGACGAGGGCCATCGCGACCCCTCGGCGGAAGAACAGACGAGACATTTGAGGTTTGCCTTTCCTACTGGACCGGGAAAGCATGCCATGGATTCCATGGTCTGGTCATCCAGCGATCAACTAGGGTGGTGGGTATCGCGTTCCGATGGCAACGCGCCCCTGCTCATGGCGCGGCGAGACCTCTTCCCTTCTTCGTCCTCTCCTTTGCTCACTAATCGCCGTGAAAACCGGCCCGGGGATTGTTTTGCCCACGGCATTCCGCGTTTCGTGCAATCCGGGACGGGGCGTGACGGCCGGGGCACCTCGGCTCGGTGAACCGACCCGGATGCCGGTCAGCGGGCGATGAGATACTGCTCCGCCAGAGCCCGCCGGACGGCGGGGATCGCCTCGGCTGCGACCTCCTCCGCCGGGACCTCCAGCAGCTGGGCGACGGCGGCCATGGTCTGCCCGACGGTGAGGTCGCCGTCGAGGGCCCCCAGCACAGCTCCCGTGACGGTGCTCAGACGCATCCCGCGCAGCAACCCGGTGCGCTGCCGCAGCACCAGGTGCTCGGGGTCGGCGGCCCCGGGCTGGCCGGTGGTCTCCGCGACCACTCCGGTCAGGCGCGGTGCTAGTACCAGCAGGTCGGCGGTATCGAGGCGGGCGGCGTCGACGGCACGGGCGTGGGCGGCGAACACATCCCCGACCGGCTGGGCGACGGCGTGCGGCCACGACTCGCACCGGATCTCGGGGGTCTCGCGGCCCGAGTTCGTGAGCAGGATCCAGCCCATGCCGACCTCGTCGATGCCGAGGCGGTCGAAGTAGGCCAGCCATCCGCGGTAGGTGGGTTCCCATTCGGGACGGCCCGTCAGGCCCGCGTCGGTCAGCCACATCTCGATGTAGGCGAACCGGTCGAGGCGTTCGCGTTCGATGGCGAACAGGTCGCAGCCGGAACCGTCCACCCACGAGGCGAGCCGCTCCTCCCACGGCTCCTGGGTGACGGCCCAGTTCGTCAGCAGCTGGAGGCTGCCTCCCGGCGTCAGGTGGGCGGGGGCGTCACGGACGACGGCCTCCACCAGGCCGTCGGCGGTGAAGGTGGATTCGCGGTAGGTGAGGCGTTGACCACCGGGTGGGCTCATCACGTAGGGCGGGTTGGAGACGATCAGGTCGAACCGCTCCCCCGCCACCGGTTCGTACAGCGACCCCTCCCGGAAGTCGACATCCATGCCGCTCAGCGCCGCCCCGAGGCGTGCGAGCCGCAGGGCGCGCGGGTTGAGGTCGGTGGCGACCACCCGGTCGGCGTGGCGGGACAGGTGGTAGCTCTGCACCCCGCATCCCGTGCCAAGGTCGAGGGCCCGCCCGACGTGGCCTCGCATGGTGATCTCCGCGAGGGTCAGGGATGCGGGTGAGGCCCCCAGCACGTAGTCGGGCCGGGTCGGTTCCACGATCCCGTCGAGCCCGGGGGTGAGGTCGCTGACCAGCCACCCGGAGGCGCCGTCGTCGGGTGAGGCGTAGGGCCGCAGCTCGACCACGGCCCGCGCGGATCCTCCATCCACGGCAATGATCCCTTGAGCCACCACGTCCAAGAAACACCCGCCGAAGGCGCGTTCCGCGACCCCGGAGGGCATCTGCTGCCTCAGCAGGAACATCCGGATCAGCGTCGCGAGGGGGTCGCCCGCCCCGGCCAGGGTGACGTCGGCGGGCAGGGTGCAGTTGCGGTGCAACCCGGCCTGCCCTGCGTCCCCGATGCGTTCCAGCACGGAGTCGGTGGTGTAGTCGATCTCGATCAGCCGGTCACGCAGCCGGGAAATGTCCATGCCGACACCATAGAACCCCCGCGCGGGCGTTCGTGGCATTCACGAACCAAGTCCTCCCGGCCCCTTGCAGACCCGCCCCGGAGTTCCTTGACTTCGTCCTCATCGGCGCTTAGCGTCGAGAACACGGCGTCCCGCTGCACACGACCCAGCGGACCGGGACCACCGGAACATCTCCCATCGACCCGAGAACCGGAACGAGGCGAGAACATGAAAACCAGGCAAATCATCACGGGGCTGCTGCCGGCGTTCTGCCTGCTCGGCTGCTCCACCACCGTCCCCGCGAACCCCTCCAGCGGACCCGCACAACCCAGCCCCATCAGCAACACAGATCCCCAGCCCAGCGGGGAAAAACCCGGCGCCGAGCTGAAGGGCACGGTCCTCGACGAGAACGGCGAGCCGATCGAGGACTGCAACATCGAGATCAAGGGGGACACGAGGGAACTGGCCATCGTCACGGACACCTCGGGGACGTTCTCCGTCGGAATCCAACGCGGCTCGCAGCAAATCATCATCAACTGCGACAAGCACCAGATCTACCAGAAGGGAGAGTTCCCGGTTCAGGTCCCTGAAACCGACGAGTTCGAGCAGACCTTCACGGTACGCAGGAAATAGACCGGGGTTTCCCCGGTTGCGCAGCACTCAACCCGGTTTCGGGCGCGAAACGAGGCGTTTCCCGCGTTGAGTGCTGCATTACCGTGTTTCACGACCCCAGATCTGGGGTCGTGCGGGTCAGTGGGCCCTCGCGAGGATCTTGCCGGCGCGGTCGATCACTACGATCTCCACTTCCACCGGTGCCCCGCCGAGGACCGCCAGTGCCTCGTCGCGCGCCGAGTCCGCGATCAGCTGCGGCAGGTCGATGCCGACCTCACCGGCGAGGGTGACGGCGTGGGCGACGGTGGCGACCTCTCCGATCGCGTCGGCCAGCTCCGGTGAGGCACCGGCCCCCTCCACCAGTTGGCGCAGGTGGCCGGGCTGGATGCGGGTGCGGTGGGAGTGCAGGTCGAGGTAACCGGCTGCCAGTTTGGAGAGTTTCGCAACCCCCCCGACGATCGCGAGCCTGGGCAGCGGGTGTTTGCGCAGGTATTTCAGGACGGCGCCGGCGAAGTCGCCCATGTCGAGCAGTTCGATGCCCGGGTACAGCTCCTCGGCGACCCGCTCCGACGTCGATCCGGTGCAGGCGGCTGCGTGCGTCGCACCGGTGGCGATGGCGACGTCGATGCCGCGGTGGATCGACGCGATCCAGGCCGAACACGAGTAGGGCACGACGACACCGGTGGTGCCCAGGACACTCAAACCTCCGAGCACACCGATGCGCGAGTTCCAGGTCTTCTCGGCGATGCGTGCGCCGTCGTCGATCGAGACGGTCACGCACACGTCGGGCGCGACCCCGAGGCGCTCGGCGGCGGCGGTGATGTTGGCGGTGATGTATTCGCGGGGTTTCGGGTTGATGGCCGGCTCCCCCACCGGCAGCGGCAGCCCCGGCAGGGTGACGGTGCCGACGCCCTCGCCGCCCGCGAACCTCACGCCGCCGCCGGGCTCGCCGGGTTCGACCATCACCCGCACGACCGCGCCGTGGGTGACGTCGGGGTCGTCGCCGGCGTCCTTCGTGACCGCCGCCATCGCCAGCCCGGGCCGTAGCCGCCACTGGGTCAGGGCGAACGCGGCCTCACGCCCACCGGGCAGCGCGATCCCGACCGGGTCGGGGAACTCGCCCGTTTCCAGGGCGACGAAGGCGCTGGTGGCGGCCGCGCAGGCGCACGCCCCCGTCGTCCAGCCGGGTCTCAGCTGCGACGACTCCAGTTGCGCCTTCCGGCCGCGGGGACGCAGCGCCTCCCGGCCCTCCGCGGCCAGGGCGGGATCGCCGTCAGCGGTCATTCGTGGTCTCGGCTCGGCTGGCCATCGCGTTCACTGCGGCGACCGCCATGGCGGAGCCGCCGCGGCGACCGAGGACCGTGATGTACTCGACGCCGCTGTCGTCGGCGACCAGCGCGTCCTTCGACTCCGCGGCACCGACGAAACCGACGGGGATGCCGACGATCGCCGCGGGCCTTGCGCCGGTCTCGTGCATCACCTCGAGCACCCTGAACAACGCGGTCGGGGCGTTGCCGATGGCGACGACCGCGCCGTCGAGCAGGCCGTCCTCCTGCCACAGGTCGACGGCGGCGGCGGTTTTGGTGCAGCCCTTCGCCTCCGCGATCGCGGGCAGGCGGGGGTCCTTGATGTGGCAGACGATCCGGGTGTGTTCGGGCAGGCGGCTGCGGATGATGCCGGTAGCGACCATCGACGAGTCACACAGGATCGGCGCCCCGGCCTCGAGGGCCTTGAGGGCGGCGGCGACGACACCCGGCGTGAAGGCGATCAGGTCGGCGATCGCCGGATCGGCAGCGGCGTGGATCATCCGCACCACCACGGGCTCGACGTCCTCGGGGAAACGCCCCAGGTTCGATTCCTCCCGGATGATCTCGAACGAGCGGGCATAGATCGGGCTACCGGTCTTGATGTAGTCATTGGTCACACCTCCAAGACTATGGCAGTCACCGCCGGCCGCCGGCCAGCCGGGCGGGAGGTACGCCCCGACCGGGACACGCCTCGACCTTTCGGCTAGGACCTGCGAGCCGGAACTGGCTAGGCTGTCCCGCGACGACTGACCATTCAGCTTGCCGACAACGAAGGAATCCGGTGCGAATCCGGAGCGGTGCCGCCACTGTGACCACCCGGGTGGGAGCCAGATACTTCGGGCCAGCCAAGACCGAACGGGCGTAGCACCCGAGGAGGGCCACATGAGCGTTGACCGCACCCTGTCCGGAGTGGGGGTGGGTCCCGGCGACCCGGACCACGTGACCGTGAAGGCGTTGCGGACCCTGGAGGCCGCCGACGTCATTCTGGTGCCGAGCACCGAGGCCCGCGCCGGAGGCATCGGCCGTGCCGAGGAAATCGTGTGTGCCCACCTGCCCGCCAAGGCCGGCGCGGTCCGCCGCATCCCGTTCTCCATGGCCGAACGCCGCGGCATTGGGCAGCGCCGGGCCGACGCGTGGGAGGCCTCCGCCACGGCCGCCGTCGAGGCGTTCGAGGCCGGCGCGAAGCGGGTGGCGTTCGCCACCGTCGGCGACGCGTCGGTGTTCTCGACGTTCTCCTACCTGTGTGACCTGGTGTCGCGGCGCGTCGAGGTCAAGGTCGAGGTCATTCCCGGGATCACCGCCATGCAGGCCATCGCCGCCGCCAGCCGCACCCCGCTCGTCGAGGGCCAGGAGATCCTGTCCCTCGTGCCGTGGACCGTCGGGCCCGAAACCCTGGCCCGCGTCTGCGAGGTCTCCGACACCGTCGTCATCTACAAGGGCGGCCGCGAAATGACCGAGCTCCGCGCCGTGCTGGATGCGCAGGGCCGCCTCGGCGAGGCCATCCTCGGCACCGATCTCGGGTTGCCCTCCGAACACCTCGTGCTCCTGTCCGAGGTGACCGACCGTGCACCCTACTTCAGCACCGTCCTTGCCGCACCGAAACGTTCCACCACCGGAGGGAGAATATGAGCGGACTGAGACTCGACCCGGAAGGCCTGGTGGTCTTCGTCGGGGCAGGCCCCGGGGCCGACGACCTGATCACCGTGCGGGGCGCCCGCGTCATCGCCGAGGCAGACATCATCATCTGGGCCTCGTCGCTCGTGCACCCCGGGATCGTCGCCGGCCACAAACCCGGCGCCGAGGTCATCGATTCCGCGTCGATTCCCCTGGAGGACCTGGTGCCGCTTTACACGCGGGCCCGCGACGAAAAACTCCTCGTCGCCCGCGTCCACACCGGCGACCCGGACATCTACGGGGCGACGGCGGAGCAGCGCGACCTGTGCGCCCAGATCGGCATCCCCACCGAGACGATCCCCGGCATCTCGGCGTTCTCCGCCACCGCGGCCCGGGTCGACTCCGAGCTGACGCTGCCGGAGGTCGCGCAGTCGATGATCCTCACCCGCCTCGAGGGCGGCCGCACCCCCATGCCCGAGAAGGAGAACATCCGCTCGTTCGCCGCCCACGGCACGACGATGTCGATCTACCTGTCGGCGGCCCGCAACAAGCAACTGGAGGCGGCCCTCCTCGAGGGCGGCTACCCCCCGGAGACGCCCTGCATCATCGGCTACCGCGTGACCTGGCCCGACGAGGCCATCTGGCGGGTCCAGCTGAAGGACCTGTCGGCGACGATGAAGGAACACAAGCTCTGGAAGCACACGATCGTGCTCGTCGGCCCGGCCCTGGCCACCGACCGCGCCGCCAAACGCTCCCACCTGTACCACCCCGGTTTCCGGCACGAGTACCGCGACGCCGACAAGGCCGCCGAAGCCGACCTGAGGGAACACGGCGCCACCACCTACAACCTGGAGAACGGAGACAACACATGATCACGGTCCACGGGCATCTCGGCGCCCCCAGCGAGGAGCTGCGCCGCGCCGTCGCCGCCGCGTCCGTGGTGGTCGGCGGGCGCCGTCACCTCGACGAGCTGGCCGTCCCCGAGGACAAGCGAATCGTCCTGGGTGGCCTCACCCCCGCCGTCGAGAAGATCCGGCAGCTGCCCGAGGACACCGACGTCGTGATCCTCGCCTCCGGTGACCCGCTGTGGTTCGGCGTCGTCCGCAAGCTGCGGTCGATCGGGCTGCGTCCGAAGGTCGTCACGCGCGCCTCGTCGGTTGCCGAGGCGTTCGCCCGCATCGGGCTGCCCTGGGACGACGCCATCACGGTTTCCGCGCACGGCCGCCCCATCGACGCCGCCATCACAGCGGCGCGCCGCTACGCGAAGGTCGCGGTCATGACCGATCCGCGCGAACCCCTCTCGCAGCTGACCGACCCCCTGGCCGGCCTCGACCGGACCTTCGTCCTGGCCGAGCGTCTCGGCGAGGACGACGAACGCGTCCGGATCATGACCGGTGAACAACTGGCCGCGGTCGAGGACGTCCGGAACCCGAACGTCGTGCTCGTCCTGGAGCGCCACCCCGACGCCGAATGGGACGAGACGGCCGTCGACACCACCGCGCCCCGCCGCGTCGCCGTCCCTGAGGTCGCGGTGGAGCGGCTGACCGCGAATGCACTGGCCGAGCTTACGGTCGGGCAGGTTTTCTCCTCCGAGGCCGCCCGTGCCCGCGCCGCCCAGATCGACGAGCTGCTCGGCGGAACCCGCATCTACGACGGGCCCGCCACCGAGGGGCTGCGCCAGGCCTTCGACGAATGCGACCTGGTCGTCTCGCACCTGGCGATCGGAGCCACCACCCGCATCCTCGCGCCGCTGCTGGATTCGAAGAAAACCGACCCGGGTGTCGTCGTCATCGACCAGGGCGGGCATTTCGTCGTGCCCCTGCTGGGCGGGCACGTCGGCGGTGCGAACGAGCTGGCCGAGAAGCTGTCGGAGGCCCTCGGCGCCACCGCGGTGCTCACGACCGCCACCGACTCCCTCGGCATCCCCGCTCTCGACACCCTCGGCTGGGCCCACAGCGGCGATGTCGCGGGCGTGACCGGCGCGATGCTCGACGGCCGTTCCGTGCGGCTGGTGCGGGATCAGCCGTGGCCGATGCCACCGCTGCCGGCCAATGTCACCGAGGACGCGGCCTCACCGGTCGCGGAGATTCTCGTCACCGACCGCGACGCCTCACAGTTGCCGGCCGCCGAGCTGCCGCGGGTCGTCCTGCATCCCCGCTCGCTGGTGGTGGGCATGGGATGCAACCGCGGCACCTCGGAGAAGATCCTGCGCGCCCACCTGGAGGCGACCCTCGCGTCCGCGGGCCTGACGATCCACTCGGTCGCAGCACTCACCAGCGTCGACGCCAAGGCGCGTGAGGGTGGCCTGATCCGCCTCGCCAAGCACCTGGGTGTACCGTTCGTGTGCTACGAGGCCGCCGAGCTGGCGGGCATCGAGGTGCCGACCCCCTCGGAGGTCGTCGCCTCCGAGGTGGGAACGCCGAGCGTCTCCGAGGCCTCCGTCATCCGCCGCGGCGCCGAACTGATCGTGCCGAAGACGAAATGCCCCGACGCGACGTGCGCGATCGGCCGGGTTCCGGCGCGCGGCGAGCTGCGGGTGGTCGGTCTCGGCCCCGGTCACCGCGACCTGCTGACCCCGATGGCGAAGCAGGCGATCGAGACCGCCCGCTACGTGGTCGGCTACATCCCGTACGTGCGGCAGATCCGCGACCTGGTCAACCCCCACGCCGAGACCCACGCCACGAAGATGGGCACCGAGGAGCAGCGGACGGCGTTCGCGATCCAGAAGGCCCGCGAGGGCCACCCCGTGGCGTTCGTGTGCTCCGGCGACCCCGCGATCTACGCGATGGCATCCCCCACCCTGGAAATCGGCACCGAGGGTATCGACGTCAGGATCATCCCGGGCGTCACGGCGGAGCTGGCCGCTTCCGCGCTGCTCGGGGCGCCGCTCGGCCACGACCACGTCACGATCTCCCTGTCCGATCTCCACACGTCGTGGGAGGACATCGAGCGCCGGCTCCAGGCCGCCGCGGAGGGTGACTTCGTGACGGTGCTGTACAACCCCCGTTCCCGCAAACGCGTCGCCCACCTGCCCCGGGCACTGGAGATCCTGGGGGCGCACCGCCCCGCTGACGTGCCGGTGATGGCCGTCTACGAGGCGTTCCGGCCGAAGCAGCGCATCAGGTGGGCGCCGATCAGTGAGTTCAACCCCGAATGGGTTGACATGCACACCATCGTCATCGTCGGTTCGTCGACCACCAAACCGGTGGCGACGGGAGTCGGTGAAACAGCCATCGTCACGCCGCGTGACTACCAGTGGATGGGCAAGATTCAAGGAGGAAACTGCTGATGCTCAAGGAGCTGACCAACGTGCCGCTCGTCATCGCCGCGCACGGCACCCGTGACCCGGAGGGCGTGGCCGTGTGCCGTGCGCTCGCGGAACGCGTCCGGGCGAAACTGCCGGACACGAAACTGACGATGGGTTTCGTCGAATTGACGGAACCGAGCATCCCCGAGGCCGTGGCCGAGGCCCTGGAGGGCCTCGAACCGAAGGGCGAAACGGATGCCGTCGTCGTGCCGCTGATGCTCGCGACCGGCGGGCACGTGCGGATCGACATCCCGGAGGCCATTGACGAGGGACGCGGCGAGGCCAGGGTCGCGTACTCGGCGGCGCTGCTGGGCAGTCCGCTGCTGGATTCGGCGGTGCGCAACCGCGTCGTCGAGGCGCTCGGCGAGTGGCGTCCCCAGGACACGGCGTGTGTCCTGGTGGGTCGCGGCTCCCCCGTCACCGAATCGAACGCGGAGCGCTACCGCATGGCCCGGACCCTCATGGAGGAGAAGGAGCTCCGCAGCATCCATCCCGCGTTCATCCAGGTGTCGCGGCCGTCGGTGCCGGAGGCGTTGAACCACGCGAAAGCCACCGGCGTGAAACAGATCGTCGTCGCCCCGCACTTCCTGTTCCCGGGCAAGCTGCGGACCTGGAACCTGGAGCAGGTCGCCGCCTGGCGCGAGAACAACCCGGACGTCGAGGTGCGGGTCGCCGAGGTCATCGGTGACTGCGACGAGCTGGCCCAGCTGGTCGTCGACCGCTATCTCGCGGAACTCGACGCCGAGGGTTTCGGCGAAGGCGCCCCCGGGTTCATGTCGAACCTCATCTTGAAGGACCGCGACGTTCTGGTCGTCGGCGGCGGGGCCGTTGCGGCGCGGCGCATCCCCCGGCTGCTCGACGCGGGGGCGAAGGTGCGGGTCGTCGCGCCGAACCTCGGGATCGCCGTCGGCCGGCTCGCGGCGAGCGGCGCGATCGCCGTCGAGCAGCGCACCGCCAGGGCGGAGGATGTCGGCGAGGCCTGGTACGTCCTGGCCGCCAGCAACGACCCGAACATCAACGCGATGATCGCGGCCGAGGCGGAGCGCCGCCACACGTTCTGCTGCCGGGCCGACGACGCGCTGGGCGGCACCGCGACGACTCCGACGACCGCCTCCGCCGGTGGTCTGACGGTAGCGGTGATCGGCGACCGCAACCCGCGTCGCTCGGTGCGGGTCCGCGACGAACTGCTGCAGGTCCTGCAGGACTGACCCCAGCCGCACGCGAGGGCACCCCACCCGGGTGAGGTGTTGTCGCAGGAACCTGAGGTGTTGTCCGGTTGGGTGGCGGTGTTGCCGCCCAACCGGGGGGATGTGGAAAAGGAAATCCCTGCGGGTCCTGCTTCCCATGGTGAAAGTGTCACCGGATGAAAGGCGTCCGGTGGGCACTTGAAAGGGGAAGCCATGTCCGAGTCCACCAAGAGCATCGCCCGCGTCGAGAAGAAGAAGCCGCTCTCGCGTCGTTTCGCCGAACGGGGACTCACCACCGTCGAGTACGCCATCGGCCTGTTGGGCGCCGCGGCGGCAGCAATGTTGCTGATCCGCGTCTTCCACGACAATTCGCTTTTCGACACGATCATGAAATGGGTCACCGACCTTTTCACGAACGTCGCCCAGTACGACAGCTGACCGGCATGCGTGGGGCGGATGTGTCCGCCCCACGCCTCCTGGTGGAGGGGCCGGGGGCGCGGGGCGAGGAAGCATCGACGGCCGTCGCCGGCCACCCGGTTTCTCCGGCGCCCCGCCGCAGGAGGGCCGGTCGAGTCGGTTGGTTCGGACGTCGCAGGGCCCGCCGTGGGCAGCGGGGCATGGTGACGGTGGAGTTCGCCATCGGGCTGGTCACCTTGGTGACGCTGGTGTCGGCCCTGGTCGGTCTCGTGCTGCTGGGGGTGGCCCAGTCGGGCATCCAGACCGTCAGTTCGGAACTGGCCAAGTACCTGTCCCGGGGCGACGACGCGCTGGCGGAGAAAACCAAGGAGAAGGCGCCCGAGCGGGCGCGCATCGAGATCGAACGCGCCGAGGCGGGAGTGCGGGTGACGACCCGCATGGAGGTCCCCATCCTCGGCCTCGGTGCCATTCCGCTCGAAGCCACCGCCTGGGCCCACTGGGAACCGGGGGTCGGGCCATGAGCGTCACGGGAGGTCCGGGACGTTCCCGGGTCCATAACGAGCGGGGAGTGGGGACGGTGCTGGTCGCGGGAATCTGCCTGGGGCTGGTGTTGGTCGCCGCTACCGCCGCGTTGATCACCGGTTGGCTGGCCCGCGCGGAAAAGGCCCAGGACGCGGCCGACCTGACGGCCCTGGCCGCCGCAGCGGTCGAAGCGGATGGCGGCGACGCCTGCGCCGAGGCCTCGAAGGTGGCGTCCGAGAACGGTGGGCGCCTCACCGGCTGCGAGGTTCGGGGGCAGCGTCCCCGGTTCGTGGTCGAGGTGACGGTGACCCTGCCGCTGTTGGAGGGCCGCGGTTTCAATCCCGCCGACGTGGAACGCAGCGCCACGGCGGGAACGGTGTGAAAGGAGACGGTGTGAAAACCATCCGGGGCTCCGCGGACGGGTCCCGTCCCCGGAGCCGGTCGATTCGCCCCGCCCGCTGGATTCTCAGAGGATCCGGCGCAGCAGTTCGGTGGCCGCCGTCTTGTCGAGGACCTGGTTGGCGTTGCCGCATTTCGGGGAGACGATGCAGGCCGGGCAGCCCGATTCGCAACGGCAGGTGCGCAGCCGTTCCAAGGTCGCCGCCAACCACTGCTCGGCCACTTCGTGGGCGCGGGCGGCGAAACCTGCTCCACCGGGCAGGCCGTCGTGGACGAACACCGTCGCCAGACCGGTGTCCGGGTGGCGTGCCGTGGAGATCCCGCCGATGTCCCAGCGGTCGCAGGGAGCGAAGGCGGGCAGCAACCCGATGGAGGTGTGTTCGGCGGCGTGCGCGGCGGCTCCGAGTTGCAGCGGCCCCCAGCCCAGTTCCCGTTCCAGGGTCTCCGGGACGCTCCACCACACCGCCTGCGTGGTGAGGGTGTGCTCGGGACAGTCGAGCGGGGTGGAGTCGAGCACCTCGTGGGTGGTTTCGTCTCGGCGCAGGTATCCGGTGACCTGCCAGCTGAGCCGCACGTCACCGAAGTGCAGGGTTGTCGAACCGAGTGGTCGCGACCGCTGTTCCCGCAGCACCGCGATGTCCTGGGCGGATTCGGCCTGGGTGTACCAGGGGTTGTGGGCCGCCACCACCATGGCGCTGCGTTCCTCGACGTCCAGTTCGGTCACCACGAAAGAGCGTCCCTGGTGGAGGTAGACGGCGCCCCGGTGGACGGTGCGGTCGGCGGCTGCCGGGTCCACCACCCCGATCACCTGCCCGGTGGAGCGTTCGATGATCTCCACGGGCCGGGGGGTGGTGGATCGCAGGTTGATGTGGTCGACGGCGCGGTCGGGACGGGTCCAATACCAGGTGCCGCCGCGGTCCCGCAGCACCTTCCCGGCAGCAAGGTGAGCTACCAGCGGCAGGGCGGTGGGTCCGAACCAGCGTTCGTCGGCGGCCGTCAACGGTTGTTCCTGCGCGGCGGCGGCCAGGTGTGGGCCGAGGACGTGCGGGTTCTGCGGGTGGCAGATCGCGGCCTCGACGGGGGCGTCGAAGATCAGTTCGGGATGTTGCAGCAGGTAGGCGTCGAGGGGGTTCTCGCGGGCCAGCAGCACCACCAGCGCCTCCCTGCCCGCCCGGCCCGCCCTTCCGGCCTGCTGCCAGAACGCCGAGAGTTTCCCGGGGAACCCGGAAACGAGCACCGCGTCGATGCCGGAGACGTCGATGCCGAGTTCCAGCGCGTTCGTGGTGGCCAGTCCGAGGATCTCCCCGGTTTGCAGTGCGGCCTCCAGGTCGCGGCGTTCCATAGCCAGGTAGCCGCCACGATAGGACGCGATCCGCCCCGGTTCGGCGGCCAGTTCCGCGGCCTCCAGGCTGGTCAGTTCCGCCCCGGCACGGGATGCGACGAAGGCGAGGGTCTGGGTGGCGTCGTCCACCAGGCCCGCCAGCAGCCGGGAGGTGTCGCGGTTGAGGCTGACCGAGGGCTGCCAAAGCACGACGGTGCGGGCGGCGACCGGGGCGGCCGAGTCGGCGACCACCTCCACCCGGTCCTCACCGATCAGGGCGCCCCCGAAGTCGGCGGCGTTCGGTGCGGTGGCGGAGCTGAGCAGGATGGTCGGTTCGGCGCCGTGGGCGGCGGCGAGGCGTCGCAGCCGCCGCAGCACCTGCGCGACGTGCGCCCCGAAAACCCCCTGGTAGCGGTGGGCCTCGTCGATGACGACGTACCGCAGCCCACCCAGCAGCGCCGACCAGCGGCGATGGTTCGGCAGCACGGAGAAGTGCAGCATGTCGGGGTTGGTGAGCACCAGGTTGGCGTGTTCGCGGGCGAATCGCCGCTCGGTCTCGTCGGAGTCGCCGTCGAGGGCACCGATCCGCACCGATCCCGGGGCCAGGACCCCGGCCGCCCGGGCCTGGTCGTGGGCCAGAGCCTTGGTGGGCGCCAGGTACAGCGCGGCGGGGCGGCGCAGCGCAAACCCCCTGCCGCGGCCCGCCCTGGGTTCCCGCAGCGCGGCGAGCACCGGCATCAGGTAGGCCAGCGACTTCCCGGAACCGGTGGGGGTGCAGATCGCGGCGTGCCTACCCGCGCGGGCCAGCTCCGCGAACTCCACCTGGTGCCGCCAGGGCCGGTCGATGCCCGCGGCCCGGAACCCGTCGACGAGTTCCGCATCGAGCCAGCCGGGCCAGTCGGCCCACGCCCCCGGGGAAACAGGCCGGCGGCGCACCACCACCGCCTCCTCAGCCCCGGTCACCCACTCCCAGTTCACCCGCCCAACTCTGCCATCCCTCGCCCGCTGATTGGGGCGGACCCATTTCATTAAGCCGGTTGAACCACCCTGCTCTGAAGCCGGTTCAGCCGTGGTGACGACGACCGCTTTGGATGTGATGAGGTGGTCGGGCGTTCATCGGTGCGGAGGGAGCCCAACCCGGTTTCCCGGACACCGGGTCTGAGGTGAAGAAACGTTCTATGCGCGGATGTCAGTGCGATTGAGTGCCATGGAGGTGATGGCGACGATGAGGGCGGTGAGCACCACAGCTGCGCCCGTGACGATGCCCGCGCTCGCCAGGCTGAGTTCCGGGACGGCGAAGCTCGTCCTCTGGCCCGAGACGAGAGATGTCCCGAGCTGCGTGGTGTGGGTGACCAGGCCGTAGGGAAGCGCCAGTGCTGCTGTCAGCTTCAGCTGCAGAAGCAGTGTCGAGGCGCTGGTCATCACCAGCGCGATGGTCACCGGAGTGGCGAAGGAGCACAGGAATGCCGACAACGCCGATTGCAGCGCCGCCAGCGGCACGCAGGCCAGCATGATCAACGGGCTGCCCAGGAGGTACTTGGCCGGAAGCATGCCCTCGAGTCCGAACACCAGCTTGCCCAGTCCGATGACGGTGACCAGTAAGACGAGTTGCATCGAGGCCGCGAGCGCGGCGATGGCCGCGACCTTGCCCAGCACGACCTCGGATGTCGGTACGGGCCGGCTCATAAGAGCGTTCCAGTTGCTGTTCTTGTGCTCGACGCGCCAGACCAGGGACGCGAGGATCGCGACGGCGACCGGCAGGATGGCCATCCCGTAGAACCCGACGGACCTGATCCACAGGGTGTGCCACCCGTCTTCGAAGGTGCCCTGTGCGAGCATGGTGCTCATCGAGCCGGCCAGGACCATGATGATCGGGACCACGAGGACCACAGCCCAGCTCATGGAGCGTTTGAGTTTCAGGAACTCGGAGTGGATGGAGTTCATGGTCATGCCTCCCGGGTGTTGAAACGAGTAGTGACAAGCATGAAGAGCGAGCCACCCACGACGGCCAGTCCGGCGATGCTGAGGTAGGGCAGGTCGTAGTAGACGAGGTCAACGCCGACGTAGTCGGCCGGAGCGGCCAGCGCGTAGTAGCCCCAGGGCGTCAGGTGCGTGAGGAATCTCGGCAGGATCACCCCGAAGAGCGCGAGGAAGATACCGACGATGCCGGCTCCCAACGCGACGAGCTGGTTCTCCACCACGGCCGACAGCAGGATCTGGAATGCCAGCACGGCGAGGTTGATGACCATGATCGAGGCTGTGTACCCGATCCAGTGCGAGGCTGGGAAGGGTGAGGTGACGCCGATGAGTTTCGCGAAACCGACGAGCAGCGCGGACTGCATCATGGTGACCAGGGCGACGATCAGCCCGAGCACGATGAACTTGGCACGGCACAGGTGGCCGGGGCTCACCCCGCTCGTGGCAGACAGCAGCCAGCCGTTGCCCGTGTGTTCCATCTCGACCTGACGACTGGCCAGCACGGCCAAGAGGACGGGCGAGATCATCGCGAACGCCCGTGAGAGCCCGGTGAGCAGGATCTTCCACGGCGCCCCGCCGGGATCCGCGAGATGCTCGTCGATGCCCGCGACCAGCGACTGAAAAGCTGTGAGGCCCACGACGGCCACCAGATGAATGATCGCGATCACCCCGATGCGAAGGTGGCGAATCTTGGCCAGTTCGTTCATGACGACGGTCATCACAGCCCACCTCCTTCGGTCAGGCGCATGAAGACGTCCTCGAGGCTCTGCTCGTCGCGGCGGACTCCGTAGATGTCGATTCCTTCGCCAACCAGCGATGCGACGAATCCAGCCGTCCGTTTGTCATCGGTTCCCGCCAGTGCCAGGTCGCCCGACGGCATGAGCCGCGGGTTGTAGGGCGCAAACAGGATTTGCGCCCGGCGGGGCTCCGAGCAGGTGATCAGCACGTCGGGCGACGATGCCTTCATCAGCTCGGCGCGGGTGCCCTGGAAGATCATCCGGCCCTGGGCGAGAATACCCAGCTGGGTGGCGATCTTGTCGATCTCGCCCAGCAGGTGCGAGGAGACCATCACGGTCACCCCGTTGACCGCGAGGTGGCGCAGCAGTCCGCGCATCTCCTCGATGCCCGCGGGGTCGAGGCCGTTAGTGGGTTCGTCGAGGATCAGCAGCTGCGGCTGGCGGGCCAGGGCCATCGCGATCCCCAGGCGTTGCTTCATGCCCAGGGAATATTCGCGGACCTTCTTGTTCATCTGCTCGGTCAGATGCACGACCTGCACTGCGTGTTCGATCTGTGCATCATCCAAATGCAACAGGCGCTGAATGAGCCGAATGTTTTCCGCGCCGGTCAGGTGCGCATATCCCGGCGGGGCCTCGATCAGCGAGCCGATCCGCCCCAGCAGGGAACGCCGCGTGGCGCGCGTCATCGACTGGCCGAGGATCTGCACCTCGCCGTCGCTGGGTTCGATCAGCGACAGCAGCATCTTCATCGTCGTGGACTTTCCGGCCCCGTTGGGTCCGAGGAACCCGTACACACACCCTTCAGGGATGCGCAGAAACAGATCGTCGACGACGATGCGATCGCCGTAGCGCTTCGTCAGGTTTTCTGTGGTGACTGCGTAGGACATGTCTCCACGCTGTCGCAGGCCAGAGATGATTCCATCTGGCCCAAGGCATATCTTCCCCCTACGACTTCAGGCATGGATGATGTGCTGGATCAGGCGTTTCCCGGCGCGATCAGACCCGTCTCGTAGGCCAGCACGACGGCCTGGACACGGTCGCGCAAGTCGAGCTTGGTCAGCACGTGCCCGACGTGGACCTTGACCGTTCCCTCGCTGAGGACGAGCTCATCGGCGATTTCGCGGTTGGACAGCCCGCGCGCGACCAGGCTCAGCACCTCGCGCTCGCGCGGCGTCAGCAGCTCGAGCGGTGCAGTGTTCGTCGGCGCAGCCAGCGATGATGCCTCGGGCGCGGCGAAGTGACTCAGCAGGCGACGCGTGGTCGACGGCGCGACCACGGCATCACCGTCGTGAACGTGGCGGATGGCTGCGGCCACCTCCTCCAGCGGCGCGTCCTTGAGCAGGAAACCCGACGCTCCGGCACGCAAGGCCTCGTAGGCGTACTCGTCCAGGTCGAAGGTCGTCAGCACCAACACATGCGGCGGATCCTCCAGCGCCATGACGCGCCGCGTGGCCTTGATGCCGTCAATCCTGGGCATGCGCACGTCCATCAGCACAACATCGGCAGGATGCTCAGCCAACACGTCCAGGACCTCGTCGCCGTCGGAGGCCTCGCCCACGACTTCGATGCCCTCGGCGGTGCCCAGCACCATGCGGAAACCCATGCGGATCATCTCCTGGTCGTCGACCAGCAGCACGCGGATACTCATGGTTCATCTCCTGTCGGGATCGTGGCGACGACCTCGAAACCGCCTTCGGGCCGCTGCACGGCACGCAGCTGCCCGTGGTGGGCGGCGACACGCTCGCGCATGCCGATCAGGCCGTGCCCGATATGCGGGTCGGCACCAGCGGCGGACCCGGCACCGTCATCGGTCACTGTGACCGTGATGGACTCGGGGGTATGGGCCAGCGTGACCCTCACCTCCGAGACCCCGAGGCCAGCATGTTTGCGCACATTGGTCAACGCCTCCTGGACGATGCGGTACACGGTCAGATCGATGCTCTGCGGCACCGCCTGAGGGCCACCCGTTTCAATAAACTGCACCGGCACACCCGCCGCGCACGACTCCTCGAGCAGACGTGGCAACTGCGCAATCCCCGGCTGCGGTGCGTGCGAGCCGGGCTCGTCATCGCGCAGGACCCCGAGCAGCCGGCGCATGTCCGCCAACGCTGTGCGCCCCGTGTCGCGCACGGTCAGCATGGCCGTACGTGCCCGCTCAGGATCCGTGTCGACGGTGGAGGCCGCACCGTCGGACAACACCGCTACAACGCTCAGGGAATGTGAGACGACATCGTGGATCTCCCGAGCGATGCGCGTCCGCTCGGACGACGCCGCCAGTTCTGCCTCGACCGCCTTCTCCCGCGCGAGCTGTGCCGCGCGCTCATGCAGCGAGGCGATGTAGCGCCGGCGGGTTCGCACCAGACGTCCCCAGGTCCATGACCACAGGATCAGCGCGACGATCACACCGATATCCCCGATACTCATCTCGCCGCGGTCGAGTATCGGCAGGCAACTCGGCACAGTCCACGTGGCGGTGATCAGCGCTGCCATGCCGGAGAGCTGCCAGCGGCTACGAGAGGCGAGTGTATAGACGGCCAACAGCAGCATCGCATCGGCAACCATCAGCGAGATCCCCAGCAGGATCTGCGTGACCGCGACGAGTTGGATCACCAGATATGTGGCCGCTGGCCACTGACGACGCCACAGCCCCGGCGCACACAGACCGACCGAGACCAGCAGCCCGGTCCCCAGCCACAGGTGCCCGGGCACCGCACCGAACTGAATCGGCAAGTTGTAGGCGAAGATCACCAGAACGAGCATCAGATCAACCAGTCGCGGATGCAGCTGGAGCCACGAGGACGTGCCGCCCGAGAGCGTCGGTGCGTCGACCGTTGTGGGATCCTCGGCCTCACGAGTTGCTACGGCATCCATCCATCTCCACGCTACCGGGGCAACCACAACGCAAGAGTTGCCGTCGATCCCACAAGTACCTGCTGCGGACTGTGGCGGCTGGTGATGGTGACCGTTCGCTCTCGACTCCGCCAACCCGCTACTACGCCGAGGCGGGCACCCCGCCAGGACGCTGGCTCGGTTCCGGCGTCACAGCTCTCGGGAACAGTGAACTCACTCCTGGATCCCGGGTCGGAGACGCAACTTCAGTTGCTGGTGGGGATGAGGCGGGAACCGTTCACCGGCGATCGTCGGGGAGCGCCCATCCGCGTGCGTGGTGCGCCCTCAGCCCTCATCATGTCCACACACCGGCGTTGGCGTCGGAGTCCTGCCGGTCATTCGAGCCGCGTGTGCAGCACGCCCCTCGAGCACGCAGAAAAGATTCCCGGCGGGATCCGCCAGGACCACCCATCCTTCCTGCCCGGTCTGCCCAATGTCGGCATGTGAGGCGCCAAGCGCCAACGCGGCCGCCACCGCGTCACCTTGGTCATCAGGCCTGAGGTCGAGGTGGATGGCCCCCGGGGCTGCCTGCCGTGTGGCCGGTTGGATCAGCAATGACGGTCCGTTTCCTTCGAGGAGCACGGAGTCGGTCAGGTTGGGGGCCACTTCGTAACCCAGCAAGTCCCTCCAGAACGCGGCGACTGCTCGTGGCTTGGTTGTCTTGATGGTGATCGTCGCGATGCTGATCATCCAGGCATCTCCATTCATGGTTTGAGCGCACTACTTTGGGAAGAACGTTCTGCCTCGCGGATCACTGAAGTGGTGAGCATCAATGGGGATACGGCGGCAAGGCCGTCATGGTTCATGAGGGTGTCACGGAGGACATGCTACTGCGTTACGTCTCGGATGGTTGGTCTGATTAGCCTGTAATTTTTCGTGATGACTGGCCTGAGGGCTGGCGCTGGCAACGACGTCCGTCCAAGTGTCGCGCGGCCGCAAGAAGTCCCGACCTTCACCCTTGTCCTGAGACATCACACTCGCAGGCCGGCTCAACCAATTCCGGGGGAAGGGACCCCAGCTGGTTCCGGGCTTTCCCGTTCAGCGGCCCGTGAAGGTGCCGAGCAGCGACGCCACCAGCGGCACCACCCCGATGAGCACGAAGGCGGGCAGGAAACACAGCGCGAGCGGCTGCACCGATTTCACCCCCACCGACCTGGCCCGTTTGGTCTCCTGTTCACGACGGCGGCGGCGCGCCTCGTCGGCGTGAACACGGAGACACTCCACCAGGCTGGTTCCGGAGCGGGCCGAGCGGGCTGCGTCGCGGGCCGGTGGCCCCCAATCGGGGTGGTCAGCGAGGCTGCCCCAGGCGTCCTGAGGGTCCCTGCCGACCTGCAGTTGCGCATCGATCCCGTGCAGGATCGCGGCCGTGGCGGGTTGGCTGACCGCGGCCACCGTGGCGATGGCGTTGGTCATCGGGGCTCCGGCCTCCAGGCAGACGGCCAGCAGATCCAGGGTTTCGGGAAGTTCCCGCACCACGGCCCGGTTCACCTTCCTGCGACCGCTCCACCGTTTCGCCGCCCAACCCCACACCTTCCCCACCCAGCCGGGCAGCGGCGACGACCGGGGTTCCAGTCTGCTCAGGGGCGGTGGGGCCCACCACGCCAGGACGGCAGCGGCGACGAGGAAACCAATCAGGACCGCGGTGCTCATTGCCGGACCGCCAGTTTCTCGGTCCAGACCACCCCGGCGGCCGCCAATCCCACGCCGGCCAGCGCCAGCACCAGCCCGAGCGGGTTCTCCAGCAGGAAACCGAGGGGGTCGGCCCCGGCGCAAGAGCCGAGCAGCAACGCCCCGAGCGGCAGGAAGGCCATGATCCGGGCGCTGCCGCGCGCCATCGCCAGTTCGGCCTCGACCACTCCCGCGAGTTCCCGTTCGGCCCGCAGCCCTTCCGCGACCTGCAGCAGCACGGAGGCGACGGGCGCGCCGGTGCGTTCCGCCACCCGCCACGCCCCCGCGACCCGCGCCAGGCCTTCGCGTCCCGGGGTCTGCGCCACCTCCTGCAGCGCCGCGGGGACGTCCCCGCCCAATCTGGCGACGGCCGCGACGGGCGCCAGGGCGTCGCAGTCCGTGGCGGTCTCGGCGAGCGCCGCCGTCGGAATCTGCCCGGAGCGCAGCAGCATGGCCAGCCCCACCGTGACCCGGGTGGTTTCGTCGGCCCGGTTGCGCCGGGCGCGTTCCGCAGCAGCACGCCGCAGCACCCACGCGGCGGTTGCGGCGGCAATGACGACGACGAGAGTCCAGCCGGCCGCCCTGAGGCCGAACACCACGGCCACCGCAACCAGGCCGGCCCCACCCATCAGCAGCAGGTTGTTGCGCCGCATCCGCGCCCGGTGGGAGGCGACCGCTTTTCCGTGGCCGCTCCTGCCGCCCCGCGCCTGCGACTCCTCCAGTTTTTCCAACGCCCCCACCCGGGTGCCATCGGCAACGGCGGATTCCCCGTCCCCGGGCCGCGGAACGGGAATGCCGGCGTCCCCCGGGACCATTCCTCGCCGCCACAAGGGGAAACTTGACGGCACAGGCCGGGACGTCTTCCTCACGACAGCTGCGCTGCCACGTCCCGGCCTGCGGCTGGCTGGTAATCCCAGCCGTTCCAAATTCTGCTCCTTCCCGGCGATCAACGCAGCCGCGAGGGCGAAAAACACCACGCAGATCAGCATCGCGACCACTCCAGCCAGTCGCGCACGAGGCCCGCTCCCGGACCCCATGTGGTGGCCCCACCGGTGAAGGTCATGGCGGGCACGATCCCGACCAGCCCATCCGCGCCCCGCCTGAACGCCCCCACCTCCGCCAGCCAGCGTTTCCCGTCGGGGCCGCGACGCAGGTGCAGCACCAGCCGCAGGGCCGCGGCGAGCTGCGCGTGACAGGCCTCGCGACCCAGCCCGCCGAGCGCCGCGAGGGCCTCCAGCCGGGCGGGAACGTCGGCGACGGAGTTGGCGTGGACGGTGCCGCAGCCACCCTCGTGCCCGGTGTTGAGCGCCGAGAGCAGGTCGGTGAGTTCCGCGCCGCGCACCTCGCCCAGCACCACCCGGTCGGGCCGCATCCTGAGGGCCTGCCGCACCAGGGTGGTGAGCGTGATCGCTCCTTTGCCCTCGTTGTTGGGGGGTCTGCCCTCCATGCGCACGCAGTGCGGGTGCCTGGGGGTCAGTTCCCGGGCGTCCTCCACCACGACGATCCGTTCCGTCGCCGGCACCTCGGCCAGCAGCGCCGCCAGCAGCGTGGTCTTGCCCGTCCCGGTGCCGCCGGAGATCAGGAACGGCACCTTGCGGGCGATCACCCTCCGGCACAGCTCCAGGGCCTCGTCGGTGAGCGACCCCGCGGTGTGCAGCTCCTCCAGGGTCAGGGTTCGCGACGCCGGGACCCGCAGCGAGATGCACGTCCCCGGACTGGCCAGCGGCGCCAGCACCGCGTGCAGCCGCACCCCGCCCGGCAGCCGGCCGTCGACGAACGGCTGGGCGTCGTCCAGGCGTCTGCCCGCGGTAGCTGCGAGGCGGATGGCGAGCCTGCGGACCGCCTCGTCGTGGACGAACCGCACGTCCGCCGCCTCCAGTCCGGCGCCGCGATCCACGAACACCGCGTCCGGGCCGTTGACGAGCACGTCCGAGACCCCCGGTTCGTGCAGCAGCTCTTCCAACGGCCCGGCCCCGACGGAGTTGCGGCGCAGCTGGTCCATGGCCTGTCTGAGGGCCGTGTCGGTGACCACCAGCCCCATGCCGCGCATCGCGGTGGCGACGTCCGCGGCCGTGTGGGGGCGGCCGAGCCTGCCCAGCCTGGCCTGCAGCTCGTCCAGCATCACAGACGCACCTCCTTCAGCAGCCGCGTCGAGTCCCGGCGCAGCCGGGCCGCGGGCCGCGACCCGACGCTGGCCCCCTGGGCCGCGAGCCGAGGCACCCTCGGGTCGTCGCGCACCACCCCGGCCAGTGGCAGCCCCAGCGCGTCGGAAACCGCTTCGGGCGGCAGTCCACGACCTTTCCCGACCCGCACCACCAGCAGCGCCCCGGTCAGGTCTATCCGGCGGGCCCGCATCCGGGCCGCCGCCACCGACCTCACGTCCGCGCCCACCATCAGCAGCGGAACGGCGCGACGCCCCAGCTCCGCCAGCCTGGCGCCGTCGCCCAGGTCCACCACCACCATGTCGTGGCTGCGTTCCAGCGACCTGAGCACCGCCGACAACGCCGCCTCGTCCGGGGAGTCGCCGTGGGGTCTGCCCAGCGCCAGCACCGAGACCCGCTCCGCCGATACCAGGTGCGGGGTGAGGTCCCCGATCTCACCGACGGCGTGCCGCAGCTCCTCCCAGGTCATGCCCACCTGGGTTTCCGCCCCGAACAGCAGGTCCAGGCCGCCGCCGCAGCCCGCCAGCTCCACCGCCGCCGACCGCAATCCCGTATCCGCGGCCCGCGTGGACAGCGCCACCGTCAGGCAGCTGACCCCCAACCCGCCGGAGGCCCCTATCAAAGCCAGTATCTGCGCCGCGTCCTGGCCCGGTAGCTCGCTTGAGAGCACCTCCGCCAGGCGCTGCGACTCGCCGGGAAGCAGCAGCGCGGGCGCGCCCAGTTCCGCCGAGGCCTGCAGCAGCTCCTCGGAGTCGAAACCGACCACCCACACCCCGGGCACGGCACCCAGCGTCGCGGCCCGTGACGCCATGTCCGTGCCCACCAGACGCAGTGATGCGGTGCGCCATCGTCGCCTGAGTTCCTCCCGGTCCGGGACGACATCCAGGTCGATCCCGAGGGCAAGCGTGGTGGCGAGCACGGAATCCGCGAGCGCGGCTTCCCGCGTGGCAAGCAATGGACCGGTAATCTCCGATGTGTTCACATTTTCACTTTGGGAACCGGCCGAGCCGAATCTCCATTTCTGCCCGAAGATGTGGATAACCTGTTTTGAGTAGCTGAAGAACAACCCAGGAAGAGATGACCACCACCGATCCCCTGCCTCCTGAAGCACTGACCTGGCTTGCCGTCTGGCCGGGGGTGCGGGGGTTGACCTTTGGGGGCAGCCTGCTGCCCCAGCGCCTCGAGGAGGCGGGCCACACCGTCTTCGCCATGGCCGACACCGACCGCGACATGCGTCGCCTGCTCGCCCTCCAGGGCATCACTCCCTTCTGGGCGCGCCCCGAGGCCATCCCGATCGATCCCTGCCAGTTCGACGTGGTTTTCTCCCACCAGTCCTTCCATCTCTTCGATCCCGGTCAGGCGCTCTCGGAGATCGCCCGGGTGCTGCGTCCCGGTGGTTGTTTCTCGGCCTCGTACATCATTCGCGACGACTCGGTGCCGTGGGTGCGGCGCCTCACCGCGCTGCTGCGCCACTACGACCCGATGGCGATGCGCGGCGACTACGGCCACGCATCCCTGGCCGCCGTGGACGATTCGAAGTATTTCCCGGAGGTGGAGCACCGAGCCTTCCGCATCTGGCAGACCGTCAGCCTCGACGACCTCCAGCAGCTCGTCGCAAATCAGCCGTTGTCGCGGAGGCTTTCGGAGGTGCAGCGCAAACGCCTGGCCGACGAGATCAAGACGCTTTTCGAGCAGTCCGTCAGGCCCGGGGAGAACCTGCGTCTGCCATTCCAGTTGCTGGCGTGGCGGGCCTGGGTGAATCACGACGAACTGACCGAGCCGGTGTCCATGCCGGAAAGTGGCATCGAGATCGACATGCAGGTCGCGACGCCCCTGCGGTAGCCGTAGGCTAGGGGTACCGGCTGCGCCGCAACCGGTCGGACGCGAAAGGAATACGATGGCCCGTCCCACACCATTCCAGTTGCTCCGCGACGGCTTGATGGATTTCGTCGCCCGCGAGACGGAGCTGGCCAAGGCCGAGCTCGTCCCTGCCGCGAAACATGCCGGCATCGGTTCGGCCTTCGTCGCGGCCGCCGTCACCTTCCTGCTGCATTCGATGTGGATGCTGGTGATCGTGCTGGCGCTGGCCCTGAGCTGGCTGATGAGTCTCACCGGCCTCAACACCGTCGGTTGCCTGACGCTGGGGTTCCTGGCGGCGGCGCTGCTGTCGATCGGGATCGCGGTGCTGCTGATCTTCATGGCCCGCGGCCGCTTCCAGAAGGTCAAGGCCCCGACCGCCACCATCGAGGAGGCCAGGGCCACGTTCGTCGCCCTCACCGACGCCGCCATCGGCCAGTCGACGGAGGTGGTGGTGAGGGAGGAACCGTCCCTCCCCGAAGTCGGCTGAGCCGGGTCGCAAACCCCTCCCCCAAAGCTGGTTGAGCCGGGTCGCGAAGAACAAGCGACCCGAGTCGAAACCACCTGCTGAGGAATCCCTGGACTCCGTCGCAGCACGGAGCCTCTGGAAGCGTGTGATCCCGTCAACTCTTGCCGACATGGAGGTCACCCAATCCGAAGCCACTCAGCGACGGGGGCGAGCGCGTCCGCGTAGTCGGGTTCGCGACCGAGGGTGTGGACGCATCGCCGGAAGATGTCCAGGTCGTCCGGGGCCACGTGGTCGCCGATCCCGGAAAGGTGGCGCTCCGCTTCCCCGGGGGCGTCGGTGAGGCAGGCGTGGAGTGCCGCGGCGAACCTGCCGCAGGGGGCGTGATCGGCGAGCTCCGGGCGGAGACGCAGGGCACAAAGGATCGCGGAGACGTTGGTCTCGCCGATGAACCCCCGGACCGCCTCGTGGGCCTTCCCGGGACTCCCTGCGACGTCATGGGCCTGCTCGGCTGAGGACACGGCGGCCAGAGCCAGCAGGACCTCGATGTATATGAACTCCCCGTGCTCGATGTGCCCGGACTCCTTGTCGGGGAGGACGTCCCGGGAGCCTCGATCGGCTTCCGCGCGGGGTGGGGTGTCGGTGGCACAGGCCGGCACGTCGTCCCCTCGCGCGGCGGTTTCCTCGACGACCTCGCGCTGCAGATCGACGACCTCCCGAGCGGCGACCAGGGCCTCTGGGAAATCCCCCAGCCCCGCCAGCTGGGTGGCTAGAGCGGACAACGGCATGGCCAGGAACGGCCCGAAGGCCCTGCGGAGTTCTGCGGAAAGCTCCCGATACACCTCGATGGTTTCCCGGTGAATCCCTACGGCCTCCCGCAGCACCTCCACGGCTTGCGCAGAATTCCCCGACTCCCGCAGCCGGGCGGAACAACCGGCCAGCGACACAACTAGGCGGGAGCCGAAAAACACGCGGAATTCTCCGGTGAGCCGACGATGAATCCCTACGACTTCTCTTTCCACATTCAGCGCGCCCGCGTGATCTCCCACATCCCACAGGCGGGAGGCGAGATTGGCCAGGGGAAGAATCAGGCCTTGGTCCGTTGAATTCTCATCTGCGGATTCGCGGTGAATTCGCACGGCTTTCCGGGCCATCTCCAGGGCGCCCACGCGATCTCCCGCATCGGCCAGGTGCGTGGAAAGACCAAGCAGGTTCATCGGCTCCCGGCTTGTTTCCAGGACACGAGCGAGTGCCGCAACCGCGACACCGCGCAAGACCGGATCCCCCGGCCAGATTGCGGCGAGAATCGTGATGGCGGGCAGATCCGCCCCGCCTTTCAGCGCATCTTCCAGTGCCGTGACGAACGGTCCTCCCTGACGCTGCGCGACGTCAAGGGCGGCCACCCACAGGTGTGGCCGGTGATGCAGAACGGAGCGCGCGAGGCGCACCGCGGCCGCGACCTCCCGGGACGTGCACCGTGTGATCGCGTCGCACACCCGCTCGTCCCGGGCATCACGAGCATCGGTTTGCCCGGTTCCCGGCGTGGAACACCCGGTGTCGCCCGGCCCTGGGGTGCCGGGGGGCTCCGGCAGTACCTGGCCCAGCAGCTTCTCGAGGTCCTCGCAGCCTTCACCGTCCACGAAGGTTGCAATGATCAGGTGCTCCGCGATCGACTCCGGGTGCAGAGCACATCCTCCCGCGGGCCGCGAAAGCATCTCGAACAGCAGCCGGGCGTACCCCTCGGCGTCCGGCACGGCGCTGGCCTCCGACAGGCGGGACAGCACATCGCGGGCCTCCTCCGGCGTGACGGGGCGAAGCAGGCCCAGCGTCGCCGCCGCGGCTCTCCACGTCGCCTCGGGAAGTTCCCCCAGTCCGCGCCTGATGGCCTCTGCCTGCCAGGCGGAGATCACACGTCGCAGGATCTCGTCGTACGGTTCCTCGCGATCGGCGAAGGGCACGATTCCCGTGCGGGCGTCGATCGGCTGCATCGGACCCCGCTCGGCGCCCAGGGCGGGTTCCCGGTGGCCCGGTTCGAGCACCGGGCCGCGCGGTGGTTCGTGGACCGAGCGGTCGTGGTCGCCCCTCAGGTTGTCGGATCTCCGCCGCGTGCGCGCATACTTCAATTCCAGTCCGGCGACGATCCCCCTGATCCTCTCAGCACCCAACATCCCTTGATGCTAGTGACGCAGGAGTTCATTCCCCTTTGCCGAATCCGGTTGAGCCACCCCCGTTCAATAATGAGGCGCATGTCCCAGGCACTCGACGACGTCCGACGCTCCCTGACACGGCGGGTGGTGGTCCTCAGGGTGTCGCGTCTCAGCGGGTTGATCACCCTCGTGGCGGCTCTCGTCCTGACCGTGGTGTGGTGGAACGATCCGCTGCCGTTGAGTGTGCTCCTTCCCTGGGTTCCTCAGTGGCTCATCCTCAGTGGTGGCCTGTTTCTTTTCATCGGGTTCATGATCGCCGCGTTCACTCCGCAGGGGCTCGTCCCTTTCTTCGGCATGTGCGCCGTGGTCCTGGTTCTCTTCCAGGGTTTCCTGTGGTGGTGGACCTTTGAGCATTCCTCGTTCAATGTCGGGGCTCTGCTGGCCCAGGCACTGGCCATGCTGTCGGTGGGGGTGATGATCATCAGCCACGTGATGCTGCGGTGCCTGGGTGAATCGCTCGGCATCGCCTCCGACGATCCCACGTCCCCGGCTCGGATCCGCTCATCCCCACGGCCCGGGGAAACGGGCGATGCCCCGGAGCGATCCGCCGCAGCGGTGTGGACCGCGCGACCCGCAACCATTGGGCAGCGCGCCATCCCCCTGGCGCCGGCCGTCGTGTTCGTGATCGCAACCATGTCCCTGCACGCCGTGGCGCAGCCCCACACGCAGACCCACGCCTCCACGGCCTCGGCCGGTCCGTCCGGGCATCCGGCGCGCATCGGCACGGCCGTCGCATGGCAGCAGGATCTCCCGGAGTTGCAGGAGGTGGCCGCCGGTCCAGCCGGGCCGCTGATCCTCACCGGTGCAGGAATCACCGCTCTCGATCCACGGGACGGCACCGCCCTGTGGAGCTACCACCGTCCCGGATTTTCCTGCGCCACGTTGCCGAACGGCCCCTTCGAACGGAAGGATCTCGTCGGCTCCCGACTGGCCCTCAGCCCTGACCGCACCCACCTGGCTTGCCGGATACCGGCATCGGGGAAGGGCGACCACAACGCCCTGACGATCGTGCTCGACACCCGCACCGGTCAGGTCACCGGGCAGCACGTCTCCCACTCGGCGTGGGCCCTCCAGCTCACCGATTCCGCCCTCCTGGACGGCGCCACCGCATACGACCTGAACACCGGCGAGACCCGTTGGACCCTGCCGACCCCCGGGAGCCTGACCGGTGGCGACGTCAAACGCCGCGACGTCCACTCCGGGGCCGCGGGGCGCAGTTCCTTCATCCTGATGCCCACACCGTCCGGCGACGACACCGGTCTGCGTGCCACCGCCACCGTGGTTCTCATCTCCGACTCCGAACCCGATGCCACGGCCAAGGTGTCGGACATCGCCGTCGATCCGTTCACCAATCGTCTCGCGATCATCGACGGCTGGACCGTCCAGTACACGGGAAGCTCTGACGCCACGGCGCAGGCCGTCACCCTCGACTCCCTGGCGGGCCGGGAGGACAAGGCCGCCGTTCCGCTCGGGGAAACATCGGGTCCCAACACCATCGCCTCCACCATCTCGGACACCATCACCACCTACCCCTCCTACTCCCCACGGACCCGCGACGAGGTCGTCGCATCCCATGGACCATGGGCGGAGACCGTCTTCGACCCCGGCACCGGGAATGTCACCCCGACTTCCCGATATGCCGGGGTGGCGACCGCCACGGTCGACTTCACGAGGATCGCCACGGACGACACCCTGGGATGGGCGCTCACGCTCCGACCCAGCGACGGTTCCGGCGGCGCAATCGTTCCCCTGGACGAACGGGCAACGTACAGTTCACCCACTCTGATCGCCGACAAACTCACCAGGGAGGAACCGCTCCTGCCGGGCCAACCCAACCCGGCCAGCCAGTTCGGAGAGGCCCTGACGTTGCTGCAGGCCCCCGGTGCCACCGTCGTCGTCCTCAACTCCGCGTACGGATCATCGTCCGGCCACGGCCAGCGTGGCCCCGAAGCCGGACACGCGTACCGCCTCCACGGCCTACCGGAAGGCGTGTCATGAGCCGGCATCGGATCTTCCACCGGACGGTGGTCTCCTCGCTGCTGTGGACGCTGCTCCTGGGAGTGGGGGCGTGTTCACCGTTCGAGCCCCGGGCCGGTGTCAACGACGCCGGGGACGTCTCCGATCTACTGACGGTGTCGCGATCCGGCGACGCTGACCTGGTCCTCAGCCCCGGCGACAAGGTCGTGGGCAAACCCCACAGCCAAGGGACGGCTTCCAACCCGCTCATTCTCCTCGACTCCGTACGGCCCGGGGCCCACATCTTCCACGAGCAGCCGGAATTCACCCTCAAGACGACGACGATCGTCTCCCTGAATCCCGCAGACGGGTCGGTGCGATGGGCCCGCCGGGCGGACACGAGGATCGACGAGGTCCGCTACAGCCCGGACATGCGGTACATGGCTTTCGTGCTCCACCCGGACGAGCTCTCCCGGGGCGACGGCACCGAATCCGTGGATCACAGCGTCGAGGCCCAGCGCATGAAGATCAGCGTCCTGGACACCGCCACGGGAAGGGAGGTTCGCTCCGCGGAGCTGCCGGGGGTCAACATTCTGGGCTTCGAGCTGACCGACACGAAACTGGTGGTCGAGACCTCCCGGGGGCACGCACCGGCCGAGGACGGGACCATCAACGTGTTCTCCCTCGACGATGCCCTCGATTTCCTCCCCTCCACCTTCCCGACCGATCAGTGGCTCGTCGGCGCCACGTCGGATTCCGTCCTCCTGTCGCCCCGGAAAACCGGCGGGGGATGCATGACCCTCACCAGGGCAGGCACCGGCGGGGAGGCCCTGGGCGTCGTTCCCTGCGTTCACGGTGTCAAACCGGGCGGCTGGGTCATCCGTTTCACGAATCCGAGGACCGCGGCCGAAGCCCTCGCCCAGGAGGAGACCTCCACGTCCGACGTCCTGGCGCTGCCGCGCGAACTGTTCAACGTCACCACGGGGGCGGTGATCGACGTGACCGGCATGTCCGTCGACCACGTGGACCTGCCCGACGGTCCGGGACTGCTCCTGCAGACGGTCGCCACGACCGGAGAGGGGAAGACCACCAGCACACCCGCGGCCTGGCTGAGCGCGACCCCGGACAGCACACAGGCCCGCACCGACGACATGACCAGACTGCTTCTCACACCCGAGAGAATCTCCCGGAAAACCGTCCGAATGGGAGAGGGGGAGACGTGATTGCACACCACCCGGCTGCGCCAGGCAACGCCCCCTCTCCTGAAAACGATTGAGCCGGGCCGGGACAAAGGAGCGGCCCGAGTCGAAACCACCATCAGCCGGACAGCACACGGCGCGTCGACGACATGCGCAGGCCGCTTCTCAAAGCCCGCGGGATTTCCCGGAAACCAGACGGGTGACCCTCCCCTGTTCGATAATGAAGTACATGTCCCAGACATCTGACGACATCATCGACACCGACGCAGACGATATCCCCATCGCCGCGAACCGGCGGGTGCTGGTCCTGCGGGCCCTGAGGATCGGCGGGCTGATTGCCGCCCTACCCAGCACGGTTCTTGCGGTTGTGTGGTGGAACAGTTTCCCTCTGCCGCACGACCTGCTCAGATCATTCCTCCAGCTCTTGCTCCCTCTCCCGGCGCTGTGGGTCGCGAGTGCGCTCGTCCGCAAGGTGTATCTCTGGTTCGACAACAAGTTTGCCCGCAGGATATGGCGGGGGGCGCGGAAGTTTTTCGCATCGCTCGTCGCTGTCTACACGATCGCCCTGACGGGGTGGCATGTGCATCGCTGGGGGCATTTCTATGCGGATTTCTCGTTCAGCATCATCGTATTGCTGACGCTGGCCGCGCTGACTGTTGCTCTGGGACTATCGACCGCCGTCGATCTGTGGCTCAGGGGCATCCGCGACCAGCGCGACGTCCTTCCTGGCGAACCCGATGACCCGGCCCGGTTTCGTCCCTTCCGCCCGGACGCGAACGACGAGGATGATTCCGGTTCCTCTCAGCGAAGGGGCCACAGGTACTGGGGTCGTCGTTTCATCGCGCTGCTGGCGCCCGCTCTGGCCCTGACACTCGCGTTGCTTCTCGTTCATGACACGTCGAACCCGGTGATCCAGACCACCGCCCACACTCCGGATGGCCCCCTCCCCACCCGGCCCACGCGCATCGGAAGCAGAATCGCCTGGGAGAAGGACGTCCCCGGTTTGCTCGACATCGCAGCCGGGGTCACTGGCCCCCTGATCCTCACCCCCGAGGGCTTGACCGCCGTCAATCCCGCTGACGGCTCCACCCTCTGGAGTTATCACCGCACAGGAGCGCAATACGTCAGTCTCCGGGAAGGGATGTGGTACAACATGTTCGGACCGGGTCGCTACCGTTCATATCTGCTGACCAATCCCAATGGTCGCTATGTCGCGTTTCGTATCGACGCCCCCGACGGGCTGGAGCAGGGCGGCAAGGAAATACGCGATGGCATCCTGACCATCATCATTGACACCGCGACCGGCCAGGTGACCAGCGAGCGGCTCACCGAAGCGTATTCGACTCTTCAGCTCACCGACACCGCTTTCTTCGACGGCAGGACCGCCTACAATCTCTCTGACGGTCAGGCTCGCTGGACCTTGGAGGCCGGAGAAACAGAAGGAGACAAATTTTTCACCGGTCCCGCAGGCCACAATTCTTTTGTCCTCAGTATGCGGATTGAACCCTTTTCAGGCCAGCAAAAAGTCTACGATCTGATCGTCGCCTCGGACAAGGATCCCAGCCAGAAAACCAAAGTGCCCAACTTTCCCGAGGCTGACGAAAACCCTGATGACGTGCCCGTAAGTATCAATGGGTGGACCGTGCAGTACGCGGAGAAGGTCGATGACCCCGACCACTACACGGCCCGGCAGGTGCAGGCCGTCAGCTTCGATTCCCTGGCCGGCCTGGAGGACGCCCCCGCTGTGGATCTCGGGAAGACCTTCGGACCCAATGTCGTCGCCTCCCACGCCTCTGGAACCGTGGCCCTCTACCCCGAGGACAAGTACGACCCTGCCGACACTGCCCAGCAGGTGGGAACCGTCTTCGACCCCGCCACCCGGACCGTGACGCCGGCCTCCGGGTGCGCGGGTCCAGTAGCGGTCAGGCTGGGCATCACCAGGGTCGCCGATGGCGGGGCGGTGTCGCGGGCGCTCGCCATCCGGCCCTGCGATGGTTCCGACGGGCTGACGCTCCCCGTGGTTCCCGGACCGTTCAGGCCGCCCACGACAACCGAGAGATCGGCCCCCCGACAGCTGTCCAAAAGAAGTCAACAGGAGCAGATCGCCACCATGATGAATGTTCCCGGCGTAACCCTCGTCGTCTTCAACCCCGAGGGAGAAATAAAAGCCAACGGGACAAGTGACATTGACCGGAAATATCCTTACCACCTGTATGCCCTGGCAGGTGATGCCTCGTGAAAACTCTGACGCCACTCACCCGCTTCATCGCGGCTGCCCTGCTCCTGGCCTTCTCGCTGACGGCCTGCTCCCGGGATGCGGGGACCCGTTTCACGTCTCTGACGGAAACCAGCGACGTGTCCGACCTCGTCTCCGCTCCCAGCGCGACCGACCCCGGATGGACGGTTGATCTCACAGATAAGTTGTACGCGGATCTGACCCTCCCCACGTCCAGCGGGCCGATTCTTCTCTTCCACACGTCCCGCCCCGCAATCCCGGACGATTCCACCAAGGAGGCGACAGTCGGAACGACGACCCTGGTGTCGCTGAATCCCGATACCGGTTCGGTGCGCTGGGCCAGGACTCTGGGGTCGGATCCCGTGGCTGACACCGCTGACAGCGACACACATCAGTCGCTGCTCGACAGCAGCAGGAAAAAGCTCCGTCACTCTGATGACGAGGAAGCGGGTTACGCCACCGTGAGTCCGAATGGGCGCTATCTGGCGATTCAGGCGCGGGCCCACATGGTGTCCGAGAAGTCCACCGATCCTGAGGACCAGCACGTGGGCATCGTCGTGCTGGACACCGGCACCGGGAATGAGGTCCGCACCGTCGAGGTCTCGGGAATAGTCCTGGCCCACGCTCTCACCGACGATTCCCTGGTGGTCGAAACCGCGCAGAACTTCTTCCCCGCAGGCAGCGGGACACTCACTCTCTTTCCCCTGGGCGATACCCGGGCAGAACCCACGACCCTTCGAACCGACCAATGGCTGGCCGGCACCACACACGACTCGCTCCTGTTGGCCCCGAACGAGCTGACAGAACTCCGGTGGGACTATCTCCCCACGCCCTGCACCGTCACCCGGCTCAGCACCACCGGCGAGACCCTGGGCACAGTGACCGGTGCCCGCGTGGTGCTTCCCGGAGGCTGGGTCGAACGCTTCAAGGATCCGGAGGCTGCGGCCACCACCCTGGCCCAGGAGTCGTCCGCTTCCGGTGTGGCGACCGAGCTCGTACATGTGGAAACCGGAACAATCATCGATGCCACCGGTTTCAGAGTCTCTGCAGAAACCCTTCCCACGGGCCCGGGAATTCGCCTATACACAAACACCACTGCCGACGAAGACTGGGGGGACAGCATCGAAGACCGCACGACATATTCCTGGTTTCCCGCCACCCCGGACAGCACGGCTCTGCGCACCGACGACATGCCCTGGATCACCGATCACGTCACCACCGATAAGAAACAGATCTTGTCCCGGGAAATCATTCACATGGAAAAGAGCTAAACCTTCGCCCCGGTTGCACGGCACTCATGATTTCAACGTCCATGTGCAGCACTCCACATGGATGTTGGGTGCTGCACAACCAGAAAACCGAGGCGATTGACCCTCCCCTATTCAATAATGAGGCACATGTCCCAGACCTCTGACGACACCGCCGACGCCAACACGGGCGACACCCCCATCGCCGCGAACCGCCGGGTGCTGGTCCTGCGAGCGCTGAGGATCGGCGGGCTGATCGCCTTCCTCGTCGCGTTGCTGCTGGCCTGCCCGTGGTGGGATGGTTTCCCCGTTCCGCAGAGCCACGTCAATCAGTTCTTGCTGTTCGGCGCCCCGCTTCCGCTCCTCTGGCTCCTGGGATTCTGGAAATGGGCCTCCAAGGTGTGGTTCGCCTGCCTCGTCCTCATCGACGCGGTCCCATTGGCGGCTTTTCAGGTGTACCGGTGGTGGCTGTTCCACTCGCAGTCCTCCGTCAGCGTGCCCTTGTTCCTGGCGTTGGCGCTGCTGGCCCTCGGCCTGGGGGTGTTCATCGTCGCCGATCTGTTGCTGCGGGCACTCCGGGATCAGCTCGACATCTCTCGTCGCGACCCCACCAATCCCGCACGTTTCCGCCCCCTCCGTGACGCGAATGCCACATCTCGGTGGCGCGGGCGTCTGCGCAGCCTCGCCCTCGTAGCTGGAGCCGTCGTGGTGCTGGTGGCCCCGGTTGTCCTCGCTCCCGCACTGACGGGTCCGGTCTCCACGACCGCCGCGGCCCCGGAAGGCGACCTGCCCGCGCGTCCCACCACCATTGGCAGCGAGGTGACGTGGAGGCAGGATGTCCGTGGGTTGATCGAAGTCAAGGTGGGGGCGGCTGGGCCGATCCTGCTCACCAAAGACGGCGTGACCGCCCTCAAACCCGGCGACGGGACCGTTTTGTGGAGCTATCGCCGCCACGGGGCAAGGTATCTCAGGATTCCGGATAACACGAACAAAGTACGCGGCCTCGACCGCGACAAGTACAACGATCGTGTCACACCCCACATGGTGACCAGCCCCACCGGTCGCCACGTGGCGCTACGGATCATGGGCCCCAAGGAACTGCGGGAAAAATACCCAACGACACACGCCGACCATGATTCGTCCGTCAATGCCATGACCATCGTCATCGACACCCTCACCGGACAGGTGACCGGCGAGCATCCCTCCAACGAGGTCTGGCGTCTCCAGCTCAGTGACTCCGCCGTACTGGACGGTAAAACCGCCTATTCCCTGGAGGATGGCGAAAAGCTTTGGTCCTTCGCAGAGGAGAAGTATGAGTACAGGGGTTACTCGGGCCCGGCAGGACACAAATGCTTCGTCGCGACGAACCACAAGCAGACTAACGGCCCACACGTCAGCACACGGATAACACTGACCCCGGACAGCGCTATACGGATCGACTCCAAGAGAGTCAGCATCACTTTGGACGCTGACGCCGAAGGATTCCCCGTGCTGGTGAATGGCTGGGCGATCCAACCCAAGAGCCCGGACGATGTGTTGCGCACGGACACAGATTGGGAAGCTCAAGCGGTTTCGCTCGACTCCCTCATCGGATTTGGCGACGAGGAACCGGTCGATCTCGGCAGGATCACCGGCGTCCACCACGACACATCACACAGGTCGGGAGTCCTCCGCACCTCGGAATCCGTCTTCGACCCGACCACCCGAACGGTCACCCCCGCGTCCCAGTACCCAGGCCTGGCGGGAGCCAGAACCGGAATCGATACGACCATCCGGGAGGGAAAGCAATCAAGGGAGCTCGTCATACGCCCCGGCGACGGCTCAGCGGGGCTCACGATTCCCATCGAGCCGGGTTCCGTCTCCTTTCCAGTGGAAGAAAAAGATCCTGCCTCATCCGAACCAGAGAAGAAGACGATTTTTCTCAACGCCCCAGGGGTCACCCTCGTGGCTCTCGATCCTGAGAACGGAATCGAGCATCACAACAGCAAGGATGGCGATTACATCCATACTCACACCCATCGCCTGTACGGCGTGACAGGGGGTTCGGCATGAGCGCAAATAGACGACTGAGGCATGTGATGGCTGGCTTGCTTCTTCTCGCCTTGGTGATTTCGGGATGTTCTCGCCCCGAAACTAGGAGCAGCGATACACGTCCACGACAGGTTCGCTCCATCAGCTTCCAGGAAATTGGCGCTCCTCCTTTTAAATCTCCTTTGCCAGAACCGATCCGAACCGAGGACGGATGGCGCATGAAGCTCACAGCTTCAAACTCAGATTTTCACATTCACCCCACGGCACATGGTCCTGTAGTGATCACAGAGGGAATCCTCCCCACGGTTGCCACGGGCAAAAAGATCATTTCCCTGGAGCCCAGCACGGGATCCGTGAAGTGGCTGCGCGTGAGCAACACCCTCGGCCCAGTCGAAAGAAGCACCGGCCTCAGATCAGAAGAACCGAGAACCGACATGATCGCAGCCACGCCGCAGAGCTGGGCTTTCACGCCACAGGTTGTCGTCAGCCCCAATGGGAAGTACCTGGCGATCCGGACTCATTCGTACCTGGACCCCGAGGATTCCGAGAACATTGGCGACCAGCGCGTGGGCATCACCGTCCTGAACGCCGAGACCGGGGAGACAGTTCGCAACGTCGAGGTCTCCGGTCTGGTTCTGGGGCAGGCCCTCACCAATGACTCGCTGGCAGTCGAGACCGCCCAGAACTACTACCCCGCCGGCACCGGGGTCATCAATGCTTTCTCATTGAGCAAAGCGCAGGCCGAGCCCACCAGCTTCCGCTCCGATCACTGGCTGATCGGAGCCAGCCCCGAATCCCTGCTCATGTCGCAGGAGCTTCCGTCTCACGACGGTTCCGGCGCCTCGTGGCCCTATGCCATCACCAGGACCAACACCGCGGGCAAGGAGCTGGGAACCGTGATCGGTGTTCGTGGCCTTCATCCCGGAGGATGGGTCGATCGTTTCAAGGATCCGGAGGCGGCCGCGGAGATCGCGAACTCGCAGGGCGACGCATCCGAGCGCACAAAGGCCTTGGAAGCGCTACAGCACGAGTTGTTCCATGTCGACACCGGAACAACATTGGATGCGGCCAATCTGCTGGTGGCCGACGTAGTCCTCCCCACTGGGTCCGGCATTCTCCTCTACACGCAACGCACGGAGAGCGAGGAGGAGAAAACAGTCATCTATCCCACCCCGGTGTCCTGGCTCGACACGACGAACGGTCGCAATTCACTGAGTCAGGAGAAGACGACCCAGATCCTGCACCACGCCTCCCAGCACGTGTGGAACGACGGTTTCTTTCCATCACTCACAACCCTCACCCCCGGGGTGGAGGCCCCACCGGGATCACTACCGCTGCCGAAGGAACAATGATCCATGTCCGATACCTCGATTCCAGAAGACGACATGACAGCCGACGGCGTCGATGCCCCCATCACAGAGGACACCGAGACCTCCGAACCGGCGAAAGACCAGCACCGGTACGCCTTTTTGTCGCGGCACATCTCGATGCTCAGGGCTCTCCGACTCAGCGGAATCCTCACCATCATTTTCGCAATTGCATTGTACGTATTTCTGGGCGGCAGCAACAACGCTTTTTGGCCACCCAAAGGATTGCTCCTCGGATTGTTTCTAGGAATTCTTCTGATTTTTATCACCTGGGCTTGGAGCAGACAGATTAACGCTTGGCGGCGCTTGATTGCCCTGTTCTTCGCCCTGTGCTCGGTCATGTCCGCCGGTTTTCTGGTGCACTGGTGGTGGAAGCTCTACGACCAGACCTCGTTCAACTCCGCTTTCCTGCTGACCTTGGGCTTGGCATCGATCGGGTTGGGTTTACTGATCGCCACCGACTTGCTGCTCCGGGGAGTCAGGGACCACTTGGAAACCACCCCTGGCAGCGCCGACGATCCATCCATTCTCACTCCCTACCGCTCCAGCGTAGACGCCACCGCCACCGGCATAGGGAAAAGGATTCTGCATGGGATTCTTCGGTTCATTCGCGTCTTGGTGCCCACCGCGGTGCTGGTCACGGCGAGCGTTGCGGCTCACACGGTGGCGAACCCGGTCACACAGACAACCGCCCCACTTCCCGAAGGCCCCCTGCCCGAGCGTTCCACGGGCATCGGCACCACCATCGCCTGGACCAAAGACGTGCCGGGACTGCTGGCCACCGCTTCCGGGGTGGCCGGCCCGGTGATATTGACCACCGAAGGCGTGACCGGTCTCAATCCCGCTGACGGCAGCACCTTGTGGAGCTACACACGGAAAAACACCCGCTTCTGCATGGGCCGCTGTGGACAAGCTCCCTTTCGCTCTCAGCTTCTATTCACCAGTCCCACCGGCCGGTATATTGCCGTGCAATTCGGCATACCGGAAGAGGTCGAGAGCTCCAACCCAGTTCATGATGCCATGACCGTGGTTCTGGACACCCTCACCGGGCAAGTCACCGGCGAGCATCCATCAAATGAAAAGAATAAGCTCCAGCTGACGGATTCTGCTCTTCTCGACGGCGACACCGCCTACAACCTCGACGACGGAAAGATTCGCTGGAAACTGGCCGGCAAGAAAGAGAGAACCTATGAAGTGAGAGCCTCCGAAAGGAATGCTCGCTCCGGCCCTGCAGGCCACAGATCATTCATACTGACCGGCCCCGACAACAAATACAATCTGATCTCTGACACCGATCCAACCTCCACCACCGGAGTGGCCAATCTCGCCGACGACCCCCTGACCGAAAGACTGGTGGTAGTGAACGGCTGGACCATCCAGTACAGGAATTCCCCCGATTCCGAGAACGGGGAGCCACGCGAAAATCTCCGGGGCAGGGAAGCGCGAGCCGTCACGCTCGACTCCCTCGCTGGTCTGGACGACGGCACCACACCTGTTGACCTCGGCAGAATCTCTGGCGTGAACTCCGCAGCCTCTCGGGCATCCGGAACCTTGGCCACATATCCCCCATACGACGGTCGCTCCAAATTTGACTCCAGTGAATACACCGATGACATCTGGGTAGGTGCTGTTTTTGATACATCCACCCAACGTGTCACACCCGCCACTCAGTACGCGGGGCTGGCAACCGCCAAGGTAGGGCTCATGGCAACCTCCGAGAAGGGACAGCTGTCGGGCTCCCTCGTCGTGAGGCCAGGTGACGGCTCCGACGGTGCCACCATCCCCGTGGTCCCGGGCTCCACAGTGACGCCCCCCGAGCGGCTCGCACGAGACCGCGACCAGCAGCCCATGCAATTTTTCCCCATCGGCGAAACAAGATACGCCGACTTGCACATCTTGGAGAGGACTGTCGATGCCATGAAAGCTCCCGGGGTGACGCTCCTTCTGCTGGATGGCGGCGGGAAGACCATGCCTCTTTCCCAGCGTTATTACGATAATCACGTCTACCGGTTGTATGGGCTGACGGGAGCCACCTCATGAATTTTCGCAGAAAACTGGCCACGGCAATCACGGGAACTCTTTTCCTCTCCCTGCTGCTCGGTTCCTGCACCCACAACACTGATCCTCATACCGTGAAGATCAGCGACACCGGAGACGTCTCACACCTCATCGAGGCTCCCGTGCAAAACCCCACCGGATGGAAGGCCACCGTGACACCATATGCCATCCACGACGACCAATCATCTGGTGTTTCCACGCTTGGTGGCCCCATCGTCCTGTTCTACTCATCCCGCACAGATAAGACCAAATTTTCCCCGGGCAAAACCACAACGGGAACCCTCGTGGCACTGAACTCCAGAGATGGCTCGGTGCGCTGGGCACGTACTTTGGAGCCCGGTTTTCCCGAAAATCATCTCCGCAGTAGCGACGATATGCCCCAAACCAGATTCGAACAAGACCGGGAAGGGGATCAGAAATTCATCGCAGCCAGCCCAAACGGTCGCTATCTGGCTGTCCGGCTCCTGCCATACATGGCATCCAAGAACCCCCGCAGCTTCGGTGACCAGCACACGCACATCATCGTCCTCGACACCGAAACCGGCAACGAGGTCCGCACCGTCGAAGTCACGGGAATCGTTCTGGGCCACGCCCTGACCAACAACTCACTAGCGGTTGAAACCGCGGAGAATTTCTACCCAGCAGACACCGGAAAACTCGACGTCTTCTCCCTCACAAACCCTCAGGAGAAACCAAGCAGCATACGCACAAACCGCTGGCTCGCCGGAGCAACCAGCGAGTCACTACTCCTAACACAACAGGATCCTAAAGGCACTTACCAAGACTCAATCTACACTCTCACCACACTCAGCACCGCCGGCGAGGAAAAAGACACCATCGCGGGGGTGGCCGCCATTCACCCGGGCGGCTGGATAGAACGCTTCAAGGACCCAGAAACCGCCGCAACCATATTCCAGAGGGACGCGTCAACAGCACCGGAAGAGACGCAACGCATGAAAGACCTGAATGCGCTCCCCCGCGACCTGATCAACCTCGAAACCGGAATTACCTTCGACATCACCGGCCTGTCCACAACCGAGGTGACTCTCCCAACCAGCCCCGGGATTCTGCTGCGAACAGCAACAACAACCGAAAAGGATGGAAAGGAAAGCACCACCTACACCGCAACCTCCTGGCTTCCCGCCACACCAGAAGCCACGGAACTACGCACCGACGACATGCAACACATCGAGGGCAAAGTGGCCAGCAAACCCACCCACATGGGCGACGAGGTGAGATAGGAGTCGTATCGAACAAACCCGGCTGCGACATTCCTGCACCTGCAAGATGGTGTCAACACGACCCGCTCGCTGACGCTCGTGAGTATCGGCTCAACCAACTTCCCTCCCCTGAAGCCGGTTGAGCCGGGCCGCGAGGAACGAGCGACCCGAGTCGAAACCACCCGCAGCCGAAAAACAGACCCGACCCCAAGCCACCATGGCTTCGACACGACCAGCTCGCAAAGCGAGCAGGCCGGCTCAACCAACTTCACCACTTCAAAGCTGGTTGAGCCGGGCAGCGAGGAACGAGCAGCCCGAGTCGAAACCACCCGCAGCCGAAAAACAGACCCGACCCCAAGCCACCATGGCTTCGACACGACCAGCTCGCTGACGCTCGTGAGGATCGGCTCAACCAGCTGTGCGAGAGGTTTGGCACGACCCACTCGCTGACGCTCGTGAGGATGCTCAACCAGCTTTCCCGGCCCGCGACCGCGTCTCCTCCTTAGGTAGGAGGCCCTCCGAGAGTTCCGTCCTTCGGGGAATGGGAGGGCATCGCGCTGATTCCTAGCCTTTTTCACGTCAGGCCGGAGGACCTCCGGGACGCAAGAGAAAGGTTTGGGCGATGCCCTCTCAGGAACAGCTCCACCCATTCGGTGACCCGACCCGCCAGGCCCGGTCCGACATCGTCGTCGAGGCCCGGGGCCTGTGCAGGACGTACGGTTCCGGGCAGGCGCAGGTCGTCGCCCTCGACAACGTCAATCTCTCGGTCCGGCGGGGTGAGTTCGTCGCGATCATGGGCCCCTCCGGGTCGGGAAAGTCGACGCTCCTGCACTGCCTGGCGGGCCTGGACATCCCCAACGGTGGACAGAGCCGCATAGCGGGCCGCGACATCACCGGCATGAACGACGACGACCTCACACGGATGCGCCGCGACATGCTCGGGTTCATCTTCCAGTCGTTCAACCTGCTGCCGAGCCTCAGCGCCGAGGAGAACATCCTCCTGCCGCTTCGCCTGGCGCGCCGTTCCCCCGACAAGGGCTGGTACGACGCCATCATCGCGGCGCTGGGCATCAAGAACCGTTTGACGCACCGCCCGTCGGAGCTGTCCGGCGGCCAGCAGCAACGCGTCGCCGTCGCCAGGGCCCTCGCGGGACGTCCCGAGGTGGTCTTCGCCGACGAGCCGACGGGCGCCCTGGACTCGGAGTCCTCGGATTCGCTGCTGGAGGTCCTGGCCCGGATGTGCGACACGCTGGGGCAGACCGTGGTCATGGTCACCCACGACGAGAACGCCGCTGCTGCCACCAACCGTGTAGTGCGGCTGCGTGACGGCCGCATCATCGACGACAGGTACATCCGTCGCGGCAGCGCCTTCCAGGCCCCGCCGCCCGGAGGCCGTCCCGCGGCCGGGCAGCCGCGTCGCCAGGGGGAGGTTCGCTGATGCCTTCCTTCCTCGACTTCCGCCGCACCGTCGCCGCCCTCGTCGCGGTGGCCATGAGCGCAGCCCTGATCGCTTTCGCGTTCATCACCTCCGATTCGTTCAAGACCCATTTCGAGGCCAGCGCCCGCCAGGACCTGGACGGCGCCAGCCTGGTCGTCACCTCAGGCCGGGAACACCTGCCGGCGCAGGTTCTCGACCAGGTCCGGGCCCTCGACGGGGTCGCCGCGGCGCGGGGCACCACCTGGGATGTCCTGGACCTTGACCTGCCCCCGCAGCTCATGAGCACCGCGAGTTCCAAGGCGATCCTGAGAAGCGTCCCCGTCCTCACCGACTTCACCACACTGGCCTCCGGGAAACTGCCCACCGGGGCTGGTGAGGCCGCCGTCAACACCAACCTGGCGGAGGCCCACGGACTCGGGGTCGGTGATTCACTGCGTCTGAAGAACCACGAGGGCACCACGGTCAGCGTCCAGGTGGTGGGGATCGTCTCGGGTAACAAGGGTGAGGATGCCCTGTACGCGACGCGGGAACAGCTGGCGGCCATGGGCACCGACACCAACTACCAGAACCTCTACGTCACCGCGAAACCGGGCGCCGACGTGCGCGCGCTCCGCGGTCAGGTCGGGGATGTGATCCGCGCCACCGGTTCCACCGCGACGGTGAGCACCGCCGAGGACACGATCGCCCAGAACGCCGTCAAGGACACCGCGGGCGGCTCCACCACCAGCACCCTGATCAACCTGCTGGCGCCCGTGTGCGCGGTGGTGGCGATCATCGTCATCACGACCACCTTCACCACCCTCGTTGCACGCCAGACCCGTGTCATCGGCCTGTTGCGCTGCGTCGGCGCCTCCCGCCGCCAGACCTTCCGGGCCGTGCTGCGCACCGCCGCCCTGACCGGCGTGGCCGGTTCCGTCGCCGGCGCCGCCCTGGGAACGGGGATCGCCGCCGCCATCATCCACTCCGGAATCGTCGAAGGCCTTCAGGGTCGCGACCTCACCATCACCCCGGTCGCCCTGGGGTTGAGTGTTCTCCTCGGCACCCTCGTGACCCTCGTGGCGGTACTGCGACCCGCCCGTCGCGCCACCCGCGTCTCAGCGCTCGTCGCCCTGACCGGGCAGGTCGCGGACTCTTCCGATCCGCGTCGCAGGCGCCGCCGGATGATCCGGGTCGGCTTCCTCGCGTCCCTCGTCCTGGTGGCGGGGATCGCCGTCACCTTCCTCGGTGTCAGCGGGAAGAGCATCGTGATCGCGGCAGCCGGTGGCGTGCTCGTCCTGATCGGCCTGCTGGGAGCGCTGCCCCTGCTGGTGATCGCCACCGCGGCCCTCGTCGAGCGGCTGCCCGGGGCCGGGAAACGGCCGATCCTGCAGCTCGCTGCCCGGAACCTGGCGCGCAACTCCACGCGTTCCGCGTCTTCGGCCGCCTCCGTGCTGGTCAGTGTCGTGGCCGGATCGGTGCTCTTCGTCGGCATCCTGTCGTTCAACTCCGCCTGGGGCGCCTACATGAACAACCACGCTCCCATTGACGTCACCGTCGAGGGCGTCACCGCGGAGACCGACACCGCGGCGCTGACCTCGAACATTCAGCACGTCGACGGCGTAGAATCGGCCATCGCGATCCCTAACCTCCGCGTCACCCAGGAGTCCGCGGGCTCCGAGAGTTCGGAGTTCCACGTGCTGGCCGTCGACACCAAGGCGATCGCACCAGTGGTGCGCTCCACCGCGGGCCTGGAGGACCTGAACGACGACACCCTCGTCGTCGGTGGGATCTACGACATCCCCGACGGCACGAAGGTCACCCTCACCGGCCCCGGCGGTAGCGTCCAGGTCACCGCCCGGGTGCGGGAGGGCTGGGGTGCGGTCATCACCCCCGCGACCGCCGAACGTCTCGCCGGTGGCAAGGCGAGCGACAGCGTGATGTGGGTCCGCACCCACGGAGACGGCTCGTCGGAGGCACCGGAGAAGGCCATCCGCCAACTCGTGCGCGGGCAGGGCATGATGGTCACCGGGCGCGCCGCCGCCGTGAACCTCTTCACCAAACAGCTCAACCAGGTGGCGGTCGTCGTCAGCGCCGTCCTGGGGTTGTCGCTGATCATCGCCCTGAGCGGCCTGGCCAACACCACCGACGTCGCCGTCCTGGAACGCACCCGCGAGATCGGGATGCTGCGCGCCACGGGCACCTGCCGCAGCGAGATCAGGCGCCTCATCACGGTGGAGGGTCTGCTGACAGCCCTGCTGGCTGGCGTCCTGGGATGCCTGGCAGGAGCCGGTCTCGGACACGCCGGACTCCTGGCGGTCCTGGGACAGGACGCCTCGATCGCCCCCACGATCCCGGTCCTGCCGCTGGTCGGCATGCTGGTCCTCGCGGCCGCCGTCGGGATCCTCGCCTCCCTGCGACCCGCCGGTCGCGCCAGCCGCATCCCACCCGTCCAGGCCCTCGCCCAGGACTGATCATCTCCCCGAAGCCGGTTGAGCCAGCACGTGAGCGCCAGCGAACGGCTGAGTCGAAACCACACGCAGCCGAAAAACAAACCCAACCCCGGTCCCCGGACAAGGTCACCATGGTTTCGACACGGACCACTCGCTTCGCTCGCAGCCCGGCTCAACCAGCTTCGAAAAGAACAAAGCCGGTTGAGCCAGCACGTGAGGGTCGGCCGACTGTCATCACCCCAGTTGATGTACCGCGACCACAAGTTTCAGCCGTGACGGCGTCCCGTATTTCTTCATGAGGTTTGAGACATGAGTTTTCACCGTGGATTCCGCGACGACGAGACGCCCGGCGATCTCGGCGTTGGAGTATCCCTCGCACAGCAGGTCCAGCACCGCCTGTTCCGCCTCGGTGAGGTCGGGGTGTCCGCCGACCCGGCGGGGTCGCAGATGCTGGGAGACGAGCCGGGAGGTCGTGGTCGGGGAGATCGTCGTCCCACCGGAGTGCGCGGCGATGACGGCCCGGATCACGTCCTCGGGGGACGAGTCCTTGAGGAGGAATCCGTTGGCCTGCTGGGACAGGGCGGTGAGCATCGCGGAGTCGTCGTCGAAGGACGTCAGCATGACCACGGCGGTGCGCGGGTGCTGTTCCTGGACCCGGGCCAGCAGTTCGAGACCGTCCATGCCGGGCATGCGCACGTCCGAGACGAGGACATCGACGGGAATCCGTTTCAGGAAGGCGAGGAGGTCGCGGGCCGAGGTGAAGGTGCTCAACACCTCGATCTGGGGAGAGGAGCTCAGGTATGAACGCAGCGCCTGCACCACGAAGGGGTCGTCGTCGACAATCGCGACCCGCACCGCCCGCTGTGAACCCTCGGCTTCGGTCATGGGAGGATCTTAGGGCCGCGCGGGCCCATGCTCCTTCCCGGAGCCGGTCGAGGCGGCCCGCACACGCCGGCGGACGGGCCGTCCCGCCGCCTTCCGGCGGCAGAACCCGTCGCCCTTCCGCAGCCACACGACCTAATCGACGTCTTCTCGACAGGAGAGTTTCCCCATGATCCCCGGGTTTCTCGACGCGCTTCGTCGCCCCTCCTGTTTCTCCACCTGGCAACCCACCGCTCGCACGCATCTGCTGCACGTCGGATTCGCGGCGCTGCTGGTGCTGATCTCGATCAAGTCGGCCTGGCCGCTGGGGCAGTCGTCGCTCGGTTTCGGGATCGCGGGCGGGGTGGCGTTGGCGCTCTGTTCCCGGTACCCGGGTATCGGGGCGGTGGCGGGAGTCGCGGTGGCCTGGTCCGCGGCCTTCCTCAACGACGGCCTCCCGACCCTGTCCCCGGGCATCGTTCCCTGGCTCTGCGCCGCGGTTCTCATCGCCCGCGGTCATCATCGCGGCCCGGCCTACGGCTCGGTGATCCTGCACATGATGGTGGAGCTGGTGGTCATGACCCGGGTCCTGCCCTATGGGGGTTGGCTCGAGGATCTCACGACGCAGGCGTTCGGGGGTGGTGTGGCACTCCTGGTGGGTGAGTTGTCGCGACTGCCCCGGCACCAGGCCGAGGACTCCATCCTCGCGCACCGTTCAGAGCTGGAACGCCAGCGCATCCTGGTGGTCTCCGAGCTTCACGACACCGTGGTGCGCGACCTCACCCACGCCGTCATGACGGCGGAACAGGTCCGGCTCGCCCACCCCGAGAACGACCTCCTGGTCCGGGAGCTGGGGACGATGATCGGTTCGGTCCGGACCTCCGTGGAACAGTTGCGCCATTCGCTTCGGGCGATACGGGACCTGCGCGGCGAGGAGCACCTCGATCTGCTGGCCACCGAGGCTCCCAGGCCTTTGAGGGAGGTGGTCGCGGAGGCCGGGGAGACCCTCGGACGGCGAGGTGTGGATCTGGTCGTCGAGGGAATCGACGTGTTCGACGAGACTGCGATACCCCCCGGGATCAGGGTTCAGCTCACACGGGTGCTGGGTGAGCTGGTGACGAACACCACCAAGTACGCCGCCCCCTCGGGAAGCGCCCGCATCGTCGTGGAATCCGACGGTGACACCGTCGAGGCCCTGGTCAGCAACGACGTCGCGGCCTCCCTCGGGAAGGATCCCGCGACCTCCTCCGGTCTCGGACTGGAGGGTGCGCGACATCGCATCGAATCGCTGAGCGGCACCTTCGACGTCACCCGGACCCCGAGTCGCTGGACGGTCGTGCTCAGCATTCCCCTCCGACCGGCTCTCTGACCGCCCCCTCCCCCTGTTTCGCTGGCCCTCCCGGTTTGGGGGTCGCGACGAAGGACACGGTCTCCTCGAAGCTGGTTGAGCCGGGCTGCGACGAAGGAGCAACCCGAGTCGAAACCACCCGGTATTTCTCGGAAAGAGCAAAGCCGGTTGAGCCAGCACGTGAGCGCCAGCGAACGGCTGAGTCGAAACCACCCAGCAGCCGAAAAGCAGACCCGACCCCAAGCCACCATGGTTTCGACACGACCAGCTCGCAGAGCGAGCAGGTCGGCTCAACCAACTTCCTTCACACAAGCCGGTTGAGCCGGACTGCGACGAAGGAGCAACCCGAGTCGAAACCACCCGGTATTTCCTCGTATCCCCACCCTCGGTGAGTGGTTCCGGTCGATAATTGACCATGGCGTCACGCATCGGTTTCGACCTTCTCCTTGACGACGACGATCCCCGCACCGCAGCGAGGAAGCCCGTCCCGGAGGCCACCCTCCGACTCGTACCGCTGCTCCGGAGAACACGGGCGCGGGGTTGTTCGTCCTGCTGGGGGCCGTCGCCGCCATCTGGTTCCTCGCCTCCCGTCCCGGGGAGGGAAGCAGGATCGTCCCGGCCTGCCTGGTGACGGCGGGGTGCGCTGTCATGGCCGGTTTCCTGGTGAATCTGTGGTGGACGACGTTCTCGCGGTCCTCGTTCAGCATGGGAATGTTGCTGGCCCAGGCCATGGCGGCGCTCGGTCTGGGCGCGATGACCACCGCCGACCTGACGTTGCGGGGCATACGTCACAGCTTGGATTCCATTCCCGGTGATTTCGACGACCCGGCCCGCATCCATCCGCTCTCCCCCGGCAAGCAGGACTCCGACCCACCCTGGCCCGGGCCCGCGGGAAACGGGCGACGAACCGGCCGGATCGTACTGACCCTGGCGCCCACCGTCGTCCTGGCGTTGCTGGTCGCGGCGTTCCATTTCGTGGCACCCGCGATCCCGGTCTCCCACACCACGGTCCCCGCCCCCGACGGCGACCCACCGGCCCGGCCGACCAGCATCGGCGCCGGAGTCGCCTGGAGCCGGGACATCCCCGGTCTGCTCGAGGTGGCCGCGGGGGCCGCGGGACCGGTGGTTCTCACCCAGGAGGGCATCGCGGCCCTCGATCCCGGCGACGGCTCCACCCTGTGGAGCTATCGCCGTCCCGGCGCCAGGTACACCCGCATCGCGCAGAGCTACGGCGACAACGGCCCGGTGAATTCGTACCTGATAACCAGCCCCAACCGACGTCACGTCGCCCTGGCGATCGCGGGTCCGCAGGATAAGGAAAAAGACTCCTACAGCTCCGAAAACAACAGCCACCTGGTCATCGTCCTGGACACCCTCACCGGTCGGATCACGGGCAAACACCCGTCCACTGGGCTCCGCATCCAGCTCACCGACTCTGTCATCCTGACCGGGAACACGGGCCACTCCCTGACCGACGGGCGGCGCCTGTGGAGCATCGAGGGTTCCGGCCGCGTCACATCCCAGTACGACTGCCGGGCCTACTGCGGTCCCGCGGGACACAAATCCTTGGTGCTCCGCCGCGATGGGAGAAACCTGACCCTGATTCCCGATACCGATCCCACCGCGACCACCGTCGCGACCAACATCACCCTCGACCGTTACAGCATCGGCGAGAACCCCTTGGTGATCGCCAATGGCTGGACCGTCCGGCACACCGAGGCGCTACCAGAGGACGAAGGCGACTTAGAGTTCACTCCGGTCAGCGGCTGGCACGCGCAGGCCGTCACGCTCGATTCCCTGGCAGGCCTGGAGGACGAGCAGCCTGTCGACCTGGGGCGCACGGCGGGCCTGAACTCCGTGGCCTCCCGCGCCACGGGCACCCTGGCTCTCCGCCCCGCCGACGACGAGAACAGCTTCAATAAGATCGAGAGAGCGGGAGGTCCTTGGGTGGGCGCCGTCTTCGATCCCGCGACCCGCACCGTGACCCCAGCCTCCGAGTATGCAGGGCCGGCCGCGGCGAAGATCGGGCTCGTGGCGGGCAGGGATGGTGGCGCGATCGCCCTGCAGCCCGGAGACGGATCCGCCGGGGCGACGATCCCCATCGCGCCGGGCTCCACCTACCGTTCCCCGGATGCGCTCCTCCGGGACCGGAGTGACGGGTACTCCCCCGTCCAGCTCTACCCGAGGAGCAGCTTCCCAAGGGCGACGACGACCTTCGTGACCACCCCCGGACTCACCCTGGTCATCCTCGATCCCACGACCGGGCTGTACGACAGACCCGAAGAACCCCGCAGCCCACACCGGCTTTACGGCGTAGCAGGAGGTCCCCGATGAAACTCACCCACCTGCTCCTGGGGGCGCTCCTCACCCTGCCCCTGAGCGCCTCCACGCAACCCCCGAGTGGAGCGGAACTACCCGTGAGCATCGCCGAGGCGAACCCGTCCACCCTCGTCGAAGCTCCCACACCGACCCGCAACGGCTGGGAGGTCGTTGTCCTGGGCCATCGCCGCCTATCCAGCGACACCGTCAGCAAAATACTGGCGGCGACGTCCAGCGGCCCCGTCCTGTCCATCGACACCTCCCCGAGAGGGAACAATGATTCCAAGGACCGCAAGACGCACCCGGCGACGATGCTGGTGGCCCTGAAACCGGAGGACGGGTCGGTGAGGTGGGCCCGCATCATCGAACCGGCCACCAAGGACTTCTCGGAAAGCGAACTGCCGCTGACCCCTCAGGTCGCCTACGAGCAGGGACGCAGATCAGTCGGCAACAGCATCGTCGCCAGCCCGGACGGCACCCGCCTGGCGGTTCCTCTGCTGTCCCACATGAGGCCGGCGGATTCCACGAAAATCAGCGACCAGCGCACGAAGGTCGTCGTGCTGGATGCGGCCACCGGGAACGAGGTCCGCACCGTCGAGGTGGCGGGCATGGTCCTCGGCCACGCCCTGACCGGCGACTGTCTGGTGGTGGAGACCGCCGAAAACTACTACCCAGCGGGCACCGGGACCCTCAACGTCTTTCCCCTGGGCGAACCCGCAGCCGAACCGGTCACCTTCCGAACCGATCTGTGGCTGGCAGGAGCCACCGCCAATTCCCTGCTCATGTCACCGCAGTTCGACAAGGAAAAGACCTCCTTCCGCCCAACGGGACGTTCCCGCACCTTCACCAGGATCAGCACCTCCGGTGAGGAGCTGGGAACGGTGACGGGCGTGTCCGATCTGCACCCCGGGGGTTGGCTGGAACGCTTCAAGGACCCGGACGCCGCCCAGGCCCTCATCGCCCAGAACCTCGACGAGCTCTCACTCGCCGAGCAGTTGGAAAAGCTTCCCCGGGAACTGGTGAATGCCGATTCGGGTGCGGTCGTCGACCTGACCGGCGCGTCCCCCAGGGACGTGGTCACCTCCAGCGGGTGGGGGATCTTCCTGAAACCGGCCATACAACCCATCGAAAGGGAAGCAGTCCCCTGGCTGAACACGACCGCAGGCGACCAGACACCCCGCAAGGAATTCCTGAACTACTTCAAGGAAGAGGGATACGCCGTCCACTACGCACCCATCTGACCCAACCGGATTGTCCCGGTTACGCAACACTCCCCTCCCGTGCACGCAACGCACAGAAGGGATGGGAAAGGACCTGAGGATGGGTCTTCATGAAACCGGTTGAGCCGACCCCCTCCGAAGCCGGTTGAGCCGGGTCGTGAGGAACGAACGACCCGAGTCAAAACCACCCGGCAGCCGGAAAACAGACCCGACCCAAGCACCTTGGACACCCTCACCATGGTTTCGACACGACCAGCTCCTTCGTCGCAGGCCGGCTCAACCAGCTTTGGAGGGCTGGTTTCGACACGCAGGTCGGCTCAACCAGCTTTGGAGGGCTGGGCTCGGCATTTCCCGGTAATCATCCCCACGCTCCCCGTTGATGGTCGACAATGGGACATGGCCCCGACACCCGACGACGCCGTCACCACCGCGGATCCCCCGCCGCGTTTCGTTCCTGGTCTCAGGGATCTGAGGTTGGCGGGGCTGGGGGTCGTCGCCGCCTCTGCTCTCTTGGTGATCCCGTTCTGGGGCGACGTCACCCTGCTTCTGCCCACTGTCACGCCTCATCTTCTGGTACTGGCCGCGTTCCCGGTTTTCTGGTTGCTGGCCGCCTGGCTGGGTTCCCGGAGAATCATCCCGGCCGTGATCGTCACGGTGGGTTCGATCGCGGCGGCCGGTTTCCACTGCCGTCGCTGGTGGGTGGTTCACGAGCAGTCGTCGATCCGGTTGGGACTGCTGCTGGTCATGGCCGTGGTTTCCCTCGGACTCGGGTTGTTCGCCGTCTCCGACCTGCTGCTGCGGGGTATCCGCGACGGCATGGATCCGCGCCCCGAAACCCCCGACGACCCCGCCCGCTTCCGTCCCCTGCCGCGCGATCCCGCACCACCGAGCGCCGTGATTCGCCGGCTCGCCTCCATCCTGTGCCCCGCTATCGCGCTGGTGGTCGCGGTGCTGTTGGTTCACACACTCGCGAATCCGACCTCCCAGGTCACCGCGTCCCCACCCTCGGGTGATCTGCCCGCGCGACCCACCCGCATCGGCACCACACCCGCCTGGGAGAAGGACGTCCCGGGGCTGTTGGAGATGGCCGCCGGGGCGGCAGGCCCGGTGCTCTTCACCGGCGAGGGATTGACCGCCTTGAATCCCGCCGACGGCTCCGTCCTGTGGAGTTACCGCCGCGACAAGGCCTCCTACATTCGCCTTCCACCCCTCGACTACGAGAACCCCCAAGGTCCCCGTTTCACAACCAGCCCAACCGGCCGCCACATCGCCTTCCGGATCAGGAGCGCGAAAGACCTGGCGGATCAACACCGGGACAGTGCAGACAAGACCCCGGTGTACGACGCCGTGACCATCACCCTCGACACCCTCACCGGGCAGGTCACCGGGGAACATCCCTCCAACACAGCCTGGCGTATCCAGCTCAGCGATTCCGCCCTTCTGGACGGCGACACCGCCTACAACCTGGCCGATGGGCAGCGGCGCTGGAGCATTGAAAGACCCCGCCGTTCGACCCTCGAACCCGCCAGCAAGTCCACGGATTACTCCGGTCCCGCGGGACACAATTCCTTCATCCTCCACTACGCCAGGAACGGACTTTTGGGACTACACAGTGACAATGTTCTCTACGGCAATCTGGTCATTGTCTCCGACACCGATCCCACGAAGGTTTCCGATGCGGTGAGCATTGCGGTCGACGGCAGGCACCCCGCCCCGGTTGTCGCAGGCGGGTGGGTCGCGCAGTTCACGGAACCAATCGATGTTCAAGACAGCGAACCCGACAAAAGTGGACAAACCCACGAGATCATCGCCAAGGGCATCGAGACGCAGGCCGTCACCCTCGATTCCCTCGCCGGTCTGGAACCGAAATCCCCGGTGGCCCTGGGCAGGACGACAGGTATCAATTCCTTCGCCTCCAGTGCGACGGGAACCCTCGCCGCCTACCCGGACTATTCACCCGATACTCTTCCCATCTCGGACATCCACAACAGATACAACAAACCGAAGGTGGGTGCCGTGTTCGATCCGGTCACCCGCACCACCACTCAGGCTTCCCAATACCCCGGGCTCGCAGCAGCCAAGGCGGGAATCGCCGTGACCACCGACGACGGGTCGGGGACCGGGGCGATCATCATGCAGCCCGGCGACGGTTCACAGGCGACCACGATCCCCATCACCCCGGGAACCACGACCATGTCTCCCGAAGCGCTGGGTGCCAGATCCCCCGACGCCCTGCCTCAGCTCGCAACCCCGGACGAGGAAAAAGACGACTCAACCATTTTCATGACGGCCCCGGGACTCACCCTCGTGGCCTTCGACCCCGAAGCCGGGGTCGGGTACAAGACATACATCAAGGAAAAAGAGGTCGGTTACGTCCACCGGCACGTTCACCGCCTGTACGGCCTGACGGGAGAATCCTGATGAAAACCTGGAACACGGTGCTCCGGTTGTCCGCGGCGCTGTTTCTCGTCCTTCTTCCGCTCGGGTCGTGCGCCCCGGCCGGGAACCGCGACAACTCCCCCGCCCCGCCTTTCTCCCTGAACCTGAAGGACGCGGGCAACAGCTACTCCCCCTTCACCGCCTCCACCGTCAAGGGCTCCGGCTGGAACCTGGGCGCCAGTGTGTCCATCGACAACAGCCGTTCGGTGCACTCCACGCCCTTCGGCATCATCATCGTCCTCAACACCTACTATCCCTTGGATACCTCCTCGAAGAACGACGACTCCCAGGCGACCAAGATCCTCTGCCTCGACCCGGCGAATGGTTCCCTGAAGTGGGCCCGCATCCTGGAACCGGCGTCCTCGGAGATCGGCCGGAGCGACACCGGGACGGCCCAGGACCTGTTCAGAAGGGATAGCTCGCCCGGCAACCCGGGCCCTGTCGTCACCAGCCCGAATGGGCACCACCTGGCGATCATGGTCAAGCCATACCTGGTTTCGGGGAGTTCCAGCGACGTGAGCGACCAGCGCATGCGCATCGTCGTCATCGACACCGAGACCGGTGACGCGACCCGCACCTTCGAGGTCTCCGGGCTGGTGCTGGGGCAGGTCCTCACCAACGATTCCCTGGTGGTTGAAACCTCCCAGCACTTCTATCCGGCGGGCACCGGAACCCTCAACGTCTTCTCCCTCACCGAGGCGCAGGCCGGGCCCACCAGCTTCCGCACCGATCGGTGGCTCGTCGGAGCCACCTCGGATTCCCTGCTCGTGTCGTCCCAGAACCTGCGGAAGTACGATCGCCTGCCAACCACCCTCACCCGGATCAGCACCTCGGGCGAGGAGCTGGGCACAGTTGCGGGTGTCACCGCCGTCAGGGACGGGAGCTGGGTCTTCCGCTACCAGGATCCGGAGGCCGCGACCGCCGCCATCAAGGCGGGTTCCAAGGACGTACTGCCCAAGGAATTGTTCAACATCGATTCCGGGGCCGCCTTCGACATCACGGATCTGGATGTTGTTTCCGCGGGCCTGTCCACGGGCCCCGGTTTCCTGTTGCGACGCCTCGTACCCGGCGAAAACGATGAACAGAAACCCTTCTACGTCCCCGTATCTTGGCTGCCCGCCGCCCCGGACAGCAGGGAGCTGCGCACCGACGATGTGGCCTGGTTCGACGAAGGAGATTACAAGAAGCAGGAGGGTCGCTACATCATGCGCGCCGTCCGCATGGGTGAGAAACCGGGCTGAGGTTATTCCTTGTCCGTGCAGCGCTCAATGCGCCCGGGTCACCAGGACCCTTGGCGCATTGAGTGCTGCACGGGCGCGATGCCGTCTCACCTGCTGCGAACCTCCCAGCGGAAGGTGCGGATCGCCGCCAGCATGACGAGCGCCGCCAAAACGATGGTGATTCCGCTGGTCAGCCACGGATCGTGCCGCTGGAACGGGCTGTTCGCCGCCCAGAAGAGGGGGTCGACGGACAGGGCCGGCGGCAGCCAGCTGATGACCTGCTGGAAGGTTTCGGGCAGCAGCCACATTGGGATTCCGGCGCCGCTGATGAACAGGAACCCGACCTGCAGGAAGGCGCTGACGCTGCTGGTGGCCTGGGAGCTGGTCATCACGCCACCCAGCCAGTACCCGATGGCCAGGAACATCAGCAGAGCGGGAAGGGAGGCGGCGGTGAGGGCCGGGATCGCGGCCCAGTCGGCCAGCCCGATTGCCGCCCCGAGGAGGTAGAGCGCCGCGCAGAGCGCCATCGCGAAGACGACCCGCAGGAACAGGTGGGTGAGCAGGAAACGGGTCCGGCTGAGCGGGGTGGTGCCGAGCACCCGGAAGGTGCCCTGTTCCCGGTACTGCACCAGAGGTCCGGCGGTCAGGTTGAGGGCGACCCCGGAAAGCGCCAGGTAGCCGCTCATGGGCAGGATCATGGCGCCGAAGTTGGCTGCGGTGCTGGAGGGCATCACCGTCGAGATCAGGAAGAACATTCCACCCATGAACAGGGGAAACACCATGGCGAAGATGAACTGGGCGCGGTTGCGGGTGAGTTCCAGCCAGTGGAGTTTGAACAGTTTGCGGGTGACGGACGCGGTGGGCATTGCGATCTCCTGGTTTGCTGCGGTCAGTGGGCGGGTGATGGAAAGGGTTGACATGACGATCTCCTTGCGGGTCACTTGTTCTGCTGGTGGAAGGAACGGCCTGCGGCCTGGAAGAAGACGTCGGTGAGGCCGCGGAAACGATCCGGTCCCTGGTGGCGTCGTTCGGCGTCGGCGATCAGCTCCGACGGGCTGCCCTCGGCGACGACTGCGCCGGCGTCGATGATGGCCAGGTGGTCGCAGAGGACCTCGGCCTCCTCCATGTCGTGGGTGGACAGGATGATGGTCATGCCTTCCTGCTTGAGGTGACGCAGCGCGTCCCACAGGTCGGCGCGGGCCATCGGGTCGAGTCCGGTGGAGGGTTCGTCGAGGACGGTCACGTTCACTCCGCAGATCAGCGCCAGGGCCAGGTTGACCCGCTGCCGCTGCCCGCCGGAGAGGCGTCGCAGCTGCCGGTCGATGTAGCCGCTCATGTCGAGCAGGCGGATCAGTTCCTCCGCGGGCCGGGGGTTGGGGTAGAGGGCGCTCCAGATGTCGAGGAGTTCCTCGCCGGTCAGCAGGTCGAATCCGGTGGCGTTCTGCGGCTGGATGCTGATCCGGTTCCTGACCTCGGCGTTTTCCCTGACCGGGTCCAGTCCCATGGTCCGGGCGAGTCCCCCGGTGGCCTCGCGCAGCCCGACGGCGATCTCGAGGGCGGTGGTTTTGCCCGCCCCGTTGGGGCCGAGAAGCCCGTAGATCACGCCCTGCGGGATCTCGAGGTCCAGGCCTCGGAGGGCTCGGACGATGCCCTTGGAGGTCGCGTAGTCCTTGGTCACGTTCTGGAAGCTGATGGCGGTGGTCATGTCGGTTCCTCCTGCGGTTCGTCGTTGTGCCTCTACGGTAACAACAACTTTCCGGATGCGCAAGTACTTACTCAGAAAAAGTCTAGTTTCTGTTCCAAGAGAACTTGCGGGGCGCGTCCAGGGGGTCGCACGGTTGCGCAGCACTCAGCCCGGTTCCCGTGACACCGACGCCGGTCTGGCACGGGGGTGCCGCAGGGATCGCGCGGTTTTGCGGCACTCAACCCGGTTTTCGCCCCCACGGGGGCGGTTTTCTCGGTTGAGTGCTGCGCAACCGGGATTTCGTAGACCCCACAGCACGCGAGCCGACCGGTCGTGACGCAGTCCGGGGCGGGGGTCGCAGCGCCGGTGGGGATGGAAGGGTTCTCGGCAGGTTTCTCCGGCAGGCAAACCGACGACGGCGGCGGTGGATCAGTCCCTCAGGAAGCGACCCGGCACCGGCACCTCCCGGTCCCGGTCCCACGATTGTTCCCAGCCCGCGACCCGTAGGGTGACGTCGAGGAGGTGGGCGGTCATGCCCCAGATGAACAGGTCGCCGAGCTGGAATCCGGGGCCGCGGTAGCCGCCGGGGACGGTGGCCGTGACGCGGGTGGCGGGGTCGCTGAGCTGCGATATCCGCAGTTGGAGTACGTTCGCGACCTCCCCGGGGTCGACGGGCGCCAGCGGCAGCGGCTCCGACCACCGTGCGACGACGGGGGTGACCTCGTAGCCGCTGGCCGGCACCCAGGCCGTCGGGAGTTGCCCGAGGACGGTGACGAGTCCCGCATCCAGGCCGACTTCCTCGCAGGCCTCCCGCAGCGCCGTGGCGACGGGGGTTTCGCCGGTTTCCGCGCCGCCGCCGGGGAAGGAGATCTGTCCGGCGTGCGCTCGCAGTCCCCCGGCGCGTTCGGTGAACAGGACGGCCGGGTCTGGCTCGTCGGTGAGCAGGATCAGGACGGCGGCCGGGCGCGCGTAGTCGGGGGCGCGACCGAACTGGCCGAGCGGCCCGGCCGCGCCGTCGCGCAGCGCCGCCGTCAGGCCTGAGAGCTGGGACACAGATCCTCCACGGGGCAGGCGGTGCAGGCGGGTGTGCGGGCGCGGCAGCAGCGGCGACCGTGCCAGATGATCCGGTGGCAGAGCACCACCCACTCGCCGGGCGGGAACAGCGCCCCGACGGCGCGTTCCACGTCGTCGGGTTTGGTGGAGTGCACCCAGCCGAGCCGGTTCGAGACGCGGATTACGTGGGTGTCGGGGGTGATCCCGGGGATACCGAAGGCGTCCCCGAGCACGACGTTGGCGGTCTTGCGCCCCACCCCGGGGAGCTTCACCAGTTCGTCGAGGCTGTCCGGTACCCGGCCGTCATGGTCGGCGACGAGTGCGCGGGCCAGCCCGGTCAGCGATCTCGCCTTGGACCGGTACAGCCCGAGGCTGCTGATGATTTCCTCGACGTCGTCCTGTTCCGCCCCCGCGAGGTGTTCCGCGTCGGGATAGCGGGCGAACAGCTCCGGGGTGACCTGGTTGACGCGGGCGTCGGTGGTCTGGGCGGACAGGACGACTGCGACGAGCAGTTCGAAGGGTGACCGGTGGTCCAGGTCGCAGCGGGCATCCGGGTAGGCGGCCGCGAGCCTGGATCCGATCAGGGCCGCCGTCACCTGGCGGCGAGTTCGGCCACCAGCTCCACCTCGACGGGGGCGTCGATGGGCAGGACCGCCACCCCGACGGCGCTGCGCACGTGCGGGGTGCCGAAGACCTCGCCGAGCAGTTCGGAGGCGCCGTTGGCGACCTGCGGCTGGGCGGTGAAGTCGGTGGTGGAGGCGACGAATACCACGGCCTTGAGAATGCGGGCCACGTTGTCGAGGCCCCCGGCCTGGTCGGCGACTGCGGCCAGGGCGTTCAGGGCCGCGACCTTCGCGGCCTCCGCGCCTTCGGCCGGTTCGACGGCGTCACCGAGGCGGCCCGTGGCGACGAGTTTCCCGTCGCGCAGGGGCAGCTGTCCCGAGACCCACACCTGGTTTCCCACCGTGATGGCGGGGGTGTAGGCGGCGAGGGGTTTGGCGACGGGCGGCAGGGTCAGCCCGAGTTCGGCGAGTCGCTGGGTGGGGGTGCTCATCGTCCCTCCTCCAGCGGCCTCTTGAAGTACCCGACCATCGTTTCGGGGGTCGGGCCGGGGGCGACGGTGACGAGTTCCCAGCCTTCGGCCCCGAAGTTGTTCAGGATCTGCTGCGACACATGGCTGAGGATAGGTGCGGTCAGGTACTCCCATTTGGTCATGCCCCAAGCCTGCCATCAAATGCTCCACCCGGGCCAGACCGCCCACGACTCCCCGGGCACGCGCAAGATGGTTTCGACACGACCCGCTCGCTGACGCTCGCAGGCCGGCTCAACCAACTCCCCCTCTTTAAAGCTGGTTAAGCCGGGCCGCGAGAACCCCTCCTCGAAGCTGATTGAGCCGGATCGCGAGCTTCCTTCTCTGAAGCTGGTTGAGCCGGGTCGCGAGGAACGAGCGACCCGAGTCGAAACCACCCCGCACCCGAACAGCAGACCCAGCCCCCAGCCACCCTCACCGAGGCTTCGACACGACCCGCTCGCTGACCCTCACCGACCGGCTCAACCGACTTCAAGAGGGACGCGGGCAGTTCTCAGCTGGCCTCTTCCAGGCGACCGTAGGTGAGCAGGACCTCCCGCCAGGACGTGATGTCAGGCCGGGAACGCAGCAGCCGACGGCGTTCGCGCTCGGTCATGCCACCCCAAACCCCCCACTGGACGCGATTGTCGAGTGCCTCGGCTAGACATTCCATGCGCACTGGGCAGCTCATGCATATGTTCCGGACCCGTCGTTGGTCCTTTGACTCGGGGAACAAAACATCCTCCATGTCACGACATTTGGCCCGCAACGTCCATTCGCCGAGCTCGCCCAGAGACATCCACGTCCTCCTTCGCGCGCTAGTTTTCAAAATGCAGCTATGACGCTAGCGCATCCCTCCCGAAAGCAAAAGCGCTAGAAATCGGCCACTTGGCCCTCTCCGGCCCGCCGAGATCCCCCAAAACCACGATTTTCCGCGCCCTACGGACACTGGACGCCGTCAGTTTCCGCGAAATGCCAGCCATTCGGATGACAAGCCCCGACCCGCCCACCTTAACTTTCGTTATCTAACCACTTACACAAACCGGGGAAACGTCCTCGTCGCGACGAACCACCACCGCCGGGCGACGGGGACCCCCACCCCACGAACGTTCGCCCGGAGATGCACAGCCAGGGCCCTGCGCACCCCGCCTTGTCGCGATGTCACGGCCGCCCCGAGTTCATCACCCATCGCCGACGACTCAGTGGACGAATTACGGAATGGCACTCAAAACATCCGGACACGATTCAAGATAAAGGCACCCGATTACACCCGGCTGACGGACCGGCTACCCACTCAGCATTCCACAAGCTGACCTTGACGCACCCCACTCACCCAAACCCACAAATCGGTTCAATAACCCTCAGTTGCGGAAGACATCAATGACAGCAAAAATGCCGCCACTGGTGCCAAATCTTACCCAATTCGCTTTGGGGTTCGCGGTGGTTTCAGACGCCTGTGTATGCGGCTTACCTGGTAGACACAGGACGTTTCAATCCGCTTTGAGGTTCGCGGTGGTTTCAGACTTGCCCTGGTAGTAGGGCTGGGCCTAATTGGGGGTTTCAATCCGCTTTGAGGTTCGCGGTGGCTTCAGACTCACCGCACTGTTGGCCAGCTACCCGGTGCTGGTGGAGTTTCAATCCGCTTTGAGGTTCGCGGTGGTTTCAGACGTGGGAATGAGGTATCAGTGGCATCAAGAGTTTCTGTTTCAATCCGCTTTGAGGTTCGCGGTGGTTTCAGACCCTACCCCTTGACACGCTGTCCTGACAAGCCCTGTTGCGGCGGTTTTACACACCACCCCTCCTCACCCCCTCCAGCAAGCGGACAGAACCTGTCCTAAATTGGGTAAAACCCCTAGTCAAGTGGCATACACACCTGAGGCTGTTTTTGGTCGTTCTCCAACCACCCCTGTCCGAGGGTGTCTCCAAAACCCCCGGCTGCGGGCAGCCGGGATTGCCGGCTTCCTTCAACCCTACCCTCATGCCGCCTCCCGGCCCGCCCTGCCAGGCGTCGGCGGATCCGGCAGGATTCTTCACATCACCGTGTAGTGCAGCACCCGGGCCGGTGGATGGGCCTGACCCAGGGTCCGGGCCTCCTCCCAGCAGGCCGCGCACTGCCTCACGATCCACAGCGAGTCCGTGTTTTCGTCGATGATGCCGGCTGCCCGGCTCTGGATCTCCACCAGTTCCTCCGGGGTGATGCCGAGCAGGAACACGGAGTACTGGATGCGGTCCCCGTAGGCCTGGAGGAGCGCGGAGAACTGGGCGCGTCGCTGGTCCTCGTGTACGTCGTAGGCGGCCAGGTGCATCATCGCCATGCCAGTCCCGTCCATTTCTGTTCGGGGTCCATGATGGCTGCGCGTAGCCGCTGGGCCTGTTGGTACAGGTGGCCTCGTCTGGTGGAGCGGAAGTCGTCCAACGCCCCGGCCACGCATGTGAGTATTCTGCGTTCGTAGGCGTCCAGCATCAGTTCCCGTCCCGCCGCGGTGAGGAAAATCCCTCCCTTGCCCGCCACCTCCCGGCCGTGCGACGCGGTGAGAACGTGTTTGCGGGCCGCCGTCACCACGACGTGGTCCACCACGAGTGGGCGGAACTCCTCCATCAGGTCGAGGGCCAGGCTGGGGCGGGTGTCGTGGTCGGCGTGCAGGACACCCATGTCCGGGTCCAGTCCGGTGGCCCGCAAGGCGGTCACGCATTCGCCGAGGAGAATCGTGTACAGGAACGATAGGGCGGCGTTCAGTACATCTCTTGGGGGTTGTTTCGATCGTACGGTGAAGGCCACCTCCTCGCGAGGCCAGTAGCACGTCGACCCCGTTCTGCAGCGCCCAGTTGCGGGCTCCGGCCGTCACCCCGACCGAGCCGAAACACACCATTCTGGAAATGTCGCTGACGGGCACGGAAAGCAGTTCGTGGTCGTCCTGGATCACCTGCACCCGTCCTTTTCTCACCTGGATGCGGCTGCCCTGTTTCGCCACGTAGAGGATTTTCTTGTCCGGTTCCCGGATGCGGCCCTCACCTTCCGCCGGCGGGTAGCGGGGACCGAAGTCCTCTCCCAGGAAGGCGAATCCCTCAAAGAACGATGCGACTGCCGTTTTCTCCGCTCCAAGTTCCATTCCCAGCTCCTTCAACACCTTTGTTGCTGTTCTCAGGGCCTCGGGTGCGTCCCCGGGTTCTTCGAGGGCGATCACGAGGTCGTCGGCGTATCTCACCACCGGAAATCCCGCATCCACCAGTGCCTCGTCCAGGGGGATCAGCGCCAGGTTCGCGAGCAGCGGTGAGAGTGGGCTGCCCTGCGGCAGTCCGGGGAAGACGCCCCGCCCCTTCCCGGGGAACCGGGTGCAGCGGTCGAGCAGCAGGTCAACCACGACCAGGATCTCGGGTTCGGCTATCAGAAACTCCAGCTGGCGACGCAACAGGGCCACGGGAAGCGACGGGAAACAGTCGTGCATGTCCGTTCGCAGGACGTGGGTGTAGCCCTCCTCGCGGAGTCGCACCACCTCCTGGGCGGCGTCCGCCACCCCCAGTCCGGGGCGGTAACCGAACGCGGTGGCCCCGAAGAGCGGGTCGATGGCCGGGTTGATGTGTTCCAGGATTGCCCGTTCCACTATCCGGTCACGCACTGAGGGGATGTCCAGGAAACGTTCCCCGTTCTTCTTGGGGATCACCACCCGGGTCAGGTCCGAGGGCCAGAACGTCCCCGCCCGGAGTTCCTCGGTGAGCTCCTCCAGTCTTTCCTGAACCCCCTCGGCGAACCGCTCCACAGAATCGGAGATGTCACCGTCCTGGGCGTCCTTCTTCAACACCCTCTCCCAGGCGCAACGAAGCGCGGGCAGGGTGAAACACTCCACCACCTTCTCCTCTTCGAGAAGGAGGTTGTCAGTAGTCATTATTTTCCCCTCCGCGTCATGTACGAAATCCCCAACTCGCCCTGCGCAAGAAGAGGTCGAATACGACGAAAACAACCCATCGAGGTTCTCAACGATTCTTCATGGGAACAGCTCGCCGAACTGACTCAATCCAGTTTTTCAATCCGCTTTAAGGTTCGCGGTGGTTTCAGACGATCGATGGGCCCGCCTCATGCAGGCGGTCATGTTTCAATCCGCTTTAAGGTTCACGGTGGTTTCAGACGAGCCACAAGCGAGCTGTCAATCTACTGGATCTGTTTCAATCCGCTTTAAGATTCGCGGTGGTTCCAGACCCTACCCCCTGGCACGCCGTCCTGACAAGCCCTGTTGCGGCGGTTTTACACACCACCCCTCCTCGCCCCCTCCAACAAGCGGACAGAACCTGCCCTAAATGGGGTAAAACCCCTAGTCAAGTGCCATACACACCTGAGGCTGTTTTTGGTCGTTCTCCAACACCCCTGCCTGAGGGTGTCTCCAAGATGCCCAGTCGCAGGGAGTTGGGCATCTTCGTCGGATTCTACCTCGGGCCGGGTCCCGTCCCGAGGCGCGGGATCCTGCCCAGGGCGCGGTCGGGTTTGCTGTTCGGCCGCCGGTAGTGGTTTCGACACAGCCGTTCGCTAGCGCTCACGAGCTGGCTCAACCAGCTTCAAAAACTTTCACCACGAGCTGGCTCGACCAGCTTTGAGGAACCTTCGTCACGGATTGGGCCGATCTGTTTCAGGAAGAGTGGTTTCGACACGGGCCGCTCCTTCGTCGCGGCCCGGCTCAACCAACTTCAAAAAGCATCCGTTGCGGCCCGGCTCAACCAGCTTCAAAAAGCATCCGTTGCAGCCCGGCTCAACCGGTTTCATAAATACTCTCAGGATCTTTCCTTTTCTTCTTTTATGAATGTCACCGGGTTTTCTCCTAGGACCTCCACCGATTGCATTTTTTCGGGCCAGTTTGCTTTCTCTCCCGTGAAGTTGATTTTCAGGCGTTCGTGGTCGGGTTTCCAGGTGATGACCTGCCGGGTTACCGTGGGCACCTCCTTTTCCTTCTTCCCGCCGCCCGGGGTTTTCCGCAGCCATCCTGCTATCACCCTGCCCGCGTCGATCCTGCCTCGCAGCAGCACCTCGCCGTCGCGGCTCCAGCCCCAGATGTGGCTGTATGGGGGTGCTTCGTCGGGGCAGGGGCCGATGTGGAAGCCCTCGTAGTCGGCCCAGGCGCAGGTGAGTTCGCCCGCTTCTTTCCGCAGCTGGGACCATTCCACCTCGCCCTGCCCGGAAAGGTAGCGGGTCTCGGTGGTTCGTTTCTGCTCAGGCATGCTGCATTTCCTCCTTCTCCTCCTTCTCCTTCAGTGACCGGTGGGTTCTTTCCAGTTCGATTTCCGCCTCGGTGATGCCCTCGACGGCCTCCGGGGTGGTCGCGGCCATCCCGAAACGCTGGAACTCCTCGCCGAGCCTCAACTTCTCGAAGCGCACCGAACCGAGCCCCGTCGAGGTCCGGCCCCCGATTCCGAGGTATCCCTCCTGCAGGTCCCGAAGCGCCAGCAGAAGGGCCTTCAGCACCCAGGCGTGGTGCGTCTCGACACCGCTCAGCTGCCCGATCACCAGCCGCGCCCGGGAGGTCACCGTCCTCTCGGGGAAGAGTTTCTTCTCCGCCACCCCTCCGGTGAAACGGTCGATGGCGTTGCGGGTCCGTCCCGCCGGGTGGTCGGGTTTCAGTGGGGTGAAGTGGAAACTCCACCTGCCCACCCCGGTTTCCCCGGACCCGAAGACCTCACAGACGGAACACCTCCCGCAGCCGCGCCACTGCTGGTCCTCCGCGCCACAGACATCCAGACCGAGGCTGCGTCCGATGTATTCCACCCGGCCCCGGAGGATTCCCTTCCACCGGGTGCCGTGGAACCAGTGGTCCTCCGGCCTCAGCTGATCCTTCAGGTTTTGGGTGGGAAGGTTCAGTCCGTCGATGCGGATCGTCGCTTTCAGGAGGGTGGGTGATTCCTCGGCGGTCACCTTATGTTTGGCGCCGCCTTGCAGCAGCTCGTCGAGGGCGTCCGGTCCGGCGTCCCGCAGTGAGACCCGGGCCAGCAGGTCGGCGGGTTGCGACAGATCCAGGGTGCGGTACGAGATGGCCGTCACCTTGGCGCGCCCGAGGCCCGTGCTGATCCCGCCCCCGATGGTGACCTGCCACCGTCCGAGTAGCTGTAGCGCCTTGGCGGGGTCGCCCTCGTGCCGCAGGTAGAGCTGGATGGTTTCGGTGTCGTAGACCTCCTCGACGTCGTGCGACCCGTAGTTGCGGGCCGCGCGACGGTTCCGGTCGACGGCGGTGGCGGTGCGGCGCCTGATCTCCGGCTGTCCGTCCTCGCCGCCGGTGAGCCGGGTGCCGAGGAACCACAGCGTAGAGGCCCGGAAATCTGGTTTTCCGTCCTTCATTTTCTCCTGACCCATGAGGAGTTCCCGGGCTGCCTCGTCGATGCCGGCCCGGAAGGAACCGGCCAGGCTCGACGGCGGCAGCGCCGGCCTCCCGGCGTTATCGCGCAGCGTTTCGAGTGCGGCCTGGTCCTGTCCGACCGCTCCGACACGCCACGGTCCCAACGGGCGGATCGTCACTCGAATGTAGGTGAGAATCATGTCAGTTCCGTCCCTCTCGTAGCCTCGATGCCCACACGTTGCGCTGCGCCTGTGGGGTGTCGCGGATCACGCGCCGGGCCGCCGCCCGTCGACCCTCCGTCAGGTTCAGCCAGGCGCGCCTGCCCTCCAGGGTCTTGGTGTCGTCGCCCTCCCGCAGTTCCTGCAGCCAGCCCGCCACCGCCCTGCGGTCCTCCAGCGGCCAGCCGAGCATTGCGTCGAGGTCCGGGGTTGCGACTTCCCCGGTTTGTTCCTCGCCGGGTTTCCCGCCGGGTGGCCGCCAGGGTTTCGTTACCTGTTCGAGCCATCCGAATCCCTCGGCCCTGCGGGTCCCGAGGCCGCGTTCCAGCAGCTCCAGCACCTTGTCCCGGTCGGGTTCCCGCAGTTTCACGACGGCCCCGGGCGCGATGGCGATGTCCCCGGGTTTCGGGGTGCCGGAAGCCATGTGCCAGCCGCTGATCCCCTCGCCTGCGACTCTGCCACCCCAGGCATCCACGACCTCAAAACCCTCGAAGGTTTTCATTCCTTTCCACTCGAGGGTGGGTGCGCCCGCCTCATTCAGGCGGATCGTCGGTGACAGGGTGCGCAGCACCACATCCCCCGATGCGGGCAGCTCGGGTGGTGGTGTCGGTTCGATCCGGATCCGGGCGCGCCCCATGACGCTTCTGCGACCCCCGATGCTGGCGGATTCCAGCTCCACCAATCTCCCCACCAGGTTCTCGTCGCCGTGGATCAGGCCGTGGTAGGTCTGTCGGCGACGGTGAGCCTCGCGGGAGAACAGGTTCCCGTCGAGCGCGGTGCGTTTCTCGGGGTCGATGGCGGTGGTGGTCACCACCTTCAATGCGTTCTTGTCGCCCCAGATCACGTCGCCCTTGAGGTGTTCTCCCACGGCATCCCCCGCGTCCTCGAAGGCGCAGTCGACGTATTCGCCGTCGCCGGGGGCGTACTTGCGGCGCAGCACGGACTGGCTGGCGACGTCCCCCGTCACGGCCAGCAGGGGCCCGAACCGCACCGAGTGGTCGAAGGTTTTCCGGAAGGCAGGATCCGGGTCGCCGTACCGGATCCGCCAGGCGGTGGCCAGCGCCCCGCGCAGCGTGGAACCGGGAATGTATCCGAGGCTCGGAGTGTGGAAGGCCCGGGTGGCCCCGGTGCCGACGACGATCGCCTGTTCGCTTGTCACCGTTACCCGCCACCAGCTCATGATTCGCTCCTGACCTGCTCGTTCCCGGCCTGCCCGTTCCTGGCGCGCTCGATCCTGTCGACCATTGCCTCGATGTCGTCGGCGTCGGTGGTGATGCTCACCCACCCCAGGCCGCGACGCCGGTCGGCGCCGATCCCGTCGACCAGCCGCGCGGCGACGTGCAGCAGCGCGACGTGTGTGTCCAGCTCCTCCGGGGGCAGGGGCTGGGTCAGGGAGATCGTCGCGGTGGCCCGGTCCGCGTGCAGCTCCTCCGCGAAGAGCAACGCCCCGGCCCGGGCGCGGCGCTGCTCGTCGATGGCCACCCGGGAACGCACCCGGATCCGCTCCCGGGGATCATCCGTGTGGTCGAGTTTCCCGTCCGAGAAGTTCCACGGGGAGCTGTCGCTGCCGCGTTTCCCGAAGACGGCGTCCACCAGGTGATGGTCGACGTATTTGTCGCCTTGTCGTTTTCCCGGCAGGACCATGCGGGCGGCGTCCCGCATGACGCCTTTCAGCGACGTGGCCGGCAGCGGATTTTCCTCGTCGATCACGTCGTCGACCTCCCCCTGCCCGTATCCCTGGGAGATGCGGAAGGCGGTGTTGAAACGGATGTCCAGCTCGATCGTGGTCTTGGTCGTCGTCATGCGTACCACCTCATGATGTTCAGTACCGTCAGGAGTTCCTCGGCGCCCTGGTTCGTGGCCCGCTCCCAGTTCCTTCCAAACACCGCGTTCAGGAGGTCCGCGACCCCGGGCAGCCTGCCGGCCCGGTGTCTCAGGTGCAGGGTGCGGTCCTTCTCGTCCCTGATCCGCAGTTCCTGGCGCAGGGTGGCGCGCGCCGCGTTGCCGCGTTCGTCGTCGCCGAGCCGGCGCGCCAGGTCCCGGAGTTCCTCGATCCGCCCCCAGTCATCGAGGGTGAGGAATCGTCTCGGCGGTTTGGGACCCTCGTTGGTGACGTCCAGCCAGGCGAAGGACCAGTCGTTGCCCCTCACCGCTTCCTTGGCGGTGCGCAGCAGGGCGGTGGCCAGCTCCACCTGATCGCCGATGGGGTAGGCGAGTTTGCAGATCACCATGCCCGCGGAGAAGCTGACCTTCCCCGCCCCCAGTCCAAAGGTGTCGCTGCCCGATTCCTGTTCCAGGTGTTTCAGGAATGCGATGAGGAAGGGCCATGCCTTGGTGGCGGGTACGGTCACCAGCACGTCGTCGCCGCCGAGGATGTGCGGGACGGCGGGCATGCGGTTCGATGCGGCGACCCGGTCGTCTGTGATCTCCTCGATGGCTTTGCGCAGCGCCTGTTTCGTGGCGTCCTTGACGGCCTTGGACACCCTCCGCAGCTCCTGCAGACCGCCCTCCGAATCCGCAGCAGCCACCCTCAGCTCCCGAAACAGCTTCCCGAAGCCGTTGCCGTCGGCGAAGATGGTGGCGACGTGGTTGCTGGTGTGGGTGCGCGACCCCTCGGAGCCGAGATCACCGAGCTGCGCCAACTCCTTGAAATGCTCCACCTGTGTGAGATTTCCGAATTTCTCCTGCTTCCGGAGCTCGCGAAGCATGACCTGCTCCACCATGAATCCCTGCTGGACCCCACCCAGCAGGGACCAGTTCAGGAGCCTGTTGCGGCCCGACCGCGGAGCACGGGAGGCGCAGTCGCCGCACAGCCGCGTCGTCTCCTCACCCACCGAGGTTTCCTCCGCAGCCATGCCCGAGGAGCATTCGTCGCAGTGATGGGCCAGGGGAAACTCGATCATCGACGGCGGATACTGCCTGGTTTCGGCAGGAATGTCCTCGTCCTCGGCGCGGATGACGTCGCCGTACCCGGCAGCTTTCCGGAAGGTGGTGTGGACGTGTGCGGCGGGCAGGTGCAGTTTGATGTTGAGCGCGAGGGCCTCGGTGGCCTTGCGGACCTCGCCGGGATCCTCGCCCCGGATGTTCAGCACCGAGTCGACGTCAACGGCATCGTCGTTGACCGTCACCCCGGGGAAACCCTGCAGGATCTCCCCCGCGGTCTCGAAACTGCGTTCCTCGATGCGGTCGGCGGCCCCGGTGGTGTCGGTGAGGTAGGCCAGCATGTCGGAGGCGCCGCGGCGTCCCCACAGGCGACGGGACCGAGCGAGATAACCCTGAATCTGTTTGACCCCGATGGATGCGAAACAAGTCATCTCCGGTCCTTTCAGTTCTCGTTGCTCATGTACTGGATCGGGTCGTCGATCCTGGGGAGGGTGCGCATCCGGGTTTTCTTGTCCTTGCCTCCGGAGAACCTGGCGTAGTACTCGAAGCTCTTGTCAAACTTCTTCTGCTGCACGTCACTGTCCCGCTGGGTGAAGTTGCCCATGGTCGGGTACCAGATTCGGTCGGCGGGGACGCTTTCGGTGCCGAGCGCCTTGACCAGCCCGGTGATCCACGGCACATCCGGGTCGATGACCTGCATGGCGGCCCCCCAAGGATCCACCTCCACCTTCCCCGCGCCGGCACGGTACCTGCCCGCGGCATCCTGGATGCAGGTTGCGGTGATGCGGCCGACGGCGGTGCCGAAGCCCAGGCCCTTACCGCCACCGAGGTGGGTGGCAAGTTCACCGTTGACGGTTATACCGGCGCGTTTCGCGAGTTCCCGGGGTTCCAGTGCGAGCATGAGGAGCCCGAGCTGGCGGGCGTCGATGTTCTCGAAGTGGATCCGTCCCTTCAGGACGGGGGTTCCCTCGGTGATCCAGCGCATGGTCTCCTGGCAGTCGGGGGCGCCTTCCTTCGGGTAGTGAGCGCGACGCACCTGGCGAGGCGTGAGGGTCGTGTCCTTGGGTTCCTGGCCGTGCCAGTAGAACTTGCGACCAGCGATCCTCCGCATCCCGGAGCTGTCCAACTGACCGCCCCACCGCGACGCCGGCTTCCCGAGCTCGGCCACACCCGCCTCCCGGTTCTCGCCCTCCGCTGTGAGGTGTTCCAGGTAGAACGCCCCGGCGCTCGGACGCGGGGAGCGAGTCGGCGGGGGAAGCACCAGGCGCAGCGGCACCGGAGCGTCGGTTTCGAAGGCCCCGAACCGCAGGTGGGAGGCGTAGGCGTTGTGTTCCGCCTGGTCGCGTCGCTGACCCTCGGCGCGGGCCTCGATGAAACCGAAGGTGGCGCAGGCGGGGCACAGCTCATCCGGGTCGCGGCACGGCAGCAGGGACTCGTCGGGAAGCCGGTTGCGGATCGGGCCCTTCCCGAGCTCCCGCCAGCTCGACGACATCGTGAGCCCGGTGACCACGCGCTCGCCGCCCTCGCTCCGGGTGGTGATCCACACCGAATCGCCCGGGGCCAGGGCGCCGTCGCTCTTGCGTCGCTTCCCGATGGCGGTTTCTCTATTCCCTCTGCTCCTGTCCGTGTGCTTGACCATCACCGCCACTCCCGACCATTCCTCGGCATCCCATGCGGGCGCCGAGGGGGCGAGCCCTCCGCCGGTCACGTCCACCGAGTACCTGCACAGCTCCCGGTAGTCCTCCCAGGTCATCTCGCCCAGCCGGATCGGGGTGGTTTCGAGTTTGCCCACGGCCACATAGATGTGATCGGCGGGGTGGTCGCCCTTCGTCCCGGCGTCGGCGACATGCACCACCCAGTCGCCGCCCTTCTTGAGGGTGGGCTCCCCCTCCGGTTTGAGCTGTTCGCGTTTCACGGGTTTGCCCTTGTCGCCGCCGAAACTCCGTTCGTAGATGGCATTCTCGTCGAGGGAGATCCGCACCCCGGAACGCAGCCCCGCCGCCCCGCCGAACAGGTGCCACAGCGCCTCGGCCCGGATCCACACCACCTTGCTGGTGGGCAGCACCGAGATCACTTTCCCGTCGGAATCGACCTCGTCAACCACTGCCAGCCGCTTGTCGGGGCGCATTTCCAGCGACGCCCGGTGAGCGGGCCGGTAGTCGGGGTCGAGTATGGACAGGCAACTGCTGCTGATCACCTCGAACAGCGACCGGACGGCACCCCGCACGGAGGATCCCGGCACCGTGACACGCTCCTCGATCCGGGTGCCGGTGACGGTTGTCTCCCCGGGGGTGTTCCAGTCCACCGGCATCATGAGCGGGGAACGGAAGGCGAACTCCACGTCGAGATACCCGGTAAGCCCGCCCTCGACTGCCCTCGCGTGGCCGTGGGGTTTGTCCCGTTTTACCTTGTCGGGCAGCGGAACGAAGGTGTAGGGATTGATGAAAGCCTTCCCGCCGTCGTGGAACTCTTTCAGCTTCTCCCGGATTTCACCGGCCTTCTTGCGTGCGGCTTTTCGCTCAACTTCCTCCTTGGCCGTCTCAATCCACCTGCCAAGACCTTCGCCACCCCAGCACAACCGTTTAGGTTCGACCTCCAGGAGATCGAAGTCATGGCTGTAGGCTTTGTCACGGAGAGCACCTTCCAGCCCGCCACTTCCTTCGGGAATCCACAGTTCCTTTCTCCAAGTTTTGCTTCTCTTGGAACCGACCGAGGTTCCAGAAATGGGAGATTCCAACATGCACACCTCAGGTAGCTCATCGGTTTCCACCAAGTAGTATCCGGGGTTCCCTTTCTCATACCCGAGGCACATTTCGATTTCGAGCGTGAAGCCATCCTTTCGCGTCAGGACTTTTTCTCCATTCCACGTGAGCTCCGAATCGGTCAGCGGCCACACCCGGACGTGGTCCTCGTCGATCTCCTCGACGTAGGCGTATTCATTCACTGCCAAACCTCCTATCCAGCGACCCGCCCGGCCGCTCGTCGCCGAATCCCCATTCCCCCGATTCCCCCGCAAACCGGGGGAATGGGGTTCTCCCGGTCCTGCCAATCCCTGACGGACGGGACGGGACGCGCCGGGAACGGCGCTTGTTTCCCGTGGCGATCGCGCGCATCGGAACCCGGTCCGCGATCTCCAGCACACCGGCTCCCCAAGCCGTTCGTGCCCCGATGCCGGTCAGTTCCCCCACCTGGAGGAGCCGGTCGATCAAGCTCGACGAGGCCGCGTCGCCGGTGCAGAGCCAGTCGACCTCCCCGAGCACGACGCGGACGTCACGGAGGCTGGCCCGGCTGGGATCCCCCTCGGTCCATCGCACGGACTGGAGTTCCACCTGCGTGGGAAACACCGACGCCATCACCTCCCGCGGCAGGCGCTGCTCGTCCCGGTCCCGGCCGCAGATCAGCGCGAGCCGCCGCTGGATGCTGCCCAGCAGCAGGTACGGATCGGGCCAGGGCATGAAGACGTCGCCGCGTTTGAAGGTGACGCCTTCGGGGAATCGCAACCGCCATCCCTTCGACGGCCTGCCCGCGATCCCGGCGAGATTCACCGAGGCCACCTCCTGGATCCCCTCGACCCGCAGCGTCACCATGCCGAGCCGCTCCCGGTTCCCGAACGCGACGCGGTCAACCAGCAGCGGGGTCAGGAAGTCGTCGAACAGCCGCAACTCCACGAGCACGGCGAACTCGCTGACCTGCCGCCACCGCACCGCGTACCGGTGTTCCTCGGAATGCGGCTCCCCGTCGCCGCCACCCGGCGACCGGTGCAGCCACGACGAGACCATCGCGTGGATTCCCGAGGGCGTGGGGGTCAGGTGACGTTCCCCTGTCTCCGCCCGCAGTAGAACCTGCCAGATCCTGACCCGCACCGCGGGCAGAGATCTCGGCGACTCCACGTTCAGTCCTGTGGGACGGGGTCGAGGAGTTCGAGGTAGGGCCGGACCCTGTTCGAGACCGCCTCGAAGCATCCGAGTCTGCGGCATCCGATGATGCCGCCGCCCTGGCCGCGGACCTCGCCGTGCGGGAAGAAGAAATCGGGTCTGCGGGCCGTCTCGGCGCTGATCCGCGGCACGATGTAGCCGACCCCCGGCATCGGGTCCGGCTCCGGGGCGATGGCTCCCTGCCGGATCCTCGTAACCGGGATCTCGCGTCCCTGAACCCGGAGCGACGGCAGCTCCTCGGACTGCTCCTGGCGCCGCACCCACTGGTCGGGCCCCTCGGGGGCCGCCCACGTGAACGGTTCCCCCGCCTCGGGATAGTAGGTGACGTCGTGCGGGGTGAGGTTGATGAGTTTCCTCACCTCGTCCACCTGGGGCACGCCCTGGGGGAAGACCCCCGTGATGGGGGATTTGTTACCGGATTCGGTGCGCAACACCCGGATGTATTCGCGGGCGCCCATACCGGTGTTGCCGAGTTCGTAGAAATCGATCGTCAGGGTGTTGCACCAGCGGGCCGTCAGGGCCGCCATGGCGGCGGGGGCACTGACCGCGAGGTGCAGTTTGGCGAGGTCCCTGAGCCTCCGGAGGATTTCGCCCGCGCGCCTGGCCAGCCCGGCCCCCTCGGTGTGGTCGATCCATTTCTTGGCGCCGTCGGCGGAGGGGGTGTGGAGGTTGATGACCAGCACCGCCGGGTCCTCCAGCTTCTCGGCCAGGGCGAGCAGGGGCTGGGGGCGCAGGTCGTCGGCGGCCAGCAGCACGACGGCGTTCTTCGCGGGTGCATCCCCCCAGAGGACCCGCCGCAGCTCGGCTCCGGAGGGTATCTCGCCGGGAGCGAACCCGAGGGCGCGTCTGCTCCCGTCGGGGTTCAGGGTTTCCAGGTGGATGCTGGTGCTGTGTTCCTCGGGTTCATCCGCGGAGACCCAGTCCTTTCCGTAGGTGTCGCGCCAGGTGAAGTGCTCGATCTCGCGGGCGTGCGGCAGCGCCGCGCCGAGCGCCCACGCCAGGCTCGGGTGGCAGCCACCCCGGAAGAGGACACGCCTGATCCGGGCCGCGTGGAGTTCGTCGATGAGCACCGGCAGCGCCTGCTGCAGGCAGCGGTAGTCGAGTTCCTCCGGGATCTGCGTGGCGTTATCCTGCCGGAGCCGGATGTGGAGGTCGGCCTCAGGGAGGGTTCGGCCGTCCGCGGGCAGGTGGTTGGGTTCGGGCCGGGTCTGGAGGCCGATCTCGATCTCCCCGTCGTCGAGCTGCGGCCGGCGCACCTTGAGGCGGTTGCGCAGCAGGTCGCGAAGGACCAGGTTCAGTTCGCTGACCGGTTTGCCGCCCTTGTCGTCGGAGTGCAGCAGCCGCCGCTGGAGATGGTCATTGAGCTGTTCCGCCTCCGGGTATTTCGTCCCCAGCTGTTTACCGGGCGCTTTGAAGTCGCATTCGTCCAGGGAACCGGGTTTCCGGAAGGTGTTGATGATGTGCAGCTGGAAGCCCTCCGGGTCGGCCTTGTGGGCCCCGACCAGCAGTGGCGCCTCGGTCTTGGGGACGAAACTGCTCTCGGAGATGCCGTCGGAGAGCAGCAGCACCCCGCCGCTCAGCCCTTCTTCGAAGGCCTGGGTGATGTTGCGTTCGACCGTTCCGGCCTCGAGGTCACGGATGTCGCGCCAGGGCACGATTCCCCCGGCGCGCAGATAGGTTTCGATGAACTCGGCGTCGGCGGTCCCGCTTTTCTGGTGGTAGGAGATGAAGACGGGGCCGTTGCCCCGCCCCGGAGGTCGTGATGACGTCATCGCAGGTTTCCTTTCGTGTCCTCACCGATCCCTGACGGACAGGACGGCCGTTGATCCCCCACCGACGAAGCATTCCCCCGGGCCGGGGAGCCCCGCCGGAAGACGGCCCGCTCCTGGGTCTGGATCTGCATGTGCAGCAAAGGGGTTTCCCCCGAGGTGCACGGAAGGAGGCGCGACATGCTGTGTCGTTGGTGACATGAAACGCAGCCGGGGCTGCGAACCGCAATCTCATCATTCGTGGGGCGAACCTCAGGGTTCGCCCCACGGCCACGTTCCCGGGCACCGCTAGATCCGAATGTCGGGTGAAACGAAGGCACTGCCTTCGAGATCTAGGAGGTGAACACTCATGGTGTGGGGTTGGTGATCTACCGGGCGGCCCGGGCCGCGAAGTGAACAAACCGCGGGGTGCGCTACACGCACCCCGCTTTCGCGTTCTCACGACCTCGGGTGGAGCAACCATTGTTCGGCGACGGTGAGGCCCACCCAGTCCTTCCACTCGCCCGAACCCACCTTCCGCAGCAGGCCGCGGCAGGCCTCGGCGTCGCGTTTCCACCCGGCCGCATCCCAGCACGAAGCCGCCTCCGTCAGGGCCGCGACCGCTCCGGCCCGCAGATCCCGGTCGTCGGCGGCGGTCAGGAGCCTCAGGGCGCTCACCCCCCGCACCGACCAGCGACGCGCTGCCGCGGCCACCGGGGCGAAGGTTTCCCGCAGGGTGGTGTCGCGGCGCACCCGCAGCGACCTCCCAGCTCCCGCCTCGCGGCCCTGTTTCAGCCTGGCCGTCTGCACCGCCGTCCCGGTCACCGACCCGGCCCAGCCGCGGGTCCGTGGATCGTAGCCGAGCTCCCCACTCAGCACCGGTTCGGGGACATCTCCGGAGAACAGGTCGAAACCGAGCCGGTCGTCCTCGTTCAGTTCCCTCCCCCAGGACACTCCGCCGAACCAGCGCACCTCCTGCGGCCCGTCCACCGCGACGGCGCAGTGGATCTTCCCCTCGACGTCAAGGTCCAGCACCCACCGGGCGTTGTTCTCGCCCGTTGCCACCCAGCCGCGCGGCAGCTGTTCCCAGTCGACGGTCGCGGATTCGGCAAGCTTTCCCCATCGCTCCGGGCCCGCCGCCAAGGCCAGTTCGGGCGTGAACCGGCCGATGAGTTCGACGTCCAGCCGCCCGGGTGAAGTGGTCTCCTCCCCGGGGGGCCAGGTGGCCAGCAGCTGACGCGCCCAATCACCCGATTCCCCGGACAGCGGGAACCGGTTCGCGACCTGCTCCAGCGCGTCCCCGAGCAGCCCGGTCAGGGGTGCGAACTCCTCCTCGTCGATGTGGTCGTGGAAGTACCTGCACAGCTCTGCCAGTTCGGGCAGCCGGTCGGGTTCGTCCGCGAGACGCCCGGTGAGCGAGGCAACCAGGGTCAGTTCCTCCAGCCGCAGCAGCCGCCAGTCGAGCGGCAACGGCGACCATTCCTGCAGCCAGCGCACCACCCCGAGCCGCGCCACCGCCCCGGCCATGTCCTCGTCATCGGGAGCAAGGGGCAGCTTCCCGACCCGCCCCGGCCCGTCCCATTCGGCGGCCCGCGACGCGAGCCCGGCCGTGGCGCCGCCGTAGAGATCGGCCAGTTCCTCCTGGGACTCGTCGACGTCGGCCACCAGGCAGCAGGGCGCCTCCTCGGGTTCGGCGGGATTCACCACGACGACTACGGTTCTCAAGGGCAGCGTGACGTTTCCCGCCGGCGCCGGTCCCCCCGTCCCCACCTGCACCGGGCCACCGCCGAGCGCCTCGATGACGATCTGTTTGTCGGTTTCACTCATTGTTTCCAGTCCTGGTCCATGTGATGGCACACCTCGTCAATGCTCGGGAGTCCCAGTTCGGCGGCGGCGCGCTCGTACTCGGCGGTCGCGTCCTCGTCGCCCCGGACGACCGCCCGGGCGCGTTCCTCGTCGGCGCGCAGCCATTCGAGGGCGCGCTCGAACAGTGCCAGCCGATCGGCTTCCGCCGACCCGCCCGCGTCCTCCGGCGGGATCTCGTCCTTGTGGCCGCCCGTCAACCGACGGGGATCCCTTCGCTGTTTCTGGCCGCTCGGAATGCCTCCGTAGATAGCCTGCTTGACGATTTTCGACGCCTTGGCCTCCGTGACGGGCCTTCCGGTCATGTCCAGCCGGAAGCACTCGTGCCAAGCGCGGCGCATGGCGTCCTGGTGGGCCTCCTCCATCTTCTCGGCCAGTTTCAGGTACTGCCCCTGAAGGGTTCGGCCGGTGAAAGTGGCGATCATCGCCTGGGCCAGCGCCGCCAGCCCGGCGTGGATCCCCTCCCATTCCAGGGCGGGATCGCCCTGTGGGTCGGTCTCCTCCCCGAGCGGCAGGAGGTCGTCGTTCCAGGCTCGTTTCCCGGGTGTGGCGCCCGGGGGTTTCCAACCGGGGCCGGAAGGCCCGTTCATCAAGCCGGCGTGCAGGCTTCTCAGCGCGATCCGGGCCGATTCGTCGATCAGCCCGAGCCTGGCGCAGGTCCGGGAGACCTCGCGTCGCGCAATCTCATCGGCGCTCCCCCTCACATACGGTTCTCGCGCCGCGAAAGAAAACCGGGAGAAGACCGAACGCTGCAGACCGAGGAAGACGTTCTCCCTCTCCTCTACCACCAGCGGCGGCCGTTCGTTCTCGCCCAGTCCGTAGCGCCCGTAGGGTTCGGCGTCCAGGCTGGCGCGTCCCTTATCCTCCCAGATCCGGTCGAAGAGCCCCTGGTATCCGGCGAACTCGCGCCTGCCCATCCGCCTGCCCAGCGGGACGCTGTTGCGCAGGAAGGTTTCCCACACCGACTCGACCTCCATGTCGGTGAGCACCACGGCCTGTTTCCACTTCGACCCGATGGCTACGGCGAGCGCCTCGGCGACCCTGCTGACGGTCACGTCCAGTCCCTGCTGCCGCGCCCGGGCCATGGCATCGTCCACGCCGGTCCGCAGCAGGGTCAGCAGTTTCTCCACGACGTCGCGCCGCCCGTCGAGCCAGGTCAGCAGCTCCCGGCCGCGTTCGTCCCCGATTCTCTCCCCCCGCTCCACGCCCGCCCATTCGGGCCCGGCTGTGACACCAGGATGCAGTAGGCGTTTGACAACGAGATTCACGGTCACGCCGAACCCTTTGGGGGCGTACCGTTCCCATTTCGGCAGCCGTTCCAGCCACTGCCCGCACCACTGCGCAAAGGATTTGGACATCAGTCTCCTTCCGTCGCCATCCTTTGACGGACATTACCCTCAGCTCGGCTCGCCGAATGGCCGCGACAAGGGGGATCGAGCCTGTGAGTTCAGAAGTCAGATGACCAAAGCTAGTATCTCGCCATGGACGGCTCACGGAAAACCGAGGCCGCCTCCCCGAATTGTCGGGAGACGGCATCCGAGGAGCTGTTCGATGCCATCAAGAAACTGCGCTCCGACGGAATCCAGAGCCCCGACCTCCGCCTGCCCGAACCCCTGTTGAAGGTGTTGAAACTCGAACCGGACTCCCCTTTCGCCAGGCACCATGTGTCAAAGGCGTTGCTGTCCTGCGCGGCGTGCCTGGAGGAGGGCACCCGGAGCGCGTTCCTGTTCTCCGCCGGGTTCTCCAAGGACATCACCGGCTCCCCCGGGGAGCGGGTGAATCGGTCCGCCGCCGTTTTGAAGATGGGGCGCCGCACCCTGTACCGCCACATCGAGAAGGCCGCCCACGAGATCACCCACCTGCTGCTCGCCGGCGACCACGCCCCCGCGCTGGAAAACATCGACTTCGTCACGACGAGAACCCACTGCCGGCTGGATCTTCGCGACGACTCTCCCACCATCCTGATGGACCGCACGGTGATGGCCCTCCGCGACGGTTTCAACGCCCTCAACGAGCACCTGTTCCTGCCCCTGCTGCGCGACCCCGAGCTGAGGTACTACGCCCTCGAGGGGTGCAGGCTGGCGGGGGTTCAGGATACCGGCGGCTCGCGGACCGTCCAGCTGCGGCTCCCCCGCTGCCTGAACGTCGGGGAGTCCCACACCTTCTCGGTGTCCGTGCGCCTGCCCGACCACGACTGCCTGGAACCGGTCTTCGGGTTCGCCCCCCTCACGTCCATGCACGCCGCGAGGATCGAGTTGCACTTCGAGGCGCGCATCCCAAGCCTCGTCGAGCGCATCGACCGCGCCTGGTCCGCCCAGTTGATGTCCCCCACCGCTTCCGGTCATCCCATCGAGGTGATGGACAAGAGGGCCGTCGCCGACTTCAGGAACATGCAGCCCGGCTGGGGCTACGGGGTCCGCTGGATCTGGTGAGCACCCGCTCACCCGCTGGGGGATCCCTGAGTACCCATACCACCCCGGCGGTTCACTCCCGGACCTGAGCGCGTTCCGGGGCCTCGCCCCTGACTGGGCATTTCGACCGAAAGTATGACAGCATTTTCACAGAATGCCTAGTCAAAGCGGATTTACCGCGCAAACTTGTCTGAGTACGGATACTCAGAGGCGAGCAAGTCGGATACCCAGGCAAATCGGGTAGTCCTCCCTACCAAAAACGCTTATCAGTTTCGTTGGGATCCGCCAATCTGGTGTAGCAGGTATTGCGAAGCCCCAACGCCAGGGGCAAGGAGGACCCACACCGTGACCATCGCGCTCGACAACGCCACCCCTTGCGTCAAGTTCGCCTCGCTCTTCCAGAATCCCCTCCTGGAGGACGAGAACAGCGTCGAGACCGCCGCCGAAGTCCGCACCCAGGCAGCGCTCGTGGCCCACGCCGCGAAACTCTGCGGGGACTGCCCCCTGCGCGCCCAGTGCCTCACCAACGCCGTCGTCTTCCACGACGTCGCGGGTTTCGTGGCCGGCACCACCGAACCCCAGCGCAGGGAAATCCGCGCCCGCCTCGGAGTCACCGTCGAGCCCGAAGACCTGGACAGCTTCGCCGGGGTCTCCTCGGGTCGCAATTTCGACCACGCGGAGATCCACCGGCTGCGGCAGGCCAACCCCACCCAGCCGCTGTCCGCCATAGCTGCTCGCGTCGGCTGCTCCGTCTCAACGGTGAAACGTCACCTCAGGCGCGCCGAGAACCAAGGCGGGGTTGTCAAGTCCATCAGCCAGAAGAACAAGCCTGGCAAACGCGAGGTGATGAAAGCCGCCGCCGAGGTGCTGAGCCCGGCCTCCTCGGTGGCCTGAGACCCCTTTCCAAGGGCTGGTTGGGGCGGGACTCCCGCCTCAACCAGCCTTTATTTCCGCGGGGAACCAGCGTTCCAGCTCCTGGACGGCCCCTCCGGAGCCGAAGTCGCCGGTGACGTGATCCGCCGCGGCCCTCACGCCGTGGGGGGCGTCACCCATGGCAACCCCCCGCCCGGCCCACCGGATCATCTCGATGTCGTTGTAGCCGTCGCCGAGGACCAGCACGTCGGCGGCGGCGACACCGAGCTGCCCACACACCCGCTCCAGACCCCGGGCCTTGTCGACGTCCTTGGGGACGATGTCCACCCACGACGACCAACCCATGTAGTACGAAACCTCCCGCAGCCCCAGGGCCTCGACCATCTCGTTGAACACGTCATCGTCGGTTTCCGGGTCGTGAACCACGATGCGGGAAACCGGGCGCGAGGCCAGTTCCTCGACGCTCTCCACGACGAACTCGCCGTTCAGTTCCCCGTCGGGGAAGGGTTTCGAGACCCGCCACAGCATGCCGTCGGTGACGGCGATGGCCGCGTTCGGCGCCAGCCTGGCCGCCCGCTTGATGGAGTCGGCGGGATCGAACCGAATCTCGTGGACCACCTCGACGGGCGGGTAGTTCACGATCATCGCTCCGTTCGCGCACACCGACGGGCCGGGCGGCAGGCCGAGGGCGTCGAAGATTATCTGTGTCCCGGCCCATGCCCGACCCGTCGTGAGTACCACCGGCACCCCGGCTGCGACGACACGCCGCACCGCGTCGCGCACCTCGTCGGGAAGGTCGCCGTCGACGCTGACGATGGTGCCGTCGATGTCGAGGGCGACCAGCGCAGGTTTGAAAGTCATTAGTTTCTCCTGGGTTCGTGGGCTCGCCGACCGGGCCCGCACAAGGCACCCCCCGGAATCGTTTGCCGGGTGGGTGGGGACCGTCGGTCGGGTGGGGATCAGCCCGCCGTGAGCACCTCGAGGCCGCCGAGGTGGGGGCGCAGCGCCTCGGGGACGCGCACCGATCCGTCGGCCTGCTGGTGGTTCTCGAGCAGCATGATGATGATCCGGGTCATGGCGCACAGTGTGCCGTTGAGGGTGGCGACGTGCTCGGTGCCCTTCTCGGTGCGGTACCGGATCCCGAGGCGGCGGGCCTGGAACTGGGTGCAGTTGGAGGTGGAGGTCACCTCGCGGTAGCGCTGCTGGGTGGGCAACCAGGCGTAGCAGTCGTACTTGCGGGCGGCGCTGAGGCCGAGATCCCCGGATGCGACGTCGAGGACCTGGAAGGGAATCTCCAGCGCCTGGAGGAACTCCTTCTCGAAACCGAGGAGTCGCTGGTGCCAGTCCTCGGCGTCCTCGGGCAGGCAGTGGATGAACATCTCGACCTTGTCGAACCAGTGGACGCGGAAAATGCCTCGGGTGTCCTTGCCGTAGGAACCGGCCTCGCGGCGGAAGCAGGGGCTGAACGCGGCGTAGCGGCGTGGCAGGGAATCGGCGTCGAGGATTTCGTCGCTGTGGAAAGCCGCCAGGGCCACCTCGGAGGTGCCGACGAGGTAGAGGTCGTCGGTGGAGAGATGGTAGACGTCCTTGGCGGCCTGACCGAGGAAACCGGTGCCGGCCATCGCCTCGGGTTTCACCAGCGCCGGGGGGATCATGGCGGTGAATCCCCACTCGACGGCCTTGGTCATGGCCAGGTTCAGCAACGCGAACTCCAGGCGCGCGCCAATGCCGGTGAGCACGTAGAACCGCGACCCGGAGATCTTCGTGCCGCGTTCCATGTCGATGGCGCCCAGCGCCTCACCGAGCTCCAGGTGGTCCTTGGGTTCGAAACCCTCGGCGGCGAAGTCGCGGGGGACACCGACGGTCTCGATCACGAGGCCGTCGTCCTCACCGCCGCGCGGCACACCGTCGATGACGATGTTTCCGAGCTGCATGATCAGCTCGTTGAAACGTTCCCCGGCGGCCTCCGACTGCTCCTGCGCGGCCTTCACGTCGGCGGCGAGCTGTTTGGTGCGGGCCAGCAGCTCGGTCTTCTCGTCGCCCTGCGCCTTGGGGATGAGCCTGCCGAGTTCCTTCTGCTCGGCACGCAGCCTGTCGTGGGTCGCGATCCCCGAGCGGCGCGCCTCATCGGCCGAGACCAGTTCGTCGACGAGTTCGACGGAGTCCCCGCGGGCCTCCTGTGAACGCCGGACGAGGTCGGGGTCGGTGCGCAGCAGCTTGGGATCGATCATGGGGTGAACTCTACGCGGATGCCGTGCGCAACCGGTCGCAGGACCACGATTCCCGGCCCTGTCCTTCCCGGGGAGCGCTTGCCTTGTGGTCGTGTGCTTGCGCTACAGCGCTGGCGTTCGACGAGAAGGCAGGCGTTCCCGTCGGGAAAGCTGGCGGACGACGATTGGGCTGGCGTTGGGTGGCCGGGAGCGAAGCCGGTTGAGCCGGGCCGCGACGAGGGAGCAGCCCGTGTCGAAACCGCCCATGCGCGTCCGAGGAGCCGCGGTCAGGTCCGCCGTCCAGCCGCCGGATGGTTTCGACACAGCCGTTCGCTAGCGCTCACGAGCTGGCTCAACCAGCTTCGGGGAAGGCCTCGTCGCGAGTCGGCTCATCCGGTTCTTGTCCCCCGCGTCCCTCAGTCCGCGCCGAGCGACCGCAGCCACTCGGATGCCTCCTCGAACGCCTCGTCGTCGAAGCCCCGGCGCACATCGGCCGGTTGGGCGTCGGCGCGCGGATAGGAGCCGAGGAAGATCACGTCGCGGCAGATCCGCCGCAGCCCGAGGAGGGCCTCGGCGAGGCGGCGGTCGTCGAGGTGGCCCTCCGCGTCGATGGCGAAGCAGTAGCTGCCGAGGATGGTCTTGGTGGGACGCGACTCGATGCGGCACAGGTTCACCCCGCGCACCGCGAACTGCTGCAGGATCTCCAGCAGGGCGCCCGGGTGGTCCTGGTGCATGTAGGCCACCAGGGTGGTCTTGTCCGCGCCGGTGCGTTCCGGTACCCGTCCCGGGCGGGAAACCACGACGAACCGGGTCACCGCACCCGGATTGTCCTCGATGGAGTGGGCCAGCTCCTCGAGCCCGTAGAGCCGGCCCGCGACCCGCGCGCAGATGGCGGCGTCGTAGCGGGAGGCCGGATCCGCGACCTCCTTGGCCGCGCCCGCCGTGGAACCGGCCTCCGTCACCTGCGCGTCGGGGATCATCGTGGCCAGCCAGTCGCGGCACTGAGCGGCCGCGTGTCCGTGGGTGAGCACCGAGGTGACGTCGTCGAGGGTGGTGCCGGGGCGCACATAGATCCCGAACTCGACGGGAATCACCACCTCGGCAGTGACCACCAGGGGATCGCCGTCGACGAGCTTGTCCAGGGTGGCGGAAACCCCGCCCTCTACGGAGTTCTCGATCGGCACCACGACGCCGTCGACATGCCCCTGCCTGACCGCGTCCAGAGCCTCTCCGACGCTGGCGAAGGGAACGCCACCGGAGTCGTCGATGGTGAGCAGGGCCTGATGGGTGAACGTCCCCGCGGGTCCGAAATATCCGAGCACCCGCACAGGGTAGCGCCGCGCAACTTGCCGTGACCACGACCTTCCCCGCGGTGACCCCACCCGGGCATAGGGTTTTTCGAAAGCACCCGACCGGAAGAGAACACCATGGCCCCCAAACGCGCGGACAACCCCGTGATGGCGCAGGCCGCTGGGCAGGTCGAGACGAAGCACCAGCAGATCCACGACCTCCAGATCCGGCTGCAGAAACAGCTTCCCGCGCTCGCATCCCGCTGGGGAGCGAGCGAGTTCAACACGTTCCAGCACGACTACAGCCAGTTCGACTCCGAGTTCGAACGGGTGAAGCAGGGCCTCGACATGGTGCACGCCAGCCTCACCGGCCAGGCGGAGGTGCCCACCCCTCCCGCGCGCCGCGCACACCCGCAGGCCCGCCGGGCGCACCCCCAAACCCACGACCCGCAACCGCAGGCCCGCCGGGCGCGTCCCGAAACCCCCCAGCACGGATACCCGGCGTCGCTTCCCGAAGGCATCGCGGGCCTGGCCGACGCCAACGCCGAACTGAACACCCTCCTGGCGGTGCTACGCAGCGAACTGTCGAGTTCGATGGCGCACTGGGACGACGCCGCCCGGCACGCCTGGACCACGGCACAGACCTCGTGGGACGAGTCGAACCGCCGCCAGCAGGACATCGTGGCGGGCCTCCCGGAGGCCATGACCCGCGCCCACGGATCGGGGGTCTGGTTCCCCACCACCCCGGCCGCCAGCTAGGACACACCCCCAAGGTCACCCCCGGGTGCACCGGGCCGGGGACCGGCACCTCGCCCCTGGGTCTTCGCCCCGCACCAGCAGCAGACCGCCAGGGCCACCAGGATCAGCGGAAGCCAGAACACCGGCATGTAGGCAAGGAGCAGAAGGGCGAGGAGCACTTCTTCGAGTTGCCTCAGTTGAACCATGAACAGGTATCCGAGGAAACCCGGCCAGGTGCTCCCCGTCGCCAGCGTGACCAGGGCCGGGGGAATCACCAACAGGAATCCGAGAAGCATCGAGATCATCATCGTCACCGGGCCCTGGAGGTTGTATCCCATCTGCACCAGCCCGGAGCAGAAGGCGACGATCACCGTCGCCCACACCGGGCCGAACCGTGCGCGCAGCCGGGGCAGGGCATAACCGAGGAACAGCAGATTGACCATGAACGTGATCCAGACCGGTTCCACCAGGGCCCTGATCATGAACTCGGTGGAGAAGGGATAGAACTCGCTGTCCGGGGCCGGTGTTTTTCTCCTGAGCCAATCAGCCGCGATCAGCCAGGTCCCGAGGGAGATGGCGGACATTCCGAGCCCCACCACCAATGCCCACCCCAGGTCCTTGGCCCTGAACCGTCCCACGCAACCCCGAAGGGTCGTGCCCTCGCGCCGCAGCAGCCACCACAGCACCACCAAGCCGATCGCCCCGAGAATCGACTTCCCGGTGTCGTACCAACGGGAGTCGTATCCGCTGACCTGCAGCCAGAACCCGAATCCTGCGAGCGGAAGCGTGAACGACGACAGAATCAGCAACGGCCCCCACAGCGATCCTCGGGGCCTCGCATCAATCACCATGCGAAAAGTGTGCCCGCCGCGGGGACCAGTGGTTCAGACGTGGGCCGCCAGCAGCCGGCGGGAGTTCCAGCGCTCGGCGTTCGACCAGGTGTTGCGGTGCTCCCCCTCGAGGGCGACGCCCAGCCGCGCCAGGTAGTCACGGCGAGACAGTTCCACCACCCCAAGGCTGGCCAGGTGCGGGGTGAGCCACTGCACGTCGAGCAGGTCGATGCGGGCCCGGGCGAGTTCCGCGACCAGTCTCAGTAGCGCCACCTTGGAGGCGTCGCGGCCGAGTTCGGGGTGATGGAACATGGACTCCCCCGCGAACATCCCGGCCTGGTGCACCCCGTAGAGCCCCCCGACCAGCCTGCCGTCGGAGTCCCAGGTTTCGACGCTGTGCGCGTATCCGGCCTGGTTGAGGGCGGTGTAGGCGAAGGCGATGCGGTCGTCGATCCAGCCGTCGGGGCGTTTCGGGTCGGCGCAGGCGGCCAACACGTCGGGGAAGGCGCGGTCGACGGTGGTGGTGTAGCGGGCGGCGGTCTTGCGCAGCGACCTGGTGATGCGCAGCCCGCCGGGAAGCAGCACGGCGCGCCTCAGCGGCGACCACCACCCCATCCACTGCTCCACCGGCATGGGGAACACCCCGCAGCGGTAGGCCACCAGCGCCAGAGCGGGGTCGAATTCGTCGCTGTACCCGATCAGGTCGGAGTCCGGCCAGGCATCGGGTGAACCGAAGACGTTGTCGAGCACGGCACCCAGTCTTGCAGGGTCACGGGTTCCCCCGTCATCGGGTGCCGGTTGCTGGTTTTATCGATCGTGGTAAAGATTTTGCTTGGTATACACAACAAAACCTCTCACAATGACATAATGCGGGCCTGGCAGAAGGACGGTGGGAAGATGAGTGACGCCAACGACGCCAACAACAAAGTGGTAGCTACGGCCGAGGGCCTGACATCAGATGCCTTCCACCGGCTCCTGGACCTCGCCATCACGGGTCGCGGAAAACTCCAGGGAGCCCGCACCATCGCGAACAACCAGCTCAGGCAGCGCAACGACCAGGAGGACGCCATCCGCTGGTTGTCGAACCAGCACATCGCGTTGGCCGGCGGCCAGGGATTCGCGACGAACTGGGGCGGCTTCCTGCTGTCGCTGGTGACCATCCCCGCGAACATGGCCGCGGCCGCTTTCGTCCAGGCGCGTGCCGTAGCCGCCATCGCACACCTGCGCGGCTACGAATTGAACGACCCCCGGGTCCGCACCGCGATCCTCATGGTCATGCTCGGCCCGCGCGGGTCGGCGGCGCTCATCGCCTCGGGGGACCTGCCCAGTTCCGCGGCCGCCGTCGCCACCGCCCCGGCCTTCGACCCGCAGCTCGACTCCCGCGTCTCCCGGGCGCTCCTGGAGCACTCGATGAACCAAGTCGGCGGCAAGCGCCTGGGGGTGTTCCTGGCCAAGAAGGTTCCGCTGGTCGGCGGCGGAGTCGGAGCGGTCGTGGACGGCTGGTCCACGCGCTCCATCGTCCAGTACGCCCAGGAGCAGTTCGTCTCCCGCCGCCCCCGGGCCACGGGCTACGTGATCATCGTGGAGGACTGAGACGTTCCGACAGACCCGACCACCAGACCCCGATCACGGTCACCATGGTTTCGACACGCCCCACTCGCTGACGCTCGCAGGTCGGCTCAACCAGTTCGATTCAGGATGGTCCGACACGACCAGCTCACCAAGCAAGCCGGTCGGCTCAATCAGTTTCTCCTTCGCAGGTCTCAGACGTAGAGGCGCGGCACCCTGGGGGCGATCAGGCAGGGCACCTCGTAGGTGATGGTGCCCATCAGGTCGGCGAGTTCCTCCATGGTGATCTGCTCGTCGCCCTGGCGGCCGAGCAGTACCACCTCGTCGCCCACCGCGACCTGCGGTTCGCCGGGGCCGAGGTCGATCATCGTCTGGTCCATGCACACCCGGCCCGCGATCGGGCAGGAACGCCCGCCCACCAGCATGCGTCCGCGGTTGCTGAACAGCCTCGAGTAGCCGTCGCCGTAGCCGACGGGGACGGTGGCGATCCACGTGTCGCAGGGGGCGGTCCAGGTGCGGCCGTAACCGACGGTCTCCCCCTCGGGGACGCGTTTGAGGAACGAGACCCGCGACGTCCAGGTGGCGGCGGGACTCAGACCCTCCCAAGTGGTGGTGGAGTCGGCCCGGTAGCCGTAGGCGATGATCCCGGGGCGGATCAGGTTGGTGCCCGTCAGGTCATGACCCAGCACCGCCCCGGAGTTCCCGGCGTGGACGTAAGGGATCTCCCCGACGGCGCCGCGGATCTCATCCACGACGGCAAGGAACCGGGCCAGCTGGGCCCTGGTGAACTCCTCCCCCTCGGGGCAGTCGCTGATCGGCAGGTGGGTGAACACGCCCTCGAGGACCAGATTTGGACTGTTCTTGATCCGTGTGGCCAGGGCGACGGCCTCACCGGGTTGGACACCGACGCGCCGCATGCCGGTGTCGACCTTCAGGTGCACGGGGTGACGGACGCCGGCGTGTTCGGCGGCTTCCTGGGCCGCCTCCACCCCCGCGACATCACCGACGGAGATGGTCAGCCGGGCCGCGATGGCGCGCCCCAGCTCCTCCGGGAAGCAGGGCGAGAACTTCAGGGCGGGAAGCTCGACGCCCCCCTCACGGAGCTGCTCGGCCTCGGACACCTCGGCCACGCCGAGCCACTGGGCGGAGCCCACGGATTCGACGTGCCGGGCGACGGGAACTATCCCGTGCCCATAGGCGTTGGCTTTTACTGGAAGAAGGACTGCGCGACCTGGGTTGCGTTCACTCGCCAGGGCAAGATTCGCGTCGATGGCAGCCAGGTCTACGTTGAACTGGGAAGAGCACATGTCCTCATTCTGGCGCACATGCCGAGACCGCGGGGTGGCGGTGTCGGTTTCGAGTGGCAGAATGGCCCCCATGTCGAACAACCAGTGGACCGGCGCCCAGGATTGGAACGCCCAGCCCCAGCAGTCGAACGCCCAGGATTGGAACGCGCAGTCGGCCCAGGATTGGAACGCACCTGCGCAACAGCCCGCCCAGGATTGGAACGCGCCTGCGCAACAGCCCACCCAGGATTGGGGGGCATCGTCTCAGGATCAGACAACCATCCAGCCCGCAGCCCAGGACTGGAACGCGCCCGCGCAGGAACAGACCTCCGTGACCGCGGCGCAGGATTGGAACGCCCAGCCCCAGCAGTCCGTCCCGTCCGCCCCCGAATGGGGCACCCCGGGTCAGGAGAACACCGCCCAGCAGAACATGCAGGACTGGAACCAGCAGGCGGCCTGGGGTGCGGCCCAGCAGGCGCAGCCCCAGCAGCAGCAGTGGAACGACCAGCAGCAGGCAGCCCCCTACGGCGGCCCGCAGCAGTGGGGTGGACAGCAGCAGGCCCCTTCGGGTCTCGCAGCACTCTTTGATTTCGGTTTCAAAGGCAGCGTGCTCAAGAACGGCATCGGCATCATCTACCTGGTGACCGCGATCTGCTTTGCGGTCTTCGCTCTCTTCGAGCTCATCGCTGGCGTCAGTGCCAGCAGCCAATACAACGTCTTGGCCGCCTTCCGCTCCCTGTTCGTTCCGCTGGCGCTGGCCTTCGTGGGAATCATCCTGTCCCGCGCCTTCCTGGAGGGAATGGCCGCCCTGGTCAAGAAGAACGACGACAAGCAGGAGTGACACCTCCCCCCACGAACCATCAGGCCGGGCCCACAGCGGGCCCGGCCTTCTCGTTCCCGGAATATCAGAACAGCAACGCCAAGGCGGGTTCTGCGAGGATCTCGGCGACGTCGTGGAGGAACCGGGAACCCTGCTCCCCGTCGATGATCCTGTGATCGAAGGAAACGGTCAGGGTGGTGACCCAGCGCGGCACAACCCTCTCCTCCGTCCCGGCACCCACCACCCAGGGGCGGCGCTGAATGGCCCCCATGCACAGAATCGCCGATTCGTCGCCGTTGATGATGGGGGTTCCCGCATCGACCCCGAAGACACCGACATTGGTGATGGTGAAGGTGCCTCCCGCGTAGTCGGGGGGCTGGAGTTTGCCGTCACGTGAGACGGCGACGAGCTGGTTGAGGGCCCGGCACAGCTCCAGGAGGCTGAGGTCCTGCGCGGCCTTGATGTTGGGCACCATCAGTCCCCGCGGGGTGGCGGCCGCGATACCGAGGTTCACGTCCCGGTGGTAGACGATCTCGCGGTTCTCCTCGTCCCAGGACGTGTTGAGGTCGGGGTTGCGACCCAGCGCCAGACACACCGCCTTCGCGTGGATCAGCAGCGGCGAGACACGCAGCCCCGCGAACTCCCGCCGCGCCCTGAGCGCCTCGACGAACTCCATCGTGCCGGTGACGTCGGTGGTCAGCCACTCGGTGACGTGGACGTGGGTGTTGACGGAACGCACCATCGCCTCGGCGGTGACCTTGCGCACCCCCTTGATGGGGACGCGCCGTTCCCCACGACCCTCCGGACGGCGCGGCGATCCGAATCCGTGGCTTCGCGGCCCCGGGTCCTGGAAACTGGCGGCGTCGTTGATGACCCTGCCCTGCGCGGGTTCCTCCCGGGTTGCTTCCCCCGCCGCCCGGGACCGTTCGAAGATCCACGCGGCCTCGACGTCGGCGCGGGTGATGGTGCCCTCCGGCCCGGTTCCCGCGACCTTCCCGAGATCGACCCCGAGGTCGCGTGCATATTTGCGCACCGGCGGTTTGGCCCGGGCGGACTGCGGATCGGAGGCCAGCACCAGCACCGACTCGGTGGGCGCATCACCCGTCTCCGGCAACGGATCGCCGACGGGAGCGGCGACGACCCGGCCCGCGGGATCCACGTCGTCGGGACGCCGCGACGGCTCACGGGAGGCGTAGCTCTCCCCCAACGCCTGACGGGCGGCCTCCGCATCCCGGCCGGGGGTGTTCCTGCGGCGGCGCCGCGACCTGGCGGTTTCGTCGCGAGGCCCGTAGCCGACGAGGGTTGGGGGCTCCTCCCCGCCGCCCTCGACGCCGTCCTCGATCTCGACGATGGCGGTGCCGACCTCCACCGTGAACCCCTCCGCCACCAGCAGCGACGTCACGGTCCCGGCATAGGGCGAGGGCAGTTCCACCAGCGACTTGGCGGTCTCGATCTCGACGAGCACGTCGTTGACCTCGATTTCCTGCCCGACGGTGACCCGCCAGGCGACGATCTCGGCTTCGGTGAGACCCTCACCGGGATCCGGAAGAAGGAACTGGCGTTTCATCATCACTCCTTGTCTCCCAGGCTCACCAGGCCAGGGAACGGTCGAGGGCGTCGAGGATGCGGTCCGCCGACGGCAGGAACTCGTCTTCCAGGCGCGACGGCGGGTAGGGGATGTCGTAGCCGGTGACGCGCAGCACCGGGGATTCCATGTCGTAGAACAGGTCCTCGTGGAGGCGGGCGGCGATCTCCGCGCCCAGCCCGAGAGTGCGGGGCGCCTCGTGGACGACGATGGCGCGGCGGGTGCGGCGCACCGAGGCGGCCAGGCTCACCCAGTCGATGGGCGCCAGGGATCTGAGGTCGATGACCTCCACCGATGTGCCCTCCTCGGCGGCGACGGCGGCGGCGTCCAGGCAGGTGCGCACCATCGGCCCCCACGCGATGAGGGTGGCGTCGGTTCCCTGCCGGAGGATCCCGGCCTGGTGCATGGGGGCGGGGCGCTGCTCGACGTTCACCTCCCCCTTGACGTGGTAGCGGCGTTTGGGTTCGAGAAAGATCACGGGATCCGGGGATGCGACGGCCTGTTGGATCATCCAGTGGGCGTCGTGCGGGCTGGAAGGGGTGACCACCTTCAACCCGGGGGTATGGCAGAAGTACGCCTCGGGGGATTCGGAGTGGTGCTCGACGGCCCCGATGCCGCCGCCGTAGGGGATGCGCACCACCATCGGCATCGGCTGGCGCCCGGCGGTGCGGGCGTGCAGTTTCGCGACCTGCGTGACGAGCTGGTCGAAGGCGGGGAAGACGAAACCGTCGAACTGGATCTCGGCGACCACGCGGTAGCCGCGCATCGTCAGTCCGACGGCGGTGCCGATGATTCCTGACTCCGCCAGCGGCGAGTCGATGACCCGGTTGGTTCCGAACTCCGCCTGGAGGCCTTCCGTGATGCGGAACACGCCGCCGAGTTTCCCGACGTCCTCGCCTGCGATCAGGACCTTCGGGTCGGCCTGGAGGGCGCGGCGTAGGCCCAGGTTGATGGCCTTGGCGATCGTCATGGTGCTCATGCCTGCTCCCCTGCCGCCCATTCGGCGTACTCGCGGCGTTGCGCCTCGAGGGCGACGGTGTTCTCGGCGTAGACGTTGTCGAACAGTTCATCCATGGTCAGGTCCGTCAGCTTCGGGATGGCGGCGCGGATCTCGGCTCCGAAGTCGCGGGCGTCGGCGTCGAGGGCGGCCAGCCAGGCGTCGTCGATGATCCCTTGCCGTTTCAGGTGGGTGGTCAACCGGGTGATGGGGTCGCGGCCCGCCCACTCGGCGGTTTCCTCGTCGAGGCGGTACTTGGTGGGGTCGTCGGAGGTGGTGTGGGCGCCCATCCGGTAGGTGAACGCCTCGATGAAGGTGGGGCCCTCGCCCTGGTGGGCGCGTTCCAGGGCCCAGCGGGTGACGGCGTGGACGGCCAGCACGTCGTTGCCGTCCACCTGCACCCCGGGGAACCCGAACCCCCGGGCACGCTGGAACAGCGGGATCCGCGACTGCAACGCGATGGGTTCGGAGATCGCCCACTGGTTGTTCTGGCAGAAGAAGACGACGGGGGCGTTGTAGCTGGCCGCGAACACGTAGGCCTCGTTGACGTCGCCCTGCGAGCTGGCCCCGTCGCCGTGGTAGGCGATCACGGCCGCGTTGTCGCCGTCGTCGTTGCCGACGAGGCCGTCCAGCTGCAATCCCATGGCGTAGCCGGTGGCGTGGAGGGTCTGGGAGCCGATGATGATCTGGTAGTTGCGGAACCGGTCGAGCTGGTCCCAGGCCCCGGCGTCGCAGCCCCGGAACAGGGCCAGGATCTGCTGGAAGGGCAGCCCGAGGGCGAGGAAGACGGCGTGTTCCCGGTAGGTGGGGAAGACGACGTCGCGGGCACCGAGGGCGTGGGCGGAGCCGACCTGCGCGGCCTCCTGTCCGAGGGCGGGCGGCCACAGGCCGAGTTCCCCGTGTCGCTGCAGGGCCGTGGCCTCGGTGTCGAACCGCCTGGCCAACACCATGTCCCGCAGGTACTGGGTCAGGTCGTCGTCGGTTCCCTCGAAGGAGAACCCGGGGTTCTCGACGCGCTGCCCGTCGGGGGTCAGCAACTGCACCATGTCGTTTTTCATGACCTCTCCTAAACCTACGCAACCGTAGCCTACGGGGGCGTAGGTTTCATCCGAAGGTCGGAAACCCCACAAGTCGGGGGGAAAGATTTGTGGGGTTCGGCCACCTGGCGCCGGAACCGAGCGGCGTCCTGCGCATCAGAAAATTACATCCACAAGGGAAGATTCTGTTCTCACCCCGGGATGGCCCCTTATGCTGCCTCCATGCTTGGACTTCACCTCCGCCTCGACGCAGCTGACGTCTCCCGTCTCACGGACAACGAGGAGGACCTGGCGGACATCCTGGAGGAGTTCGAGGAGGACGAGCAGCTCTTCGACCGCGCCTGCCAGACCGACAGGGCGTGGGAACCCATCCACAACGCCCTGGCCCCCGACGGTGAGGACGACGAATGGCCCGCCCGGGGCGTCATCGGCGGGGCCCGCACCCTCCACGAGGACGACGACATCTGGGTCACCCACTCCAGTCCGGACGAGGTGGAGGAGATCGCCCGGTGGCTGGAGGCCTTCGGTGACGACGACTTCCACCGCGCCTACACCGGCATGCCCGAGGAGCTGCGCGGCCCGGGACACGGCCCGGAGGAGGAGAGCTACGCACTGGAGTCGCTGGCGGATCTGCGCAGCTTCTACCTGGAAGCCGCGGCCGAACGCCGCCACGTCATCTTCACCACCTACGGCTGAATTGGAACCGCAGAACACGGTTGCGCAGCACTCAACGCGGAAAACGTCTCGTTTCGCGCCCGAAACCGGGTTGAGTGCTGCGCAACCGGGGAACCCGCGCGCAGCCGGCCGGAGAGGGGAGGCTCAGTCGGCGAGGGTGGCCACCAGGATGGCCTTGATGGTGTGCATCCGGTTCTCGGCCTGGTCGAAGACGATGCTCGCCTCCGACTCGAAGACCTCGTCGGTGACCTCCAGCGCGTCCAGTCCGGTGGCCTGGTAGATCTCCTCCCCGACGGTGGTGTTGCGGTCGTGGAAAGCGGGCAGGCAGTGCATGAACTTGGCTCGCGGGTTCCCGGTGGCCGCCATCATCTCCGCATTGACCTGGTAGGGCTTCAGCAGTTCAATGCGCTCGGCCCACAGTTCCTTCGGCTCTCCGAGCGAGAGCCACACGTCGGTGTGGAGGAAGTCGACTCCCGCCACGCCCTCCGCGATGTCGTCGGTGATGGTGATGCGGGCTCCCGTTCCCGCGGCGATGGCCTCGGCCTGGGCGCGCACCTCGTCGGTGGTCTGGAGCTGCTTGGGCGCGACCAGGCGGATGTCGGCGCCGACCATGGCGGCCGAGATCAGGTTCGAGTTGCCCATGTTGTTGCGCACGTCACCGACGAATGCCCACGACGTCTCCTCCAGGGGCTTGCCGGAGTGCTCCAGCATGGTGAGCTGGTCGGCGAGCATCTGGGTGGGATGCCAGGAGTCGGTCAGGCCGTTGTAGACGGGAATCCCGGCATGCCGGCCCATGGTCTCGAGGGTTTCCTGGGCGAAACCGCGGTACTCGATGCCGTCGTACCAGCGGCCGAGCACGCGGGCCGTGTCGGCGGCCGACTCCTTGTGGACGAACTGCGACCCGGCCGTGTCGAGGCGGGTGGCGTATCCGCCCTGCTCCGTCATGGCGACGTCGAAGGAGCAGCTGGTGCGGGTGGAGGTTTTCTCGAACAGCAGGGCGACCTTCTTGCCCACCAGCCGCTTGACCTCGCGTCGTTCCCGCCGCTCCGCCTTCAACTGGGCGGCGAGGTCCAGGACGGCCAACCACTCGGCAGGGGTGAGGTCGGTTTCCTTGGTGAAGCTGCGTCCTTTGAGCATCACAGGGCCTTTCTGCGAGGAAGCCCTCAGGGTATCGCGACAATCCAAACGCGACCGCCGGTGTCCGGATTCGCGCATCGCTTGTGAACAAGCGGCGGTGATCAGGCGAGAGCGTCGAGGATTCCCGGCATGGCGGCCTCGATGTCGGCCAGGGTGCTGCGGAACCCGGAGGCGGGACCGTACCAGGGGTCGTCGAGGTCCTGTCCCTTCGGCATCGCGGGGTTGAAGTCGTTGATGAGGGCGTAGTTGGCGTCGGGGCAGAGCTGTTCGAGCCTGCCGATGTGGAACCGTTCGGCGACGACGACGAGGTCGGCCGAGGCGAGGTCGTCGGCGGTGACCCGCCGGGCCCGGTGCCCGCCGGTGGAGTACCCGGCCTCGCGGAGCACTGCGGCGGCCCGCCGGTCGATGGGATTGCCCGATTCCTCCGACGAGATGCCGACGCTGTCGGCCTCCACGTCGAGCCCCCGCTCGGCGGCCATCCCGCGGGCCACCCGCTCCGCCATCGGGGAGCGGCAGATGTTGCCCCAGCACACAAACACGACCTTCGCCATGGACAGCAACCATAAGGGCTTCGCGGGCTGGCGGCGCCTCCCGCGCACCGTGATGTACCTCCCCGGGGTAGTTTGCCCTCTGCACCGGCGTTGTTCGCGGGGTTTCGGGTTTTTGATGGCAGGCTTGTGCCATGCAGATCCTGGTGGTGGACGACGATCAGGCCGTGCGTGACTCGCTGGCCCGGTCCCTGAAGTATTCCGGCGACGAGGTGACGACTGCGGCTGACGGCGTCGAGGCGTTGGCGCAGCTGGCAGGGCACACCCCGGATGCGGTGATCATGGACGTGATGATGCCCCGCCTCGACGGCCTGGAGGCCACCCGCATGCTGCGACAGTCGGGCAACGACGTTCCCATTCTGATCCTCACGGCCCGCGACGCCGTTGGCGACCGGGTGGACGGCCTGGACGCCGGCGCCGACGACTACATGGTCAAGCCCTTCGCCCTCGACGAGCTGCTGGCGCGGCTGCGGGCCCTGACCCGGCGTTCGAAACCGACCCCGGAAAACGATTCGAAGGTGCTCGTGTTCGGGGATGTGACGCTGGATCCGCAGCACCGCGAGGTGACCCGCGCGGGGCAGCACATCTCCTTGACCCGCACCGAGTTCGCCCTCCTCCAGGCCTTCATGGAAAATCCCCGCCGTGTGATGGAGCGCAACACCCTCCTCAACGAGGTGTGGGGTTTCGAGTTCCCCGCCACCGCCAATTCCCTCGAGGTCTACATCGGCTACCTGCGCCGCAAGACCGAGGCGGGCGGCCTGCCCCGCCTGATTCACACGGTACGCGGCGTCGGTTACGTGCTGCGTGAAACCGCCCCGTGATCAGCTCGTTCTGGATTCGGGTCCGCCGGGGCGTCGAGAGGCTCATCACGGGCCAGTCGCTCCGCTCCCGGTTGGCCTCGCTGACCGGGATTTCCGTGGCCGCAGCCGTGCTCCTGGTCGGTTCCACCGCTTATCTGTCCACGCGAATCTCGCTGCGAGACCAGCTGGACCGCGAGATGCTTTCGGCCGCGCGCGCCACCGCCGAGATCATCAACTCCGACATCAGGAATCTCGACAACCTCGGCCCGGGGCTCGGAACGTCCCAAGAGTTGCTGGCCGTCACCACCGCGCGGGGTGAGACCTCCCAGGCGGGCAAGCAGTCCTTGGCGTTGTTCCCGGACGCCGGGGAGATCGCCGTCGCCCGCATGCAGCAGGGGTACCGGGCCCGTTCCGTGAAACTGGCGGACGGCCAGGAGTACCGCCTGGTCTCGGTTCCGGTGCGGGCCAGGGACCGCACCGGCCAGGTGCAGAGCTACGCCATCCTCTACGCACGTCCCCTGACGTCGCTGGGAACGACGTTGAACTCGCTGTGGCTGGTGATCGCGCTGTCCGGGCTGGCCGGTATCGTGGCCACCACCCTCACCGCCCTGTGGATGGCGCAGACCGCACTGGCCCCGGTGCGTCGTCTCTCCACCGCGGTGAAGAACGTCACCCAGACCGACCAGTTGAACCCGATCCGCATCTACGGACGCGACGACCTGGGTGAGTTGACGCGCAGTTTCAACCTGATGTTGAAGAGTCTCCAGACTTCGCGGGAGCAGCAGCGACAGTTGATCGCCGACGCCGGCCACGAGCTGCGCACCCCGTTGACGTCGATGCGCACCAACATTGAGCTGCTGGTGGCCGACGACAAGTCCGGGATGTTGCCGGAGGGTGCCCGCTCCGAGATTCTCGACGATGTCTCCGCCCAGCTCGGTGAGTTCTCGGCCCTCGTCGGTGACCTGGTGGCGCTGACCCGCGACGACCATCTCCAGCGCCAGCCGGAGCGGCTCGACATGTCGGAGGTGGTGGAGGCGGCGCTGGCCCGGGCGGCCCGTCGCGGACCGAACATCACCTTCCACACGCGCCTGGAGCCGGTGCCGATCCTGGGCGATGCCTCCACGCTGGAACGCGCCATCACGAACCTGCTGGACAACGCGGTGAAGTTCTCTCCCAGCGACGGCGAGATCTGGGTGGAGTTGACCTCGGCCGGGGTGCTGACGATCGTCGATTCGGGCCCGGGGATCGCCGACGATGACCTGCCGCACATCTTCGACCGGTTCTACCGCTCCGACCGGGCACGCAACACCCCCGGCACCGGTCTCGGCCTGGCGATCGTCACCCACACCGTCGAGGCCCACGGCGGCTCGGTCCGGGCCGGGAACCAGCAGGGGGCCGGGGCGAAGTTCACCATGCGGCTGCCGGTCCTGAGCGTCCCCGAGTCGCCGCTGTCCCCCTGACCCCGTCACTCCCACCCCACCCAGTCAAGTCATCCAGAAAGGTTTTGTTCCACAGACTTTTCCACAACCTGGGTAGAACTACACGGCTGTGATTCCGGTGGCTCTCCCCGCCCCGCTCCGTCTCTCGCGAACACAGCGGCCGCCTCACAATCGGAACGGATTTCCCATACACCTCGGTTCACCCGTCGCGTCATCCGATTGACCGACAGGCGACGGCGACACGCCGCCCAGCTCCGCGCAATGCCCGGGTTCCGCGGTCTCCGGGGACTGGACAATACCCCGATGCCGGTTACTAGGGTGTCGGGATGTCCCCAAGACCCGCAGCGTATTACGCCGCGTCGACGCTCCACGCGGCCCCGGATTCCTCGCCCATCCCCCTGCGGACACACGTTCTCGTCTCCGTGCTGATCGGGCTGGTGTTGTGGAGCGTGACGGAGCAGTGCTGGCCGATCGCGGTCGGGGTCATGACCCTGATCGCCGTGGTGGCGGTGTTCAGGGGCCGCAGACGCCACGGCAGTCATCTTCCCCCGTCCCGTTTCCTGGTCGCAGGCATGGCCGTGGCCCTGAGCCTGCCCTTCACGATCTTCCTGCTCGACCTTCCCGGGCTTCCCGTCGGGGTTTTCGTCGTCGGCACCACGGTGGTTCTCGCGGCGATGCGCGTGGATGAGAAGAAGCGGCGGCGCCGGCTCGCGACCGGCGACTTCAGCTACCGCGATCTCTGGTGAGCAAGGACGCCACCAGCTTTTCCCACAGAGTTTTCCACAACCGGGGTAAAACTACACCGATGTGATTTGCGGCGCCGGCTGGCCCTGGGCCTACTGGCCACCGGTCACGGGAGACGCGCTGGTGGCGACGGCGGCCGAGACCTGGATCTGCGAGGAGATCTCGGGGGCGGCATGCCTGCCCTGCCGGAAGATCACCAGGTAGGCAACCCACACCAGAAGGGCCAGCACCATCATCGTCACCACCACCCACGCCCAGGTGCTGCGACGCTTCGGGGCCTGGTCCTGGGCGGGTTCCATGCTGTAGACCGGGGCCGGGGGCTGGTAGGGAGCGCTCGGCGGGGGCATGTACTGGCCGTAGGGCTGCGGGGATCCGTAGTACGGGGCTGAGGGAACGGCGCCATAGCCGGAATCACTCATTGGCGGGGGCGCCATCGCGGCCGGATCCGGCGGGGGCATCTGCCCGTAGGGCGCCCAGGGATCCTGCGGCGGGTTCGCCGACGGAGGGACCGGCGGGGGCATGGACGCCAAGGCCTCGGCGGAAGGCTCGGGAACCGGGGGCGGCATCGGAGGGACCGCGTATTCCGTGGAGGGGGCGGTGGTCGCCTGCGCCATGGGATCGGCCGGGGTGCTGGAGAAACCCTGGTTCATGGAATACGGAAGCACCGGTTGCGGTGGTTCGGAGATTTTCTCGGTCGCCTCATCCCTGAAGATGGACAGGTCCTTGACGGCGTCCAGCACCTGGGTGGGGGCCTCGGAGTCGTCGAACCCCACTGGGGCGGAGATACGGGTCACCGGCTCGTCGTCCTCCGTTTCCGGTTCGACCGGGGCCCGGTCCGCCGGGGACGGTGCGGCCGGTTCCGGTTCAACCGGTTCCGGTTCGGGCAAGGGCGATTCAGGTGAGGGTAGTTCGTCCCAGACGGATCTGATCACGCCGGGTTCGTCCGGGGAGGGCGCGGAGGGCACCATGACCACGACCACCCGGTTCACCGAATCGTCGTCGTCCTGCTCCGCCGGGGAGAGTGCCGTGCCCGGCGGCGGTTCGAGCGGGGCCATCTCGGCCGACCGCTGCCCGACCGGGGACAACTCCGTCGAGGTCGGGGCCTGCTCCCGGGGAGACAGTTCCGACGATGCCGGGGCCTGCTCCCGGGGAGACACCTCGGCCGACCACTGCCTGACCGGAACCAGTTCCCCGGGGACGGGCCCGGCGGGCGTCCCGGGCTGTATGACCGGGACCACGCGGGTCACCGGGTCGTCCACTTCCAAGGACTCCGGGGAGTTCTGCGTCACCGGGGCCGGCACGTCCTGGTCCAGATGGTGAGCCTCCACGCCCGGAAACGAGTCCTCCTCGTCGGGGTAGGGGTCTTCCTCTCCCGGAAGTGAGTCCTCGTCGCCCAGGTGGAAATAGTTCTCGTCCGGAAACGGATCGTCCTCGTCGGTGTAGGGGTCGTCGTCCGGGAACGAGGGAAACGAGTCGATCGGGGCCGGTCCGGCGTACGCATCGGCCCCGGTTGCCCGGACCGCCCGGGTGGTTTCCTCCTCCGGCCGAGGGACAGGGCTGGCCGGTACCGAGGAGAAAACCGTTGGAACCTCGTGGCCCTCGTCGGTGAAACCCGGTTCCCCGGCCGCTGGAACCAGATCCCGGATCAGGGCGTACAGATCCCCCTTGTCCACCGCAACCACCATCGCTCGGATACGCGTCCGGTACTGCGCGGAATCCAGCTTGTCAGCGGCCAGTGCCTCGTCCAGGACGCGACGGCACCGGAGCAGGTCCTCCGAGGTCAAGGGGTTTGAGCTCACGGTGCCAGTTTGTCAGAGACCGTCGCCAAGAACCATGGCCGTGTCCAACGATTGGCTTGAACCGTCCCGATTTCGCGACCGCGCACCCCTGCGGACTAGGGTTGGCGCACAAACCCCAGGAGGCAACATGCTCGGTTTCGCCGCGGTTGATCGACGCTCGGAGACGGTGGCGATCTGGCTGGTCAGCCGCACGGACCCCACCGAGGCGTCCAGCACGAACGCCGTCGTGGTGGATCTGGCCGACGAACACGCCCTGAAGAAGGTGCACTCGCTGACCCGCGAGCGCGTCGTCATCGCCACCCCCGGCAGCGACCTGACCGGCCTGCCGATCAGCGACGGGCATCCGACGGCGCTGCTCGGGGAGTTCATCGACGCCACCCGCACCCACCAGCGCGCCATCGTCGAGGCCGTGCGTTCCTACGCGGCCTCCCGCAAGGGCCAGAAGCTGGTGGAACCCACCTTCCCCGCGGAACCGCAGCTCCCGGAGAACTGGCCAGAAACCTGCCAGGACCGCGCCCTGGAGCTGGCCGGCCTGGTGGGGCGGGCCTGGACGAACTGGCTGGTCAGCGACGGCGAGAGGCTCCGCCGCACCACCCAGCCACGCACCGGCAGGACCCCGTGGATCATGCCCGGGGAGCTCAACCAGCCGGAGCTGCTGGCCCTGCCACCTGCCCTGGCGGAGAAGCTTCGCCCTGAACCCGTGGGGCCCTTCCCCGGCTGAGCGGTCCCGTCCTCAGCCCTCCTCCACCGGAGGCAGCGGGGCGTACCACTCGACGTCTGTGAGAAGGATGCGGGTGTCCACGTTTCCTTCCCAGCTGACGCCTATCCCGTGTTCCTGGAGGATCGGGATGACCACGGTCTTCATCAGTTTGATGGTCGTGGCGTCGTAGAGTTCCTCGCGCTGGGAGCTGCTCAAAGCCTTGTATTCCTCCTCGCTGATGTGGGCGGGCCAGAAGATGCCGTAGCTGAGGTAGGTGCTGCCGCTCTCCGCGAGACTCTCGGTGTCCTGCTGGTGGAAGAACACGTACCCCAGGTCGTCCTGATCGCCCTCGATCTCCGCATGCCCGCAGGTGTTGCAACAGGAGAAGTCCTGCTCCGCGACGACATGGGCCCTCCGCAGCGCCTCGAAGGCGCGGTCCAGCTTGCTGGCGGGCACCTCCCCGAATCCCGCCTGCTGGGTGCGGCGCGCATCGATCAGGTACTGGGCGATGGCGCGGCACTGCGCCTCGGACAGCGTGCCGCCGTCGCTCTCCTCGTCCTTCTCGTCCTCCACGGCGCAGGCGATCTCGTAGGCATGGTCGTTGACGCTGTCATTCCCCCTCACGAGTTGCGTCCAGATCATGTCGCGGATGTACTCCTCGAGTTCGGGATCAACCACGCCCCCGAGCAGTTCTTCGGGGATTCTCAGCCCATCGGGCTGGGCGTTCAGTTCAGTCATGGCCGAGACCCTAACAACCGCCACCGACGGAAAGGGGCCGGACGGCCCCTCACCACGGCCTCTCACCGCCAGGGGTTCTGGCCCGGTTGACCGGGCTGACCCGGGTAACCAGGACGGCCCTGTTGACCGGGCTGCTGGAAATTGACCGGGCCCTGGAATCCGCCCTGCGGGCCGGGCTGCCCGGGACCGGGACGAGCGGCCTTCGCCTTGCCGCGCTGCACCAGGATGACTGCGACCGCGCCGCCGCCAACCACGACGACCCCGAGCACGATCCACAGCCATGTCAGATCGGGATCGTTGCTGGCGGTCGCCTTCAGGCCCTCGGAGTCGGCCAGGTCGGAGGGGTCCTTCCACGTGACGGTGTTGCCGGAGATCTCCCCCTTGCCGCTGGCGGTGAGGACCTTGCCCGGGAAGGTCACCTTGACCTCGAAGTCGGTGATCATGGTCGCGCTGATCCCCTGCAAATTGCCGCCCGGCATGTGAAAGGTCCACTGCTTGCTGGACTCGTCGAAGCCGAGGTAGCCGTTCTCGGTGAGCTCGGTGGTGCCGGAGAGCCGGCAGCCGACGTACCTGTCGTCCTGGTAGCCCTCCTGTTTGAGGTCGCCGGGGAGTTTCGACGAGCTCTTTCCGCGCTGGCAAACCTCGCTGGGATCCTTGATGCCACCCGATTCCGCCCGTTCCTTCAGCACCCCGAAGTCAACCTTGACCTCGATCCTGTCTCGGCTGCTCACGTTGATCTCCTGACGCATCCGGACACAGGAACTGAGCGCCAGGACAAGAGGCAGGATCAAGGCGACGATGCCGATTCTGCGTAGTTTCATCATGGCTGAAACCTACCCTCCGGCCTTTCCCGGAATGCGGGATCCCCCAAATTTGCGGCGCCCGGGCGGGTTTCCCGTGAAAACCCTTCCCGCCCGCAGCGGAACACGGCACCATTGACCCGTGAAACCAGATCGCAACGCCACCGTCGCCGAGGTCTACGCCCATCCGCTCGGACGCGACATCATCGACAAGATACTGCTGCAGACCGGGCGCAGCGCCACCTGGGTGCGCAATCCCCTGGTATCGCGGTTGCGGCTGCGACAGCTCGACAAGTTCCTGGGGCGCATGTTCGGCCCCGGTTTCGTCGACACCCTCGTCGATCTGCTGGCCGACTGCCCCGAGTCGCCTCCCCGCCTCGACGGACCCATCGCCGCGACGTGGTGGAAGCGGGCGGTATTCTACCAGATCTACCCGCGTTCCTTCGCGGACAGCAACGGAGACGGCATCGGCGACCTGCCCGGCATCCTGGCGAAACTTCCCTACCTGGACGACCTGGGCATCGACTGCCTGTGGCTCTCGCCCATCTTCACCTCGCCAAACAAGGACATGGGCTACGACATCGCCGACTACCGTTCCGTCATGGCCGAGATGGGCACCATCGACGACCTGCGACGCCTGATCGCCGCCTGTCACGAACGCGGAATGCGCATCATCCTCGACCTGGTGGCCAACCACACCTCCGACGAGCACCCGTGGTTCAAGGACGCCTTGGCCGACCCGGAGGGCGCGCACGGCGACTACTACTTCCTGCGCGACGGCGACCCCGAGACCCCACCCAACAACTGGACGTCGTTCTTCTCCGGCCCCGCCTGGCGCCGCATCGGCGAGAAGTGGGCGCTGCACCTGTTCGCCCCCGAACAGCCGGACCTCAACTGGGACAACCCCGCGGTGCGCCGCGAGGTGGCCGACATCGTGCGGTTCTGGCTGGCTGAGGGCGTCGACGGGTTCCGCCTGGACGTGATCAACTACATCTCCAAACGCGACGGCCTGCCCGACGGCAACGCCACAGTCGGACAGGTGATGGGTTTCACGGGTGTGGAGCACTACTTCCACGGCCCGCACCTGCACGACCACCTGGCCGAGCTGCGCCGCGAGGCCTTCACCCGGACGGACGTGGAACCGGGCCACGAGGCGCCGGGTGCCGATGCCCGGCCCATCATGATCGGAGAGACCCCGGGGGCCGGCGTCGAGGTGGCCCGGCTGCTGACCAGCTCCCAGCGGGACGAACTGGACCTGATCTTCAGTTTCGACCACCTGGAGACCCCGGGGCACGTGCGCTGGGACGAGTACGCCTACGATCTGAACTTCCTGAAGCACTACTACATCGACTACCAGTCCCGGCTGGGCTCCGACGACTGGATGAGTCTGTTCTTCGAGAACCACGACAACCCGCGCATGATCTCCAAGGTCAACCCCGACCCCCGGTTCCGAGACCAGCTGGGCAAGGCCCTCGCGACGATCCTGCTGACCATGCGCGGCACCCCGTTCATCTTCCAGGGACAGGAGATCGGGGCCGTCAACCAGGACTTCCCCGACGAGTCGGCGCTGCGCGACGTGGAATCCCTGAACCTCCTGGCCGCCGATGGCCCCGGGGCCTGGGGGAAGATCATGGCCGGTTCCCGCGACCACGCCCGCGTCCCGATGCGCTGGGATCGCGACGAGCACTGGGGGTTCACGCGCGCAACCCCTTGGATCAAAGCCTTCGACGACTCGGTGGGCTACTCCGTCGCCGCCCAGGAGCACAACCCCGATTCGGTGCTGCGCTACTACCGCCGCCTGATCTGGCTGCGCCGCTCCAACCCGACGCTGAGCCTGGGTTCGATCCGTTTCATCGACGCCGACGTCAAGGACTACTTCGCCTGGTTCCGGGAACACAACGGCGAGCGTTGGTTCATCGAGGTGAACCTGTCGGGCCACCCCCTGCGGCGGCGCCACCGCGAACGGAACCTCGAGATCGTCGCGGGCACCGCCAAGGACCGCTCGGGCCCCATGGAACCCTACGAGGCCCTCGTCTGCCAGGTCCCTCGTGACGGGGGCGAATGACCCAGAATTGCAAGGGTCGCGATTCCACTTGGAAGTTGAATATTCCATTTCCAGTGGGGACCGCGACCCCTTTGTCGTCACGTCTCCGACCCGTCCCGCCGTCGCCTCCCGGGGCCCTTCTGGATTTATGGCTGACAAAGAGTAGGGGTTTTATTTAACCAAGGCGAGTGCAGCCTCACTAGGGGCGACGCCAGAAAGTCCAGATCCATGCGTTTCCCCTCCCAAAAGTTCATCCTCGTGGGTTATGCTTCACAGAGCACCCCCTTGGGCGGGCAGCTAACCCCAACCGCGGGTTGTAAAATCCTAAAGAATTGAGGAAGTTTATGAAAGCTGCTTCATCATGCGCCAGGGCGCGGAAGCTCCTGGCATCAGTCGCCGCGGCCCTCGCGGCAACCCTGACCTTCAGTATGTCGCCGGCACACGCCGACGACCCCCCAGACAGCGGCTACCCGAAGATCGGGACGAGCAGCGAGAGCGTGCCCGGCTACCGTCTGAACGTCAAGAAGATTGAGGACGGCAAACCACAGCCCAACCATGTCACGCCTCACCTGTTCACCGTGCACACCGAGAAGGGGGTCATCAAGGCCTACTGCATCGAGATCGAGATCGACGTCATCTACGGCTCCAGCCTGCGCATCGGCGGCTGGAAGGACTTCCCGGGCACGAACAAGTTCAAGGACAACCCGGATGTCCAAGCCAAGGTCGCCTGGATCGCCCAGAACAGCTACCCCCAGACCGACCTGGCCAAGGTCACCCAGACCACTGGCATCGCCGGCCTGACCGAGAGGGAAGCCATCACCGCCACCCAGGCGGCCATCTGGCACCTCACCAACCCCGACGAAACCCCGTCGCTGGACCTGGCGGAAGGCGACCAGGCGACGAAGGACCGCACCGGGAAGCTGTACGACTACCTGCTCGGCGAGAAGAACGGTGGACTGAAGGAGCCCGCCCACCCCACCATCGGAATCAAGGGTGGCGACCTTCCCTTCGCCCTCAACGACGCCAAGACCGAGGGCAAGGTCGGGCCGATCCGCTTCGAGTCCAACCAGCCCACCGCCAAGCTGACCAGTGAACTCAAGTACGAGCTGGTCGACAAGGACGGCAAGGCGGTCGACAGGAATGCCATTCCCACCGGCACCGACCTGTACCTCAAGGTGCCGGCCGACAAGACCTCGGGCGAGCAGGAGTTCACGGCCTCCGTCACCAGCACCGTCCAGGCGGGCAAGCTGTTCATCACCAAGAGCGGCAAGCACGGCCAGACCATCATCACCGTCTCCACCGATGAGATCCCGGCCGACAGCCAGGGCAAGGTCACGTGGTCCGCCCCCCAGCAGACCCCTCCGGCACCTCCGACGAGTCAGCCGCCGACCTCGGCACCTCCGACGAGTCAGCCGCCGACCTCGGCACCTCCGACGACCTCGGCACCCCCGACGAGTCAGCCGCCGACCTCGGCACCTCCGACGACCTCGGCACCTCCGACGACCTCGGCACCTCCGACGACCTCGGCACCTCCGACGACCTCGGCACCCCCGACGAGTCAGCCGCCGACCTCGGCACCCCCGCCGACTTCGGCACCCCCGACGAGTCAACCGATCACCCCGACTCAGCCATCGACGACCGCCACGAGCACCGTGACCGTCACCAAGTCGGCTGATCCCCCGGTCGTTCGCAAGCCGGGCCTGCCGAGGACCGGCGACTGATCAGCAAACCCCCAGATACGGAGAAGGGGCCGGGCATCGCCCGGCCCCTTCTCACGTCCACCCGACCCTCCGTCACCCGCCGACCCAGAACCGAGGGATCGATAGTTGAAAATTTTCTGTAGTACTTTCGGCCGAAGCTGCTAGTCAGAAGCCCGCGACCCCGATCGCGACACGCCCGGACGTAAACAGTGAATGATTCAATTAACTAAAGCAAAGGCGCTCCGACTAGGCATGATGCCGATCGGGAAGTACAATGTTCACCCTCCCTCCCTAAAGTGCAGCCACATGGGTTATAGTTCGCGAAGCGACCCTGTGGGGAGGCCGTGAGCGGCCTGTTCGCAGGCCGTGAACCCCTAAAGAATTGAGGAAACCTATGAAGGCTGCTTCATCGCGGACCAGGACGCGCAAGTTCCTGGCATTCGCCGCCACCTCGCTGGCGGCCGTCCTTGCCTTCGGCACCCCGACCGCGCACGCGGACGACTCCGCCTACCCCCAGGGCTACCCGAAACTCGGCGCGAGAACCGAATCCGTGCCCGGCTACAACCTGAAGTATTCTGGCGCCGGCTACCGTAACGTCCCCACCATGCTGTTCTCGGTGCACACCAGCTCGAGCAAAGAAGGCAACATCAAGGCCTACTGCATCGAACTCGAGGTCAACATCCAGTTCGAATCCGACCTGAAGGTCGGCGGCTGGAAGGAGTTCCCGGGCACGAACAAGTTCAAGGACAACCCGGATGTCCAGGCCAAGGTCGCCTGGATCGCCCAGCGCAGCTACCCCCAGACCAACCTGGCCGAGGTCACCAAGGCCTCCGGCGTCCAGGGCCTGACCGAGAAGGACGCCATCACCGCCACCCAGGCAGCCATCTGGCACTTCACCAATGACTTCGAGTACCAGGGCCTGGACGGCACCGACCAGGCGACGGCCGACCGTGTCGGGGCGCTGTACAAGTACCTGACCGGCGAGAAGAACGTCGGTCTGAAGGAAACCGCCAAGCCCACCGTCGAAATCAAGGGCGAAAACGGCACCTTCAAGGCGGGCGACCCGGTCGGCCCGATCCGCTTCGAGTCCAACCAGGCCACCGTCAAGCTGACCAACGAACTCAAGTACGACCTGGTCGACAAGGACGGCAAGGCGGTGGACAAGAACGCTGTTCCCACCGGCACCGATCTGTTCCTCAAGGTTCCGGCCGACGCCCCGGCGGGCGAGCAGGAGTTCAAGGTCTCCGCCACCGGTAGCGTCTACGCCGGCAAGCTGCTGATCTCGAAGGGCAACCGCAGCCAGACCATCATCATCGGCTCCAACAAGGAAGTCACCGTCGAGGCCTCCGCCGTGCTCAAGTGGAATGCCGTCCCCAAGGCGACGACCCCGGCCCCGACCCCGACCCCCACGCCGTCCAACTCCACGCCGGCCCCCAAGCCGTCCAAGTCCGAGCCGTCGACTCCCAAACCCGGCACCCCCAAGAAGCCGGGCCTGCCGAGGACCGGCACCATCTGATCACCTGATCACCCCCTGAGAAAAGGGGCCGGGCCGATGCCCGGCCCCTTTTCACACCCCGGTGTGCCCGGACGTTCCAACGGACCGACCGAAATGACCCCGATGTGACAATCCCACAGCCTTGCGCTAACTTTCCAGAAACCAAAACTCCTTGCGCCTTAAATCACCTTGGGTGCTGGGATGAGAAGAAGGGGGGATCAAAGCATGGGAGCATTCTCCACAGGCAGGTTCGCCAAAGGACTCCTGGCCTTCGTCGCCACGTTCGTGGCCGCCGTCCTGGCGGTCGGGGCGCCGAACGCCCGAGCCGACGAGTACCAGCCGGGGTATCCGAAACTCGGACAGGACTCCGAACTCGTCTATGGCCACGACCTGTACCGTGATGGGGCGCTGGGAACCCAGCTGCTGACCGTTCACACCGACGACAGGGGCGGCAGGATCCTGGCCTACTGCATTGAACTCGACGTCCATTCCAATTGGGGCGGCGAACTGCAGCAGACTGATTTCTCGGCCTTCCCCGGTAGCAACGAATTCGCGAAGAACCCGCAGGTGCGTTCAAAGGTTTCCTGGATCATTCACCGCAGCTACCCGCAGACCGGCGTCGCCCAGGTGGCGGCAGCTGCGGGCGTGCCCGGGTTGACCGAGCGGGAGGCCATCACCGCCACTCAGGCCGCCATCTGGCATCTGACCGACAACTTCGCCTTCAACGGTCTGCACAGCTGGGAGGAGCCCCGGCACGACACCGCATCCGAGCGGGCACAGCGCGTCAAGAAGCTGTACGACTACCTGCTGGGCCCGGCCAACGCCGGTCTTCCGGAGAGTTCCGGCCCGAGCGTGGAGGTCACCGCTCCCAAGGCTCCCGGAACCAGTGGTGAACTGGTCGGTCCGATTCGTCTGACCGCCACCCAGCAGACCGTCGCCTTGGCCACGCTCCCCTACCCGTTGGTGGATGCCCAGGGCAACGAGGTGGATCTCTCCGCGGTTCCCACCGGGACGGACCTGTTCCTGAAGGTTCCCGCCGACGCGCCCGCCGGGAAGGCCGACATCACCGCCAGCCTCACCGGGGACACCCACACGAGCCACCTCCTGGTCGCCCGGAGCGGACGCTGGCAGACCCTGATCATCGCCAAGACCAAGCAGGTCACCGTAACCGCCCGGGGCGAGGTCAGCTGGGCCCCTGCGAAGGCTCCGAGTCCTTCTCCCAGCCCGTCGCCCTCACCGAGCCCGTCGCCCTCACCGACGCCGTCAGCGAGCACCCCGACGCCCGGGCCGGGCATCCCGGCCAAAAAACCGGGCCTGCCGAGGACCGGCAGCTGAGAAGATCCACGGTCCGGCCCTGAGCTGCTTCTGCCTCCCACCCCCCACGGGGTGGGAGGCAGAAGGTTTTTCATGACCCGCGCAGGAGGCTTTCCAGGGCCTCATCGATTGGCATAGTGGTCGTCCCGGAGATCAAGGATGCCCATGCGTTCCGGACCCCAAGCGCTGCTGGCACAGCGCATCCGGCCAACAGACCAAACACGTGCACCGACAGCCCGGCAGGGAAACCCTGCGAGTCCCTGGCGGTCACGAAGCAGGCGTTTCCGCGCAGATCAACAATGCGTCCAGAGGGGCCCGGTCAAACCGGGCCCCTCTGCATTGTTCAGTGAACTTCATTGAACCGGAATCGCAGCCACCGCGACCGGTTGCGCACGAAGCGATTCCGGGACGGGTACGATGCCACCTGCAACCGGCGCCGCACCCACCCCCAACCAGGCCACCGACTCCGCCTGCGCCAGTTCAGCGGGCAGTCGCAGTTCCCCGGAGGCGGGGGACAGCAGAAATGCATGGACCACCCCGTCGACGACGGTGTAGCGGACTTCCCCATCGGCGGCGCGTCTCCACGGCCGCGATCCGAAGATCGCCGTCCCATTGACTTCGAGCCAGGCCCCCAATCCGTCGAGGGCCCGCTGTTGGAGCTGCGGAATCGACCCGTCGGCACGCGGACCGACGTTGATCAGGAGGTTGCCGTTCTTCGCGACGACGTCGACGAAGTAGCGGATCAGCCCGACGGCATCCAGGCTGTGGGCCTCGTCCTCCTCGGCGTTGTAGCCGAAGGACAGGCCGAGTCCGCGGGTGGCCTCCCAGACCTGCTCCTGAACCCCGTCGACGTCGCTGTACTCGCGGGTCAGGAACCCGTGCGCGGGCACCCCCCAGCGGTCATTGACCACACCGTCGGGCACCGTCTCCAGGTAGTGCCGCCACAGCGCCGCGACCCCGAATCCGTCGTCTCCCTTGCCGCCGTCGGGCCATTCGATGTCGTTCCACAGCACCGACGGCCGGAAACGGTCGATCAGCTCGGTCAGCTGCTCGGCCGCGTAGCGCGCGAACCCCTCGTCGTTGCGGCGCAGCAGGAACAGATCGCGGTCGGACTGGATGGGCGGCAGGTCCGAGACGTGCCAGTCGAGGGCCCCGGAGAAGTACACCCCGAACCGCGCCCCGGCGGCCCGGGTCGCATCGGCGAGCTGCCGGATCAGGTCGCGACCCGGCCCCCGCCGGGCCGCGTTGAAACCGGTGGTGGCGGTGTCCCACAGGCAGAAACCGTCGTGGTGTTTCGTCACGGGAACCACGTAGCGCGCCCCGGAACGCAGCACGGCCCGGATCATGGCATCGGCGTCGAGGTCACCGGGACGCCAGCGGTCGGCGAGGTCCTCGTAGCTGGTGCCTTCCCCGAACCGCGCGACGTGCTGGGCACGGCAGGGCGACCCGGGGATGCGCACGGTGTTGCCGTACCACTCGGCGTAGCGGTGCCGCGCGTAGGCGTCCTCGACCGGCACCCGCCCGTCGTGGGGTTCGGCCCAGGCCGGCAGGGAGAAGATGCCCCAGTGAATGAAGACACCCAGCTTGGCGTCGCGGTACCAGTCGGGGACGGTGACGTCCGGGTAGTCGACGCCGAGGGCCGGGCCGGTGCGTTCGTCGAAGTTCAGCATCCGGCACCTCGCCGGGTGATCGACGGGGTCAGGTCCGGGTCGGGATTGGAGCGGTCGAAGGGCCAGGTCCCGGGTTTGAGATTGCGGTGCCCGAGCCGCAGCAGGTCCTGGTCGACACCACCGGGGGTGAGGGCCATGACCCACGCCTTCGCCAGGGTGAACAGCTCCGGTTCCAGGTAGCCGATCTTGACCAGCACGACATCGGCGTCCTCGGGTTCCAGACCGAGCTGACGGAAGTCGTCGAGCAGGTGGAAGGGTTTGCGGCGTTCCGTGATGATCACGTGCACCGACCCGCATCTGACCACCGCCTGGCGGCCTGCGACGGGATCGCCCTCGGCCAGGGAGAACACCTCCCCGCGCACCTCGGCGGGTGGTGCGACCGCATCGACGTTCCCGCCGACCCGCACATCCACCGCCCCGCCGACCCCGGCATCGAAGCAGGCCGCGACGGCCCCGGGATCGAAGGTGGAGGCGTGGATCACGACGCGGCCCCCGTCGGTCAGGCCGGGGTGGGCCAGCAGTTCACGCACCGTCCACGACACGTCCCCGGCGCCGCCCGCGGTGGGGTTGTCGCCGGAGTCGGAGATCACGAAGGGTCTGGGCGCGTCCTTGGCGAGCGCCGTAGCCAGGGCACCGTCGAGGGTGTCGGTGGGGCCGACGAAACAGAAATCGTCGCGGGCCGCCCACCATGCCTCGGCCAGCTCCGAGGCCCCGGCGGCGACGGCCTCCCGGTCATCGCCGGTGACGACGACGGCGGCCTGGCAGCGGGGTTCGTCGGCCCATGCGTAGCCGACCCACAGGGCCGCGTCGATCACCCCGTTGCGGGCCTCGATCTCCGGCACCCGGGCGTAGATCGAGGCCGCGGGTTCCACGCGGGTGGAGGTCTTCTCGCCGGGCAGCAGCAGCGGAACGGGCACGAATGCCTTCCACGGCCGCCTGGCGGCGACGTCCGCACCGACCCCGGAACGCAGCCGGGCGATCAGGTTCCAGGCCGCACGTTCCTTGGTGTTCATCACGTCCTCGTGCGGGGCCATGCGGTAGCAGGTGATCAGGTCCACCTGGTCGACGAGGGTCGCGGAGACGTTGCCGTGCAGGTCGAGGGTGGCCGAAACCAGGCAGTCGGGGCCGATCACCTCCCGCAGCGCAGCGGCCAGGTCGCCCTCCGCGTCACGCATCCCGACGACGCTCATCGCGCCGTGGATGTCGAGCAGCAGCCCGTCGAACGGCCCCTTGGAGGCGGCCAGCTCCAGGATGCGGGCCTTGATGTCCTGGTAGGTCTCCGGGCGGACCGCACCTCCCGGCAGGGAACGGCCGTGGTGCAGCGGCACCCAGTCGACGGCCTCCCGGAGTTCCCTGCCCGCGTCGAGGAACGGGTAGTAGGACAGCAGCTCGTCGCCCTCGCGGCGGGTGAACGCCTCGTCGCCGCTCAGGTGCGGGGAGAAGGTGCTGGACTCGATGGACATGCCTGCGATGGCGATCCTAGGCCGTGCGATTCCCCCGTCGGCGGCGGGTGGCAGGGGCGGGCACCAGATGTCGGCGGCTGTGGTCATGGGACGGTTTCCTTCAGGTCGAGGGCGAGGGCGGCGGCCCCGAGGGCGGGGTTGACGAGGGTGGCGCGGTGCACACCGGGGATCGGCACGGTGATGGGCGGGTCGGTGGCCAGGGCCTCGGTGAGCAGCGGTCCGAGCAGGTCCCAGGCCGCCGTCACCCCTCCCCCGACCACGACGTCGGTCAGATCGAGCAGGGTGGTGGCCACGACGATGCCCTGCGCCAGGGCCTGCGCGGCGCGGGTGAACACCTCGACGGCGGCGCTGTCACCTCTTCTGGCTGCGGTCGCGATGTCGGATCCGGTTAGTCCGGTCCGGCCCGTCAGGTCGGCGTAGCGCAGAGCGAGGGAACGCCCCGAGGCGAGGGTTTCGAGATGCCCCACTCCACCGCAGGTGCAGCGGTGTCCGGGATAACCGGGGGTGTGCCCGATCTCCCCCGCGCCGCCGCGCGGCCCGTGGTGGGGGCGTCCTCCGATCAGCAGGGCACCCCCGACCCCGGTGCCGAGCATGATGGCCAGGCCGTCGCTGACGCCGCGCAGCGCACCCCAGCGGGCTTCCCCGCACAAGAACGCGTTGACGTCGTTGACCAGTTTCACGGGGCGTCCGGTGAGGTCGGCGATGGCCTCAGCGGGGCGGCGGCCCCGCCAGTCGGGGAAGGTCCCGGAGGCAGCCAGCACCTCGCCCGAGTCGGGATCGATCACCCCCGCGGCACCGGCGCCGACGGCTGCGGCCCGCAGCCCGGAGCAGGTCTCGATGCGGGTCACCAGGCCTGCGGCGGCATCGATCAGCGCCTGACCACCGCACCCCGAGGCGGTGGTGTCGGAGGCCAGGACGTTGCCGTCCACGTCCGCCAGCACCGCGGTGATCTTGGTGCCTCCGATGTCGACACCGGCCACCACGGGGCCGTGCAGCACATCATCCGGCGACGGGATCCTGAGCATCAGCGACCACCCAGCCCGGCCAGGGCGATGCCCTTCACGAGGTGTTTCTGCAGCGCTATCACGAGCGCGGTGGTGGGCACCATCGAGATCACGGCGGCGGCCATCTGCAGGTCCCACCGGGTGCCCTGCTGCGTGGAGAACGTCGCCAGGCCCACCGGCAGGGTGCCGAGGGTGGAGTAGTCGACGGTGACGATCAGCGGCCACAGGTAGGAGTTCCAGAAGCCCAGGAAGGTGAACACGGCCAGCACCGCGATCGCGGAACGCGACAGGGGCAGGATGATGTTGAGGTAGATGCGCACCGCCCCCGCACCGTCAACCCGGGCGGCTTCGTCCAGCTCGAAGGGAATGCCCCGGTAGAACTGGCGCAGCAGGAAGGTGCCGAAGGCGCTGAACGCAAACGGGATGATCAGGGCCTGATAGCTGTTGATCCACCCGAACCAGTCCATCAGGGTGTACATCGGGATCATCACGACCTCCGCTGGCACCATGAGGGTGACCAGGAACAGCAGGAACACGGCGTCGCGTCCCTTCCAGCGGAGCCGGGCGAAGGCGAACGCCGACGCGGAGGAGACGATCAGCACCAGGATCGTCCCGGCCACCGACACGAACAGCGAGTTCAGCATGTAGGTGACGAACGGGCCGTAGGTGAACACCTCGATGAAGTTCGTCCACTTGATCTGAGACCCGATCAGCCTCGGCGGGGATGTGAACATCTCGTTGTTCGGTTTCATCGCGGAGAACAGGGCATAGATCAGCGGCGACGCGAAGACCAGGGCGGCGATGTAGATGCTGACGTGGGCGAGCACCGAGCGGGCACCCCCGCCCTTCTTCCTGGTCTCAGTACTCATAGTGCACCCATTTCTTCTGCGCCTGGAACTGCAGGGCCGTCAGGACGATGATGACGGCGAACAGGATCCAGGCGGCCGCGGCGGCCAGACCGAGGTCCTGGAACCGGAAGCCGTTGTTGTAGATGAACTGGACGATCGGCTGGGTCGAGTTGCCGGGGCCACCGCCGGTCAGCAGCTGGGGCTGGGCGAAGACCTGCAGCGAACCGATCATCGTCATCACGGTGGCGAAGAACACGGCCGGGGAGATCATGGGCAGCGTCACGCGGAAGAACAGGCGGGCCCCCGTCGCGCCGTCGATGCGGGCCGCCTCGATGACGCTGTCGGGAAGCTGTTCCAGCACCGCCGAGAAGATCAGCATGTTGTAGCCGAGGCCCTGCCACACCGACATGGTCACCACCATGACCATCGCCCAGAACGGATCGGCCAGGAAACTGGGCAGGGTGTGGTTGAACAGTCCCTCACTGATGCCGTTCAGCGCACCCTTGGGTTGCAGCAGCATCTTCCACACCAGGATGTTCGCGACCATCGGGGTGACCACGGGGATGAAGAACAACACCCGCAGCACCCCACGCCCACGGATACGGGAGTTGAGCGCCACCGCCAGCCCGAGCGACAGGGCGATGTTGATGGGGACGTAGGTGATGGCGAACACGAAGGTGTTGCGCATCGCCGGCCAGAAGTCCGGGCTGACGGTGAACAGCTTGATGTAGTTGCCGAGCCCGTTGAAGGTGCGCGCACCGAAGGTGGGCCAGTTGAACAGGCTCATGACGATGGACAGGCCCACCGGGAAGAGCGTGAACAGGCCGAGGCCCAGCAGGGCCGGGCTGACGAAACCCAACGCCTGGCGGGCCTCGGCCCTGCGAAGGGCCCCTTTTCTGGGGGAGGACATTCAGGACCCTTTCCCCGTCACTGCTGGAACTGCTTCTGGGCGGAGTTCAGCACATCGGACATCGGCTTGGAGCCGTTGTAGACGCTCACCAGTTCGGGCTGGATGTAGGAGTTGACCTTGGACCAGTTCGGGGAGACGTGCTGCGCCTCGACGTTGGCGAAGGCGGCTTCGAAGGCCTGCTTGACCGCGTCGCGGTACTGCTCGTCGATGGAGTTGAAGTACAGCGGCTGCGACTCGACGCGGGCCGGGTAGGACCGGCCGGAGCTGGCGATGTGGTCCTGGGCCTCCTTGCTGAGCAGGGCTCCCAGCACTTTCAGGGCCGCGTTCTTGTCCTTGCAGCTCTTGGCGATGCCGTAGCCCGATCCGAGAATCAGTCCGGTCGCCTTGCCGCCAGCGGGTGCGGGCAGGTTCGTCATGCCGACCTTGAAGCCTGCATCGTTCTTGAGGTAGCTGCTGGCGTTCCAGGTTCCGTCGACGGCCATCGCGGCGTTGCCGTTGGAGAACTGGTCCTCGCCCCAGCCTGCGTCGGAGGCCGATCCGACGGGCAGCGCAACCTTCTTCTCGGTGACCAGACCCGCGTACCAGGTGGAGGCCTCGACGAAGGCCGGATTGGCAATGTCCAGCTTGCCGTCGGCGGTCACCGGCTGGGTGCCGGACTTGGCGATCGGCAGGGCCTGCCACTGGAAGTCACCCATGCCGATACCGAAGCCCTGCTTGCCGTCCTTGGTGGCCGCAGTGGCGGTGGCCTCGAAGTCGTCGAAGGTCCAGCCGTTCTTCGGCTGGGGCGCGCCCGTGGCGTTGATCATGTCGGCGTTGTAGTAGGTGAGCATGGTTGCCATGTCGAAGGGCAGGCCGTACATGGTGCCACCGTTGCTGAGGATGTCCGTGGCGCGTGGGGCGAAGTCGGAGGACTTGAGCCCCGCAGTGGCGAGATCGGCCTCGGTGAGCTCCGCGAAACCGGCCTTGTAGTCGGACAGCTTCCCGGAGTTCATACCCGTCACGCAGGCCATGTTGTCGGTGCCCATGTTGGTGGTGAGCTTGGTGAAGAAGTCGCCCCAGGGGGCGGTGCGCAGCTCGATCTGGATGTCGGGGAGGGCCTTCTGGGCGATCTCCACCTGCTTCTTGATGGCCTCGGTGTCCTTCTCACCGCCGGCCCACATGTCGACGACGATCCTCGTCCTGCCATCCGAGCCGGTGGTGTCGCTGCCACCTCCCTTGCTTGAGCATCCGGTGAACGCCAGCGCGGTGACTGCCGCCAACGCGACGGCCCTGCGGAAATTGATCTTCATCTCTTCTCCTCGATCCCGCACACTTAATTCTCCTTCGAAATAAGTTGAGTGCCTTTCTGGCGGAAGTGAGCTTAGGGCAGGCAGATTGACAGACGCAAGACGGGAAGGGCACACCGTTGCAAAACCGTGACCTGACGGGCGTACGGGCAGAACCACAAGTCCCCGGACACCCACGAAATGGTTTCGACACGACCCACTCGCTGACGCTCGCAGGCCGGCTCGGCCAACTTCCGCCCCCAAGCCGCCTGAGCCGGGCCAAACACCCCTCCCAAAGCCGGTTGAGCCGGGGCGCGAGGAACGAGCGACCCGAGTCGAAACCACCCCACACCCGGCAGCCAGACCCAACCACCCTCCCCCTGGTTTCGACACGACCAGCTCACCAAGCGAGCAGGCCGGCTCGGCCACCTTCGGGAGGATGGTTCCCGCGACTCGGCCGTCCTAAAAAATTTCCGTGAGCAAAACTTTTTAGTTCGGCGTTGGCTAAAGTTAGTCCATGGCACGTCCACATCCGCGCATCACGGAGCTGCTGGCCGACGGGTCGGCCTCGTCGCGTTCGGACATCGCGCGTCTGCTGCGGGTCGCCCCGTCGACCGCCTCGGCCTGGGTCGGGCAGCTCATCGACGCGGGGGTCGTGGTTGAGGACGGACTGGTCGCATCCGGAGGCGGACGCCCCCGCCGCAGGCTCCGCCTCAACCGTCCCCCCGGACACCTGCTGGTGGCGGAACTGGGCGGCAACCACGCGCGGCTCGGGGTGACCGACCGGACGGGACGGCTGCTGCACTCCACGACCTCGCCCCTGACGGTGGCCGATGGCCCGGAGCAGGTGCTCGGTTCCCTCGCCACGCTCCTGCGCGACCAACCGGCCGAGGGGGAACTGGCGGGGGTGGGGCTGGCGCTGCCCGGCCCGGTGCAGCCCGGAGGCACGGTGCGGCTGCCGTCGCGGATGCCGGGATGGGCGGGATTTCCCGTGCAGGAGGCCCTTACGGAAAGCTTCGGGGTGCCTGCCGTGGTGGAGAACGACGCGAACGCGATGGCGCTCGGGGAGCACCGCACCCAGTTCGGCTCCGAGGGAGACTCCATCACGGTGAAGGCGGGCACGGCGATCGGTTCGGGCATCGTGATCGCGGGACAGCTCTACCGGGGGGCGACCTTCGCCGCCGGGGACGTCACCCACACCGTGGTCCACGCGGCCGGGAACAGGCCCTGCACCTGCGGGAAGACCGGCTGCCTGGAGACGGTGGCCTCGGGGGCGGGTATCGTCGCGCGGCTCGTCGAGCAGGGGATCAAGGTCACCAATACCGCGGATGCCCTGGCCCTGGCCCGCGACGGCGACCCCGAGGCCACGACCATGATCCGCACCGCCGGGTCCCTGCTCGGCGAGGTCCTCAGCTCGGTGGTGAGTTTCTTCAATCCGCAGGCACTGTTCCTGACCGGCGGGTTGGCCTCGTCGCAGCACTTCGTGACGGCGGTCCGGGCCCGCATCTACGACGGATGCCATCCCTTGATGACGGAGTCGCTGCGGATCGAGGCGGCGTCGCTGGGAGCCGACGCGGCCCTGGCCGGCACGGCCCTGCTGACCGCGGCAGCCATCCGCGATGCCACCCCCTAGGCTGGGGCCATGCTGATCGGTGCTCATGTTGACGCGGACGCCGCGATTGCGCAGGCCGTCGCCCTGGGGGCGGACATCGCCCAGGTGACCCTCGGCGACCCGCAGTCGTGGAGGAAACCCACCGTCCCCGGCGACGGGGCCGCCGCCCTGAGGTCGCAGGCCGAGGATGCCGGGATCGGGCTCTACGTGCACGCCGCGTACGTCATAAACGTCGCCTCCACCAACAATCGCATCCGCATCCCGTCGCGGAAACTGTTGCAGCAGACCATCGACGCGGCCGCTGGGATCGGGGCGAGCGGGGTGATCGTCCATGGCGGGCATGTCACCGCCGACGAGGATCAGCGGCGGGGCTACGAAAACTGGCGCAAGTGCGTCGACGGCCTCGATTTGAAGGTGCCGATCCTGATCGAGAACACCGCGGGCGGCAAGAAGGCGATGATGCGATACCTCGAATCCATCCGTGACCTGTGGGCCGCCTTCGACGGCTCCGACAACCTGGGCGGCGTCGGTCTCTGCCTGGACACCTGCCACGCGCACGCCGCCGGCCTGGACCTGACCACCGTGGTGGAGGACGTGCTGGCCGTCACCGGCCGCATCGACCTGGTCCACTGCAACGATTCCCGCGACGCGGCCGGTTCCGGGCGCGACCGCCACGCCCCGCTGGGACGCGGCCAGCTCGACCCGGAGGTCCTCGTCGCCCTGCTGCGCGACGCCGACGCCCCGGTCATGCTGGAAACCCCGCCGGAGAACCACGCGGAGGAGATCGCCTGGCTGCGGGAGCAGCTGGGCTGAGAGCGGCACCGACGGATTTCCCCGGTTGCGCAGCACTCAACTCGTTTTCCGGCCCGGAATGGTGCATTTCCGGGATTGAGTGCTGCAGAACCGGGTTGGGCGTCCCTAGCCCTTCCCCGCGGCCTTCTGCTCCCCCGGGTGGGAGAGGTTCTCGAAGGACAGCAGCCGGTCCACCGTGATCTCGTCCAGCAGGCCCCGTTCCAGAACGATGTCGCGCACCGATTTGCCCGACCTGGCGGCCTCCCGGCCCACCTCGTCGCCGGCCCGGTGCCCGATGTAGTCGTTGAGGAGGGTCACTACCGAGATTGATTCGCGCACGTAGCGTTCGCAGACGTCCTTGTTGGCGGTGATGCCGTCGATGCAGCGGGTCCGCAGCACGTCGCAACCCGACTTGAGCAGCCGGATCGACTCGAACAGCGCCTGTGCGATCACCGGCTCCATGGCGTTGAGCTGCAGCTGTCCCGCCTCGGCCCCGAGCCCGACGGTGAAGTCGTTGCCGCGCACCTTGTAGGTGATCTGGTTGACCACCTCGGGAATGACGGGGTTGACCTTGGCGGGCATGATCGAGCTGCCCGCCTGCATCGCGGGCAGGTTGATCTCGTTGAGTCCGGCGCGCGGCCCGGAGCTGAGCAGCCGCAGGTCGTTGCAGATCTTCGACAGCTTCGTCGCAAGGCGTTTGCAGGCCGCGTGGGCCATCACGTAGGCGCCGGTGTCGGAGGTGGCCTCGATCAGGTCGGCGGCGGTGACGAAAGGCCGTCCCGTGATCTCGCAGAGGTGTTTCACGGCCAGTTCCCGGTATCCGGGCGGGGCGTTCAGTCCGGTGCCGATCGCCGTAGCACCCAGGTTGATCTCCAGCAGCAGCGACCGCGCGTAGTCGAGGTGGCGCAGTTCCTCTTCCAGGTTCACCGCGAAGGCCGTGAACTCCTGCCCCAGGGTCATCGGCACCGCGTCCTGCAGCTGGGTGCGCCCGAGCTTGAGGATGTGCTCGAACTCCTCGCCCTTGTCGTAGAAGGAATCCGAGAGGTCCTCCACCGCGTGCGACAGCTCCCCGAACACGTGGTCCAGGGCCACCCGGAAGCCCGTCGGGAAGGTGTCGTTGGTGGACTGGCCGTGGTTGACGTGGTCGTTGGGGTCGACGATGTCGTAGCGGCCCTTCGAGAATCCCAGATGCTCCAGCGCCAGGTTCGCCAGCACCTCGTTGGTGTTCATGTTCACCGACGTCCCCGCACCGCCCTGGAAGATGTCGATCGGGAACTGATCCATGCACCGCCCCTTGGACAGCACCTCGTCGCAGGCCTGGAGAATCGCCCGCGCCACCCAGCCGGGCAGGGCACCGAGTTCGCGGTTCGCCAGTGCCGCCGCCTTTTTCACCAGGACCATCCCGCGGATCAACTCGGGGACCGAGTTCACGGTGACCCCCGAGATGGGGAAGTTCTCGATCGCCCTCAACGTGTGGATGCCATACCAGGCGTCGTCAGGGACTTCACGATCGCCAAGCAGGTCGGTCTCGGTGCGCGACATTGCCTTCCTTTCGGAGCTATCCTCCCGTCAAAGCCCCTCGAAAAGGGGGCGAGAGCAACGCTACCGGAGTCACCAAGCCCGCGCGTGCCGGGCCAGCTTCTTCCCCGATCCACGAGACAGCCGGGCATTCCGCCGCCACACGTGGGAGGCTCTACTGAAGAGTCGGACCCGCATGTTCTCCGACGAGTCGCTAGGCTGGGGTCCGTGACCAGATGCGTTTACATTGCTTCATCGGAGTGGCAAGTCAGCAAGAGCGCCATCGCTCTGGGCGTGCTGGAGTTGTTCGCGCGCCAAGTCCGTTCGGTCGGCTTCTTCCGTCCGCTGGTGCAGTCCCTGGAGGAGGACGGCATCACGACGGCATTGCTGGCCACCAACACCCTGCGTCACCAGAGCTTCGAGGACAGCGTCGGTGTCAGCTACGAGGACTGGGCCAACGATCCGGAGACCGCCATCGACACCATCGTCGCGAAGTACTCCGCGCTGGCGGAACGGTTCGAGGCGATCGTGATCGTCGGATCCGATTTCGACGACCTCACCTACGGCACCGAGCTGGACCACAATGCCCTCATCGCCGCCAATCTGAACGCGCCGGTGCTGTACGTGTGCCGCGCCTCCGATCGCTCCGTCGACGAGGTGCGCCGAATGGCGGAGGAGGCCATCGAGGCCTTCGAGGCCCGGCACAACACCGTCGTCGCCGTCATCGCGACCCGCGCGGAACCCGAGATCAGCGAGGAACTCTCCTCGGCACTGCGCGAGGTGCGAGACGTCCCGGTCTCGGTGCTGTCCGCGAATCCGGTGCTCGACGCCCCGTCGGTCGGCCAGCACTTCGAGGCGGTTGACGCGACGCTGTGGCGCGGCAAACCGGAGAGCCTGAACCGCGAGGCGCTGACGACGATCATCGCGGGCATGAGCCTGCCGAACCTGCTGCCGCGCCTCCAGAAGGAGGCCACGGTCATCGTCCCCGCCGACCGGCTCGATCTGCTGCCTGCTCTCATCATGGCGCACCGTTCCGCCACCTACGGGCCTCTGGCGTCGCTGCTGCTGACGGGCGGTTTCGAGATCCCGGAGACGGTTGCGACGCTGCTCAGCGACTCCGAGGTGGACCTGCCCATCGGCATGACCGATGAAGACACCTTCCCCACCGCGGTCGCGCTGCGGGAGGTCAGCGGGGTGGCCACCAGCTCACCGCGAAAGGTCGAGTTGGTGCGTGCCCTGTTCGACCGGCACGTCGACGAGGAGGCATTGCTGACCGCCATTGAGTTGCCGCGCGCCGAGATCCGCACCCCGAGCATGTTCGAGCACCAGCTGATGCAGATGGCCCGCAGGGACCTGAAACGGATCGTACTGCCCGAATCCACCGACGACCGGGTGCTGACCGCCGCCGACGTGGTGCTGAAACGTCACATCGCCGAGATCACCCTCCTCGGTGATCCGGGTGCCGTCTCCCGCCGCGCCGCGGAGCTGGGTCTCAACCTGACGAACGCCACCGTCGTCGACCCCAAGGACCCGGAACTGCTGGAAAAGTTCGCCGCCGAGTACGCGAAGCTGCGCGCCCACAAGGGTGTCACCCTGGATGCGGCCCGCGAGAAACTGGCGGACCTGTCCTACTTCGGCACGATGATGGTGCACCTCGGCATGGCCGACGGCATGGTTTCGGGTGCGGTGAACACCACCGCCAACACCATCCGCCCGTCGCTGGAGTTCGTGAAGACCAAACCGGGTGTCTCCGTGGTCTCCGGTTCCTTCCTGATGGCCATGAGCAACCGCGTGGTGGTCTACGCCGACTGCGCCGTCAACCCCGATCCGACGCCCGCGCAGCTCGCGGACATCGCGATCTCCTCGGCGCAGACCGCCGTCAGCTTCGGCATTGAACCGCGCATCGCGATGCTGTCCTACTCGACGGGCACCTCGGGTTTCGGCGCCGATGTCGACAGCGTGCGCGAGGCCACCAACCTCGTCCGCGAGAAGGCGCCCGAACTCAAGGTGGAGGGCCCGATCCAGTTCGACGCGGCCGTCGACGAGGTGGTGGCGGCCAAGAAGATGCCGGGCTCGGAGGTCGCGGGGCGCGCGACGGTGTTCATCTTCCCGGACCTCAACACCGGCAACAACACCTACAAGGCCGTGCAGCGCACCTCCGGTGCCGTGGCCATCGGTCCCGTTCTCCAGGGGCTCCGCAAACCCGTCAACGACCTGTCCCGTGGCGCGCTGGTCGATGACATCGTCTCGACGATCACCATCACCGCCATCCAGGCCCAGACGGACTGAACCCCCGCGCCGTCCTGAAGTAGTCCTGAAGTCCTGAACCCTGTCCGATACCGACCCCCAAGGAAAGAACCTGTGTCCAGTCACATCCTGCTGCTCAACTGCGGCTCCTCGTCCATGAAGTACCAGCTCTTCGACCCGGAGACGCAGAGCCCCTTGGCGGTCGGCATCGTCGAGCGGATCGGGCAGGACGTCGGGAAACTGAAGCACGAGGTCGACGGGCAGGAGTTCGTCGAGGAGCAGCCGTTCCCCGACCACACCGCCTCGTTTGCCGCGGTGGTCGCGGCCTTCGGGAAGCACGGGCCGTCCCTCGACGGGGTCCGGGCCGTCGGTCACCGCACCGTCCACGGCGGCTCCACTTTCCAGGAGTCCACGCTCATCACCGACGAGGTGATCGCGAAACTGGTGGAGCTGCAGGCCTTGGCGCCGCTGCACAACCCCCCGGGGATCGCGGGCATCGAGGCCGCGATGGCGCTGCTGCCCGACGTGCCGCACGTCGCGATCTTCGACACCGCCTTCTTCGCGAAGCTGCCCGCCGAGGCCTACACCTACGCCATCGACCGGGAGGTCGCGAAGAAGTACGAGTTGCGCCGCTACGGCTTCCACGGCACCTCGCACTCGTACGTGTCGAAGAAGGCCGCAGAGGTGCTGGGGCGTCCCGTCGAGGAACTGAAGGTCATCGTCTGCCACCTCGGCAACGGCGCCTCCATTTCGGCGGTCGACGGCGGTCAGGCGGTGGAGACGTCGATGGGCCTGACCCCGCTGCAGGGGCTCGTGATGGGCACCCGCTCCGGTGACATCGACCCGGGCATCTTCAAGTTCCTCTCCGACAAGGGCTATTCCATCGACGAGATCGACACGCTGCTGAACAAGCAGTCCGGCATGGGCGGCATGTGCGGCCACACCGACATGCGCGACGTCGAGGCCCGGATCGACGCGGGCGACGCCGAAGCACGCCTGGCGATGGACGTCTACATCCACCGCCTGATCAGCTACATCGGCGCCTACATCGCGGTGCTGGGAGGGGTGGACGCGGTGGTGTTCACCGCGGGCATCGGCGAAAACGCTTCCCTCGTACGCCGCGAGGCCTCCAACCGGCTGCGTCACCTCGGCCTGGTCATCGACGAGGAGAAGAACGCGGTGCGCGCCAAGGAACCGCGCGTGATCTCCACCCCCGACTCCCCCGTCAAGATCCTCGTGGTCCCCACCAACGAGGAACTTGCCATGGCCCAGGACACCCTGCGCATCATCGGGGCCTGAGGGACCCTTCCCAAAGCTGGTTGAGCCGGCCTGCTCGTCCACGAGCTGGCTCAACCAGCATTGGCTTTCTTTGAAGCTGGTCGAGTCGAAACCACGGCGAGGACACCCAAGGACCCGTGGACGAGTCCGCCTCCCGACCACCAGATGGTTTCGACACAGCCGCTCGCTTCGCTCACAAGCTGGCTCAACCAACTTCAAAGAAGGAACGCCCACAAGCTGACCCAACCAGCTTTGCCCTCATTGAAGCTGGTTGAGCCGACCAGCGAGCGCCAGCGAGCCGGTCGAGTCGAAACCACGGCGAGGACACCCAAGGACCCGTGGACGAGTCCACCTCCCGACCACCAGATGGTTTCGACACAGCCGCTCGCTTCGCTCACAAGCTGGCTCAACCAACTTCAAAGAAGGAACGCTCACGAGCTGGCGCAACCGGCTTCGAATGGTCCCCGAGCGGCCATCAGCGACACTCCGACCCTGCCCCGCGAGCTAACTTTGGGGCGTATTTGCCTGTATTCTGGCCGACACTTCCCCAAACTTTTGTCAATGGAGGTCCGGCATGACCTTGCTGACCATCGGCGTGGCGAGCAGCGCGCTGTTCGACCTGACCGAATCGGATCGCGTGTTCCGGGAGCAGGGCGTCGCCGCCTATCGCGAACACCAGGAAGAGCGCCTGGACCAGCCGCTGCCGGCCGGCCCCGCGCTGCCGTTCATCCGCCGTCTCCTCGGGCTCAACGACGTGCTGGCCGAGGCGGTGGACGTGATCGTGCTGTCCCGCAACAGCGCCGAATCCGGGCTGCGGGTGATGCGTTCCATCAGCTCGGCGGGGCTGCCGATCACCCGGGCGGCATTCCGGGAGGGGCGTTCCGCTTTCGAGTTCATGCCCGCGCTGGAGATGTCGCTGTTCCTGTCGGCCAATCACGACGATGTCTCCGAGGCCCTGGCGGCCGGGCACCCGGCGGGCACGGTGCTGCGCGGCAGTTCAATGCCCGAGGTCGGCAGGGAACTGCGGGTCGCCTTCGACTTCGACGGCGTCCTGGCCGACGACTCCTCGGAGCGTGTGTTCCGCCAGGAGGGCATGGGACGCTACGCCCTGCGCGAGGCCGAACTGGCCGACGTCCCCCTCTCCCCCGGTCCCCTGGCTCCCTTCCTGGCGGGCCTGAACCGCATCCAGGAGGAGGAGACGACGCTGAAGTCGCGGGATTCGGGATACGAACCCCGGCTGCGCATCTCGCTGGTGACCGCCCGTTCGGCACCTGCACACGAACGCGCCGTGAACAGTCTCCGCGCCTGGGGTCTCAAGGTGGACGACGCCTTCTTCCTCGGTGGCCTGCCGAAGGCCCCCATCCTGGAGGTGCTGAACCCCCACCTGTTCTTCGACGACCAGCGTCAGCACCTGGACCGGGCCCTGCGCACCCCGTCGGTACACGTCCCCTTCGGGGTGGCCAACGAGGCCGACGCCGGTCCCGCCCCGGTCTCCGGTGCGCCGCGCCGCGCCCGCCGCGCCGCACCGGAGGAGGTCCTCGACATCACCGCCTGAGGGACCACCGGACGGGCAAGGAAAACGACAAGGCGAAAGCCCCCGGTTTGTGGGAACCCGACTAGGCCCGTGATGTAGCGTTCATCGTCCCCGTTGCGCACTTCCCACCGCTTGCCCGGGAGGGATAGCGTTGCCCCATGGCACGAGCACTGATCACGGGCGCGACCGCCGGCATAGGCAACGCCTTCGCCAAGGAACTTGCCGCCCGAGGAACCGACCTGGTGCTCGTCGCCCGGAACCACGACCGCCTGGAGACCACCGCCGCGGACTTGTCGGAGGTGCACGGAATAGAAGTGGAGGTGCTGCCCGCCGACCTGTCCGTCCGCGACGACGTGATGAGGGTGGCGCAACGCCTCGAATCCGAGACCGAGCCCGTCGACATGCTCGTCAACAACGCCGGTTTCGGGTTGCACGCCTCGCTGATCGACGCCTCCCAGATCGAACTCCACGAGCGCGCCATGGATGTGATGTGCCTGGCGATGCTGATCCTCGGCGGCGCCGCGGGCCGGGCCATGAAGGCGCGGGGCCGGGGCCGGATCGTCAACGTCGCCTCCACATCGGGCGCGATCTTCACCGGCAACTACTCCGCCATCAAGGCTTGGGCGCGCACTTGGTCGACGGGCCTGGCGTTGGAGCTCAGCGGCACCGGGGTCACGGTGACGACGCTGCTGCCCGGCTGGGTTCGCACCGAGTTCCACCAGCGCGCGGGGATCAGTGCCACGAGCCTGCCGTCGTTCGTGTGGATCGACGCAGACAACCTGGTCAAGCAGTGCCTGCGGGACGTCGAGAAGGGCCGCATCGAATCGGTCCCGACGAAACGCTGGAAGGCGTCGTTGTTCATCGCGGATCACGGACCTCGGAAATTCATCCGCTGGTTCTCCCGAAAGCTGTCCGCTAGCAGAAGGAAGCGCTGAGACATGGCGAAGGTCCCGAAACCGGGCAAGCACGCCTCCAAACTGAATGCATCCACCCGCCAGGCCGCGCAGATGCTGCTGCTGAAACCGACGATGTGGCGGCTGTTGCGCGTCCACGTCCACGGCAAGGCGAACCTCGAAGGCCTGGAGGCGCCCTGCGTGGTGTTCGCCAACCACTCCTCCCACCTGGACACCCCCCTGATCTACGGAGCGTTGCCGAACCGGATCTCGAAATACCTGGCGGCGGGCGCGGCACGCGACTACTTCTACGACAAGTGGTGGAAGGCCGGGCCGATGTCGCTGTTCTTCAACGGCTACCCCATCGACCGGGGCAAGGACAAGGAATCGAAGAAACGCAACGTCAGGGGCATGTCGGCGGCGCTTCTCGACGCCGGGGTGCCGCTGCTGATCTACCCGGAGGGGTCGCGTTCCCGCACGGGCGCGATGGCCCCGTTCAAACCGGGCGTGGCGGCGCTGTGCATCTCCCGGCAGATCCCAGCCGTCCCGATCGCCCTGATCGGCGCGCACGCTGCCTGGCCGAGCAGCCAGAAACACCTCCCCAAGGGACGTCCCGTGGTGCACGTCGTCATCGGGCGGCCGTTGAGACCACGGCCCGGCGAGATCGCCCACGAGTTCAACGAACGGATGCGCCGCCAGGTGCTTGAACTCCACGACACCACGGCCCGCGCCTACGGGGCCAAAACCCTCGACGAGTACGCCCGAGCCGCCGCCTTGGAGAAGGCGGCGAAAACCGAGATCACCGCCCTGGCGGAGGATGCCCGGGCCCGTGCCGACCAGCAGGATCACCAGGAGGACCAATGATTGACGGCGTCAAGCAGCACAAGTGGTGGGGTTGGGGCGAGGAGGGCCGTTCGTACCATCACGACGACAAACCGAAGTTCGCTCCCTTCGTGAAGAAACTGGTCGGCGTCGACATCAACGCCCCCGTCGCCCCACTGCCGAAGCTCTCGGACCTGGACGTCCCGCCGTCGCGGCTGGAGAAGGAGCTGCGCGACACACTGGTCGGGATCTCCGGCGCCGAATACGTGCAGTCCGACGACGAGACCCGCGTCATCCACGGCCTCGGGAAGGGGGTCCGCGACCTGATGCGGGTGCGCGCCGGCGACTTCGGCCGGCTGCCCGACGTGGTGGTCTATCCCGCCAACGAGGACGAGGTGGCGCGGATCGTCGACGCGGTGGTGGCGGCCGACGCGGTCGTGATCCCGTTCGGTGGCGGCTCCAACATCGTCGCCGCCCTGGAGGCCGAACCCGGCGAGCAGCGGCAGGTGGTCTCGGTGAACCTGGGACGGATGAACCAGGTTCTCGCCATCGACGAACAGTCCGGGCTGGCGCACATCCAGGCGGGCGTGTTCGGCCCCGACATGGAGGAACAGCTCCAGGCCCGCGGCTGGACGATGGGACACCACCCCGACTCGTTCGTGTGGTCGACGCTGGGCGGGTGGATCGCCACCCGCAGCTCCGGTATGCAGTCCGACAAGTACGGCGACATAGCAGACATCTGCCGCGGCCTGCGAATGGTGATGCCCGGCCAGATCCTGTCGCTGCGGCCGCTGCCGTCGACGTCCTCCGGCCCGAGCGTGCGCGAGATGGTGCTGGGTTCGGAGGGGCGCCTCGGGATCATCACCTCCGCGTGGGTGAACGTGCACCGCATCCCCGAGGTGCGGGAAATCCAGGCCTACTTCTTCCCCACCTACGAGGACGGGTTGAAGGCGTGCGAGCAGATCGTCTCCTCCGACGCCTCCGTCATGATGGCCCGCGTCTCGGACGCCATCGAGACGCAGTACATCATGGCCAACGGGAAACGCTCCTCGAAGCTGTCGTCGCTGCTCAGCAAGGGCATCGAGAAGATCATGCTGGCCAAGGGCTGGGACCTGGAGCAGATCGCCATGGCCTTCGTCGGTTTCGAGGGGTCCGCGAACCACGTCACCTACGAGAAAGGGCTCATCGGCAAGATCGTGCGCGCCAACGGCGGGCTGGGGGTCGGCAAGGGGCCGGGCACCCTCTACGACCAGAAGAAGTACGACACCCCCTACATCCGCGATTTCATGCTGGACCACGGCATGATCTGCGACGTCTCCGAGACCTCCACGCCGTGGCGCTACGCCGTCGAGATCCACACCAGAACCGTCGCCGCCGCCCTGAAGGCCATCGAGGAGCGGGGGGTCAGGGGAACGGTGTTCTGTCACCTGTCGCACTCCTACCACTCGGGCGCCTGCCAGTACTTCACCTTCGCCATAGCCGACGATTCCGACGGCGCCATGGACACCTACGACGCCGTCAAACGGGCCATCCAGCAGTCGTTCATGGATTGCCGCGGCACGGTCTCGCACCACCACGGGGTCGGTGAGGAACACTCTCCCTGGATGGATCAGGACATCTCCCCGGCGGGCGTTTTCATTCAGCGGACGCTGTTCGAGGGCGTCGACCCGGGCCGCAACCTGAATCCCGGCAAGATCGTCCACGAGGGCAGGCCGGGCATCTCGTCGAACTCCCGAGACGCCTGAGGTCGCAACCGGTTTTCCCCGAAGCCGGTTGAACCAGCACGTGAGCGAAGCGCACAGCTGACCCGAAACTACCACCGACACCTGGTAGCCGGACCCCGGCCACAGTCTGAACCGGCTTGGGCTGAGGACAGTCCCCGGTAGTTTGTGGTCATGGTTGAGCTACGGTGTGACCCGGGCTGGGTGGAGGAGAGGCTGGCGGAGTCGTTTGAGTATCGGGGTGGCCCACTGGGGGTGGGTGAAGCGGCTTCCCCGGAGGTGTTGGAGTACTTCGAGGGAATCTTCCCGGCCTCGACATTGCAGGTGTGGCGGACCATCGGGTTCGATGGTCTCGCTGAGGGGAGGAACTGGATCACGAACCCGCTGGAGTGGGCACCGGCGGTGGAGTCGTGGCTGGAGGGGATGGAGCTACCCTTCCCTCCTCAGCGGTGGTGGTGCATCACCCGCACCCCCATGGGCAGCATGCAACTGTGGGGAGAAGTCTCAGGACCAGCACTGGCGATCAAGTCGGTGTTGGGAGCGTTCTCGCCGAATGGGTCGGTGCAGCGGGACATGGCTGATCCGATGATGCGGGAACGCATGGGCTGCGATGAGCTGCTCATCCCTTCGGAGGATGGGGGTGTGGAGGATGATGTGACGGGCCGGTCGTTGGTGGATGTCGGGTTTGAACGGTTCGGGTCACTCGCCGCGGATGAGGTGTTTGCCCTGGTGCCGGCCTACTGCCTGTCGGGTCGTATGGAAGCCTCGATGCTTGCTGTTGAGCCTGCGGTGGCGCATGTGGCGTTTCTGGGGCAGAGCACCCAACCCACCATGAGACCTGACATGCTGGCCGCCTTCGGTGGTGAGATCGCTGATCTTCTTGCTGCTCAGGGGGTGGTGGATCCCGCCACCGGGAAACCCATCACCTTCAACCAGTAAAATCACGCAGGAGTTTGGTATGAGTCTTCTCCCCGTAGCAGGAGCAGCAGCGGGAACCGCAGCAGCAGTAGGGGCAGCAGCGGCGGGGGCGTGGGTTGCTGCTTCTGTCATCACCGAGACCACTGGGTTGGCGGCCACCGATGGTTTCCGACTAGGCAAAGCACTCCAGAACGGTGCTTTTGTAGATGATGTGGTGAAGTGGGGGCCCTTCACCCGGGAGGAGCACGTCGTCGATCTCATCAAGGCAGAGCCGCTCGTAGGTCAGCGTGCCGAAACCGCGCTCACGAGAACCGTTCCGACCGGGCGTCCTCACTCGGGAGCACACATGGACCAGCCCGAGGTGGGCGGCGATGAACGACTCGAAACGGTAAGGACCAAAACGACCCACCGTTGTTTGTCACGATGGTCACCACGGGCAACAGCTTCCCGGCCTCGGGATCGACCGGGCTGGCCTCCACCAGCGGGCGGCCAAACATCTCCCGCTGATACTCCACGGGCAGGATCAACCCCTCGTCACACAGGACGCGCAGCACACTCGCCTCAAAGAACACATGCCCGTCACGGCGGACCATCACCCAGATCCTCCGATGCCTCCACGCCGGATGAACCAGCCCATGCTTCCGAACCAACTCCTTGACAGCCCGCCATGCCGATTTGCAGCCAAGGACCCCTGGCCCGTGCCCCGCTGCGGGCCTTGGCCCACCAACGGCGCCAGGTCCGCTCAGGCATGTCAAACGAGCTGGCAGAACCTCACGATCGACACACCCGCCCCTCACACGAATCACCTCAAGGTCCCCGAAGAGCCCAGCCGACCCTCAACCGACTTCTTCCACACCCAGACCCCCAGATGCGCCTCCTGGAACCAGGACCCGGACCTACCGGCCACCAGAGCAGTCCCACCAGCCAACACACTCAACACGATCCAGGTCTTCTTCTCCACCGGAACCAAGGAAGGCCTCCCCATGCCCAGGCTCCCCTTCAAGACCTACACAACAGCCCTGCCACATAGCCTGACGCGCGACACGCCGCACCAACAATCCCCTCTCTGACAAGCACTGTTGCTACGACCTCATGACACCGCCGGGAAGATCTCGTGTTATCCAAGTGTTTGGAATCTGGCGATGAATCAATGCTGAGAGCCACATAACAGTTCATGCCACCAGCAGCAGGTAGTTAAGTGAGGAGCCCCATCCCCAACGCCGCCAGCGACCCATAGGCGATACCCCAAATGGCGATAGAGAGACACTGCCAGCGCGTCACGTCACACGTCGAAGCCCCCAGCCCCATCAGCATCACTGCGGTGATCTGGCTCGGCATAATGGTCTGACTACCCAGGCACACCCCCGGGACGCCGTACTTCTCGAAGCGCCTCCGAAGTTTGGGGTTCTTCAACCCCTTCGTGAGCGCCTTCACCTGAGGCACGTCAGTCCCAGCGGCAGCCACCTCGGAAACGTCCGCCGCCCCGTCACCAGAACCGGGGACGCCCGGGGCTGCCCGCCGAAATCCCTCTGCCGCACGCCGAAGTCGGCGCGCATGCGTAGCGCGCGCTACGGCGATGCACCCCGTGGTGGAGGCGATATTCCCTGCGATGGCACACAAGATCGCGGCAATTGGATGAACGCCGACGATCACACCGATAACAGCGCCGTAGTACGACTCGACAAACGGCAACGCACCACCCACAAACACAGCCAGCCACTGCAAAGCGGGCGGCTGCGCCGCTGTGAAGTCACTCAGGGCGCGAAAGAACTGCTCGAGCATGATGGAAGCGCTGGGCACATCAGGCCGCAGGGCGGGTTGATGACTTGATCGTCATCAGATCGGCGACGGCGATCATGGGGACAACCCACGGCAGCACACGCCAGAACATGACCAGCACCGGCCCGCCATATTCGGACGAGAACGTCGCCAGGGTGGCGAAGGCAAGACCGCAGACCGCGATGGTGATCGCCAGCCCGCGAGCGGCACCCTTCTTGCCACGCGACTGAGCACGCACTCCCAGAGCGAAAAGAAGCGCTGCACAGAGGAACGAGACCGCGAGGAGGATCGTCAGCAGGTTGGGATCCGGGTCCAAGCCGTGACTCCCGTAGTGACTCGCCACGTCCCTTCGGGTCCAGTGCGCGCTCGTCTGGTCAACGATCGCGAGGACAGCGAGGGCCGCCGAGACGGCGGCACCGCTGTAGGCAACTGCGGGAGTGAACTTTGACATAACTCCTCCTAATTGAGTAGTAACTCCCATGTTCGGTTGTACTACCGATACGGTAGCAACTTTGCTAAGCTTTGTCCATGGCCTCACTCAGGGAACGCAACCGTCGGTTGACAATGGAGCACATCCAAGACGTCGCGTTTGGCCTCTTCGAAGAGAAGGGATACCGCGAGGTCACGATCACCGAGATCACCCACGCGGCAGAGGTCGCACCGTCGACCTTCTACCGGCTCTTCCAGACGAAGGAGGGGCTGTTCACCGCTCTGCCGACCGAAGATCATCTGGACCTGGGGACGGTGCGCCGCAGCCACTTGGCTGAGGACATTCTCACTCTGATCGCCGGTAACGAATGGCGGGGACTCAAGTGGGTGATCGAGGAGCCGGACGTACGGTGTGCGGTGCTGGCCACCCTGGACCAGCTGAGCTCTCAACTGGTCTCCACCCTCGTGGAGCAGGGCAATGATCCTCTCCGCACCTCGGTAGAGGTGCGGAGTCTGGTTTTCGGCGTCTACTTCACCAGCCTGGAGCAGTGGTACGCGGCGGGGCGACGGGAGTCGTTCGAGACCTATTTCACCCAAGCACTCGAATCGGAGAGATCATGAGTTTTCTCGAAAGTCTGTCGAACGCGCTGACGCCCGGCACCAAGGTTGATATTGCCGATGTCCCCGTCGGCGGGGGCATCGTCCTCACCAACGGCCCCTACGTCGTGACCCAGCCCACGGAGGGTGCTTTCCATGCTTTCCGCAAGAACTGCACGCACCAGATGCGCCCCGTGAACGAGGTGACCAGCGAAGGCATCCGCTGCCCTGCGCACGGCAGCGTGTTCGCGCTGTCGGACGGTCATCCGCTGTGCGGTCCCGCTGAGCGCCCCCTGAAGGAGGCCAAGGTGGAGGTGAGAGGTGACCGTCTAGTCATCACTGGCTAGACGGTACGAGTATCCCTGGATCGGGATGAGACCCTGAAAGGGCGGTGCCCTCACCACGCAACGATGCAATGGCGCAAACCGGCGAACGAGTTCTCCATGGAGGCGGTGACCTGGCGGTAGGTGTCGCAGACGGCCTCGGAACTGGTCTGGGCGAAGATCGTAGAGATGACCGCGTTGACGGGTTTCGAAGTCAACGGGTGACATGTCACCGCAGTACTGGCAAAGGCGGCGGTGGTTGTACCAGTCGACCCAATCAGCGGTGGCGAACTCGACATCATCGACGCTGCGCCAGGGTTTGCACGGTTTGATCAGCTCGGTCATGCAGAGCCCGTTGATCATCTCGGCCAAGGCGTTGTCCCAGCACGATCCGACTGCACCGACGAAGGCGGCGATCCCGGTCTCAGTGAACCGTTCGGACAAGGTGATCGACGCGTATTGCACCCCGCGATCCCAGTGGTGCACCAGGCCAGCAGCCACCATCAGGCGCTCGACAGTGCAGCACGCCACCGGGATACCCTCCCGGTTCAACTGCAGCCACACCCTCCGGGCGCCGTAAACCACGTAGCCGGCCTTGTGGACCCGACAAATCTTCACCAACAACGCCTCATCCCGCAGCTGCCCGGCCGTGGGCAAGATGGTTTCGGCTTCACCGGGGAGTGGCATGCGCGCGGAGACGGAGTGATCCGGGAAGGACGGTTCTGGAGGTCACATCTTCATCATGAGCAGCGGAAACCGAGATTCTCCACGTCGCCTCCCGCCTGTGGAAAACACCGCCATTTCTACTACTCATTGTCGTATTTGATTACTACGATCCGTAGTTCTTAACGAACGTCAAGAACGCCCCGTTGAAGCTTTGTGCGACATCACGAAAGTTTTTGTACCGTATACGCCACAAAATCTTTCCGAATGACATGATGTGCGCCCGGTCAGGGGGTGGGGGAAGGCAGGGACAACGACTCGGACAAAAGCCGCAGGGCCTCGTCGCGAACCTCGGCGGGAACGTCGCGGAGCAGGCCGGCCATCTCGCGGGCCAGCACCACCGACTGCGGGTCGGTGGGCTCGTAGCACCAGGCCCGGCCGCGCCTTTCCCGTCTGGCAAGGCCTTTCTTCGCGAGCCGATCCAACACCGTCATTACGGTGGTGTATGCCAGGTCCCGGTCGCGAATCAACAGGCCCTGAACATCGGCGACGGTGAGCGGCTCACCGGCCCGCCACAGCAGCACCATCACCTGCCGTTCCAGCTCACCCCGGGCCATCATGGGGGCATTCTACGGGCCACCGACGGACTCTTCACGACGCCACTCGGAACCACCCCGGCCAATTGTTCTCGACAAAGCCATCGGGACAACTTGTCGTCATCTTGAAAATGTCATTCCGGAGTAGTAGGTTCCGCCCATGGACCCCGTCGCAATAGCACGGTGGCAATTTGGAATCACCACCGTCTACCATTTTCTCTTCGTACCGATCACGATCGCGATGTCGATGCTCGTGGCGGTACTTCAGACGTTCTGGGTGCGCACCGGCAAGGAGCGGTACCTACGGCTGACGAAGTTCTTCGGGAAGCTGTTCCTGATCAACTTCGCCCTGGGAGTGGTGACGGGCATCGTCCAGGAGTTCCAGTTCGGGATGAACTGGTCGGAGTACTCCCGCTTCGTCGGCGACGTCTTCGGTGCGCCCCTGGCCCTGGAGGCCCTGATCGCCTTCTTCCTCGAATCCACCTTCCTGGGGCTGTGGATCTTCGGCTGGGACAAGCTGCCGAAGAAGATCCACCTGGCCTGCATCTACGCCGCTGCCATCGGCACCATGCTGTCGTCGGTGTTCATCCTGGCCGCGAACTCCTGGATGCAGAACCCGGTGGGCACCAAGTTCAACTCCGAGCTGGGACGCGCCGAGCTCGACGGCGTGGGCGGGTTCCTGGAGGTCCTGACCAACCCGCTGCTGCTGTCCGCGCTGCCGCACGTCATCTTCGCCTCCTACATGGTCGCGGGCGGGTTGATCGCGGGCATCTCCGCCTGGCACCTGGCAAGGCCGGGAGTCTCCGAGGAGGACGCGGCCACCTACCGGTGGGCGACGAAGTTCGGCGCCTGGGTCCTGATCGCCGGTTCCGCCCTCACCTTCTACACCGGCGACGCGCAGGCCAAGGCCATCACGCAGCTCCAACCGTCGAAGATCGCCGCCGCCGAGGGGGCCTTCGAGGACACCGGCGACTTCTCGCTGCTGACCCTGCCCAACACCGACCAGACCGGCACCGTCGTCGACATCAAGGTCCCGAACATCCTGTCGATCATCGCCGGGGTGCCGCAGATCAAGGGCATCGACACCATCCGCGAGCGGTACGCCCGGCACGGCTACTCGCTGCAGGACGGGTCGCAGACGAAACTCCAGTCCCAGTACGCCGAGCAGCTCGCCGGAAGATACGGCGGCATCAACCCGATCCCGGACGTGAACGTCACCTACTGGTCGTTCCGCATGATGATGGTCTTCGGTGGTCTCGGCCTGCTGATCGGGATCTACCTGCTGTGGGTGATCCGCAAGGGCCGCACCCCCAAACCGTCGAAATTGTGGACGACGCTGATGGCCGCGATGCCGCTGCTGCCGCTGCTCGGGATCTCGTTCGGCTGGATCTTCACCGAGATGGGACGCCAACCCTGGCTGGTGGCGGGCGTCATGCCCACCGAGGCGGGCATCTCCCCCACCACGAGCGCGGGTGACGTGTTGTTCTCGCTGATCGTCTACACGCTGCTGTACGGCCTGCTGGCGGTGATCGAGGTCGGCCTGTTCCTCCGCTACACGGCCAAGGGTCTGCCCGAGGTGACCGAACCGAAGGTCTCCGAGGATCCCGACGCCCCAATGTCCTTCGCGTACTGAGCTGGAGAGTTGACATGCCTCTGCTTGAAACCGCCGTCCCGGCGCTGAACGTCGTCTGGTTCCTGCTGATCGCCGTTTTGTGGATCGGCTTCTTCTTCCTGGAGGGCTTCGACTTCGGCGTCGCCATGCTCCTGCCCGTGCTCGGTCGAAACGACAAGGAACGCCGCGTGATGGTCAACACCATCGGCCCCACCTGGGACGGCAACGAGGTGTGGCTGCTGACCGCGGGCGGCGCCACCTTCGCGGCCTTCCCCGGCTGGTACGCCACCTTGTTCTCCGGGCTCTACCTGCCGCTGCTGCTGGTGCTGGTGGGGCTGATCCTGCGCGGGGTGGCGTTCGAGTACCGCTCCAAGCATCCCAACGCCAAGTGGCGCAACATGTTCGATGTCTTCGCCACCTACGGGTCGCTGACGGCGGCCTTGGTGCTTGGCGTCGGGTTCGCGAATTTCGCGATCGGCCTGGCCAACGACGGGAAGCTGTGGAACGGCAGTTTCTTCGGGTTGTTCGGTCCGTTCGCGCTGCTGGGCGGGGTGTTGTTCGTCGCCCTGTTCATGGTGCACGGCGCCACCTTCCTGGCGTTGAAGTCGCGCGGCGAGATCCACGACCGCGCCCGCGGGTTCGTGCGCACCTGGGGTTGGCCGATCGTTGGGCTGCTGGCGGTCTTCGTGGTCTGCCAGCACGTGTTCTGGCCCGCAGCTTCCGAGTTCGGGAACTTCGCCGCACTCGGGTGGGTCACGGCCGCGGTCGCCGTGGTCGCGCTGGCCGCGTCGGTGTTCATGACCGCCCACCGGGAACGGGAGGGCTGGGGTTTCGTGCTGGGTGGCCTGTCAATCCTCGCGATGGTCGCGGGACTGTTCGTGCGGATGTACGGCAACCTGGGGTTCGCGCAGGACGAGTCGCAGCCGGTGGCGGCCCGCCTCAACATCGTCACCGCCGCCAGCTCCGAGACGACCCTGACGATCATGACCTGGGCGGCCGTGATCTTCGTGCCCATCGTGCTGGCCTACCAGGCGTGGAGCTACTGGGTGTTCAGCAGGCGCATCAGCACCAAGAACATCCCGGACAAGATCGTCTACTAATCTCCTGCCACCTCCTGCCACCAGCTGGACATCCCGCTTCCCACGGCTGGTTGAACCGGGGGCCGGAGGAACGGGTTCGTGTGGGAACCGGGCAACCGGCGCTCAGGAACATTACCCAGAAGTTTCCTCCGGTTTTTCTGGCGGGGTGTGGCCGGGGTCGGTAGTGTATGTCTTGTTGCTGCGCTGATCGACGGGAGACAGTGGTGGCTGATATCGAATTCAATCGTTCAGCTGTGGGTATCAACGCGAAGAAGGACTGGGAGGACGCGGACTTCTTCGGGCAGATCGGTGCACAGACGAGTTCCGCGACCCCCGGAGGGGTTGCGTTGCCGCTGCCTGCGGGATCCAATGAGGGCACCGGCAAGCTGGGTGCGGCGGCGTCGCAGGTGACCACGGTGGTGCGTTGGATGGCGCAGGAGTTCTCGGATGCGTGTGCCCTGTTGGGATCGGGGCAGGAAACGGCCATTTCGAACAATGATGAGACGGAGGCCTTCAACGATGAGAGGTTCCAGAGGTTGAAGGCGAGAATGGAAGGGGGCCGGTGATGACTGGTGGTGCTGAGGATGTGATGCCGCTGCCTCCGGACGTTCGGGAGGCCTCGTGGGATCTGGCTGCTCACCTTGCCAATACGAAGGCCATGATCGAGGCTACGCAGGTGTACGACTGTCCGCAGGACAGGGTACCCGAGTGGGTTGGTGAGTCGAAGGATGCCTACACCGGGTCGATCCAGAAACTCTCCGGACACGCAAAACAGTTCGCGGAGGCGTTGAATTCCCCGGTTAAGGTGTTGAAGACTTGGTCGGAGGCGGTGGGGGTGGCGATCACCAGAACGGTGCCTGATCTACGAGATCGATACAACAACGCGATCCGGGTGTATGACAATGCTGTTGCCGATCTCGAGGAGAAGATCGATGCCGCTGCCGGGAACAGTGACCTGCTGGCCGCAGGGGATCTGTTTTTGGAGAAGAATCGCCTGACGAAGAATCTTGAGGATGACCTGAACGGGATTGTTGCGGAGTACAGGACCGCGATGGAGAACCTCGATCAGGTGGCCCTCCAGACCGCCAACAGCATGCTGACCGCGATCAACGACCTGGTGGAGCCGTCGAAGCAGGGCTCGCGGGAACAGGTCGGCGCGGCGCTGTTCAACGACATTCCCGTGCTCGATGGCCACAACGAATGGGAGAATGCGCAAAAGATAGCACCGGAGATCGCCAGCATGATCAGGAATCCCAATCTGACGAACGAAGACATCAAGGCTTTCCACGACAAGTACGCGGGCATGTTGTCGAATCCGTTCATCGCAAATGCCCTGATGGACGAGGTGACGGCGGACGATGTTTACCGGTTCGCTCTTCGGATTTCCCCGGGTTCTGAGGGTTCTGATGGTAAGCAGGCGGAGGCGCGTAATGCTATTTTGAGGCAGCTGGGGGCGGCCGTTGCCCTGTCGACTGGTGGAACCAACCTCGATTCTGCCACCGCCGCGGATCAGGAGTCTTTCTTGGCTGCGCGCGCGGGGTTGCTGGGAAAGCAGGGGCGAACGGTAGACCAGATGGTTGCCGATCAGTTGAATGATTTCGAGACGGCCGGCTCCTCCTCTTATTCATTCAAGGAACGCGGCAATGAACGTCACCCAAGTACACTTGATTCAATTGATGGGAACTCGATTTTTTCGCAGCTTGTGGGCGCTGCGGGGCAGGTGAATCCGAACCTGACGCTGGGGGAACGTTTCTACACTGATCCGGATGGTTCATCGCTCGCCCAGAAACTCGTGGCGTGGGATCACGCCACCCAGCAGGGCGAGCTCGCTTGGCGGACAGGCCAGTTGCCGCCGAAGGCCAGGCAGTTGCTGGTCGGTGATGATGCGTCGATCCTCGATCCGATGCATTCGATGTACATGTTGTCGGACACTCCTGACGCTCTTCACGGCGTGGAGGAAGGGGCGCCGGTTGATGTCGAAAAGGCTCGTTTGATTGCCTTGCGCAAGTTCCTGACCTCGGATACTCCTTTCGAGACTGATGGCGCGCAGATGGACATGACCCGGTACCTGACGGGACATCGCACAGGAAACGAATTCCCTTTTTTGGGGTTTCAGGATGGCGGTGAGGCATTTGGAGACATGGTTGCGGATGCCAGCCTCCCGGACTTGGAAGCCGATTTTCACGCCCCCAAGGCGGGTGATTATCCTGAAGGGGAGACGGATCCGGACTACGTGAAGGCCAAGGAAGCTTTTGATGCTCGCAAACTGGACGACGAGAGGCGCGCCGGGATTGCCGGGAATTTCATGCTGGGCTACCAGGACGGTCTTGACAAGAACCATGACAATAGTTATCCCGAGATCCGGGATGATGTCAATGGCCAAGATATTTATGGGCACACCAATTCGCGGTTGCGCTCGTGGGCGGGAACGATCATCGCCCCACATGTGGAGGGCGTGTCGAATTCCCTCACCCTGGTCGGTTCCGGTGCATCCAACGATGAGAGCGGATCAGTACAGAACGTTACTGGACACGCAGAAATCAAATTCGGCATCAGGGATGCGAACAGGTTCGTGGCGCGTGGCGGAATTTTCCAAGATCTTGCGTTCGACAACCCGAAGATTGTTGATACGCGCAATCCGAAAAACAAATTTGATGACGTCTATGAGGGTGGTAGGCGCCCGGCGCTCGACGTGCTCCGCATGGCCGCCCGCGAGGGCTATGTGAATAATCTCTTCAAGGCAGATAGCATCGATAATCCCTCCGAGCGGGATAAGCAGCTCATACAGACCGCCAAGAAGTGGGCTCCGTTGATGAATGCCCTCTACGTGGCCGACGCGGACGCCAACCAGGCGGTGATGCAGGCAATGGATGACCGGAACAAGGCGTGGCAGGATGGAATCGGGACCGTGGTGAAGGCCATCCCCTACGCGGAGCTCATCGGGGATGGAAAAAAACTCTTGAAATATGCCATTGGCCAGGGCGAAAACCAAGGCCTTCCCCCATTCCTCGAACAAACCTTCCCCACCAACAACGTTCAAAAAATCCCTTACACAGAAGGACAAGGGGCACAAAATGCTGCCGCTCGGGAAGAGATGAACGCGGGGATGTACAACACTATCGCAAAAAGCGAGCACCTGAAAACCAAAGATGGCAGTGAGCAGATTATTTTCCCCACAGAGGATTCCAACTTGAAGGCCGCCAGCTTCGTTGATGGCACGGGTAACCTGAAACCATACGAAACCTTGAGCATAAACGAGGATACTGACAAGAAGACCAACGAGGATCGCGACAAAAAGACCAACGAGCGGGGGGAGTTCGAGAATTGGATAATAAACAACACCAACGCCAGAGATCTGGCGACAGCCCCGAGCGATGCAATGACCATGGCGGAGTCCAATCGCAAGAACGCAAACGATTACCTCCGCAAACATCCCAAATAGGTCGAATTGAAATGAGCAAACCAATTTCCGGCATTTTCTCGGCCGCCCTGGCCCTCTTCGTAGCCCTACCGGGATGCTCGGCCGAAACCCCCGCACCCGACCCAACCACCGAAGCCACGGATTCCATTACGGAGACGGAGACGACGCCTCGCTGGACCGTTGTGATCGACCCCCCAAAAGGATGGCTGCTGGCCTACCCCCGCACACCCTATGACACCATCGTGGTCCGGGAAAGCTACAAACAGGGAGATCGAGAAGGCATATCCATTGGCTCCCTCTCAAACGACGAACTTCGCAAATATGACGGCCCACTGAAGCTTTCACCCGAGACCGGGAAACTAGATGTTGATGCATACCGTGACGCATGGCTAACCGACACAGGCATGCACGATAGGTATATCAGTGATGCCCGGTCCATGGGGTCCCGGACGATTGGCGGCGAATACGCAGCAGGTTCTGCATACACAGTCACAACGAGAAAAGGCGAGGTCCACGCGTGCCAGTTTTGGATGGTGGGACGCCCCGAAGGATTGTGGGACTTCTACGTTTGTTCCGCACCCGGAGAAACCGACATAGCCCCAGAACTCCTCACAGCCCTCGAAACCACCAGATGGGTCGACACCCCACCGACCTTCAGCTGCTCCAAAGCAGAAGACTCAAACTACCCATGCTGACACACAACCCCCCTTCCAACGCGACAAAACCATTCGCCGCCATCGGAACTCAATGAAATGCTAAACGTTTCGTGAACGGCACCGCCACCATGAGACTTGTTCATATACGCCACGTCAACCACTGATCCCCCGGTCAGGGCAGATTTGAGGATGCCTGTAAATAAGCCTCCATATCACAAGTCGGGAAACATCCCAGATAGGTCGAATGAAATGAGCAAACCAATTTCCGGCATTTTCTCGGCCGCCCTGGCCCTCTTCGTAGCCCTACCAGGATGCTCGGCCGAACCCCCTGCACCCGACCCGACCACCGCAGCCACGGATTCCATTACGGAGACGGAGACGACGCCTCGCTGGACCGTTGTGATCGACCCCCCGAAGGGATGGCTGCTGTTCTACCCCCGCTTCTCCTATGACACCATCGTGGTCCGGGAAAGCTACAAAAAAGGAGACCCGGAAGGCGCATTCATTAGCGCCCTCTCAAACGACCTGCTTCGCAAGCATGGCGATAATGTGAAGTTTTCACCTGAGACCGGGATGGTGGATGTTGATGCATACCGCGACGCATGGCTAGCCGACGAAGGCGTACGCTTCAGAGAGATCAGCGATGCCCGGTCCATGGGATCCCGGACAATTGGCGGCGAACACGCAGCAGGTTCAGCGTACACCCTGACAACGGACAAGGGAGAAGTCCACGCATGCCAGCTATGGCACGTAAGACGCCCCGAAGGAATGTGGAACTTCCACATCTGCTCCGCACCCGGAGAAACCGACATCGCCCCAGAACTCCTCACAGCCCTCGAAACCACCAGATGGGTCGACACCCCACCAACCTTCAGCTGCTCCAAAGCAGAAGACTCAAACTACCCATGCTGACACACAACCACCCAAACAACAAGACAAAACCATTCGCCGCCATCGGAACTCAATGAAATGCTAAACGTTTCGTGAACGGCACCGCCACCATGAGACTTGTTCATATACGCCACGTCAACCACTGATCCCCCGGTCAGGGCAGATTTGAGGATGCCTGTAAATAAGCCTCCATGTCACAAGTCGGGAAACATCCCAGATAGGTCGAATGAAATGAGCAAACCAATTTCCGGCATTTTCTCGGCCGCCCTGATTCTCACCATGGTTTTGCCGGGATGCTCGGCCGAAACCCCTGCACCCGACCCGACCACCGCAGCCACGGATTCCATTACGGAGACGGAGACGACGCCTCGCTGGACCGTTGTGATCGACCCCCCAAAAGGATGGCTGCTGGCCTACCCCCGCACACCCTATGACACCATCGTGGTCCGGGAAAGCTACAAAAAAGGAGATAGGGAAGGCATATCCATTGGTTCCCTCTCAAACGACGAACTTCGCAAGTACAGCGATCATGTGAAGTTTTCACCCGAGACCGGGATGGTGGATGTTGACGCATACCGCGACGCATGGCTAGCCAACGAAGGCGCACATCACAGAGATATCAGCGATGCCCGGTCCATGGGATCCCGGACAATTGGCGGCGAATACGCAGCAGGTTCAGCGTACACCCTGACAACGGACAAGGGAGAAGTCCACGCATGCCAGCTATGGCACGTAAGACGCCCCGAAGGAATGTGGAACTTCCACATCTGCTCCGCCCCCGGAGAAACCGACATAGCCCCAGAACTCCTCACAGCCCTCGAAACCACCAGATGGGTCGACACCCCACCAACCTTCAGCTGCTCCAAAGCAGAAGACTCAAACTACCCATGCTGACACACAACCACCCATCCAACACGACAAAACCATTAGTCACCGTCAGAACTCGGAAAGTTTCGGCGCGGGAGTTCCCCCGTCGCTAGTCAGCTCAACCAGCCTGCGGCAAATGATTTCGCCGCCATCGCAACCGTCCGATTAACACAGCCTCGTGGCGAACCTCCTATCCTTGTCCGCATGCCCGGACCCGTGGAGCCCAGACTCCTGAAACGCGCCGGGGCGACCAGGAACTACCTGGTCGCCTCGGTTCTCGTCGGCATCCTGACCTCGGGGCTGGTGATCGCCCAGGCGTGGTTGCTGGCGCGCACCGTCGCGATCGTCCTCACCTACCGGGCGCTGCCCGGCGACTGGCTGCCCACCCTGGTGCTGCTGCTCGCCATCTTCGCGGCGCGCGGCCTGCTGGCCTGGGTCAACTCGGTGCTGGCGCACCGCTCCGCGGCGGCAGTGAAGTCGCGGCTGCGGCGCGACGTGCTCGCCGCGCACCTGATCCGCCCGGTGGCCTCATCCGCGACGCTGACGAAGGTCACCACCACCGGCCTCGACGCGCTGGACGGCTACTTCTCCAAATATCTGCCGCAGCTCGGCCTGGCGGCGAGCGTGCCCTTCCTGGTCGGTGGGGTGCTGCTGCTGGCCGACTGGCCGAGCGCCCTAATCGTCGCGTTCACGCTGCCGCTGGTGCCCGTCTTCATGGCCCTGATCGGCTGGACCACGCAGGCCGCGACCCGCCGCGCCTTCACGCGCGCCGACAAACTGGCCAACCACTTCGCCGACCTCATCCAGGGCCTGCCGACCCTCCAGGCCTTCGCACGCGCCCGGGCCCAGCGCAGGGGCCTGGAAATCACGGAAGAACAGTTCCGCGGCCAGACCATCAAGGTTCTCTACACCGCCTTCTTGTCCTCGTTCGCACTGGAGCTGCTGGCGTCGCTGTCGGTGGCGCTCGTGGCGGTGACCGTGGGATTCCGGCTCGCCGGCGGCGAAATGCCCTTCGAGACCGCCCTGTTCGTGCTGATCCTCGCCCCCGAGGCCTTCCTGCCAGTGCGGCAGGTGGGGGTTCACTTCCACGACTCCGCCGACGGCGTGGCCGCCGCGAACGCCGCCCTCGACCTGATCGAGCTGGGAGACGAACCCGGCGGCGGTGGCCTTCCCGAGGGGTCGCGGCTGACCCTGGAGGAGGTCACCTTCACCTGGCCGGGAACCACCACCCCCGCCGTCACCGGATTGTCCCTAGACGTGCCGGAGGGTCGCGTGGTGGCCCTCACCGGGGCCTCGGGAGGCGGGAAATCCACGGCCCTGGGCCTGGTGATGGGTTTCCAACGCCCCGACTCCGGCCGGGTCCTGATCGACGGGACCGACCTGACCGGCCTCGACGTCACGCGGTGGCGGGCCCGCACCGCCTGGGTCGGGCAGAATCCCGGCATGGTGACCGGCACCGTCGGCGACAACGTCGCCCTGGGGCATCCCGGCGTCCCGGATACGGAACTCGCAGCCGCCCTGCGCGACGCCGGGGCCGATTTCCCCCTCTGCAAACCCGTCGGCGACGACGGCGAGGGCCTGTCGGCCGGGGAGCGGCGACGGGTGGCGCTGGCCCGGGCGTTGATCCGGATCCGGCACGGCGGGGCACGGCTGCTGATCCTCGACGAACCCACCGCGGGGCTCGACGCGGACGCCGAGGCGGCCGTGATCCGCGCCGTGCGCGACTCGGGGGCGGGTGCGCTGGTGGTCAGCCACCGCAGCGCAGTGCTGGCGGCCGCCGACGAGGTGGTGAGGCTGTGAGGGGGCTGCTCACGGACCTGATCCGCGCCATCCCACTGGGTCGGCTGCGCCTGGGGCTGGCGGTGCTGCTGGCCGTCGCGGCGTCGGCGTCGTCGGTGGCGCTGATGGGGGTCTCCGCGTGGCTGATCAGTTTCGCAGCCCTGCTGCCCCCCGTGCTGTACCTCCAGGCCCCGGCCGTGGGGGTGCGGACCTTCGCGATCTCGCGTGGGGTGTTCCGTTACGTGGAGCGTCTCGTCGGGCACGACGTCGCGTTGCGGATGCAGTCGGGGCTGCGGATGCGCACCTACGACTCGCTGGCCCGCACCACCCTGATCGGCGCCCGCCGCGGCGACCTGCTGACCCGGGTGGTCGCCGACACCGAGGCCGTCACCGACGTCGTGGTGAGGGTGCTGATTCCCGTCGCATCGGGCCTGCTGGTGATCACCGGCGCTTCGGTTGGGATCGCGGTCATCTCGCCGTGGGCGGGGGTGGCGCTGTTCGCCACCACCCTGCTGGCCGGAGTCGTGGTGCCGCTGTTCGCGCAGCGCGCCACCCTGGCCGCCGACCACGACGCCGCCCCGACCCGCGGGGAACTCGCCGACGCCGTCCGTGAAGTGGCCCGCACCGCCCCCGACCTGGTCGCCTACGGCGCCGAACACACCTCCCTGGCGAGGCTGCTGGAGGTCGACGACCGCCTGAAACGGCTGGAGGCGCGCGGCGCGTGGGTGCGGGGCGTGGCCACCTCGGCGCAGGTGCTCGCCGCAGGAGGTGCCGTGGTCGCGGGACTGGCGATCGGCGGTCCCGCCGTCGCCTCCGGGACCATGCACCCCACCTTCCTGGCGGTCCTGGCGCTGGTGCCGCTTGCCCTGCACGAGGTGCTGGCGACGTTCGTGGCGGCCGCCCAGACGTGGACCCGCACCCGCTCCTCCCTGGCCCGCGTCCGGGAGATTCTCGACGCCGACCCGGTCGGCACCGGTGACGTCGTCCCGGACGGGGAGGCCGGCCCCGGACTGGAACTCGACGGCGTGGCCATCGGCTGGCCCGGCGCCCCGGTGCTCCGAAACGGCCTCGACCTGGTGGTGAAACCCGGGGAGAAGGTGGCCTGCACCGGCGCCTCCGGCATCGGCAAAACCACCTTGGCGGTGACCGCCATGGGGCTGATCCCGCCTCACGCGGGCACGGTGCGGCGGGGCGGCCGGGTCGGGTACCTGGCCCAGGACGCCCACATCTTCACCACCTCCGTCGCCGAGAACGTGCGGATCGGCAACAAGGACGCCACCGACGAGCAGGTCCGCGACGCCCTGCACCGCGCCGGCCTGCCGCTGGATCCCGGCCGGCTCGTCGGGGAGGACGGCGGCACCCTCTCCGGCGGGGAACGCCGCCGCCTGGCCCTGGCGAGGCTGCTGGTGGCCGACCGCGATCTGTGGATCCTCGACGAACCCACCGAGCACCTCGACCAGGCCACCGCCGAGGCCCTGATGAGCGACGTGTGGCGGGCCTGCGAGGGGCGGGCGGTGCTGGTCATCAGCCACGACCCGGCAGTGGTCGCGGCCTGCGACCGGGAACTGCACCTGGCGTGACGGCGGTCCCGGACGCAGCGCGTCCGGGACCGGGAACGGCCAGGTGACGGGTCACAGGTCCCCGCGGAACAGCCGCCAGGCGCCGATCGCGCCGGGCAGGACGATCCAGGCCAGCACCGAGGTGCCGAGCTGGGCCCACGCCTGGGCGGAGGAATGGAACAGCGCGGCCACCGGCTCGATGTCGATCCAGGCGATGATCTTCTGCGCGACCTCCGAGGACCGTGCGACCAGCATCGAGACGGTGGGCCACACCAGCATCACGACGATGGGTGCCACGGCGTTGCGGGTGAGCAGTCCGAGGGCCAGCCCCGCCAGGGCCGTGAAGACGAGCCCCCCGAAAACCACGGCGATGCGGCCCGGTTCGAGGTCGGGGGGAAGCGTGACACCGGCGAGGGCGGGGGCGAGCAGGTACGCAACTCCGGCGACGATCAGCGCCCAGCAGGCGGCGGCGAGCGCCAACCCCATGGCCACGACGGCCTTCGCGGCCAGCACCCGGCCGCGGCGCGGGTCGAGGGTGAACGTGACGGCGGCCTCCCGCCGGGTGAACTCGCCGCTGATGAGCAGAACCGAGGCCGCCATGATGACCCACGACCCCGGGATGCAGGCGGTGGTGGCGATGCGGCCGAAGGTGATGTCAGCGGCCGGGAGGAATGCACGGCCGAGGCCGAAAACCGCCATCAGCGCCGCCCCGAGAGGCAGCAACACCTTGCCGGAGACCGTGTTGGTCACCTTGCGGGCCTCGACGGCGACGGTGCGGGTCAGCGTCAGGGGAGACGGGGTGCGGGTCGCGGCGGTAAGTTCGGGGGAACTGGTCAGTGTCATGGTGATGCCTTTCGGGCGAGTATCGGGATGGTGGTGGGTAGCGAGGATCGGGGAGGGGTCAGGCGGCGCGGTCGGTGCCGGAGGTCAGGGCGAAGTACTGCTCCTCGAGATCGGTGCCGTCGCCGGTGGTGTGGTCGGCGAGCAGGCGCCCGCCGCCGATCATCACGACGCGATGGGCCAGGCGCGAAACCTCGTGGAGCTGGTGGCTGCTCAGCAGCACCGCGCAGCCGCGGGCGGCGCGGCTCCGGAGCAGGCCGGAGAGCCACCGCTGGCCCTGCGGGTCGAGGCCGTTGGCCGGTTCGTCCAGGATCAGCGCCTGCGGGTCGCCGAGCAGCGCCTGGGCCACCCCGAGCCGCTGCCTCATGCCCAGCGAGTAGGCGCCGACGCGACGCCGGGCCTCCGCGTCCGACAAGCCGACCTCGGCCAGCACCTCCCCCACCCGGCGCCGCGGCAACCCCAGGGTGAGCGCCGCCATCCGCAGGGTCTCCAGGCCGCTGCGTCCCGGGTGGAATCCCTCGGCGCTCAGCAGCGACCCGACGGTCGCGGCCGGGTTGGGCAGATCGGCGTAGCGCACGCCGCCCACTGTTGCGCCTCCCTCGTCCGGGGTCACCAGCCCGGTCAGGATGCGCAGGCAGGTGGACTTTCCGGCCCCGTTCGGGCCGAGGAAACCGACGATCTGGCCGGAGGGGACGGTGAAGGTCACATCGTCGAGGGCGAGGACGGATCCGAAACGTTTGGTCACATGAGTCAGTTCGAGCATGGCACCAACTCCACCGGAACCATCCGGGATCCCACATCGGGCAACCGGCCGGTGATCCGGTTCCGTCCGGCCAGTGGTCGCGCTGGCCCATCGGCTGAGACACCCTGGCCCATCGGCTGGCGACTGCCACCGGCCGGACGTGAAAGGCTGATCGCATGAGCGATTCCACCGACGCGGCACGCCCCGGTATCGGCCCGGTGGCCTGGGCAGTGGCCGCGCTCGGTTTCCTGTACTACTGCCCGCCGTTGGTGATCCCCCTGATCAACCCGTCGCACCACCTGGATCCCGGACGGGCCGTGTTGCTCCTGGGCCCGGGGCTGGTCGCGATGCTCCTGCTGGTGTGGTTGCGTCGCGCCCCGATACCGGTCGCGGTCTCCCTGGCCGGGCTGTGGCTGCTGTCTCCCGCGGTGTTCGGCCCCGCGATGGCCGCGCAGGCCCACATCGCCCGGCACCGCAAGGGGATCGACGCGATCGCCGTGGCCTGCGTTCTCGTCGCGGCCAAGTCGGTCGTCATGCTGCACGACGCCTCGGGCGGCTCCGCGGTCCGGGTCGAGGTGCTCATCTCCGCCACCGGGGTGGTCATCGCACTGCTCGTCGGGCTGCTCGGCCGCAGCACCACCGACGCCAACCAGCAGCGGGCAGCGGCGCAGGCGGCCCGGCAGGACGCCTGGGAGGCGCAGCTCAACGAGGCCAGGCTCCTCGAGCGCGAACGGATCGCCCGCGAGATGCACGACGTCGTCGCCCACCGGATCTCCCTCATCGCCCTGCACGCGGGCGCGCTGGCGCACCACATGCGCTCCGAGCAGGGCGAGGCCGGTGACCTGGCCCGGGCGATCCAGACCAACGCGCAGTCCTCCCTCGACGAGTTGCGCGCCATGCTGGCCCGGCTGCGCGGCAACGCGGCGCCACCCGAACCACCCCAGCCGACCCTCTCGGGGCTCGACGCCCTGCTGGCGGATGCCCGCTCGGCCGGGCAGCAGGTGGCGGTGGAGTTGGACGGGGACCCGGCGGAGGTGCCCGACCGGGTGTCCCGCCATGCCTACCGGATCGTCCAGGAGGGCCTCACCAATGCCCGCAAACACGCCCCCGGAGCGCCGGTGGCCCTGTCGCTGGAAACCACCGCCGACCGTCTCCGAGTGGTCGTGAGGAATCGCCTGGCGGACCTCGCACAGCCCGACCGGTCGGGTTCGGGGCTCGGGCTCGTCGGCATCGCCGAACGCGTCGATCTGGTCGGCGGTGACCTCTCCCACGGCATCGAGGGGGGAGAATTCATACTGGAGGCAACACTTCCCTACGCTCCCGAAGGAACAGCATGATCACCGTCGCCCTGGTCGATGACGACCCGATGGTCCGCACCGGATTGAACTTCATCCTGAAGGGGGAGGACGGCATCGACGTGGCCTGGCAGGCGGGCGACGGCGCCGAGGCGCTCACGAAACTGCGCGACCGGCCCGTCGACGTCGTGCTGCTGGACGTGCGGATGCCGGGTCTCGACGGGCTCGCAACCCTGGAGGAGTTGCGCGGCTGGCAGACGCGGCCGCGGGTCATCGTGCTGACCACCTTCAACACCGACGACTACGTGGTGCGGGCCCTGAAACTCGGAGCGGACGCCTTCCTGCTCAAGGACGCCGACCCGGCCCGCCTGGTCGAGGCCATCCAGCGGGTGGCCGCGGGCGAGAACGTCCTGGCCCCCGACGTGACCCGCACCCTCATCACCGTCGCCACCGATGCGCCGGCCGCGGGGGACCCGTCGGCCCGGGCCCTGGTCGCCGCCCTGACCGAACGCGAACGCGAGGTCGCCGTCCTGATGACCCAGGGGCTTACGAACAACCAGATCGGCACCCGCCTGCACCTGAGCCTCGCCTCGGTCAAATCCCATCTGACCAGCTTGTTCGTCAAATTGGGCGTCGACAACCGGGTCTCCGCCGCCATGATCATCCGCGACGCGGGCCTGTGAAACCAGCGTGACCCGTGTGATGCGCCGCTGCCTGAAGGCGCCGCACACCCGATTTGCCACGCCACGTGTTGCTCGGCCACGACAGGGTAGGGTGACCCGGTACTTCAGGAACTGTGAGGTGATGACTTGAGTTCCCAGAGCGTTGGTTTCTCTCTGCTGATCCTCAGCGTGGGTTTGCTGATCGGAAAGATGATTCGCGTCAAGGTCCGGTGGGTGCAGCGACTTTTCCTGCCGAGTTCCATCGTCGGTGGAGTCATTCTGCTGGTGCTCGGCCCTGATCATCGTGCCGTTCTTCGGGTCGTCGCCGATGACCGGAGGGTTGATCGAGATCGGCTTCGAGGGCGGCCACGGCACCGCCACCGGCATGCGCGACGTAATGACCAGGCTCGGATTCAACGAGGGCGCGGACCTGGCGGTTGGCATCGCGACGGTCGGCCTGGTCAGCGGCATCATCGTCGGCATTGCGCTCATCAACTGGGGTGTGCGCAACGGCAAGACCGAGATCCTCAAGAACGATGTCCAGCTCTCGATCGACGAACAGCGCGGGCTGTTCCGCAAGGACGAGTACTACTCCGCCGGGAAGATGACCAGCCGTCCCGCGTCCGTCGAGCCCCTGTCCCTGCACATCGCGATCATGGCGCTGGCGATCCTCATCGGTTGGCTCATCCTCGAAGGCCTCCGCTGGATCGAACACGCGACCTACGCCTCCATCATGATCGGCGAGAACACTCCCCTGGAGATTTTCTCGTACGTGCCGCTGTTCCCCATGGCGCTGATCGGCGGTGTCATCCTCCAGCTGATCGCGAAGGCGCTGGGCGTCTCCCACGTCATCGACCCGCAGATGATGCTCCGCATCCAGGGCTGGGCCCTCGACTTCCTCGTCATCTCCGCCATCGCCACCGTCTCGATCAAGGCCGTCGGAGAGAACCTCGGGGCGTTCCTCGTCCTTTCGGTGGGCGGCATCGTCATCAACCTGGTCCTGTTCCTGTGGCTGACGCCACGCGTCATCGGCCGTTTCTGGTTCGAACGCGGCATCGGCGACCTCGGCCAGTCCATGGGCGTCACCGCCACCGGCGTAATCCTCATGCGCATCACCGACCCCGACGCCTCCTCCCCCGCTTTCGAGGCCTTCGGCTACAAGCAGCTCATCTTCGAACCCTTCTTCGGCGGTGGCCTCGTCACCGCGATGGCCATTCCGATCATCTACCTCACTGGCGTGTGGCCGCTGTTTTTCGTGATGCTGACGGTCTTCGTCGTTGCGGTCCTGGCCGGGCTGTTCCACTTCGGCCCCAAGGAGCAACGCGACCGTGAGGCCTGGCTCGCCCAGCAGGCCTAGGGCTGGGACCTCTCAACCTGGATCCTGGTGCCCTCTCCAATCTCACGTTCGGGTACCGCACCCGAATGAAGTCCACCAAGATATCGAGGAAACCGAGACGGCATCCCAAACCATGATCCGGGTTTTCGCTGCCGCTCGCCGACCGGCTCAACCAGCTTCGGACCAGGGCATTTTGGGCGCGAAAACCCACGTGGAGGGCGGTTCGGCTAGAGTGTCGAGCGTGACCGAAGACCCCGAGCACTCACCACGTCGCCTGAAGGTTGCGCAGTTCACCGACAACTACGGTCCCGGCAGCAACGGTCTGATGTTCGCCGTTCAGCAGCTGGAGGGCAACCTGCTCGACGCCGGCCACGAGGTCGTGGTCGTCGCACCGAAGGCCAAGGGGCCGAACCCGCACCTGGGGCGGGAGGGCCGCGTCGAGCTGCGGCTGCCGTCGGTGCGGGTGCCGAACATGCCCACGCGGGTCGCCAACGGCAGGCATTTCGAACGCACCATCGAGCAGGTCGGCCAACTCGATCCCGACGTGATCCACGTCCACGGGCTGGGCACCGTCGGGGTGCTCGGTACCTGGGCGGCCAAGAGGCTGAACAAGCCTATGCTGATGACCTGGCACACCGACTTCGACGCCTACGCCGACCACTACGCCGCCGTCCTGCCGCTGCTGCACGGGGTGGTGCGGGCATTCGCGAGGCTGACACACGGAGAGATCCTCAACTCCAACGACCTGCGCGACGCGGCGGTCCGGTTCGCCGACCGGGGCCGCTCCACGGCGACGCTGCTGGGGTTGTGCAAGAAGATGCTGGATTCAGCGGATCTGGTGACGTCGCCGTCGCCGAAGACCGCCGCCCGTTGCCTTTCCCTGGCGCCGGAGGCGAACCTGGTCGTGGTGCCGAACGGCGTCGACCCGCTGCCGTCGGGTCCCCCACCGGTGCCGCGCGGCCCGGGCCCGTTGGTGATCTACGTGGGTCGCATCGCCCCGGAGAAGGGGTTGCCGCTGCTGTGCGAGGCGTTCGAGCTGGTCGTCGCCCAGTGTCCGGATGCGCAGCTCATGGTGGTCGGTGACTGGCAGCGTTATCCGAAGATCGCGAAGGTCCTCGACGCGGGCAGGCGGCGCGGCCACATCATCCTGCCGGGCGAGCAGAAACGCGAGTCGCTGGGGGCGTTCTACGAGATGGGCGACCTGTACGCCTTCCCCAGCCAGACCGACACCCAGGCCCTGGTCCTGCACGAGGCGGCGCTGGCGGGCCTGCCGATCGTCTCGGTGGATCCGGAGCTGCAACTGGTGCTGGAACCGGGAGTGAACGCCGAACTCGCCAGCCCCACCCCCGCGTCTCTGGCGGCCGCCATCATGCGGATCATCGAGAAACTGCCCGATCCCCAGTGGCGGGCCCGCGCCTCCGAGACCTCACGCCGCCTGGCGGGCCAGTGGACGATTGAGTCACAGGCCCAGGAGATGCTTCGCATCTACCAGCAGGTCGCCCGGCGCCGCCCCCTCCCCCAGGCCGGTTGAGCCGGGGCGCGAACCTCCCTTCCCCGGAGCTGGTTGGGCCGGCACGTGAACGGCTGAGTTGAAACCATCACCGGCGCCCGGTAGGTAGAACCCGACCGCCGTTCACTCGCTGCATGGTTTCGACACGGCTATTGCTCCGTCACGACCCGGGCCAACCAGTTTCCACAAAGAGCGCCTGTTTACACGACGCCAGAACGCGCCTCGGCTGCCCCGTGGCCGCGACCTTTCCTGTTGCCGCCATTTTCGCCAGGCCTGGGGCTGTTTGCTTCGATTCCTGCGATGATCCAGTCGAGACCGTGCTCCATGTCCTGCTCATCACCGTCCTCCAGCAGACCGGCCGCGAAAACGCGACGTGCCATTGGGAAAGAGTCGTCATCCAGCAGCGCGGAAAGCCAGGGGGGCATCACCTGCGGGGACGATGATGTCCGTGCGCGAAGCTCTCGTCGCAGGTAGGCGACGTGACGGACGTGCCCATCGACGAACAATGCCGCGTCGAGCAGATGCTGGATGTCCAATCCGGTCTCACCGAGCGGTCGCAGGATGTGTTCGAGCCAGAGCAGTCGATTCGGGGTCATCGACATCGCCACCAGGGGGGCGTCAAGAAGCCATGAGTGCTGGCGATAGCGTTCCGCCATCCCGCCGGCCCACAGCCTGACGCCGGTACGCCAATCCGTCGCCTCGATGATCCCCTCGGGTGGCTGGCCGAATGCCACATCGACCATGAGGTGAATCAGCTCCTCCTTGGACCGCATGTGCCGGTAGGCGGCCATCGTGCCCGCTCCGAGGTGTTCACCGAGCTTGCGCAGGGAAAGCCCCCCCAAGCCGTGCTCATCCGCGATCTCGATTCCCGCCTGGACGATGCGAGCGATGCTGAGTCCATCCGTGACGGGGGTTGACTCGCGAAGCTGCCAGGACAGGGCAATCCAGCGAGGTGGTGTCGTATCGGGCATGCGACCTCCTGGTTGACGACACAGATCCATCTGCGTACAGTGTACCCACCACTGCATGCGTACACCGTACGCAGCATTCACTCGACCCCGGAAGGAGTAGAAGTGACAAACCGGGTCACAGCCACCATCATCTTGATGACGGCAATGCTCATGGACTTGATGGACTCCACCATCACGAATGTCGCGCTCCCCGCGATCAGTACCGACCTGGGCGCGACACCCACTCAGCTGGAGTGGACACTCGTCGGTTACGTGGTCGCCTTCGCGACACTTCTCATCACGGGAGGCCGTCTGGGAGACATCTACGGAAGGAAACGCATCTTTCTCGTCGGCGTCATCGGCTTCACGTGTGCCTCAGTGTTCGCTTCCCTGGCCTGGAGTGGGAACGCCCTCATAACGGCCCGGATCATTCAAGGCGCCTTCGCCGGCGTCATGGTGCCGCAGGTGTTGTCCAGCGTTCAGGTCATGTACGCGCCGGAAGAGCGGGGGCCGGTATTCGGCATCATCGGCTCCCTGAACGCCTTGGGCGTGATAACCGGACTTCTCCTGGGCGGTTGGCTCGTCACGGCAAACCTGTTCGGCACAGGATGGCGCAGTATCTTCCTCATCAATGTCCCGGTGGGCATTGTCCTGACGGTGATGGCGTTCCTGTGCATCCCGGAAAGCCGCTCCGAACACCCCCTACGACTGGACCTCACTGGTTCGGCCCTTGGCGCCACGGCCGTCGTCCTCCTCGTTCTCCCTCTGACCGAGGGCCGCGCAGCCGGGTGGGCGTGGTGGATATGGGCCCTGCTGATCGCCGCACCCTTCGCGATCATCACCTTCATCTGGCAACAACATCACAGGGCGACCGGAGCCGGGGCACAACTCCTGCCGCTCCCGCTCTTCAGGATCCGTTCCTTCTCCAGCGGATTGCTCGTACAGATACTCGCCTCGATCGGCCACGGCGGTTTCGCACTCATTCTCCTGTTCCACATGCAGGCCGCTTTTCACTTCACATCCTTCGCAGCGGGACTCACCCTGCTGCCGATCGCCATCGGGTCGATCCTCGGCACCCCGGTGGCCATGCTCCTGATGAAGAAAATAGGCAAGTGGTCGGTGTGTCTCGGCGGGATCATGCAGGCCGCGGCCTTCGTCTGGGTCATGATCACCCTCGAACACACCGGAACGACCCTCAACGGCTGGAGCCTCCTGCCGCCTTTCGCTCTCGCAGGCGTGGGGATGATGGTGCTGATCATGCCGCAGACCTCAATCACCCTGGCGGAGATTCCCACGACCGAAGCCGGAGCAGCGTCCGGCACCCTCACGACCTTCGGCCAAGTCGGCATGGTGTTCGGCATCGCACTGTCCGGCACCGCATACTTCGGAGCAACCGGTGACAGCGGCCAGAACGTGACCGCGGGCCTGTGGGTCATCGTCATCGCCTACACCGTCTCCGGCTTGGCCGCGCTCACGATGCCCACCCGCAGCAGCCAGGAGCAGCCCTCGCCCGACCCCAATGAGCCTGGTTGAGCCAGCATGAGCGGCCCCTTCCCCGAAGCCGGTTGAGCCGGGGCGCGACGAAGGAGCGACCCGAGTCGAAACCATCACTGGCGCTCGGTAGATAGAACTCGACCACAGCTCCCCGGACACGCACACCGCGGTTTCGACACGACCAGCTCGCAGAGCGAGCAGGCCGGCTCAACCAGCTTGGGAGAAGTTCACCGCAGGTCGGCTCAACCGGCTTGGAAGTAGGGAGAGCAGACCCTCAGAAACCACCAAACCCCTGCACGGAGGTGTGTGCAGGGGTTCGGCGGGAATTGAGGAAGGGCTTGAAAGCCAAGTTTTAATTTGTCAGAGGACCTCGTAGTTGACGGTGATCACCCCGGAGGAGGTGCCGCCGATGGTTTCCATGGCGGCCTTGGAGAGGTCCAGGCAGCGTCCGGCGACGTAGGGGCCGCGGTCGTTGATGCGAACCACGACGGTCTTGCCGTTGCTCGGGTTGGTCACCTTGACCTTGCTGCCGAGGGGAAGGGTCTTGTGGGCGGCGGTGAGGTCGCTGGGGTTGAACCGTTCACCGGAGGCCGTCGTCTGTCCCTGCCAGTAGTAGGAGGCCTGGCAGGAACTGCCGTTGGCGGGGCTGAGGTCGCCGCCGCTACCCGAGCCGGAGCCACCCTCGGAAGGCTTGCTGGCCTTCTTGGTGCCCACCTTGGTCACCTGGGCGACGGGCTCCTTGGTGACCTGCTCGTTCTGCAGTTCGGAGGAGACCAGCGTGCCGTTGTGGTAGACCTCGACGAAGTTCTGGGTCTTGACGCCGTTGACGCCCTCGGTGGTGACCTTGGTCTTGCCCTCCTCCAGTTCGTCGGACTTCTCCTCCTTCTTCTCGAAGGGGACCGCCTCCTCCTTGGTGGTGGCGCGCTTCTCGACGTTGGTGTAGGAGATGGCCAGACCATCGGTAAGGGAGGTGTCCGCGGCGGGGGTGACCACGTCGTCCTCGTCGGGAGTCACCTTGGCGGCGGTCAGGGCATCGCCAACGGTCCCGGCGACCCGCAGTTCGACCGGGGTGCCCGCGGCGTCGACGGTCACGTTCTTGGGGGTGCTGATGTTGAAGGAGAGCCCCTCGCGGCCGATGGCGGCCGAGCGGGAGGTGGACAGCTTGGAGTCGGGGTCGTTGAGGTTGAGCTGCGTCAGAGCGTCGTCGACGGTGCGGGAAGTGGTCCACACGGTGCGGGCCTCACCGTCGATGGTCAGCTGGAGCTGGCGGCCGTAGAGAACGCTGATCTCCATGCCGTTGGTGATCTTGGTGTCCAGCGACGGGGCCACCACGTCGTGCTCGCCGACGGTGATCCCGTCCTTCTCGAGCACCTGCTTCACCGTGTCCTCGCGAACCGAGACACTGTGGGTTTCCCCGTCCACGGAAAGGACCACATCGTTCTTGTGCAGTGCCACCGCGACGGCGACGCCACCGGCGATCGTCAGCGCCACACCGCCTGCCACTGCGGCAATAACCACGTGTTTCTTGGCCATAGATCTCTTCCTGGTCTAAGACTTCCCGGACCTTACCGGCTGGGCCAGCCTAGCCGAGCACCGATTTAATTCCAAACGAATCCTGAGAATCTCTCAGGGCCGCGCAATCCGATTGTAGCCCTCGACCCTCCCAACTGGGAACAGGTCCTCGTTGACGCCCGCCTCCCAGGGGTCGAATCCTGACGTGACCACGGGTTTCACAGCGATCCCCCGGCTTCCGGGAGGGATGGGCGGAAGCCGGGGGAACCCTGAGAAACGGTCTTAACGGAAGTTACGCAACCTGAGAGAGTTCAGCACCACGAAAACGCTGGAGCAGGCCATGGCCGCGCCCGCGATCATCGGGGTCAGCAACCCGAGGGCCGCCACCGGGATGGCCGCCACGTTGTAGAAGAAGGCCCACAGCAGGTTGCCCCGGATGGTGCGTTCCGTGGCGCGGGAGAGCCGGATGGCATCCACCACGCCCATCAGGTCGTCGCGCATCAGGGTGAGGTCGCTGGCGGCCATGGCCGCGTCGGTGCCCGCGCCCATCGCGATGCCGAGGTCGGAGGTGGCGAGCGCCGCGGCGTCGTTCACCCCGTCGCCGACCATCGCCACCCGCATCCCATCGGCCTGCAGCCCGGTGATCACCTCGGCCTTGCCCTGCGGCAGCACCTCGGCGTGCACGTCTTCGATGCCCACCTGCGAGGCCACCTCCCGGGCCACGACCCACGAGTCGCCGGTCAGCAACACTGGTCGCAATCCCAGATCCCTCAACCCGGCCACGGCCTCCGCGGCCCCGGGTTTGAGCTGGTCGCCGACCACGATCCGCCCCAGCAGCGCGCCGTCGCGGACGACGAACACCTCGCTGCCCTCCCGGCTGGCCTCGCCCGGGACCTCGATGCCCTGCTCGGCCAGCAGACGCCGGGAACCCACCGCCACCGGAACCCCGTCGAGCAGGGCCCGCGCCCCGATGCCGGGCAGGGCCTCGAACCGCTCCGCAGCGGGCGCGTCCCCGGCGCGCTCCACGACGGCGCGGGCGATGGGATGCTCGGAACCGGCCTCCACGGCCGCGGCGACGGCCAGCAGCTCGGCCTCGTCCACGCCCTCGGCGGGCGCGACCTCCAGCACCGACATCCTCCCCGTGGTGAGGGTGCCGGTCTTGTCCAGCACCACCGCCTGCACGGAACGGGCCTTCTCCAGGGCCTGGGCGCCTCGGATGATCACGCCCAGCTCGGCGCCGCGACCGGTGCCCACCAGCAGCGCCGACGGGGTGGCGAGCCCGAGCGCGCACGGGCAGGCGATGATGAGCACCGCCATGCCCGCGGTGAGCGCGAAGGTGGGGCCCGCACCGACGAGCAGCTGCACCATGAAGGTGAGCATCGACAGCACCAGCACGGCGGGCACGAAGAACTCCGTGATCCGGTCCGCCAGGCGCTGGGCCCGGGCCTTGCCGGTCTGGGCCTCCTCGACGAGCCGCGCGATCTGCGCCACCTGGGTGGCCGACCCGACCGCCGTCGCCTTGACCACCAGGCGTCCCGTGGTGTTGACCGACCCGCCCACCACCGCCGAGCCCGGGCCGACCTCCACCGGCAGCGACTCGCCCGTGATCACGGCGGCGTCGACGGCGGAACTGCCCTCGACCACCACCCCGTCGGCAGCCACCTTCTCACCGGGACGCACCACGATGAGGTCGTTGAGCGACAGCTCACCCGCGGGGATCGCGACCTCCGCGCCGTCGCGCAGGATCGTCGCCTCCTTCGCGCCGACCTCCAGCAGCGCCCGCACCGCCGATCCGGCCTCCCGTTTGGAACGGGCCTCGATCCAGCGGCCCAGCAGCAGGAAGGCGACCACGCCCGCGGCGGCCTCGAAATAGACGCTACCCATCGGGTCGGCATGCCCGAGGGTGAGCGTGAACTCGTGGGTCATGCCGATGGCTCCGGCGTGACCGAAGAACATGGCCACCACCGACCACAGCCACGCCACCGAGGTGCCGAGGCTTACCAGGGTGTCCATGGTGGTGGCGCCGTGCCGGACGTTGGCGAGCGCGGCCCTGTGGAAGCTGCGCCCGCACCAGAACACGACGATGGTGGTCAGCAGCAGCGCCAGCCACTGCCAGCCGGGGAACTGCAGGGCGGGCACCATCGAGACCGCGATCACGGGGACCGCCAGCGTGAATGCCAGCTGCACCCGCGGCAGGAGCACGTCGGCGCGTTCCTCCCGGGGCTCGACGGTGGTCTCGCGGGCCCCGTAGCCTGCGGCCTCCACCACGGCGATCAGGTCCTGGGCGGTGGTGCCCTTCGGGGCCTGCACCCTGGCCTTCTCGGTGGCGTAGTTGACGGTGGCCTGCACCCCGTCGACCTTGTTGAGTTTCTTCTCGATGCGATTGGCGCAGGAGGCGCAGGTCATGCCCGTCAGGTCGAGGGAGATCGCCACCGAGTTCTTCGCGCCCCCGGTGGAGCCCCGCTCCACCACACCTGTGTTGGTCATCTATTGCTCGCCTCCTGCGTGTCCTGTGTGGTTCGTTGCCGCGTCTCAGGCCTCTTTGACGGTGTAGTCGCCGGCCTCGGCGACGGCCTCGACGACCGCGTCGAAGGGGATCTTCTCGTCGGATTCGATGACCATCCGACCCGATTCCCAGTCGACGCTGACGCTCTTGACGCCCTTGATCGTCTGGATCTCCTCGGTGACGTGGGAGGCGCAGTGTCCGCAGGTCATCCCGGCAACGGCGTAGTCGGTCTTCATGGTTGTTTCCTTTCCGGTTCCCGGTGCGATCCGGGGGTCTGAGGTTTTTCTCCGGCCCTTGCCGGAGGGGTTTCCGCGTTCAGCGGGCCAACCGGGAGATGGCGGTCATGGCCTCGTCGAACTTCTCCTGGGCGGCGTCCCCGCCCTCGCGCACGGCGGCCGCGACGCAGTGTTCGAGGTGGTCCTTCAGCAGGGCCATGGACACCGCCTTGAGGGCGCTGGTGACGGCGGAGATCTGGGTCATGATGTCGATGCAGTACTCGTCCTGCTCCACCATGCGGGCGATCCCGCGCGCCTGCCCCTCGATCAGCCGGAGCCGCCGCAGGTAGGCCTGTTTGTCGGCGGTGTAGCCGTGCTGCGCGCGGCAGCCGTCGTGTTCTTTCTCCACGCCGACGACTATACCCCCCAGGGGTAGCTGGTTCAAGCGTTCACCCACACCCTTCCCGACGGGAACGCCTGCCCTACGGGCAAACGCCAGCGCTACAGCGCAAGCGCACGGCGGCAAGGCAAGCGAACCAGGAGAAAGACACCACGCCCACGGCACCAGCCCCGACTCGCCAGCCCACCCGCCAAACGCCAGCCTTCCCGTCGTCCGCTGGCCTTCCCGACGGGAACGCCTGCCCTACGGGCAAACGCCAGCGCTACAGCGCAAGCGCACGACGGCAAGGCAAGCGAAACGCGCGGAAGCCCTGCAGCGGGACGAACCCACCCGCAATGATAACGGTTTTATAACGATTCCGGGTGGTTTTCCCCGGGTCCCGGCCAGCGTTGCCGTCACTTCCCCACCGGTCTTCCACAGCTGTCCACAGAGTTTTCCACAACCAGGGCGGCGGTCGTCGCGGGGCGGGGTTACATTGATGAGTCCGACCGGGATGCGTCGGCGGGGGCCAGGAAAGGAAGGCATGTCGGAGGAATACGCCGAGGAGTCGGTGGGGCGCACCCCCCCGCAGGACCTCCAGGCCGAGCAGAGCGTCCTCGGGGCCATGCTGATGAGCAAGGACGCCATCTCCGACGTGGTCGAGGTGCTGCGCGGCAGCGACTTCTACCAGCCGAAACACGAAACCATCTTCGAGTCGATCATCAGCCTCTACGGCCGCGGCGAGCCCGCCGACCCCATCACCGTCGCCGCCGAACTGGGCCGCACCGGCGACCTCCAGCGCGTCGGCGGGGCCGTCTACCTCCACGACCTCCTCGCCACCATCTCCATCGCCGCCAACGCCTCCTACTACGCGGAGATCGTGCGCGAGAAGGCCATCCTGCGACGCCTCGTCAACGCCTCGATCCGGATCGCGCAGCTCGGCTACCAGGGGCAGGGCGAGGTGGACAAGATCGTCGACGAGGCCCAGCAGACGCTGTTCGAGGTGACGGGTTCCAGGGCCAGCGAGGACTACCAGTCGCTCAACGACCTGATGGAACCCACCTTCGACGAGATGGAGGCCATCGCGAACTCCGGCGATGCCCTGTCCGGGGTGCCAACCGGTTTCAACGAGCTCGACTCCCTGACCAACGGCCTCCACCCCGGCCAGATGATCATCGTCGCTGCCCGCCCCGGCGTGGGAAAGTCCACCTTCGCCCTCGACGTCTGCCGCGCCGCCGCCATCCACCACGACCTGGCCACGGTGTTCTTCTCCCTGGAGATGAGCCGCACCGAGATCGTGATGAAGATCCTGAGCGCGGAGGCCTCGGTGCCGCTGCAGAAGATCCGCGGCGGGCGCATGGACGAGAACGACTGGCAGCGCATCACCGACCGCTCCGTCACTCTCTCCGGGAAACCGCTGTTCATCGACGACTCCCCCAACCTGACGATGATGGAGATCCGCGCCAAGGCCCGTCGCCTCAAACAGCGCAACAACCTCCAGCTGATCTGCATCGATTACATCCAGCTGATGACCTCGGGCAAGAAGGTGGAGTCCCGGCAGCTGGAGGTCTCGGAGTTCTCGCGCCAGATCAAGCTTCTCGCCAAGGAGCTGGAGGTGCCGGTGATCGCGCTGTCGCAGCTCAGCCGCAACGCCGAGCAGCGCAAGGACGGGGTGCCGCAGCTCGCCGACCTGCGCGAATCCGGGTCCCTCGAACAGGACGCCGACATCGTGATCATGCTGCACCGCCCCGAGCTCTACACCCAGAACCCCACCGACGAGGAACGCGGCCAGGCGGCCTTCCACATCCTCAAGCACCGCAACGGCCAGCTCGACAAGATCGACGCCCTCTTCCAGGGCCACTACTCCCGTTTCACGAACCAGCCGGTCGCCACCTTCAACCCGACCTGACCCTGAAGTGCTGCACATGACGGGGCAGGGGCAGGTCTTTCAAGGCGCATTGCAGAGCTTTCTGGTTCCCCTTGACCGTCAAATAGATAGTGACCTCGGCCAGTGATCCACTTCGCAGTGACCCCTTGGGTACGCCATCACAACGACACACCAGCCCGGCACATCAGCTCAACTGCCCTCACCCACCGGCTTCGCCAATCCCCTGGGGACTGTCTGATTAACGGTGTGTGAGGTCCGGCCTGATCCGAGAGGAGACGGCCGTGGCTGACACGACCGACATGATGGAAGACGAGATGATCGATCCCGTGACCGGAGAGATCATCGATCAGAAGGACCTGGCCGAGCGTCTGCTGGCGCAGGCCAGGGAACAGGGGGTGAGTCTGGTCGGCCCGGGAGGGTTGTTGAACCAGCTCACCAAGGAACGTCCTGGAGGCGGCGTTGAACGCCGAGTTGACCGAGCATCTGGGTCACGAGCACGGTGGCACGCCGATCGAGGCGAACATGCGCAACGGCACCCGCGTCAAGACGGTGTTGACCGAGATCGGGCCGGTCGAGATCGAGGTACCCCGTGATCGTGACGGCTCCTTCGAGCCGATCATCGTCCCGAAACGGAAGCGACGTTTGGACGGCATCGATCAGATCGTGTTGTCGTTGACCGCCCGCGGGCTGACCACCGGTGAAGTCGCTGCCCACTTCGAGGAGGTGTACGGAGCGAGGGTGTCGAAGGACACCATCAGCCGGATCACCGAGAAGATCGTCGGTGAGCTCGCCGAGTGGTCGAGTCGGCCGTTGGATCCTGTCTACCCGGTGATCTTCGTCGACGCGATCGTGGTGAAGGTCCGCGACGGTCAAGTCCGTAACACCCCGTTCTACGTTGTCATGGGTGTCACGATGAACGGGGAACGCGACATCCTCGGCATCTGGGCTGGTGACGGTGCTGAGGGTGCCCGGTTCTGGCTGCAGATCTTTTCGGAGTTGAAGAACCGAGGCATCGTCGAGGTGATGATCGCGGTGTGTGACGGGTTGAAGGGACTCCCTGAGGCGATCAACACGACCTGGGAACACACGGTCGTGCAGCAGTGCATCATCCACCTGATCCGCAACAGCTTCCGCTACGCCGGCCGGCAGCACCGCGACGCGATCGTGAAGTCCCTCAAACCGGTGTACACGGCCCCGTCCAAGCAAGCGGCCAAGGACCGGTTTGCCGAGTTCGCCACCGAGTGGGGCGACCGGTATCCGGCGATCGTGCAGCTGTGGCGCAACGCGTGGGCGCAGTATCGTACCGTTCCTGGCCTACGACGTGGAGATCCGGAAGGTGATCTGCACGACCAACGCCATCGAGTCCATCAACGCGAGGTACCGCCGGGCCGTGCGGGCCCGTGGGCACTTCCCCAACGAGCAAGCCGCGTTGAAGTGCCTGTACCTGGTGACCCGCTCCCTTGACCCCACCGGCGGGGGCCGGGCACGCTGGGTGATCAGGTGGAAGCCCGCACTCAACACGTTCGCAATCACCTTCGCTGGACGGTTCGACCGAACCACTCACTGATGAAAACCGCCGGACCCTACACACCGTTTATCGGACAGACCCCACGGATGTGCAGGGCGCCTACTGGAGAGCATACGAGCATCGCGAGGGTCGGGATTCGCCCAGTTGATGTCATCGTCGTCCTCCTCGTCGTGGCCCTGCTGGTTGCGACCTACGTGATCCACTAGATGAAGAAGCGCAGATGATTGAGTTCCACGATGTGACTTTCACCTACGGTGAGGAGAGCTCCCAGGGTCTGGAGGGCGTCTCACTGCATGTGCGCCAGGGCGAGACTGTGGTCCTCTGTGGCGAGTCGGGGTGCGGAAAAAGCACGGTGACACGACTCATCAACGGGCTGATCCCGCATTTCTATGAGGGAAGCCTGGAAGGCGAGGTCCTGCTGGATGGCAGACGAGTCAGGGACATGCGACTGTATGAGCTCTCAGAGCGGGTCGGTTCAGTGTTCCAGAATCCCAGGACCCAGTTCTACAACGTGGAATCCACCGCTGAGCTTGCCTTCGGCTGCGAGAACCTGGGCATCCCGCCAGAGGAGATCAGACGAAGGATTGCGCAGACTGCTGAGCGCCTCGCCCTGGAGAACCTCCTCGACCGCAGCCTTTTCACCATGTCCGGTGGGGAGAAGCAGCGGATTGCCTGCGGCTCGGTGGACACCACCCAGCCGGATGTCATGGTCCTAGACGAACCGTCGTCGGACTTGGACCTGTTCGCGATCCGTGATCTTGCCCGCGTCGTGCAGCGTTGGCGTGACGACGGCAAGACTCTCGTGATCGCAGAGCACCGGATCTTCTACCTGCTGGACCTCGCAGACCGGTTCATCTACATCAGGGACGGCAGGATTGAGCAAGAGTTCACCCCCGCTGAACTCCGTGAGCTCACGTCGGAGGCCCTGGCTGAGCTCGGCCTCAGAGCCCCGGAGCCCTGGAAGCTGAAGCCTTCTGAACCCCAGGGTGAGAGCACCGAGAACGTGCGGATCAGAGAGTTCGAATGCGTCACCGCAGGGCGGCGAAGACTGTCGATCCCAGAGCTGACCCTGCCGCGCGGAGAGATCATCGCAGTGCTTGGCAGGAACGGTGCGGGAAAGACCACGTTCGCCCGGAACCTCTGCGCCCTGGAGAAACACGGTAGGGGGGTGTTCGAGATCGGCGGGGTCTCCTACAACGCGCGGAAGCGCCGGGAGCTGGTCTACATGGTCATGCAGGACGTGAACCATCAGCTCTTCACTGAGGACGTGATCAGTGAGCTGCTGCTGAGCATGGGTGACTCCGAATCTGAGGACAGCCGGGAACAGGCCAAGGAGATCCTCCAGTCACTCGACCTCGACGGCAAGGTGGATCGGCATCCCATGTCCCTCTCCGGGGGTGAGAAGCAGCGGCTGGCGATCGGAAGCGCGATAGCAGCCGACAGGGAAGTCCTGATTCTCGACGAACCCACGAGCGGCCTCGATTACCGACGGATGACAGAAGTCGCTGATGCTCTGCGCGCAATGCGTGCGAACGGCAAAACCGTGTTCGTCATCACGCATGACATCGAGCTTGTGCTCAGGTGCTGTGATCACGCCATCTACCTTGAGGCTGGGGAGGTCACGCACAGCTCACGCATGGATGAGGACGGGGTGGAGCACCTGAGGGAGTTCTTCCAGTGAGCGGGGCTGAGGCCGTCCGGGCAGGTCGAGGCTGTGCAGCGCCCTGCCCGCAGGCAGCCAATTTGTGGGAGTAAGCATCCATCTTGATCTGGGTATGGATCTCAATTAAAGATAGGCGTAGCTTTGGTGGCCCATGATCGACTGTGCTGGCTGAAGGTGAATGATGACTGAGCCCTCCACGACAGAAGGTGCAACCACTGTCCGCTCCTCCTCACGCAAGGGGCTGACCGACTCGGTGCTCGGCACCCGGAACCTCATGATGACCGCGGCGCTGGCCGTCGTCTCCCTGATCCTGGTGATCCCCCTCAACTACGTCGGTGGGCCACTGATGGCCACACCCGGCGGAATCATGATCGGGTGCGTCACCATGGGGCTCTGGGTGATCCCCTACCTACTGCCCGCAGTGGTGGTCAGACGTCCAGGAGCAGTTATGATCGCGGCCCTGATCATAGGCGTCATTTCCATCTTCACCACGCCCTACGGGCCCTCGGCCATCGTGGGGAATCTCCTGGGCGGCCTCTTCATTGAGGCCCCCCTGGCCATCATGCTCTACCGCAAGTGGAACTGGTGGTCCTATTTGATCTGCGCAGCGGTCTTCGGGCTGCTGAACGGATTCCTGTACGCCTCAGTCCTCTCGACGTTGGGAAGCGCAGACCTGATACCCGTCGGGCTCGTGATCTCCGTGGTCTCCGCGCTCGCAGGGGGCGGGATCTGCATCCTGTTGACACGGCTGCTCCACCGGGCCGGCATCGCCATCGACCACGATGCCTGAGCCCGGAGACGTTCTCACAGAGCCGGACGATGTGACCGGCCTCCGGCCGCAGGGTGCTGACGACGGTGTCCTGGTTGAGGTGCGGGACCTCTCCGTGCACTACCTCGGAAGGCAGGAGTGGATCCTCCGGCACGTCAGCTTCGACCAGCTGGTGGGGAAGGTCACCGCCGTGATCGGCCCGTCGGGCTGCGGCAAGACCACCCTGGTGCGTGCGTTGTGCGGACTCGTGCCTCACTGCCTGGCCTCCGAGTACTCCGGCAGCCTTCAATTGGCGGGCACCGAGATCGCCGACGCCTCCGTCCAGCTCATCTCCGGCCACATCGCCTATGTCGGGCAGAATCCCGACGCCGCAGTGGTCACCCGCACCGTCCACGACGACGTCGCCTTCCCGCTGCAGAACCTGTGCCTCCCCCGCGACGAGATCGCCTCGCGGGTGGTGGAGGCTCTGCGCAGCGTCGGACTCCTGGATCGGATCTGGGACGATCCCTGGACGCTGTCTGGTGGGCAGCGGCAACGCCTCGCGGTGGCCGTCGCCCTCGCCATGCACCCCAGGCTGCTGGTCCTCGACGAGCCCACCAGCACCATCGATCCCACCGGCCAGCGTGACTTCTACACGCTGGTTGCCGGACTCGTCGCCGACGGCATGGGGGTCGTCGTCATCGACCATGACCTTGATCCGGCGCTGCCCATCGTCGACCAGGTCCTGGCGCTCGACGCCGATGGTCGCACCATAGCCTGCGGACCACCGGATGAGGTCTTTAGCCGACACCGTGACGAGTTGGCCGATGCCGGGATGTGGCTGCCGCGAGCCCTGCGCGCCGGGACCGACCCTGGGCCGGTCCCGCAGCTCACCGACTTCTGCGCCCCCGGTGCGGTGCGCAGCTTCGAGCGTGGTCCCGAAGGGTGGCATGAGACTCCGGTCATCAACACCACCGACGACCGGGCCGCAGATGAGGAGCCCCACGTCGACGTGGCCGGCCTGAGCGTCCCGGGGCGATCCCCCGAGGTGACGATGAGGCTTGGCGGTGGTGAGTTCGTCGCCCTGATCGGACCCAACGGTGCCGGAAAGTCGTCGCTGCTGTCCGCGCTGGCCGGGCTGGTGGGCTCCACCGCCACCCATGCCACGGTGTGCGGGCAGCCCGTCAGGCGTGGCCGGCATCCCGTGGGGTACGTGTTCCAGAATCCCGAACACCAGTTCGTCGCATCCACCATCGAGGCTGAGCTGTCTGTCGGCGGCACGCCGGCTGCGCGAGTCGATGAGCTGCTGGAGCAGTTCCACCTGACACGGCACCGCGGGCACCATCCCCTCACCCTGTCCGGCGGACAGGGTCGTCGCCTCACCGTCGCCACCATGGTCAGTGAGGGACGTGACGTCGTGGTCCTGGACGAGCCCACCTATGGGCAGGACTGGGACAACACCTGCGAGCTGATGGCCTTCATCGACGAGCTGCGCGCCCAGGGTCGGACCGTCATCATGGCCACCCATCATCTGGAGCTGGCCCTCGACCACTGCACCCACCTGCTGGCCCTGCCCCTGAGGGATGAGACCGGCGAACCCGCCGTCCCCGTCGAGGCCGGGATCCCGGAACGTCCCTGCAGACGTCGCGGTCTGTTCACGGGGATGAACCCCCTGACGATGTTCCTGGCGCTGATCCCCGCCATGGTGGGGATCTTCGTCCTCAGAAACCTGGCCCTGAACCTCACCATCATGGCGCTGGCAAGCGTGCTCATCGCCGCAGCCCGCGCCACGCTGCGCCGCACCATCGGGTCGGTGGTCGGCATCTGGGCCATCGCCGCCCTGATGGTCTGGGCGTTCTTGGGTCTGAAGGGGGCTGCCGTCGAGGCGCGCTTCTTCGAACGGGGTGACGCCCTCACCGCGGGCACCGGGATCGCGGCGCTGATCGCTCTGGTGCTGCTGTCCGGGATCAGCGCCGACCCGGACAGCCTGATGCGCACCCTGACCGGCACATTCCGCCTGCCCTACCGCGTCGGCTCAGCGGGGATCGCGGCCATCGCCTTCGTCACCCGCTTCCGTCAGGACTTTGTGATCCTGCGCACCGCCCGCGCTCTCCGGGGCATCGGACGCCGCTGGGGAGTGCTGGCGCCCGTCGTGCGCTGGTTGTCCTCGGTGGTGCCGCTGATGATCCTCGCGATCCAGCACGCCGAACGAGTGGCACTGTCCATGGACTCGCGGGCCTTCGGAGCCCACCCGAGACGAACGGAGCTGCTCGATGTGCCGTGGCGGATGCGTGACGCGGTGGTCGTCGTGGCCGTGTGGTCGGTGACTGCCGGCCTGTGGTGGTGGCTCGGATGACCACCGCAGACGCAGCCGAGAATCTCGGGAACAGGAGGAGACAATGGCAGCAGTAACCATCGGTGATCTCATCAGGCCTGCGCGTGGGGCGATGATCCTCTCGGGCCTGCTCACCGCAGCCGGTGCGGTGCTCAGCATCGTGCCCTTCGTGGCTCTCACCCAGATGGCCGCGATCTGGCTCGGCGAGGGAAGGCATGAGGGCTGGGCAGCCAACCCGTGGTCGTGGGCCGTGGTGGCGGTCGTCGCGCTGCTGGCCTACCAGCTGCTCTACCTGATGGGCCTGGGCGTCACCCACCTTGCCGAGGCCAAGCTGCGGCACCAGCTGCGTGGGCTCCTGGTGGAGGCCTTCAGCCGCCTGCCCCTGGGCAAGGTCGCCCAGATTCCCCACGGAGCCATCCGCAAGACCGTGTGCGACGACACCGCCGCCATCCACACGCTCGTGGCGCATGTGCCGGGCGACGTCACCAATGCCCTGGTCGGTGTCGCAGCCGGAGCCGTCTATCTGTTCTGGACGGACTGGCGACTGGCTCTGGCTCTGATCGGCCTGTGGGTGCTGATCATCGCGGTGATCGCAGGCACCACCATGCGCGGCCTCGGTGACATCACCTCGCGGTTCGGCGAGGCGCAGACAGGGCTGGCCGCCGCGACCGTCGAGATGCTGGAGGGAATCAAGGAGATCAAGAACTTCCAGGCCACCGACGCCACCCGCACCCGCTTCAGCGCCGCCCGCCACCAGTTCTCAGACCTGTCCTATCAGTGGGTCAGCCAGTCTGGGAAGTCGATCAGCCTACTCGGCGCGCTGCTGCGTCCGGCGACGGTGTTCGCCACCGTCGCCGTCCTCGCCGTGGTGTTCACGTCCCAGGGCTGGACCCCACTGTCGGCGACCCTGCCGTTCTTCCTTCTCGCCCCCGGGCTGCCCGATGGCCTCAACGTGCTGATCGGCCTGGCGCAGCACATGTACGAGTCCAGGATGGCCGCTCAGTCCACCGCGGATCTGCTATCCGAGGAGCCCATGCCCCAGGGCGCCTTTGACCAGGGCGACGGCGACGCGCCCGGCCGCATCGAGGTCGATGACGTGACCTTCTCCTACGAACCCGATACGCCCGTGTTGAAGGGGGTCTCGTTCACGGCCGAACCGGGTACGGTGACGGCGCTCGTCGGCCCCTCGGGAGGCGGCAAGTCCACGCTGGCTCAGCTCATCGCCCGGTTCCACGACGTCGACCAGGGGGCGGTGAGGATCAGCGGCGTGGATGTGCGGGAGGCGACTTTCTCCTGGCTGCTGTCGCGAGTTTCGATCGTGCTGCAGGACGTCGCCCTGACCAACGACTCCGTCCTCGACAACATCATGCTCGGCAGACCCGACGCCACCCGGGAGCAGGTCGAGGACGCCGCGCGCGCCGCCTGCATCCATGACCGGATCATGCGCCTGCCGAAGGGCTACGACACAATCCTGGGGGAGGAGGGCGGATTCCTCTCCGGCGGCGAGAGGCAGCGCATCACCCTCGCCAGGGCATACCTCCAGGATGCGCCCATCCTGGTGCTCGACGAGGCCACCGCCCAGGCCGATCCGCAATCGGAGCATGACATCCACCAGGCGCTGACCAGGCTGGCGGAGGGCAGGACCGTCGTCATCATCGCCCACCGCCTGACCACCATCCGCGATGCGGACCAGATCCTCGTCCTGGAGGACGGGCAGATCGTCGAACGGGGCCGCCACGACGATCTGGTGGCAGCTAACGGCCGCTACGCCACCATGTGGCGAAACCAGGACCTGGCCCTTTCCGCCGCTGCGAAGGAGGAGTGACCATGTGGAAGCTCATGATTCGTGTCGTCAACGCCGCCGAGATGCGTGTCATCGTCGGCTGGTTTGTGGCCTCCGCTGTTCTGCAGGGCGTCACCCTGGCGCTCATGATCCCCTTCCTGCGGGCTCTGTACGCCCGTTCGGAGTCGCTGACCGGCTGGCTGATCGCGGTGGTGACGCTGGGTGTGGTCACCTTCGTCGTCGATGCCATCGCCATGTTCCGGTCCTACAGGGTGAGCGTCTTCGAGGTCTGTGACACGATGATCGACCGCGTCGCCGAGCATGTCCTGGCTCTGCCGCTTGGGTGGTTCAACGCTAAACGGGAGGCTGCCGTCGTCAACGTGACCTCCAAGGAGGTCAACACTCTCTCCCACCTGTGCTCGATGGTGATCGCCAACCTGTGCAACGCTTTCATTGTGCCGCTGGTGATGCTGGTGGCCGTCGGGATCGTCGAGTGGCCACTGGCCCTCATCATGGCGGTCGCCATCGTGCCGCTGTACCTGGTGTGGCGGATGATGCGCTCGGCCACCACCCGCGCCAACGAGATGGAGGACCAGGCTGCCGCTGCCGCCGCCGGACGGCTCGTCGAGTTCGCGCGCCTGCAGCCGGTGCTGCGGGCCACCGGAGTGAGCGAGAAGGGCTGGAAGCCGGTGCAGGAAGTTCTGGAAGCCGACTCCAAGGCCACCCTCGACGGCCTGCGCATCAAGGGCCGACCTGGCCAGTTCTTCACCTTGATCCTCAACACGACCTTCGCGGTGGTGCTGGCCCTGGGGCTGTCGTTCGTCAGCGGGCACCGACTGGACGTCGTCGCGTATCTCGCCATCGTCACAGTGGTCGCGCGGATGCTGCTGCCGCTGACCAAGGGCGTCCTCTACGCCTCGGAGGCTGACAACGCGGTCGTCGCGTTCAAAGCCATCGTCTCCATCCTCGACGCGAAACCGCTGCCGGAGCCGTCGCCCGAGCAGGTCGGCGAACCGAAGGGCACCGACATCGTGCTGCGTGACGTGTCGTTCTCCTACGAGGAGGGACGGCCAGTCCTCGACGGGGTGTCGCTGACCGCCGAGCAGGGAAAGGTCACGGCGCTCGTCGGCCCGTCCGGAGCCGGCAAGTCGACGGTGTTGCGCCTGGCGGCCCGGTTCTGGGATGCCACGGCTGGGACGGTGAGCATCGGCGGTGTCGATGTGCGTCACCTGCCGACCGCCGAGATCATGGCGATGACGTCGATGGTCTTCCAGGAGGTCTACCTGTTCGACACCACCATCCGCGAGAACCTGCGGATCGCACGGCCCGACGCCACCGACGAGAAACTGGAGGAGGCCGCCCGACGCGCCAGCCTCGACAAGGTCATCGAGGCCCTCCCGCACGGCTGGGACACTCCTGTCGGCCCCGGCGGGGTGAGCCTGTCGGGTGGGGAGAGGCAGCGGGTGTCCATCGCACGGGCATTCCTGAAGGACGCCCCGATCCTGCTGCTCGACGAGATCACCTCCGCCCTCGACGGTGAGAACGAGTCGGCGATCACCGAGGTCATCCGGGAGCTGTCCCGGGGGCGCACGGTGCTGGTGGTCGCGCACCGGCTGTCCACCATCCGGCAGGCCGACCAGGTTGTGTTCCTGGAGCCGTCGCCTGACGGCGCGCGGGTCGCGCAGGCCGGGACCGTGCCGGAGCTCACCGCCCAGGAGGGTCCGTTCCGTGGTTTCGTGGAGGCCTACACCGCGGCCTCCCGCTGGCAGCTGTAGGACCTACGGTCCGGTAGGTGGCAACAAAAGGCTGGTCTGCCTGCCAAAAACTGCTACCTACCGGATAGAAGGTTCGCCGTGATGACTCCTGTCGGCCAGCCTGTTGCCCGGCTCACTCGCGCCGGTGCTCTGCTTGCGCGTTCTGCAGCTGCTCCGCGTGCTCGTCGAGAAGGTCGCTGACCCTGCTCGCCAGGGGGACGCTATCGGCCTTGGTGGGCTGAGAGGCCTGGAGCATGGCGGAGATGCTCATACCCAGGGCCCCCGCCCGGTCCTCCGCCATACCCAGGGCCCCCGCCCGGTCCTCCGCCATGCCTGGGGAGATGGTGCGTGTCTGGGCGGCGAAATAGCCGATTAGGAGTAGTTCGAGAGCGGCTGCCTGCTCCTCGGCCGACCAGTCGGTCCGGACCGTGCCGTGCTCCCGCCACAGGGGGATGAGGCGACGAAGGATCGCGGAAGGCCCGCTCTCAGCGGCGATGGCGTGGGCGCGAGGATCGTCGAGGAGCGCGCCGAGCACGTCGGCGTCCGTGACCTGCAGGGCGCGGACCAAAGGACGCTCTAGCCAGGCCTTAGCGAGGGCCACGCACAGCCGTTCCGCGACCGCCAACGCGGGTTCAGCGCGGACCCGCACCGCCAGGTTGTGGAGCACATCGGCGAGGCTACGGGCAATGATCTCAAGGAAGAGGTCCTCCTTGGTGTTCCAATACAGGTACGGGGTGCCCTTGCCGACGTGGGCCCGCTGGGCGACTGCGCTCATCGTCACGCCCTTGAACCCCTGCTTCACGACGAGATCCTCCGCGGCTGCGAGGACCTTCGCGGCCCTGCTGCTTTTCTGCGCGACAGACATGGGGGTCATAACCCAAGCTTCGCTCAGGCCAGGTCCGCAGCCAAGTCGCTGTTGCGCAGCCGGAAGTGCTTGGACCGGAGCATCAGGTTCATCAGTGCAGGGAACTTGAACATGAACCGGCGCATCGCGACGCTGATGCCCTGCCTGCGCTGTTCCTTTGCCGAGGTCTGCGTGAAGATCGCGCGCATGGGGTAGGCGGACTGCTGGAAGTCGGTGATCGCCGGGCGGAGTTTGTTCTCCCAGGCTGACAGCGCGGTCTCGACGTCGTCTGGGTGTTTGGCGAGCATGAGCCCCAGTGCGTCGGCTCCCGCCAACGCAGACGTCGCCCCCATCCCGGAGTACAGGGTGGGGCACCAGGCAGCGTCCCCGAGCAGCACGACCCGGCCGTTGTGCCAGTGATCGACCTTGACCTGCTCGACTGAGTCGAACAGGAACTCATCTGTGTTCTCCAGACGCTGGATGGCTGCGCTCATCATGTCGCCCAAGGGCTCTGGGCCGTAGACCTCGCGCAGCCGCTGGGCGACGCCGGCCTGCCGGGCCCTCGCGCGCTCAGCATCCACGTCGTCGACCTGGCCACGGTGTTCTTCTCCCTGGAGATGAGCCGCACCGAGATCGTGATGAAGATCCTGAGCGCGGAGGCCTCGGTGCCGCTGCAGAAGATCCGCGGCGGGCGCATGGACGAGAACGACTGGCAGCGCATCACCGACCGCTCCGTCACTCTCTCCGGGAAACCGCTGTTCATCGACGACTCCCCCAACCTGACGATGATGGAGATCCGCGCCAAGGCCCGTCGCCTCAAACAGCGCAACAACCTCCAGCTGATCTGCATCGATTACATCCAGCTGATGACCTCGGGCAAGAAGGTGGAGTCCCGGCAGCTGGAGGTCTCGGAGTTCTCGCGCCAGATCAAGCTTCTCGCCAAGGAGCTGGAGGTGCCGGTGATCGCGCTGTCGCAGCTCAGCCGCAACGCCGAGCAGCGCAAGGACGGGGTGCCGCAGCTCGCCGACCTGCGCGAATCCGGGTCCCTCGAACAGGACGCCGACATCGTGATCATGCTGCACCGCCCCGAGCTCTACACCCAGAACCCCACCGACGAGGAACGCGGCCAGGCGGCCTTCCACATCCTCAAGCACCGCAACGGCCAGCTCGACAAGATCGACGCTCTCTTCCAGGGCCACTACTCCCGTTTCACGAACCAGCCGGTCGCCACCTTCAACCCGACCTGACCCTGAAGTGCTGCGCATGACGGGGCAGGGGCAGGTCTTTCAAGGCACATTGCAGAGCTTTCTGGTTCCCCTTGACCGTCAAATAGATAGTGACCTCGGCCAGTGATCCACTTCGCAGTGACCCCTTGGGTGCGCCATCACAACGACACACCAGCCCGGCACATCAGCTCAACTGCCCTCACCCACCGGCTTCGCCAATCCCCTGCCCCTGAACGCCGGTAACGTGGAGCTGTGCCCCCGGAGTTCGGCAGTGTTGAGGCTCCGCACCGGGCATCGATGGAAGATGCGCAGCTGTTCCAGCCTGAGGACAGGAGACTAGAAATGAGTGCAATGCCGACACTGGAGGCTCGCTCGGTCTCCAAGTCGTTCTCGGTCGATGGAAAAGAGCTTCCCGTCCTGCACGGGGTGTCGTTGCAGATCATGCCGGGAGAGATGGTTGCCATCATGGGCCCTTCGGGCTCCGGAAAGTCCACTCTGATGTATTGCCTCGCTGGGCTTGATCAGCCCACGAGTGGGCAGGTCAGTTTCAACGGGACCGATCTGGCGGGCCGGTCCCGGAAGGTGCTCGCGGAGATGCGTCGGGGTGAGTTGGGTTTCGTGTTCCAGTCGTACAACCTCGTCCCAACGCTCACCGCCTACGAGAACGTCGCCCTGCCGTACCTCCTGTCCGGCAAGAAACCCCCGCGGGAGCAGCTGATCGCCGTCATGAACGAGGTGGGTCTTGGGCATCGTGTGGACGCGAAGGTGCCGTCGATGTCCGGTGGTGAGCAGCAGCGGACCGCTCTGGCGCGGGTCCTGGCGCAGCAGCCCCAGATCGTCTTTGCGGATGAGCCGACGGGTGCGCTGGATTCGCGTTCGGGTGAGCTCGTGATGACCAGGCTGGGGGAGATCGCTCGTGAGCCGGGACGATCTGCTGTCGTGGTCACGCATGACCCGGGCGTGGCGGCGCGGTGCGACCGTGTGATCTTCCTGTTCGATGGGCGCCTGGCGGGTGAGTTGCGTCCGCAGAGTGTCGCGCAGGTCGCTGATGTGCTGACCCAGCTCACGGAGAGGAAGCAGGCATGAGAACCATCCTGCTCGCGGAGTTGCGCGGGTCTCTTCGGACCTGGCTCGGTGTCAGCCTGGCCTTCGTCGCGACAAACTTCGCCCTGTTGTTCCCAGGGCTCGTGTGGGTCTCTGTGGCTACGGCAGGAGGAGACAGCGCCATGTCACTGAGCGTCCTGGCAGTCACCAACATGGTGTTCTCGGCTCTCGTCAGCCTTTCGGTCCTGGGAACGACGACCAACCTGGCGCTCAGCGCACGGCGCGGTGCCCTGGCCCGCTTGGCTCTGGGTGGGGCCACCCCACAACAGATCGTTCGGACGGTGGTCGTGCAGCTGGTGGCGATGAGCCTGCTGAGCTCGGTCGTCGGAGCCGTCCTGGCCATGCTTGCGCTGCGTCCCGCGCTCGACTTCCTCGTCGAATGGCGACGAATCGAAGCTCACGAGGACCTGGCGATGATCGAGCCCGTGTACTCGTTGCCCATGGCCCTGGTCATCGTGGGCGCAGCAGTCGTCGTGGCCGTGCTCGGTGGCCTCCGCCAGGCGCGCCGGGCCAGCAAGGTACCGCCCGTCGAAGCGGTTCGGCAGCACGCCAGTGGAGACGAAGTGGCGAAGATGTCGCGCTCCCGCATCGTGATTGCCGTGCTCGCCGGGATCGCTGTGGTGGGGGCGTACATCTCGGTGTTCTCCACCGCCTCACGGCCGTCGACGGATACGATCTTCAACCTCGTACAGACGTCGACGCTCGTGCTGGTGCTGTTGGCCGTGCTCTTCTCCCTGCTGGCCCCCGTGGTGATTCGGCCGCTCATTTTTGCCTGGGTCAGGTTGCTGCCGCTGCCGGCTCCCAGCTGGCAGCTCGCGCGGCGCACCGCGCACGCCCGGGCTCCCCGACTGCTGCGTTCGATCATTCCCGTGATGATGACCGTCGGCCTTTTCCTGGGGATGACGTGCACGGTCGGTTCCCTGCAGAGCAGTTTCGACGCGAGTGGATTCACCAGGGATTTGGTTGGGACCGGGTGGAGAGCGATGATCGTTCTTCTGGGCCTGCCACTGTTGGTGTCCCTGTCGGGTGGGGTCGGTTCGCTCATCATGATGTCGAAGCAGCGGGACGCGGAACTCGCCCTGCTCGGTGTCGTGGGCGCGACCCCACGCCAGCGGGTGCTTGTTCCCCTCCTTGAGGCGGTCATCATCTCGGTGACGGCCACGATCCTCGGATTCGCCATGTCCGTCGGCGCGGTGGGGGTGCTGGCTCTCGGTTTCCCGCTGACGCGCAAGCTGGTGTTCGCGTTCAACCCCCCGTACGGGACGTTCGTAGGCACGGTCCTCGTGACCTTCGCCATCACCATCGCTGCCACTGTGCTGCCGACCCTGCGCGCACGCCGCATGTCCGAACCGGCAGTCATCGCGCGCCTCATCGCCGACTGACCCGGCACCCTTCCGGCCTCAAGGCACTGCGAGCTCTACACCCAGAACCCCACCGACGAGGAACCCGGTCGGCACATTCAACCGTCAGTGCGCCCGCGGCACACCCAGCGTGTCGGTTCCGAGGTACTGGACCAGCGCCTCGGGTACCCGGACGGTACCGTCCGCCTGGTAACCATTCTCGAGAAGCGCAGCCCACACCCGCGGCGTCGCCAACGCGGACCCGTTGAGCGTGTGCACCGGCACCGTTTTCCTGGTCGCATCCCTCACCCGGATATTGCTGCGCCGCGCCTGGAAATCGGAGAAATTGCCGACCGAGGAGGCCTCGAGCCACCGCCCGACCCCGGGGCTGTGAACCTCGAGGTCGTGGATGCGCGCCGAGGAGAAGGTCAGGTCGCCCGTGGCGAGGTCGACGACGCGATAGGGCAACCCGAGGCCTCGCAGGCTCGTTTCTGCGTCGTGCAACAAGCCTGCGAACTCAGCCGCCACCTGATCGGCCCGGCAGTAGATCATGAATTCGACCTTGTGGAACTCGTGCAGCCGTTGCATCCCCCGGGTGTCCTTTCCGGCGGCACCGGCCTCCCGGCGGAAACAGACCGTGTAGGTCGTGTAGTGGAACGGCAAGGAGTCGGCGTCGAGGATTTCACCGCGGTGCATCGCCGTCAGCGGCACCTCGCCCGTGGGGATCAGCCAGCGGTCGTCTGTCGTGGCGTAGGCGTCGTCCGCGAACTTGGGAAGGTGTCCGGTGCCCACCATCGTGTCGCGAAGCATCATGTGCGGCACGACGAACTCGGTGTACTTGTCCCGATGGAGGTTGAGCGCGTACTGCGGAAGAGCCCGCAGCAGGCGCGCACCGTCACCGCGAAGAATGGCGAACCCGGACCCGCTCATCCGCGCGGCCCTCTCGGGTTCCCACCATCCCTGGGCCTCCGCGATCTCCCAGTGCGGCGGAACCTCATCCGCACGCGGGGTTCCCTCGTGCCGCAGGATGACGTTGTCGCTCTCATCGAGTCCCACGGGCGCTGCAGGATCAGGCAGGTTCGGCAGCACGAGCGCGAGCCGGGCGTAGGCGTCATCCGCGTCTCGTGCCCGCTGTTCGGCGTCGCGGATCGAGGATTTCAGTTCTGACAATTGTCCCCGAAGCGTCTCCGCCTGCGAATCGCGGGCCTTCATGGCTTCGCCCACCACTTTGCTGTGCCGATTCAATTCCGCACGCAATTCGTCGAGCTTCTGCCGTACCGATCGCCGTTCGAGGAGCGCATCACGGGCCGCGATCACGGACTCGCGCGCGGTGCCCTTCGTTTCGAGGGCGGACGCGACAGCGTCGGTGCGGTTGAGAAGGAGATCGGGGTCAATCATGCCCTCTATTTTTGCACGCGCCGGTTCGCGACGAGACTCACAGCTCGACAAGATCGATGCCCTCTTCCAGGGCCACTACTCCCGATTCACGAACCAGCCGGTCGCCACCTTCAACCCGACCTGACCCACCAGCTGTTCACCAACCCCCACACGTTGGCGACCTTTTAAACTTGTTTCATGACGCCACTCATCATCGACGATCCCCGCGTGCGGGCCATGGTCGATCATCTAGCGAAACAACGCGGCGTCACGGCCACGGAGGTGGTCCGGGACGCGGTCGAGCAGCAGCTCACCAAGGATGAACAACGACGACTCGACCGGCTGGCCGCCATCGAGGAACTCCAGGCCGAAGCCGCACCGTACCGGCATCTTTTCCTGGCAGACGACGACATCTACAACGAGAACGGACTACCGAAGTAACGGTCGACACGTCAGCGGCCAGCTCCGCCCTCCGGCGGGAACCGGAAAGCCCCGGCCGACATCCCGAGTGGCGTTTCTTGAGCGACCGGGGTTCAGCTCGCTTTTTCGCGCAGTTCCGCGATGACGGGGAACACCTTGCGCAGCGCCGGGTACAGGGCCGCGTGGGCCTTCGCGGCCTTCTTGTAGAGCTTCTTCAGGTGGGGTTGCGGGGCGACGGTGTGCGATACCCGGCTCATCCTCGCCGCCGTTTCCTTCACGTCCGTGACCCCGCCCGCCCCGACGGCGGCCGCCCCCAGGATCGCGGCCCCGAGGCAGGTGGTCTCCGTCTCGGCGCACACGTCTATGGGGCGTTGCAGCGCGTCGGCGAGGATCTGGTTGAACAGCGGCGATTTCGTCCCGCCACCCATCACCACGAGACGCTCCACCGGCGTTCCCGTCGCCTTCTCCACCCGCTTCAGCGACACCCGTTCCTCCAGGGCCAGGCCCTCCAGCAACGCCCGGTACAGCTCCGGGACGCCGTGGGTGTCGGAGAAACCGACGAAGGACCCGCGCGCGTTCGCGTCCCAGTAGGGGGTTTCCGCGCTGGTCAGGTAGGGCAGGAACTGCACCCCGCGCGCACCGGCGGGAACCCCGGCGGCGAGTTCCTCCAGGCGCGGCTCGATCGGCCCGTCGGCGGGATCCATCCCCGAGAGCCGGTCCCGGAACCACGCGATGCACAGCCCACCGGAACTGAGCAGCGCCTCCAGGGTGTAGCTGCCCGCGATGGGACTCGACAGGGTGCGGAAGGCCCGCGAGTACAGGTACTGCTCCGAGTGGATTCCCATGGTCATGGAGGTGCCGAGGCTCAGATAGGCCCGCGACGCCGTGGTGACGTTGGCGCCCAGCCCGGCGGACTGGCCGTCTCCCGCTCCCGCGACGACGGGCAGGTCGCGCGGCAGGCCCAGCGAGTCGGCCACGTCGTCGGTGACGGTGGCCATGACGCTGCCGGGTGGCCGCAGCTCGGCCATCTGGTCGAGGCCGAGGCCGGCCAGGGCCAGCAGCTCCTCGGAGTACTCGAAGGAGCTCATGCCGAGCACCGCCATCGGGTCGGCGGTGGCCCAGCTGGTCACCCACTGCCCGGTCAGTTCGTGGGTGAGGTAGGCGTGCACCTCCACCACCCGCCGGGCCGCGCGCATCGCCTGTGGTTCGTGTTCGGCCAGCCAGATCAGCTTGTAGAGGCTGGGGGTCGTGGACGGGGGTTTCCCGGACAGCGCGTGCACCTGGTCGCTGCCGAACCGGGCGATCTGGTCGGCGGCGCGGGTGTCCAGCCACAGCACGGCGGGCCGGATCGGGGCGTCGTGCTCGTCGAGCAGCACGAAGGACTCCCGCTGGTGGGTCATGCACAGCGACAGGATCTCCCGCCCGCTGCCCTCCAGTTTCCCGGTGACCTCCCGGATGGCCTCGGCCGCGGCCCGCCACCAGTCGGTGGCGTCCTGTTCCTGCCAGCCGGGCCTGGGGGTGTTGCGGGGGTAGTCGCGACGGGCCTCGGCGACGGCGTGCCCGTCCAGGTCGAAGGCGATGGCCTTGGTTGCGGTGGTGGAGGAGTCGAGGGCGAGTATGACGGGGGAATCGGACATGTGGCACCTGCCTGGGTCGGGGTCTCGAGGGGAAGTCGAGGTCTCAGAGGGAAAGCGCGGCTTCCTTGATGTCGTCGGCGGTCCGCCCCTGGTGCACGACGGCGTGGACGGCAACCAGCAGCGGAAGGTCGTCGATCAGCCGCGGGTGGCGCTGCTGGACGAATCGCAGGGCGAACTCGACGGCGGGCACGCCCTCCACGGTCTGTTCGGCGGCGGTCATCTCGGCGAGGGCCTCGTCGGCACGCTCGCCGCCGCCGATCCGCATCCCGTACACCTTGTTGCGCCCGGACAGGCCGGTGACCTCCAGGTCACCCGCACCCGCCAGCCCGAGGGCGGTCCACGGGTCGGCCCCCTCGGCGTCGAGGAGCAGCCGCAGCTCCGCCAAGGCCCGCGCGAAGGCGGCGGCCTTGAGGTCGTGGAAGGGCTGGTCGCCCAGCTCGCTCATCCCGTCCGCGATTCCGAGGGCGATGGCGTAGACGTTCTTGAGGGCCGCGCACAGCTCGACGCCGTCGCGGTCGGTGGTGTGGGCGACGCGGTACTGGCGGGTGGTGGCCATCCGGGCCCAGCGCTCGGGGGCCTCGGCGGCGGCGAAGATCGGGGCGGTGGGGTGGCGGGAGGCCACCTCGTTGGCCTTGCAGGGTCCGCCTATCGCGACGATCGGCGGGACGCGGGTCGTTTCCTGCGCGAGCACCTCCTCCATCACCTGCGGCAGCAGCTGGACGCGTCCCGACCCGTCGGGGGCGAATCCCTTGGACGTGAGCCAGACGGCACGCACGTCCGTGAGGAAGGGCGCCGCCAGGCGGGTGATGTCCACCACGCCGGGCGAGGAGACGGCCAGCACGACGACGTCGGCGCCGGCCATGGCGACGTCGATGTCGGAGGAGAGGTAGGAGGTGACCTCGGGGGGCACCACCACCCCGGTGCGGGGGTGCGGATCCCCGGCCCGGACGGCGGCGACGAGGTGGTCGTCCAGGTGGGTGCCCCACAGCCTGACCCGGTGTCCGGCATCGATCAGTGGAGTGGCGATGGCCGATCCCATGGCCCCTGCGCCGAGAATCGTGATGGTGCTCATCAAAACCCCTTTGTGTGATTCACAACCACAGATGTGTGGATGCTATCACAAACTACGTGGCCTGGACCATGGTTTCCCACGACTCCTGCGGTACCGTGAGGCGAGGGAGGCAGCCATGGCAACCACGCGCCGAGGACGCGGCAGCGCCGCCGGCCAGCGGCAGCGGCAGCGCGCCATCCAGGAGTTCGTCAGCGAGGCCGGGAGCCGCACCGTCGAGGAGATCGCCCGCTTCGCGTCGGTGTCGGCCATGACCGTCTACCGCGACCTCGGGGAGCTGGAGCGCCTGGGATTGCTGCGACGGGTCAAGGGGGTGGTAACGGCCGCCGCCTCGAACCTGCAGGAGGCCTCGTCGCGCCACCGGGTGGGCCAGGACGTCGACGTCAAGCAGCGGCTCGGCGAAGCGGCCCTGGAGTTCGTCGAGACGGGGTCGGCGATCATGCTCGACGACTCGTCGACGGGCCTGCCTCTGGCCCGGCTGCTGTCGCGCCGCACGCCGCTGACGGTGATCACCAACTATCAGCCCGTCGCCCGCGAACTGGAGGAAAACCCCGGCATCCGGTTGTTGATGACCGGCGGCGAGTACCTGGCCTGGGCGGATGCCCTGTTCGGTCCCATGGCCGTGCGCGCCATCCGGCGGATGCGGGCCGACGCGGTGTTCATGTCGGCCTCGGCCATCACCGACGGCGCCGCCTACCACCCCACGGAGGAAGCCGCCGAGGTGAAACGCGCCATGCTGGCCTCGTCGTCACTGCGGGTGCTCTACGTCGACCACAGCAAGTTCGATCGCCGGGCCCTCCACCGGGTGGCCCCGCTGACCGACTACGACGTGCTCATCCTGGACCGGGACACCCCGGAGGACCGTCTGGCCGCCCTACCCGACGGGATCAGGGTGGTCCGGGTCTGATTCGCTCCAAACCCGGCGGCTAGGGACCGGGTCATCCCCTGAAACACCCGGTTTTGCAGCACTCAACTCCCCAAATCACACCTGAAGCGGTCCTAACCGGCTTGAGTGCTGCAAAACCGGGTTCAGCCGCCGACCACCACCGCGCGGAGGTGCCCTAAGCTGGCTCGGTGATCGAGTTGACGGCACTGACCTGGGGCGTATTGATCACCGGGGCGTTGCTCGTCGGGATCGCGAAGACCGCGCTTCCCGGGCTCGCGACCTTCGTCGCCGCGATGTTCGCCGCCGTGCTGCCAGCCCGCGAGTCGACGGCGGTGCTGCTGGTGCTGTTGATGACCGGCGACCTCGTCGCGATCTGGGTCTACCGCCGGGACGCCGATTTCAGGACCCTGCTGCGCCTGGCACCCCCGGTGATCGCCGGCCTGGTACTGGGGGCGACGTTCCTGGCCTGGGCCGACAACACCACCATGCGACGCACCATCGGCGTCATCCTGCTGGCGTTGACGGCCCTGACCCTGTGGAGCATGCGGCGCGGCCTCGACGACGCCGCGCAGGGTGTGCCGGCGCGGATCGGTTACGGCGCCCTCGGGGGTTTCACGACGATGGCCGCGAACGCCGGCGGCCCCGTCATGACGCTGTACTTCCTGGCGGCCCGTTTCGACATGATCCGTTTCCTCGGCACCCAGGCGTGGTTCTTCTTCCTCATCAACGTGGCGAAGTTGCCGTTCTCGCTCGGTCTCGGGCTGCTGGGCGGCGAGATGCTGGTGCCGCTGCTGGTCCTGGCGCCCGTCGTGCTGCTGGGCACCTGGCTGGGTCGCGTGGTGATCCGCCGCATCGACGAGACGTGGTTCACTCGCGCCATCATCGCGCTGACCATCGTCTCATCGCTGTACCTGCTGCACTGACTGCACCGAGCCGCGGATCACCCGTAACCCGCACGACCACTCGTCACAGCGACATGTCGACCACCGCCCTGCCGGTGATCTGGCCGTCGTGGAGCTGCTGGTAGCCGGCGGCGACCTCGTCGAGCCCGTAGCGGCGGCTCACGATGTGCCGGTAGTCGATGACGCCGGCGGCGGCCATCCGCACCACCTCCGGCAGGTCGCGGCGGGTCCTGGCCCCGTAGGAACCGATGATCGACTGCGACCTGCGCACCGTGCGGTTGATCTCCACCTCCGCCTTCTGCACCCCGGCGCCCAGTCCGATCGGCACCATCCGGCCGCCGTCGCGCAGCACGTCGAGGGCGGTGAGCCACGTCTGCGGCCGCCCCAGCACCTCGAAGGCCACGTCGACGCCCCGGCCGCCCGTCAACTCCATCACGGCCTCGCGGGCGTTCACCTTCGCCGAGTTCACCGTGTCGGTGGCGCCCAGTTCGACGGCGGCCGCCAGTTTGTCGTCGGCGACGTCGATCGCAACGATCCGGCGGGCCCCGAACGCCTTGGCGATCTGGATCACGTTCGACCCGACACCGCCGGTGGCGACCACGGCCACGGTTTCGCCGTAGCGCAGGTCGGCGCCGCGCCGCACCGCGCCGTAGGCGGTCATGGCCGCGCAACCCAGGATCGCCCCCGCGACCGGGTCGACGCCGCCGGGTAGCTTCGCGACGGAGGTCGAGGGGATGACGCAGTACTCGGCCAGCCCTCCCATCGAGTACATCCAGATGGGGTTGCCGTCGAGGTCGAACAGGCGGGTGGTGTCGTCGTAGAGGCGGCCCTTGAGCCGGTTGAGGGAGAAGAACGGCTCGCACAGGTCGTCGCGACCGGCGGCGCAGGACTCGCACTGCCCGCAGGGCATCAGGAAGCCCCCGGCCACCCGGTCGCCGACGGCCAGCCCGGAGTGTTCGTTGTGGGACCCGATCTCCACCACCTCGCCCGCCACCTCGTGGCCCAGGACGCAGGGGGTGGGGAAGGCGATTGCCCCGCTGATGACGTGCAGGTCGGAATGGCACATTCCGCAGGCGGAGACCTTGACCAGCACCTCGCCGGTCCTGGGCCGCGGGGTGCGGATGGTTTCCACCTTCATGCCGTCGGCGACGTCTCGCAGGACGGCAGCTCTCATCGTCTCGGGGATGGTTGGGGTCATTGGGATCACAGCTCCTTCGCTACTTCCCGACTGGGGTTCGAAAGATGCTACGCCCGTCAACAAAAAACGTCTAGACAAATTGGGGATTTGTTCGCTCTGAACGCATGAGATGCACACCTGCCCACCCAACCGCGCCAAGAGTCCCGCCCACTCCACCCAAACCGAAACGCCAGCCTTGTGGGCGAACGCCTGCGCTGTAGCGCTGGCGGACGACGACAAGGCTGGCGTTCCCGGAGGGAAGGCTGGCACTCGGTGACAAGACCAGCGACTCACGGGACGGCTGGCCGCCGCACGGACGCGCCGGCCCTCACGACCCCCAGGTGGTGCGGCCCGTCACCTCCGGGACGTCGTGCCAGCGGCCGTCGGCGGCCGATGCGACGGCGGCCTCGTCGATCTCGGCGGCCGCCCAGCCGTCGGCCACGGACGGGGCGAGCTGCTCGCCGGTCAGCACCGACTCGATGAACTGCGCCGCCTCGACGGTCTTCATGTCGTCGAAGCCCATGGAGGTGCCCGCACCGGGCTGGAAGATGCTGAACGCCGGGAAGTCGGGGCCGGCCATCACGCGCGTGTAGCCCTGGAACTCCTGGTCGCGGCCCGCGCAGACGAACAGGTCGTTGAGGTGCTCGAAGTTCCACCGAAGCGACCCATCGGTCCCGTAGACCTCGACGACGTACTCGGCTCGCGGCCCCACCGCCACCCGGCTGGCCTCCATGGTCGCGACGGCCCCGCCTTCGAGGCGCGCCAGCACCGCGACCCAGTCCTCGTTCTCGACGGGGCCGAGCTCGTCGGAGACCTCCCAGCCGGAGTGCCCGATACCGGCCTTGGTGGGGATGGGACGTTCGGGGATGAACTGCGCCGACGTCGCGGTCACGGACTCGATGCGCCCGGCGAGGTACTGCACCAGGTCGGCGCCGTGGCTGAGGAGGTCGCCGATCACTCCGGAGCCGCCCTTGTCGCGGCTGTGACGCCAGGTCAGCGGCCCCTCGGGTGAGCTGCCGTAGTCGGCGATCAGCCAGCATCGCACGTTGGTGACGCGCCCGATCCGGCCGTCGCGGATGAGCTGCCGGGCGCGTTCGATGGCGGGCGTGTGGCGGTAGTTGAAACCGACGGCGGTGATCAGCCCAGCCGCCTCTGCCGCCTCGGCGATCTGGCGCGACTGCGCCGCCGAGACCCCCATGGGTTTCTCGATCCAGAACGGTTTCCCGGCGGCGACGGCGGCCAGGGCGATCTCGTGGTGCAGGAAGTTCGGGGAGCAGATGCTCACCACGTCGACCTCGGGATCGGCCAGCAGCTCGCGGTAGTCGGCGTGGGCCCGCTCGAACCCGAGGGCCGCGACGGCCTCGTCGCGGGCCGCCGCCACGGGGTCGCAGGCGGCGACGAGACGCACCTCGGCCCCCAGCCCCTGATAGCGCTCCGCCAGGGCGCGGTAGCTGCGTGCGTGCAGCCTGCCCATCCACCCGAGGCTGATGACCCCCACACCGATCCGCTTGCTCATGTTGTTCTCCCGACATCCGGGGGCCGGCCCCTACGGCGACCCACATGTCCGAACATACCAAGGGCCTCCTGTTGCGGATCCTTTGCCAAACCCAAACCCCGGCCACGGCAGGAAGCCAACCGCCCCCGCTGGTTCCCGCGCCGACCGGGCGAGGACGGATGACCGCCACGTTGATGTATGCGTACGCCGACATCGCCGGTAGGGTGGGTGGCGTGACCTCCACCATCGACGACGCCGACGCCCTGGCCCGCATCGTGCGTGCCACCCGCACACGGCGCCAACTCACCCAGGCCCAGCTCGCCGAGGCGGCCGGGGTGAGCAGGTTGTTCGTCATCGAGATCGAAAAGGGTCACCCCAGGGCGGAGATCGGCAAGGTGCTCACCCTGCTGGGCGCGCTGGGGCTGAGCACCCAGGTCATCACACCGCGAACCCGGTCTCTGGACGAGGCCGAGGTCGACGCGCTGCTCACCAGCCTGCTCGACCACGGATTGGAGCGGGTGGCGGCCGAACACCGGCCGGCCGTGGCCGCGGCGCTGCGTCGGATGCTGAACAGCGACCGGCCGGGCGTGGTGGCCCAGCACCTCACCCGCGGCAGCCGCCCCGAACGGTTCGGACAGCACTGGGACCACAAGCCGACCCTGCTGCGTGCCTTCGCCCGCGGGGGCCGGGTGGCCGACGAACACGCTCGCGACCGCCTGCGCCACCTGGGATCCGCCACCAGCCTGACGCGCACTCAGGTCGCCCGCCGGCTTCGCGACATGATGGAGGTCCTCGGCCTGGATGCGGCGGCCCTGGCCGAGGAGGCAGAACGACTGCGCGTGGCGGATCATGACGACCTGTTCGACCAGCCGGATACACGCGACCGGATCACACCCGCCAGTGTGAACCGGGTACTGGAGGGCGCGGCTCCCCTGCGGCCGGGACAGCTGGCCTTCATTCTCAGGGCCGCGCACATGGACGTGGGCCGGGTGCAAGGTAGTGGGGATGCTTGAGGTCCTGGAATGTTGGCTGCACGGCGATCACGTCGGACGCTTCGAAAGGCAGACCGGTCGCGCTGCCCGGTTGGTCTACGACGCCGACGCCACCCGGGTCGTCTCGCTGTCATTGCCGATCGGGTCGCGGCGACACACCGGCAACATCACCTTGAAGGACTGGAACGCTCTGGCCGTCGACTGCGACCTGGAGCCGGACCACGTGGTGAACATCGTCAGCGATGTCAACCAGCGCCTGTCCTCCCAGCTCGAACCGGCCTTCGGAGAGTTTGCCGCCCGGCACTCGAACCTGGGCAAGGCCGTGAGGCAGATGCAGCGCTACATGGCGAGGAACATCTGATCCGCGCCAACCCGGCGGACGGGGTGCCGTCGTCGAGGTCGTCGACCGGCCCCTCCTGCCGGGCGGCGGTCAACCGCTCGGCGGTGCAGGAGGGGCAGGCCATGACGTCACCTCATCGCCGCAGGGCAGTCGAACAGGTCCACGCGCGCCGGGGCCGTCACCCGCAGGATGTGCGCCGGCAGGCCGTGCCAGTTCGCGTTGCCGTCGTCGCTGCGGAAGAACCGCTTGTCGCGGTGCAGCGACGGCAGGGTTCCCTCCCCGGGTGAGTCGAGCACATCGACGGTGGCCGGTTTCCAGTCGTCGCCGGGCGTGACGTCGGCGCGGCGCAGCCACAGGCCGGCGCACCGGTCGGTCTCCTCCCGCCACGCCGCCCAGTCGTTCCCGCCCCAGGCCCAGACGTGGCCGGTCGGGATGACGTGTTCGGGCGGTTCGGGCGCGAAATGCCAGCCGGTGTGATCGGCCCAGGCGTAGGCGGTGAACTCCCCTTCCGGGCGTGCCGTGAGGGGGCGCGCGAACCAGTCAGCCATTGTCGGTGTCCTTCCGCTTGAGGGAGCCGAAACCGCGGGTCGTGCCGCCGCCGATTCCGATGATCTGCTCGTCGAGGTCACGGGCGACGGCCCTGAGGAGGTCGCGTTCCTCGTCGGTGAGCGGCTGCAGCTCGTGGATGCGCAGGCTCAGGGTGGAGCCGGGCGGCAGGTACTGCACCGAGTACAGCGACCCGTGCGATGCCTCCGCCGTCATCTGCGAGTTCATCAGGCTGCCGCCGGAGATGCGGTCGATCGCGACCTGCGTCAGGCACGGCAGCCCCTCCGGTTCGGGGGTGGTGCCGTCGGGCAGCTGCACCGGCGACGACTCGAACCGCAGGATCCCGCGCGTCCCGCCGTCGAGGGATTCCCCCTCCGTCCGCGCCGACCCGAACAGCCGCTCGTCGATCCCTTTCACCTCCCGGCCGGTGACCTTCAGGATGTGTGCGATGCGGTGCCGGAAAATGCCGCGCCACGAGTCGGCGGGCATCTCGGTCCTGGTGCGCAGCACGTTGTTCTTGTCCGGGTCCGCATCCTGCGGGGGTTTGCCGTCGCCGATGTGCAGCGGGTCGACCGCCTCGAAGCGGTACTCGATCGAGGGCTTCGGCGACGGGGATTCGCCCTGCCGCGTCTCCCAGCCGGTCAGTTCGGCATCGGGTGCGAGGCAGGCGCGTCGTTCCTGGAGCCACCAGGTCAGGCCGGCGGGATCGCGGCGGTCGATGGTGCGGTGATGGATGGCGTGGAGGGTGCCCCAGCCCTGGTTCGATGTCCGTCGCCGACCAACGACCGGCCGCCACGTGGCCGCCAGGTCCAGGAAGGCGCCCAGTGTGGCGGTCTCGGCGTCGTCGCGGTCCCACAGCAGCCACCACTGCACCCGCGTGCCGCCGGGAATCACCTCGCGGGTGAACAGGTGGCCCCCTTTGGCGGCGCGCCGGTGGCCGTCGATGGCGACTCCCGTGACCTCTTCGGGCGCTTTCGCCTCGACGACGTTCGCGCCCAGGACCCGAAGCTGCGACGGCGACGTCTCCCCGCTCTTCTCGGCCCCCAGATAACGGGAGGCCGCCTCGCCGAGGTGGTCGCGCAGCCCGCCGACGAGGGAGGTCGCCGGCAGGTACACCGACCCGTCGGGTCGGCGCTGGATGGGCGCCTGGACCGCATCCTCGCCTGTGGTCCCGGAGCGCGTGAACGCGCCGATCGCCCAGGGGGTGTCGATGGTGAGGTCGAACCGCATCAAGGTCGCGTAGCGGGGCATCACTTCCTCCTCTTGTTCCTGCTCTTCTTTTTGCTGCCCGACCGCAACAACCCGGCCAGTTGCCTCAGCTGCCGTGGCTCCAGGGCCAGGATCTCCCGGAGCTTGTCGTGGAACTGGGGCGGGGCTTTGGCGAGCACCAGGTCGAGGTTGCGCTGGGTTTTTTCCTCAGACACCTCGCTGGTGTCCGAGAGGTTGATACAGGCCATCCGCAGCAACGACTTGTACTCGCCCCAACTCTTGTGTTTCCGCAGCTCGGCGCTCTCCTGGTCCCACCACTGTTCGGTGACCTCAAAAGGAGGCCGGTTGGTCGGCTCCCAGCCGGTGAGCGCAAGCTGGCCGTAGCCGTCGATGCGGCGCCAGCCGATCCCGCATCGACGCAGCTGCCGCCAGCCGTCGGCGGTGAGGCCGTCGACGACGAAACTGACCCCTGGCGCGAATGCCCAGTCCGGCACCTTCGGCAGGTTGCTGCGCCCGTGCCAGCCGGTCACCAGTTCGCTGCGCACCCACTCGGGGTGGGGGCACAGCGTCAGGTTGTCGCCGCTGACCCGCTGCAGCTCACGCTCGACGTCTTCGAGGTCCAGGCTCGGCGCACCCCACTCGTTGGTGATGATCGCGGGGCTGGTCAGGTGGATGGCAACGGGGCGGTCGTGCCACGTCAACGGCTTCTCCTCCAGCGGCGCGACGGCGGCGCGAGCACGACCCCGGTCCTGAGACCGGCCCTGACCGATCCGGACGGTGGCGTCGTGGAGCCAGGAGAGGTCAGCACTGGTCTCGATCTCGGCGATGCAGCGCGTGCCCTTTCCGATGTAGTCGCGGGAGTACAGCCGCCCTTCTTTGGCGGTCTCGTTTGCCTCCAGCTCGACGCGGCCGCGCCGCACTGGGTCGGGCAGGTCCGTCCAGCCGGGCTTGGCCGTCAGCGGGCCCCCGCAGCGCGGGCACACCCCGACGTCCGGGGCATCACCTGAGGCGACGGACAGCGCACGGTCGTAGACGACCTCCCCGCATTCGGTCGTGGCGCGGTACTTGCAGGTGACCTCGGAGGTGGTCCGCAGTCCCGCTCCTTCGGGGACGGCCTGGGTGACGAGGAGGTCGTCGTCGAACAGAGCGGCGAAGTCGGCGGCGGAATCGCACCCGCGCCACCACAGCGCTGCCAGGGCGCCCCGCAGCGTGGCTCCGGGAATCACCCGCTGGGTGGTGGTGTGGAACAACGCCTCGTTGCCGATCCCGACGCTGAACGGCGTTTCGAAACGCAGTGTCAGCTGGTATCTCACGACTCCTCCTTCACGGCCAGCAGAGTGCGACTGTCGTCGTCGGTCCAGGGCTCCGCATCGCGGATCGTGACCCAGCCGAAACCGCGCCGCCGGTTCAGCCCGATGCTCACGATGTCGCGGGCCGCGGCCCGCAACACCAGGACGTGCAGCTTCGGGGAATCGCCCCGGCCGTCCCAGGCGACGGTGAACTCGCCCCTGGCGGCCCAGCACTGTTGGCCCGCAACGAGGGCACGTTCCTCGGCGCGGCCGTTCTCGTCGACGCGCACCCGGTTCCACAGCGACGGCTCGACGCCGTGCTTCAGCGACCCGGTGCCGACGCGTTCCACGGCGACGTCGGAGAAGATCCAGTCACTGCCTTTGCGGGCCGTCCCGAACACTTCGCCCACGAGGGTTTTCGGCAGGCCGAGCCAGTGCAGCGCGTGGGCGCGCAGCAGCCCCTTGACCGCGGAGCTGGGGAACGGGGTTTCCTCGTCGATCGTGTGGTCCAGGCCGTCGAGGGCCTTGCCGGAGCTGATCACGAACGGTGTTAGGAACTCCACTTCGAATTTCAGGCTCATTCCTGACCCTCCTTGGTTTCCTCGACGACCGGCCACCAGCGGGCGCGGTCCAGGTCGGCGCGGATCTGGTCCTCGGAGCTCTGCTCCAGGTATTCGACGATGCCCCGCTTGGTGCGCGTGGCCCAGGCGACGGTGTCCCGTCCCGCATCGAGTTCCTGCTTCAGGGCACTGCGGGCGCTGGGGCCGAGGCCTCGCAGGACGTGGCCCTCGCGCAGTTCTCGGGAGGCCCGCTCGGTGTCGATGACGTTGCGTTCCAGCGCCTTGTGGTCGGCGGTGGTGTCGGCCCAGGCGATGTACGACTTCTCGCCCTTGCCCGTCTTCTTGGCGATCCTCTCCATCTTCTCGGCCAGTTCCCGGGCCCCCGCGAACGGCGCCTTGTAGTGGGTGAAGACCATGCCGACTCCGAGGCTGGCCTGCTTCGCAGCCTCCCTGACTTCCTCGAACTGCGGGTTGGTGCCACACACGTCGTCGACGCGACTTCGGAACTCGGACTCGAATGCCTCGGCGAGGGTTACCGCCCACAGCCAGGCGAACCGGCCGGCGACGCTGGCCATGACGTCGTCGCCTCCGATGTAGTGCAGGACATCGGGACAGAATTTGGGGTTCGCCATCGCGGTGATGACGGCCTCGCGGGCCTGCCGGGCGGCCTCCTGGGTGGCGTCGTCGAGGGCTTTTGACAAGGCCCTGTGTGCCTGCGGATTTTTCAGCTGGGCGACCTTCTTGAAGAAGTCGCCCATGCGGTTGCCGTCGGCGAGGATCAACGCCAGGTGGTTGTCGGCGTCGCGGCGACCCATCGCGCGGACGGGGTGGGCGTCTTCTCCCGGCTCTTCGATCTTCGTTAGGTGTTCGAACATCTCAGGCTCCGCAACGCCGTCTTCGCGAGGTTTCAGCGTGTCCTTCCACTGCTTGAAGGCCTCCCGCCGCACGACGCAGTCGGCGCCGTAGCTGTCCTTGCCTTCGGGGACGGCCACCAAGACCTCGGCGGATTCCTCGTGGCAGCCCTCGCATTCGGTGAGCATCGGCAGCCGGCGCGCCGACGGCACCCGGTGCCGCACCCGCGTACAGCGCTGCCCACCACCCGTGGCCTGGTAGGCCTCGACGTAGCTGTCGGCCTTGTACACCCAGGCGTTCCACTCCAGCCCGGGAAGGCCCTGGGCGACCACCATCAGGGCCGCGTCGACGACGTCATCGGTGACCGGTTCGTCGGATTCCAGGACGACGACACCGGCGATGTCGGGCACCTCGTCGCTCAGGCGAAGTTCCTCGGGGAGTCTGCTGCTGAGATGGTCTCGGGAGGTGCGGGTGGTGAGGGCCTGGGAAGCGCCCTTGGTCAGGGCCAGGCGCGGGGTACGGGCGATCCATTGCTGGATTCGTTTCGCCCCGATCACGACGTAGGTTGTCACTTCGCGCTCCAATCGCTCTGGTCGTGGTCGGTGATCTCCGGCATCGGTTTCCAGGCTCCGGGTTTCCAGCTCACCTTCCGATTCTTGGATTGGGCCGGGCCGCCGAAGTCCTTGAAGAACTTGAAGGACTCGTCGAACTCCTTGGAACCGAACTGCCTCCATGGCTGGGTGGTCGGGTAGGTGACCTTCCACCAGTTCTCGCCCAGCCCGTCGAGACGGAGCACCTTCCGGGCGCCCTCGTGTACGGCGTCGAGGTCGCCGCAGCGGGTCCTCACCTCCGCGGGATCGATGACGAACTTCTCCAGCGGGATCTCTGCTTTGTCGCCGTAACGGGCGGCAACCGTCGTGATCCTCGCGGCGGTGATCTCGGCGGTCACCGACCCCAGGCCGAGCGGCTTGCCGCGCCCAAGGTGCAGGGCGAACTCGCCGTCGCCGAGGAGGCGTCCGGGCTGGAGCGCCGCGAGCAGCGATGCGACGCCGAACTGATCCAGGCCGTCGAATGTGATCGTCTGCCGGAACGTGCCGCCCGTGACCAGCTGGGCTTTGGTGCACATTTCGGCGCCGTGGTGCTCGCGCTTCAGGTGCCGGCCGGGGACATCCCCGACGCCCTGGGTGTGTTGCAGGTGATCGAGCTGGCGTTCCGGGTTGGAGTGCCAGTAGAACTTGCGGCCCCGCAGCTGGCGCTTCGGCGTGCCGTCGCTGTCCCAGCGGCTCCAGCGCTCATCGCGCGAGGCCGGGGCGGCCTCCGGCGACTTGGGTTCGAGGTAGGTCAGGCCTGCACCCAGGTGAGGCTGCCCGAGCGGGGCCAAGGTCACTTCACGCCCTTGAAGATCGACGCCGACCGCCGCCCCGAAACGGACGTGCGCGGCGTAGGAGCGCTGGTCGCCCTCGCGGCGGCGCTCATCGGTGTCGGCCTTGTCGTTGAGGGTGTCGGCCGACCCGAACACCGAACACGACGGGCACAGTCGCAGATTCTCGTCGTCGCACGGATGGGTCTCCTTCGGGATGCGGCCTCCCAGGCACTCCTTGGACCGCTCGCGCCAGAACTGACTCAGCTTGATGGCGATGACCTTGCCGTTAAGCACCTTCACCCAGATGACGCTGCCGGGCTCGAGCGCGTGCTTGTTGCCGCGCGCCTGCCCAAGCTTCGTCTTCCCGCGGAACACGTCGATCCACCGCTCACCGTCGGGGCGGGCCTCCATCATCGCCCAGCTGAAGTCGCGTTTGGCCTGCGACGAGATGGTCGCGCGCTCCCGGGTCAGTTTTCCCAGCGACCAGTACCACTTGGCGCGTGCAGTCTTGTTCTTGTTCGCGACCTTGTCCTTGACCTTGACTTCCCTGGGGCGCGCACCTTCCTTGGTGATCAGCACGACATAGCAGCCGGCCAGGTCCTCGTACCCGCTGACCTCAGCTGGGCGCTGCAGTACTTGGAACCGCTCCGCCACCCGCCGCTCCGGTTTCTCCTTCCAATCGTCGTCGGAGTTGACGGCGATGACGTCGCCGGTCCTGGCGCGATCCCCAACACGCTCGCAGAGGGCCTTCGAATCGATCGAGGAGCGTCGCTTCGGATCCTCCTTCTCGCACAGCAGGACCTCGTCTTCACTGAGGACGACGGCCATCCGCCAGTCTTTGAGAGCGTCCATGTTGGGCAGCTGCCGGTAGGTGGGGCGGTAGCCCAGGTCGACCTGACGCAGACAGCCGCCGAACAGCATCTCGTGGGTACTGCGGACCGCACCCTTGATGGAACTGCCGGGGATGCGGACGTCGCCACCGATGCTGCCCCACTCCTCCATCGGGATGGCGATCGGAGATTGGATGTGCCACGTGACCTCCAGCGCGCCGACGTAGCGTTCCCGCGCCTCATCGGGGCCGGGGTCGTGCCCGGGTGGCTGTCTGCGCACCACCTTCCGGGGTAACGGCACGAACGTGTAGGGGTTGACGAAATCAGTCACGCGTTTCTCCTTCCACACGTGTTGTTTTGCTGGGTCGAGCGACCTTGTCGAAGACCTCGATAATGGGGCCGTGCGGCATGCCCGCGGCCACACGCAGCACCTTCTGGTAGCGCTGCCTGGCCACGAGCGGATTCTGGGTCAGCTCGTAGAGCACACAGTTGAGGGTGTTGGTTCGCCTCGCGACCAGCGGCGCCAGCGACACCGCTGCCGACCATGCAATGTGCAGTTCCCTGCCTGCACCGCGTTTGCGCAGCTCGTTCGCGATCTCCTTGGCCAGGCGGGCGCCCTCGTTGGACGGGTAGAAGTGGTCGCCGCTGCCCTCGATGACGATCTCGAAACTTTCGTCGCAGGTGGCCTTGAGTTCGTCGAAGGGCTGTTGGTTCTGGCCGTTCTGGTTGCGGATCAGGACGGCGACGCGGTGCAAGCGGTCGGCTTCCTGGAGTGAAGGATCCTGGGGTGTGTGCTCGGCGAACGACCCCGCGACCGCGTGGAACGTCTTCTGGTCGTCGCTGCGGCTGGCGTCGGTCCACTCGTTGCCCTGCAGGTCGATGACGCGCAGGCCGCCCTGCCGGGTGATCGGCAGGGCGGTGCCGAGTGCCCAGCCGAGGCTGAAGTGACCGCCACCGGTCAGCGTCACACCACTCACGCCGTGGGCATAGAGGGCATCGACCATGATCGGCAGCGTCTCCTTCAGGTACCGGTAATCCTCAACGGCGGGGATGCCGGTGTCCGGGTCCTGGCGCAGCCGGATGGCGAGGTCGTGCTCGCGACCGAGACGGGTGGTGCCGGAACGGCGCGTGTAGGCGTCGGGGATCGGGCGGGTCTGTGTCTGGATGGTGATCTCACCGTCACCGATCCCCTGGTCGCCGAACAACCACCCGAGGGCACTGGAGATCGCCGCGACGACACCCGTGGGCAGGCCGATCGGCAGGTACCGCTCCGCCGGTCTCATGAGATGCCCGAGCCTGCAGTGGAGGAGGTCCCGGTACAGCTGACGGCACTCACCGAGACCGTACTGCTTCAGCTTCTCCAGCGGCTGGCCGGTGGTGTTCAGCAGCCGGTCGGGAGCCGACACGTCGATGGCCTCATCCGATCGCCCACACCCGCCGAGCAGGTGATCGGCAGGAGCATCGTCGGTTGAGGGTTGCCCGGCATCCACGCCGTCTCCCTGCGACCGGCCGTCGCCGGAGGCCGTCTCGTCCTGTTTGGGGATGGTGTTGAGGACGAGAAGACTGAAGTCGTGGGGTTCCTGCTCGAGTTTGAGCAGTTCCGGAAGCTCCTCAGCGGGGACGAACTGGCTCTGCTGGATCTCGGGCGTGACGATGAGAACGGCGGCAGCGATACCTTCTTCGAAGGCCTCGTGAACGCGGCGGGCGGTCTCACCGGGGGGCAGATCAACGAGGTCACGCCAGGGCACGAGACCGCCGGCGCGCAGGAACCGGTCCAAACGCTTGGCGTGCTCGGTACCGTCGCTTTGTCGATACGAGATGAAAACCGGCCCGGTCGGGTCGTAGCGATTCCCGTGGGCGGTGCCGCATCTGTCTCCCATGATTCCTCCAAACCCGGCCCAGGACTCCGAAAGGCCGTCGTGAAGTACTGACGGACAGGCGACGACCATCTCGTCCCGCTCCCGCGGTCGCGCCCCTCCCCACGCTCGATTACCGCACCCCGAACGAACTCCATCAGAATTGGAAGCAACTGATGCGGCAACCCAAACCACATGCCAGGTTTTTGTTGCTGTCCACAAAACCCATGGCATTCCAACCTGGAAAGCCCCCGACCCCACAGCCCTGAAAACCAAAGCCAGCTAGCCCAAGCTACCCGAGGAAACTACGTGAGGTAAGGCCCCCGTTTCCCGGGGACTTGACAGTGAGGTACTACGTGAGGAAACTGCGTGAGTGCCTGCCCTCCCCCCCCGACGGACCCGCGCCGAGCAGAAGCAGCAGACCAGAGACGCTTTGATCGCAGGCGCTCTGGTCGCGTTCAGTCGTGACGGCTACAACCGCGCCAGCCTCGACTCCGTGGCTGGTCAGGCGGGCTTCTCCAAGGGAGCTGTCTACTCCAACTTCGGCAGCAAGGCCGAGTTGTTCCTCGCGGTCATGGACTACAACTTGGGCGCGCTGCGCGGCGAGGACTGGGACCCGTTCGAGTCTGCCGTCCGGGCCACCGGCGCGCAGATCGACGAGTCCATCTCCATGGACCCCGCCGAGTTGGTCCGTGGTTTCGGTCTGGCAACCCTCGAGTTCATCACGACTGCCGCCCGTGACCCCTCCCTGACCAGCGCCCTCGGCGAGCGAATGCGCGCCCTCCTGGACGCCTACGGCCGCCTCGCCGACCGACGCCGCAGCGAGGGCGAGACCCTCACCTCCCGCCAGATCGGCTACCTCATGGCCGCTCTCGATCAGGGGGCCACGCTCCTGTTCCTGAGTGGCGTCTCCGACGTGGACGGCCCGCTGCTGCGAGACGGCCTCCGCCGGCTGCTCCTCGACACGAGCGGGCCGGCCCCCGATGGTGCTCACTCCACTCCGCTGGCCGACGTGGACCGGATCATGAACCTGCTCGACGAGCCGCCGCACGACTGAGCGGGGCAGGTCGATCCGTCGGCGGATGCGTCGTTCCTCGAGCATCACCGCGGCCGCGCTCAAACCGGTCCGCCAGGCCTCAGACGCGGGCGCGGCCAGGGCTGCCCTTGACGAGCTTGCCACCACTGAACTGGGGAAGAGGAACCCCCACACCGTGCGCGTATTCGAGGATGCATGGTCCCGGTTCCAGCCCGTGACCTCGACCACCTGGCCCAGGATCTGGATCTTGCCCTTCTTCGGTGCCTCGGCATAGGCCCGGGCGTACTTCTCAGTGATCTCGATCCTGGCCGCCGTCGACAGACTCTCTTCAACCTCCACACCCCATCGTGGCCCCATCCCACCGTTTCCCGGGGGAAACTACGTGAGGTACGGCCCCTACCTACGCGGGGACTCTACGTGAGTGTCGTCGGTCCCTTGACATACCGGCGGTATGTGACATACCGTCGGAATCACGATACCGACGGTATGGATTCCTAAGGGCCGTTGGTCGGGTCACCGTACAGGGAGTCATCATGAGCGATGTGGTACTAGAGGTCGACGGCTTGACGCGGCGTTTCGGCGATGTCGTGGCCAACGACCAGGTCGATCTCCGGGTTCGTGCCGGCGAGGTCGTCGGGCTGCTGGGCCATAACGGCGCAGGCAAGACGACCCTCGTCTCACAGGTAGTCGGCCTTCTTCGCCCGGACAGCGGAAGCATCCGGGTCGCCGGAGTGGACGCCGTGGCACACCCAGCCACGGTGCGACGCTGTGTCGCCCTCCAGGCGCAGGCCCAAGCGCCTCTCGACGGTCTCACGCCGAAGTCGGCCATCGAGATCGCCGGTGAGCTTCGAGGCATGTCCCGCGCGGATGCCCGCGCCGCGGCCGAGCGCCTCGCGGACGAACTCGACATCCGTGAGTGGTTCAAGCGCCGAGCGCTGCCCGAGGGCGGCGGTCTTTCCGGTGGTGTGCGTCGACTCACCGCGTTCGCCATGGCTGCCGTCAGCGAGGTCCCTCTCGTCATCCTCGACGAGCCGACCAACGATGTCGACGCATCGCGCCGTCGCCGCCTGTGGGACATGGTCCGCCGCCTCGGTGACGAGGGGGCCGGCGTCCTGCTCGTCACCCACAACGTCGTCGAGGCGGAGCGCGTCGTCGACGAACTCGTCATCCTCGAGCGTGGCTGTGTCGTGGCCGCCGGGTCGCCGACGTCGCTGCGCGCCAGCATCGACGCCGATCTGCGCCTCGAGGTCTCCCTCAACCCCGACGGCATCGACCCCACCGAGGATTCCACCCCCTTCGCCGTGAGCCGTCGCGTCCGCATCGGGCGGCGCGTGATGCTCAACGTCTCCGCCGACGACGCAGCACGGGCTGTGTCCTGGGCCAACAAGCTGCGTTCGCGCGACTACATCGAGGGCTACGCCCTCACCCCCGTGACCCTGGAAGACGCCTACCTCACAGTGACTGCCACCGCTTCGAACCAGGAGTTCGCGAATGTCTGAGCTGACGACCCAGCCGACCAGCCGGGTAGTCCGACCGGTCCCCGAGCCGGTCGGCCACTGGACCATCAACGATGTCCTCTTCCGCTGGAACCTCGCCCAGAACGGGGCGATGCTTCCGCTGTTCACCCTGGTGCAGGCCCTGGTCGCCGGCGCCGTCATCGTCGGGTTCGGGTTCCTGATCCCGAGCATCGACGTGCCCACGGCCCAGTTCCTCTCCGCGGGCGCACCCACGGTCATGATCATGGTCATCGGCCTGGTCCTGTGTCCCCAGGGCGTCGCGCACGCACGCACCAGCGGCCAGTTCACCTACCTGCGTTCACTGCCGGTGCCCCGGCTGCTGCTGTTCATCTCCGACCTGGTCGTCTGGGCCCTGATTGCGGCGCCGGCCATCCCGGTCACCGTCCTGGTGGCACACCTGCGCTACGGGTTCGACTACAGCTTCGCCTGGTTGCCGCTGATCGGTGGATGGCTCCTGGTCACGGTCATGGCAACCTCGGTCGGCTACGCGCTCGCAGTGCTCCTGTCACCGCAGCTGGCCCAGCTCATCAGCCAGGTGCTGGTCTTCTTCGTCATGCTGTTCTCGCCGGTCACCTTCCCGGCCTCGCAGCTTCCGGGTTGGTTCCAGGCGCTGCACGACGTGCTGCCCTTCCGGCCGGCCGGCGACCTCATCCGGGCAGGGCTGTTGTCGGACACCTACCCGGTTGACATGCAGGACGTCCTCGTCCTCAGCGCATGGACAGCCTTCGGCGTGTTCTTCAGCATCCGCGCCCTGGTGAGCCGCGACTGAGTCCCGGCACGCCTGTCCTCCGGAAGCGACTACCCGGACGCAACCTTCGATGCCAGCCAGTACTGGCTTCCGTCAGGTGAGCGCACCAGCCGTTCCTCGTCGATGAGGGCGCGCCGCAAGGTCACGGGGTCCGCCGTGATCGCGGCCAGCTCCTGGGTGATCTCACGCTCCGTCCATGTAGGCCCTTCTTGCATGCAGCCGACGACGATGTCGAAGAGCATGTCACGCAGCGCCTGTTTTCGCGGCCAGCGCTCGACCCGGCCACCGGAGAGGCAACTCCTCAACCTCGGGATCTCCTTGACTCGTTCCTCGAACAAGGCAGTGTCCATGGGCCGCATTCTAGGCAGATCCATGAGGAGAAACCCTTGATGAGATGGCCGAGACCTGTGCGCGCATCATGGAGGCCGAGCAGAAGGCGGGCAAGAAGCTCGTCACCGTCGGTTTCATGCGTCGCTTCGACTCCTCCTACCGGGAGATGAAGGCCATCCTCGACACCAGCGAGAACGGTGCGGTGCGGCTCAACGACCAGGAGCTGTCGCCGCGTGCCGACTTCCACGAGTGGCACCACTACCCCAAGGTCGACGACACGGAGGTCGCGAAGTAGTCCCCGATTTTTCCCCGAAGCTGGTTGAGCCAGCACGTGAGCGCCCTTCCTCTGAAGCCGGTTGAGCCAGCACGTGAGCGCCAGCGAACGGCTGAGTCGAAACCTCCGGCAGCCGAAACAGACCCGACCCCAGCTCCCAGACACGGTCACCACAGTTTCGACACGGCCAGTTCTGAGAAGAACAAAGCCGGTTTGGGGACATGGGAGATAATTCAACCAGCCCGGCTCCAAGTCGGGGATTCGCCGAGGGAATTCAGGGAAGGGTGGCGCATGGAGGGTCTCATCATCGCGGTCGGAGTCGGGATTGCGGTGGTGGCGGGCAACGCCCTGGCCCCCAAGTTGCGTCTTCCGGTGCCGTTGACGCAGGTCCTCCTCGGGTTCGCGCTGGCCTTCGTACCCGGCTTGGAGAGTCTTCACATGCCCCCCGAGGTGGTGCTGCTGCTGTTCCTCCCGGGCCTGTTGTTCTGGGAGAGCCTCACCACCTCCAAGAACGCCATCCGACGCGACCTGCGCGGCATCCTGATCACCTCGACGGTGTTCGTGGTGGCCACCGCCTTCGCCGTGGCGTGGATCGCGTCGTCGCTGGGGATCCCGTGGGAGGCGGCCCTGATCCTGGGTGCCGCCGTCGCCCCGCCCGATGCCACCGCCGCGGCCGCCCTGGCCAAGGGCCTGCCCCGCCGCCAGTTCATGCTGTTGAAGGCCGAGAGCCTCACCAACGACGGCACCGCCCTGGTGGTCTACACCATCGCCGTCGGCCTGGCGCTCGGCGGCCAGTACACCCCTTGGGACATCACGCGCATGGCCGTGGTCTCGTTCTTCGGTGGGATCCTCATCGGTATCGCCGTCGCCGCGGTCGCCTACCCGGCTTTTCGTCGCCTCCACGAGCCCATCACCATCAACATGGCCCTCCTGGTCACCCCGTACGCCGCCTATCTGGCCGCGGAACTGGTGCACGCCTCCGGTGTGCTGGCGGCGGTAGTGGCGGGCCTGATCATCTCGACGCTGTCGAACCAGCTCAGCACCCCCGAGTCGCGGACCCAGGCGGAACATTTCTGGCCGCTGGCCACCAGCCTGCTCAACGGCGCCCTGTTCCTGCTGATCGGCATCGAGACGCGCCTGCTGGTCGTCAACTTCAGTTTCTCCGAGCTCCTGACGCTGGCGGGCATCGCGGTCGGCGTGGCCGTGACCCTGGTGGTCTCCCGTTTCGTGTTCCTGCAGATCACGGTCATGATCATCCGCGCCCTCGACCGCCGGCCTGAACAGCGGCAACGGCGCCTGAGCTACCGGGCCCGGGTCGTCAGCGCGATCTCGGCCTTCCGCGGCGGGGTTTCCCTGGCGATCGCGCTGTCGATCCCCCTGGCCATGAAAGACGGTTCACCGTTCCCCTACCGCGACGAGGTGGTTCTCGTCGCCGCCCTCGCGATCGTGATCGGGATGGCGGTGCAGGGGCCGCTGCTGCCCAAGGTGATCGCGTGGGCCGCCAAGGGCGGTCACACCGGCGACGACGAAGAGGCCGAGCTGACCGAGGAACAGCTCACCACCGAGGGGCGGCTGGCGATCCTGGAGGCCGTTCGCCCCGAACTGCCCGCCCTGGCCGAGCAGGCAGGGGTTTCCCCACGGGTCGCCGAGGCCATGGAGGAGCGCCTCGACGACATCGCGGCCCACATCGGGGCTGACGACGAGGAGGAGGACGTGGCGGAGATCGTCGCCCTCGAACGCCTCCACGGGGCGGTTCTCCGACGGAAACGGGAGCTGCTGGGCCAGTTCGTCCGGGAACGGAGAATCAGCGACGAGACCGCCCGGATCCTGCGGGCCCGCATGGATCTGGAGGAGATCCACCGCAACGGTTACCTCCCCTACGAGTGACCTTCTGAAACGGTTCTGAAACGGTTGAGGGTGGTCAGGGGCGGAATCATCGTCGTCGCCATCATCATCGACGAGCGCAAGAACAGGTAGCGCGCGGAACCACGGGATACGTTGTGAGGGCTCCCCGGTTCGGGGAGCCCTCACCGTCTCATCAGGAAAACCTCACAAACTCCCGGGCCCCGGGATGTGCGGTGGCCCGGGAGGCCATACCTTCCGGTGAAGGGTGGCAGGGGATCGCCTGCTCACAGGTCGACCCTCTCGAAGCGGGCGGCGGCGACCCGGTAGGTGAGGATGTTGCCCGCGACGAAAACCGTGGCCCCGATCGCGAGGACGATCAGTTGCGTCCCGACGTGCTCACCCACCACGTCCAGGTGGGTGCGGAGGAAGGGAACGATGTGGATCAGGACCTCGGCGAGACTGATGTAGAGCAGCACCGCCACGCCCGCCACCACGAACGGTGCCCCGATGTTGTGGGCCGTCTTGTAGTGCATCGTCAGCAGCAGGAAGTTGAAGATCGTGAACATGATCAGCGCGGAACCGAAGAGAGCCGGATTGGCCTCGATTCCGGCGGGGTTCGATTCGTAGAGCACGTTGCGCAGCACCGCGACGGGGATGGCTACCACCAGCTGGGCGATCTCGAAGAGGCAGCAGAGCAGCACCCGGGCGCGCACCGCGTCGCGTTTCCGGATCGGCAGCAGCATGGAGAAGTAGACGTCGTTGGCCTCACGAAAGTGCATGACGGTGAAGAACACCGCGAGGCACATGTACATGAGCCCGACGTAGAGGGGATAGGTCGGGATGAGCATGAGGAGGCAGAGCGATCCCATCACCACGGGAAGCACCAGGTTCGCGAGTTTGAGTTCCTTCAGCAGCAGGTTTTTCACGGCGGTGGTCACTTCCGCTCGAGGTGGATCATGATGGATTCGAGGTCTGCCGCGCCCACCTGGAGGCCGTTGGCCTCGGCGGTGGGGGCGTTCTCGGCGCGGATCAGCGCCTCCAACCGGCCGTCGCGTTCCCGGCAGCCGATCAGGAGTCCGCGAACGTCGTCGCCGGTTCGAGCGGATTCGCCGCTGACGTTTCGGTAGGCGCCGGTGAACTCCCCCAGGGTTGTGCTGGCGAGGATCCTGCCCTTGTGGATGTAGGTGATGGTGTCGGCGCACTTCTCCAGGTCGGTCATGATCTGGGTGGAGAACAGGATGCTGGCGCCATTTTCGGCGACGACATCACGGAACACGTCGAGCAGGTCGTCGCGGGAAACCGGGTCGAGCCCGCTGGTGGGTTCGTCCAGGAGAATCAGTTCGGCCCCGTGCGACAGCGACAACGCCACCGCGTATTTGACGCGCATGCCCTGGGAGAGTTCGTCGAGTTTCTTGGTCTCGACGAGTTCGAAACGCTCCAGCAGGCAGCGGTAGGCGGTCTCGTCCCAGGACCGGAAGAACCGGCGGAACACGTCGGTGACGTCCCGGATCCGTTTCTTCGGGTAGAAGTTCACCTCCCCGAAGGTGAAGGAGATGCGTTCCTTGATCTCCAGTTCGTGGTTCCGGAAATCGAGCCCGAAGAACTCGACACCGCCCGCATCGGGGTGGACGAAGTTCAGCATCGACTTCAGCGTCGTTGATTTTCCCGCGCCGTTCCTGCCGACGAATCCCATGATGGTGCCGGACTGCATCGCGAAAGAGACGTCCTTCAGTTCAAAGGACGGGTACCGCTTGCACAGGCCGCGGACGTTCAGGATCTCCACCGAGGTTGTTCCTTCCAGTTGTGACCGAGCAGGTCCCGGAAGTCACACGGGGTACCCGGGTATCGCATCCACGCCTCCGCTGGGGCGCACTGCGTCACCAACCGGCCCTGCATCAACACCGCGACCCTGTCACCGATCCTCTGCGCCTCGGCCAGATCGCGGGTAGTGAGGATGATAGTCATGCCCTCCCCGGTTGCCAAGTAGCGGATGACCTCGTGGAACTCGCCGCGTGCGGCCGGTCCCAAGTCCTTGGTCGGTTCGTCGAGGAGGAGTATCTCGGGCCGAGTGATGAGGGAAAACGCGATGTCGAACCGTCGACGCTGCCCGTCGTGCAACGCCCCGAGCCGTTTCACGGCGCTCCCGGTCATGCGGACGAGTTCGAGCACATCACCCACGGGACGCGGCTGCGGACAGCCGGGGGTCCTGATCGATGCGTAACGCGCGGCGCAGTACTCGAGCAGGTCACGGACTCGCCACCCGCTGTTCTCGCGCCACATCTGGAGGACCGTGCCGGTTCGCGCATGCCACGCCTCACCGGCGCAGCTCGGGTCCTCGCCGAAAACCTTCACGACACCGGAGGAGGGGGTACGCACACCTCCCAGTATTTCCATCAGGGTCGTCTTTCCTGCGCCGTCCGGCCCCAGAATCACCACCACCTCGCCACGGGTCACCTCCAAGTCGACGCCCCGGAGGGACTCGAACATCCCGTGCCACTTGTGAAGACCCTGCACGAAGACCACGGCGCGGGCCGGTTCGGCGGCTTCCCCCACCGATTTGAGTTCGCTCGAGAAGAAACCACTGATCGTCATCGTCAACCCACCTTTGTGTTCATGAGTTCCAATCGGGAAAGGGATTCCCTGCGGTCCCGGGGCAATTGCCTCTTCTTCGGGATCCGCGGCGCCTGTTCTCGGAGAACCACATTCATGTCACGGCTCCGACGGGATGAGGAGTTGCAGGTGGATGAGGTCGGCACCGTCCCTCGGCAGCGGTGGGCCCGGGGACGGGTCCAGATTTCCGGTGGGCCGGAAACCGACGGAACCGAAACACAACCGCGGTCCCCGACCGTGGCTCGCCGGATGATGAAACGTTCATCCATCATCGCGCCTCCTGTGTGGTTGCTGGCAGGTTGGCTCCCGGGGCCAACACTCGCAAGTCAAGGCCATGACGCCACGCCAAGGTCAAGGGCCTGTTTTCCGGCGGGTCACTCGCCGTTGTCCGCGTACTCTCCCGAGACGAAACCCGCTTCTGGGTCGGGCGGGAACACCACCCGTCCAGAGCCCGTCGGGCCGTTCCGGAGTCCGCGGAACGAACTTTCTGAAAACCCTCCACCGCGGACCACACCGACCCCTATCATGTTTTCCACACCTCCCCGGTAGGAGCAGCTGATGAATGAATTCACGTACGACAGCGCCCAGACGAAGGCGTCGAAGGACCTGGTGAGCCAGTGGGCCGCCCCCGAGGCCACCAGGGCGGCGAGACGAAGCAGCATGATGGCCTCATCCCAGAACGAGCGCCGTTGGGGCGTTGAGGCGGGTGCGCTGGCCTACAAGGCGCAATACGAGAAGAACCTCAACGCCCTACATGACGACTTCCGTTCGCTGGCGGAGCAGCTCAGGGTTTTCGTGGAGGCCCTCGAGCACACCGTCACATCCCTGGAATCCCACGAAGACGACGTCGTGGCCGCTCAGCGGGCTTTGATGAAGAGACTGGAAAGCCCGGAACCGTCCGCTCCCATACCCGATGCCCTGAAGGAGTACTACAAGGGTCCGGGATTATCTGACGGCGACCCCATGAGACCGTACGCGCCGGGCCTCGGGCGCGCAAAGGAGGTTTGATCAATGCCTGACAGCCCTTTGTACGAGAGACTGACCGCGGTGGCTAATTTGAACACCGCGGATCAGGGAACCTCCGACATGGACGAGATCCGGTCGCATATCGAGACAGCCAAGGGAATCGTGGCCCGGGTTAGGCAGAATCCCGGAATCACCGGCATGATAAAGACCGCGATCGAGAGGAAACTGGATTCCTACATAGCGCTTTTCGAGATGCACGAGAAAAACCTCACAACGCTGCGCAGCAATCACGAAGCGGCCTGCAACGCCATGACGGAGGCAGTGGCCAGTTTCGGGACCATATCTAAAAGCTTGATATCGCATCACGAGATGGAAGAATGGCACAAGGGGAAAGAAGTCAGCGTGGCCGGCGAGACAATTCCCTGCGACACCTACTACGCCAATCTCATGGAGGAACGGAACCGCCAGCGGGAGGAAGCCGCCGGCGCGATCTTGGACAAAATGAACAACGCCCTGAACGAAGCTGCCGAAGTGACGGTGGACTCCGGGAACCAGGGTGACGGCGGGGGATCCGGAAGCGCAGGGAGTGGCGGGATCGGTGGGGGTTCCCATTCCTCCGCGTCCTCTCCCCGCTCCATGGGCGCGGGCGGCCTCTCCGGAGGCACCGCCGGTTCAGCCCTGCCGTTCGGGAGGTTCCATCCCGGGGACGATGGCACACTGCTGCGCACGACCCACGATCCCCGGGGCGGCACAGGAAATCTTCAGTGGCCCCGGGACATGCTCAAGTACCCCATCAATGCCCGCATGACCCCGGACGGCCCCGTGGGCGGGTATGTTCCCGCCGACGTGTTGAATGCAGACGATCCCCGCTGGCGCGCCGACTATTCTCCTCCGGGGCTCGCTTCGGGGAGCGGGGCGAAGGCCACAGGCATAGCCGGCGGGGTTCTGGGTGCTGGCGCCCTGGCCGCCAAGGGAGCCGGGAACCTCAATGCCGCGCTGCCCCTGGGGGCGGCCCGCGCCGGCGCCCCCGGTTCCGCCCTCCGTCCCGGAACGATGCCTTACGGCTACGGAGGGGCCGGGGGCGCGGGGAGCTCCAAGGAGAAGGAGAACTCCCGCGACACGAAGGGGTACAAAGTGGTCCGGGTCGACGACGACGCCAGCAGGTCCGTCGATTCCTCATCGTTCGGGGCGGGCGACGCCGCTTCTCTTCGTCCCTTGGACACGGATGACGGGGACGCCTGGTGATTCGGGATTAGCCGGCGTACGGCGACTTTTCACGGGGCAGCGTTGAACACGCTACGTGCGGGGCTCATGACGATCGGGTCATGAGCCCCGCTTCATGGGTTCACCCAACGGTTCCGCCCAAACGGCGTCTCCGGAGGTTTCCCTTCGCGTCGTCCGGATTCTCAGTGGTGTTGTCCGGAATGTCTGGCGTTGACAGAGGCCGCCGCCGCGTTGTCGGCGCGGTTCACGGACGGATCCTCACCCGCCGTTATCTGGGCGGCATCTTCCATGAATTCGGGATTGTTCCAGTAGTCGGAATGCCCGCCATTGGAGGTCGAGGCGATTTTCCCCACTCCGGGAACATACCGGGGGTCCGGTCCGAAATCATTCCCGAATGCATTGTCGGGCCCTAAGCCCGCGACATAATCATGTCCGTTGGCAGATGCATACATGTGACCGTAGGGAACGTTCCATTGGTGCGCGTCGGTGGCTCGCGCCCCGGGGGATCCATGCAACTGGGCGGCGTCGACGACACCCGTCTTCGTGTCCATCAGGGCGGTGCCGGCGGCGAGGGATCCGTAGGAATGAGCGTGAACGGTCAGGTTGGGGTCCACGCCCTGCCTCTGGTGCGACGCGTGGAGGCCTTCCTCGAAGCTGTTGAGGGCCGGAGCCGCCTCGTCCGCTCTCGCGGGTGTCATGTAATCCGTCTGGCTCCCGTTGGAATCGGACTCCAGGAGGCCCGGCGGGGTGTCGTAGCCGATCCATGCGACGACGGCCGTCTTGTCGGCGCCGGCGGCAGTACGCAGCGCTTCGGCGTTGTTCAGCATCCCGTCCATGCCGTTCCTGGCCGTGTTTCCGATCCCGGGAACCATGGTGGCAACGTTGCTTGCCTTGTCCACGTCGCCAACGGCAACGGCGGCTTTCACGTCCTTGTCGTACCCCTCGGGCACGTCCAAGGTGAGCAACTGGTAGTGGTGCCTGGGTTTCCCGTCGGCGCCCGTCGCGTACCCGCCGGAACCGTCCTCCTCCATCACACCGGCGAGTTCGTTCAGTTTGGCCAGATCGGAAACCCGCCGATTGGCCTGTTTCAATTCTTCCTCAAAGGGGTTTGGCGGCTTGATCAGAACACCCGCACTGTTTCCGGAGTTCGTCAGTACCGCCCACTTGTGGGCTGCGTCGATTTTCTTCTGCTCGGCATCGTATTTTTCCTGGACGCTCTTCTGGTGATTCTCGGCGGCTGTGGTTTCTCTCTCCAGGACGTTTCGGTTCGCCTCGTCCCGGGCGCCTCCGGGGAGACCGTCGAGGTTCCTGATTGCGTCGGGGTGTTTCTCGATCAGTTTTCTGCGTTCCGCCTCGGTCAGGGCATTCCACCAGACCGACACCTCAGTTGCGGACCAGCCGGCCTGTGGGAGATCCGGCAGGCCCTGGGAGTCGCTGGCCGCCGTCTCCGCGCACACATACGTGCCGTTGGCCAAGGCGTTCAGTCTCTTGAGGTAGTCGTTGTCGACCTCGACGGCGCAGTCAATGGCGGCCTTGATCAAATCCCTCAGCTCTTGGGCGTTCTTTTGCCGGTCGGCGTTTCTGGTGGCCGTCTGGCCGGGTCCGTTCGGGGCCGCCTGCTCCATGGTGGTCGCCTGCTCCTCCTCGCAGTTCACCGTCCCGTCCTCCCCTATGCTGAGGTAGGGGTATTGCTCCACGAAGGAGGTGCACTCGGCCACTTTGGTCTGGACGTCCCACACCCCGTCGGAGGCATCGGCCGTTGCCATCATGAGCTCGGAGACGTCATTAACGACGCGGTCAAGACTCCCGTTGAGCGAGCCCAACGAACCAAGCATGGCGGTCACCGCAGCACCCGATGACTGCACCCTCCCTTTCGCGGAAACCGCGTTATCGGCCTCAGTCGTCAAGGTTTGACGGGAACTGGTCAGATTCTGGACGGCGGTGTTCAGGTTCGCCGGATTCCATTGCTGGACATCACTCCATGAAATAGCCATGATTCACAACCTTTCCAATCAATTGGCTGCGTCTGTGTCGACATGCCCTGCGGAACGCATGGCCGTCTCGACGTTCGCCTCGGACACTCCGTAGTTGTTTGCCGCGGTCGTCACATCGGCGCTGAAGTCCTCGTAGCACGTCTGGGCGGAACTGCGCCGCCCCTCGATGGCGCTGGCCGCTGACGTGATCGAGCCGGCGGATGAGGATCCGGGCATCGCCGAGGGGGCGTCGGCCATGTCGGTCGTCACGCTCACCCCGCTGATCTCCGTTGCCACGTTGCTCACATCCGTCGACAGGGCCTCCAAGTCACCTGTCACAATGTTCAGGTCGCTCACCATTGACCTCCCACTCCTGATACGTCGTTGTTGGTTGGCCTAGCCAACGCTAGCTCGCACGGAGGTCAGCCCAACCCGCTGCGCGTGTCGCCGTAAACCGCGGTGAACCGCCCTTGACAAGCCAGGATCCCGGACACGGAGCATCAACCGCTTCCCGGGAACGTGTCCGCCCGGGGTCGCGCAGACGCGTCGGCAGAAAACAGCATGGAGCTCCGGAAGACCGCGATGATCTGTCCTCATGATTCCGTCGCACCAGGAGACGGAGACGGCGAAGCGGTAGTCACCGTATACGGCGCAGCAGGCGTACCCGACGGACGAATGAAAGAAATAGTGTCCAATGCCCCAATCAACTCAGCAGGAATCACAGAGGTGTTCGCAAAACCAGCAACCAGAATCAGCCACACCCCGTCCTCACGCCACAACAACCACCGCTGAATGGGATAGGTGTTCTCCTCACCAAAAGTCGCCGTCGCAGCATACCCCCACGCCTTGACACCAGCAATCAACCTCGGCTCCAACGGGATCCCCCGCCCAACCAAATTCTCCTGAGCAGTACCATGCTCCACCCCCTCATCCCGCCTATACTTCACGTCAACATCAGGACCATGCCCTCCAACAATCTTGGGAGAAAAATTACCAATCCGAATCCCTGCTCTACCACGCGGTTCACGATCACTGACAAGCATGAAATTCGCTGTCCCGGGAATCTCCCCGGGCGACAAAACATCCCACCCATCAGGCACCGCAATGGTCACAATATCCGGAGTGTTTCGCTCCTCCCACGATACAGAAGGGCTTGGAGACACGCCATCCGAAGAAACACCACAACCCGACAAACCAAGAACCACAACAACTACGACAGCTACACACCGCCTGAGATCAAACACAATTCACCCCAAATCCGATCACCACCAACCTCACCATAGCCACAAGACCACCACCCAACAAACGAATCCCACCAAGAGTCAACAATTTATATCAGAGCTCAATGCCGGAGAGCACCTGAAACTCGGCGGGACATCAACCCAAGTAACGGTATCAAGAGCCGCAATCAATTCCGGAGCAATCACCGAAGCATCCGGCGCAGAACACAACTCAAAATCCCACCGAATATCATCGCGCCAAACAATCCACCACTGACACGCATGAGACACCCCTTTGTCCGTCTTACGGGTGAAAGAAGCACCCGCAGCCAACTCCCCACCCAAATACCGCGAACCAAGAAATTCGGTATCCGGATACTGCCTCACGCCCTCCTGGGAAACCCAGACACTCATGTAGGCTTCGACATCAAGCTTCCCAGTATAGGGATCAAATTTCACATGATTAGAGTATTTTCGAAGCGCATCACCCTCGAGAAAATCCACAGCGATGCCCTCTTCCTCATCTCCCGGATGAGCGAACCGAATAACACGCGTTATAGGACCAACGACCCTCTCCGGAGGATAATAAAGCTGCCACCCCTCCGGAGGCTCAATAACCACAGTGGAACGCCGCCTCTTCACAGAAGCCGTAGCAGAAGCAGTCGGATCAGACACAGGCCCTGCAGACGAACACCCACCAACACCACCAGAGGCAAACGGAATAGCAACCAGCCCCAACACACCCCCCCCTACGCCTCACAATCATCCTTTCTCCCACACGACTTCTCCCACACGACATAAGGAGACACACCCGGCCCAGTGATGACCCATCCTCATGATTCAGTCACGCTGGGCGAAGGCCCGGGAGACGGCGAAGCGGTAGTCACCGTATACGGCGCAGCAGGCGTACCCGACGGACGAATGAAAGAAATAGTATCCAAAGCACCAATCAACTCCGCAGGAATCACGGAAGTGTTCGCAAAACCTTTCACATCAATACTCCAATGCCCGTCTTCACGCCACAACATCCAGTTTTGAGTGGGGACAGTGCTACCATCACGATAAGTAATCATCGCGGAGTATCCCCAGGCCTGCGTGCCACCAATCATTCTGGGCTCCAAAGCCCGGACGCTACTTGCATAATCAGTCTTCAGCAGGCTGGACACCATCTGATCTCGCTGGAACTCCATATCATTATCCGGCCCATGCGCATCCTCCACATCAGGTGGAGAATTATGAATTTGAATACCTTCTACCGGAGGGAGATGATGACTACTGGCTATCACCAAACTACGAGGATCATTCACTTCCTCACGATCCAGAAGAACCCACCCATCAGGCACCGCTATGGCCACCGCATCCGGAACTTCGCGTTCAACCCAAGAGGCACTGGGATTCGAAGCACCACCCCCACATCCTGACACAAGAACCACCAGCAAAACACTGAAAACAAAAAGAACACCTTGAGGCCCTTTAGCGAACAGGATTCAACCCTCCTCCCACATGACGCCTGAAAAGATTTTGTACCGTATACGCCACAAAATCTTCCACAACCTCGACAGAATCTTTCCACATGACATAACGAGACACACCCGGCCTACCGATGCCCCACCCTCACGATTCAGTCACGCTGGGCGAAGGCCCAGGAGACGGCGAAGCGGTAGTCACCGTATACGGCGCAGCAGGCGTACCCGACGGACGAATGAAAGAAATAGTGTCCAATGCCCCAATCAACTCAGCAGGAATCACAGAGGTGTTCGCAAAACCAGCAACCGAAATCAGCCACACCCCGTCCTCGCGCCACAGAAACCACCGCTGAATGGGATAGGTGTTCTCCTCACCAAAAGTCGCCGTCGCAGCATACCCCCACGCCTTGACACCAGCAATCAACCTCGGCTCCAACGGGATCCCCCGCCCAACCAAATTCTCCTGAGCAGTACCATGCTCCACCCCCTCATCCCGCCTATACTTCACGTCAACATCAGGACCATGCATCCCAACAATCTTGGGAGAAAAATTACCGATACTAATCCCTTCCTGACCACGCGGTTCACGATCACTGACAAGCATGAAATTCGCTGTCCCGGGAATCTCCCCGGGCGTAAGAACTTCCCACCCATCAGGCACCGCAATGGTCACAATATCCGGAGTATCACGCTCCTCCCACGATACAGAAGGACTCGGAGACACACCATCCGAAGAAACACCACAACCCGACAAACCAAGAACCACAACAACAGCGGCAGCTACACACCGCCTGAAATCAAACACAATACCCACCCTTACATCCGGCTACTCATTACTTCTTCCCCATAAACTCTTTACGTTTGGTCTCAGCATCGTTCATGGCGGCATCCATCGCAATGGGGGCTTCCCTATAAATCGGATTCAATCCCCCGACCATCACCCCATCCGCCCTCGTCGTCCGCTCTGCGGAGATATACCTCCGGAACGACTCCTTCTCTCTCTCAGTCATCTGGTTGTACGGCTTGACCTCACCATTGCTGTCAAGAAAATTAACAACCTCTCTTCCACTGTTTTCAATATACTTTTTGGGCGAGAATCTCTCGTCCTCACCCCAGTACTTCCCTTCTGAAACGGCCTGGTAGAACACATCGTCCGCCCATTTTCGTTCCTTGTGGCCAGCAGCGACCCCCTCTTGGCGCGCCACCTCTGCATTGTTCTCATCGAGAAGAGCATCCAATGCCATTGGCACTCCGACGCTCTTTGTCTGCTCAACCAGCCACTTCGCAACATTGCGTCCCTCACCAATGATGCTGCCGAAAGGTATCGCGCCGAGCCCTTTCTGAATCAGAGAGTTCCATCGAGCATTGTTTGCATCCAATGCCTTCCCAGCCTGTTCCGATGCGGCCGCTGGAGAATACGCGAGATCGTTCAATATGGGCGCCCACTTGTTCTGGACACCTTTCACCGCATCCTTGATGGTCAACGCATTACTACTTCCGGGAGAACCTTCCCCAAGAGTATTCCTGCTAGCAAAAACCTCGGAGAGGTCCTTCTCGTATGATGCGTGGGCAGCCACTCTAAGCACGTTTATGGCAGATTCACGTCCGTTGGCGAGCGGCTGGTCGAACCCGAGATCGGTGAACAAACCATTCGGCCCAAGGATCCGTTTGCACCAGTCTTCATTCAAGCTGATCAAATATTGATTCTCACCCGTCAGAGGAGCCACATCAACTGGAGCGCTGCCTTCAGGCTTACCCAAAGACTTGGTGAGCCCTTCCACCTGCGGAGCGAGGATGGACCCTGCCCAGTTCCGCAAAGACCTGTGCTGGGCCCCGAAGGGATCCTCTCCGTTGATGAGGTTGTTCTTGATGTCCAATCCCTCTTGGTATCCGCGCAAGAAATTTCCAGAAACCAGCGCGGCACGCTTGGACCGCTCACGCCACTCCTTGTACTCTTCGGATTCTATATCGAGCCCACGTGGCTCGGTCTCGACCGCAGCTGCCTGAGCCAAAACCCGACCCAGGCTGTCCCCGCCATCTTGAGTACCAGAATAATACTCATTGCCTCGGAACCCCGTGAGGTAGCGAGTCATGTTCATCGGCCCCTTCGCCTCAAGTTTGTTCTCGCGCGCAGGGACATCTTCCGCATTCACATCGAAGGTCGTATCGGAAGTCAGGAATTTCTGCACGGCTTCGAACCTCTTGGCATTCTGATCCGAAATCGAGTCCTGATGCTGCGGGACCCCGTCCAAAGACCCGTCGTGCAGAGAGCTCGGCTCATCCATCAGCTTCAGCATGGATTCCACAGGATCCGTTGCATTCCGGTTGCCTCCAGGAGGCAACTGTTGGCCCCAGTTTCCATATCCACCGTATTGCGCTATTTCCGCGCCATGCTTGTGGTCGAAGGCAACGATGTCCTGCGCCAGTGACCCAGAAACACCACCTGACGACGACTTCTCGTTGAGGAATTCGGCACCGAGGGCCAAGTTGGGATTCGAATTGGCGGCACTGGACAACAGCGTCCCCAGATATTCATACCCATAATGATGTCCATAGTTCCCACCCAGATACTCCTGCCCCGCACCGACGGCAGCACCATCGCTGCGGTACAAGGTATTCCCAACAGTCTTCCACTGATTCAGCCTGGCGCTGGTCAGGGCGCTTATGGATTTACCGGAATCAGTTACGAGTCCTGCTTTAGCAGCAGAAAAAGCCTCTTGATCATGCGCGTTCGCCGGATCCGCATTCATCCCTCCCGTAGACAACACCATCGACGACCCCAAGGAAGCAGAAAGGGATTTCAGAGATTCGTCATAAGCATCCCTGTTGGCCAGCTGCCCTTTATACTGCTCCGCTTTGATGAGGAACCTGGTCATGTCCTCCGGCGTGACGTGCTGTGCAAGCGCCTGCGCGAAGAAGGGATTCGAACACATCCCCCCATACTTGGCATTGAACTCCATGATCTCATCCGGGGTTGGCGAGGAGTTCTTCAGATACCTCGCGGCCTGCGGCGCCAGCTCTTGCGCCTGCTCCCACTCGGCCTGACCATCCACCACGGGAATATCATTGAACAACGCCGAGCCAACCTGATTGCGCGACCCCTGCTTCCCCGGCTCTACAAAGGAATCCAGAGCTGCAGTGAACTTCCCGGCGACCTCCCCGGCCACCGCGTCAAGAGCCGTCATGGCCGCCTTGTACTCGGCGAGAATGTTGGCCTGGTCCTCGTCGCGAAGCTCCAAGAGGGTCCTTTTCTCATCCGCTATCTCCTCAGCGGAAACCTGCCGGCCAGCATCCGTCTCCTGCCGGACGCGCTCCGCAAGGTCCTGAAGATTTCCTTGGTAATTCCTCTCTGCCTGGTCATAGCGCTCCCACAGCTCGGGCACGGTCTTCGAAATGGCCACGTCGACCGCATCCGACCACTGCCCCAATGCCGCGGCCGGCGACACGAATACCCCAGCGAAACCATGCGTATGCTTACCGAGCCTCCGGATCGACTCCATATAGGCGTCCTTCGCCTCCCCCACCCACTCCGGCACCCTGTACGCCGGACACGAATACACCTGTGTGCTCTGGATCATCCCCCGCGCATACCGATAACCCTCCGCAAGCCTGGAAACAGCATCCCGGACATCAGGCGGCAGCGGCATCACATCCTTGCCCCGGACGGTCATCAGTGATCGCCTCCGCTCATCCTCGATGCAATCCTCTGGAACTTCTCATCATTGAATTTTTCCGTCTCGTCATAATTCGAGATCACCTGCTCCTGCCCCGACCCCAGAACGCCACAGGCATCCGAGTACTCCGCTGCCGCCCATCTCGTCACCTGATTAAAATTCAAAGCTTTCGACGCCAAGGCCTGCACTCCCTCGTTGGGACCGGCGGGCAGAGGGTAAGCAATTCCGGTACTCGGTAATTTGTCAATATACGCACCAACCTGCCCGAAATTGTCCGCATCCTCCCAATCCTTCTTCGCATTGATGCCCACAGCCGCACGATTGAACTCAATATCACCCATCAGCACTGACCTCCTGCCACCATTGGCTCACCCCGTAACTCTATCCAACCCGGCACCCCTCCGGTAGGGGAACCGAGAAAACTCTCCGAGCCCGCACGGGTTGACGCAGCCAGCCGTTCAGCGCTGATCTGCCCACACCAGCTGCGCTCGGAAGTAGCCGTCGTCGCGTGAGATCACCTGGGCGCGGCCCGGCAACGACTTCACCGGTTTCACACGACCGATGATGCTGCCCTCCTCCGGGCTGCCGGACAGCAGGATGCCGGTGGCCCCCAGGTCGCGCATGGATTGCAGCACCGGCTCGTACAGCGCCCGGGACGCGCCACCCATCCGGCGCGCCACCAGAATGTGCAACCCGAGGTCCTGGGCCTGGGCCATCAGCGGTTGCAGCACCGTGAGTGGGTTGTTTCCCTGGATCGCCACCAGGTCGTAGTCGTCCACCAGAACCCACGCCTCCGCTCCCGTCCACCAGGAGCGGTTGCGCAGCTGATCCGAGGTCACCGAATCGCTGGGCATGCGTGCCCTCAGGAATTCGGCGAGGTGCCCCAAGACCCCCTCGGTTTCTTCCGGGTTCGTCATGTAGGCCGCCAGGTATTCCGCCGGCACCTGGTCCAGCAGCGACCGCCGGTAGTCCACGACGAAGATCTGCGCCTGCTGCGAGGAGAAGTTGCGCATGATCTCCTGGACGAACGACCGCAGGAACGTGGTCTTGCCCGATTTCGCGTCGCCGAGCAGGAACAAATGGCTGTCCTGGCGGGGATGGAACATGAAGGGCCCGAGCCGGGATTCCTCCACCCCCAGCACCAGGCCCTCCGCCGCCCCGGGGTGCTGCAGCATCTTCTCCGCCGTGACGTGGATGGGCAGCAGGCGCAGCTTCGGCCCCGGCGCCGGGGCCGCCTGGGCGATGCGCTCAAGGGACGTCCCCACGCCCTTGCCCAGGGACGACGGATCCTGTTCGCCATCGATGCGTGGCAGGCACACGAGAACGTGGTGATGCCCGATCTCCTGTCCGCGTCCCGGCCGTTCCGGAGGCACGGCCTTCGCCACCTTGCGATCGAGCCTGGTGTCCATCACGTCACCCAGTTTCAACTCCAGCCGTGACCCGATCGCGTCCGCCACCTGCTGGCGGATGTCCGCCCAGCGGTTGGTGCTCAACAACACGTGAACACCGAACGAAAGGGCCCGGGTCATGATCGCCAGGATCCTCGTGTCCACGTCGTTGAGGTCCGTTTTCATCACGGCCCAGCCGTCGACCACCAGGAACACGTCACCGTAGCCGTCGTCGAAACGCCCCTCGGCCCGTCCCTGCCGGTAGGTGTCCATGGAGTCGATCCGCTTCCCGCGGAAATACTTCTCGCGGTCGTCGATGATGCCCTCGATCTCCGAGAGCATGCGGTTCACCACGTCCGGCCGGTCCCGGGTCGCCACACCCGCCACGTGAGCCGCCCCGTTGAAAGCGGTGAAACCGCCACCACCCAGATCGATGACGTAGAACTGCACCTCCTGAGGAGTGTGCACCAGGCTCAACGCCATCACCACCGACCGGAGGGTCGTCGACTTTCCCGTCAGGGGACCACCGATGACGGCGAAATGCCCGTTGGCTCCCGAGAAGTCGAACTCCAGCACGTCGCGGCGCTGCTCCAGGGGAAGGTCGACGGTGCCCAGCGGAATGCGCAACGGGCCGCGGGCACGCCACGAGGGCGAGATCAGGCCCAGCTCGGGATCGGCCACGAGATCCCCGAAAAGCTGGTCCAGCGTGTCCGGCACGTCCAGCGGCGGCAACCACACCTGATGGGCCGGGATTCCCCTGCCCCGCATCCGGGCGACGGCGATGTCCATCTGGGTCATGTCATCCCACTTCGCGTCCTCGGGTCTGGTGCCTACGACCTCTGGTTCCTGCTCCGCGTCGGTTTTCTCCAGGACCACGGTCCCGGTGGTGAAAGGCAGGATCCTGATGGGCGCATCGCGCATCCTCTCCCGGAGTTCCTGGTCGTCCGGGCGCGCGGGCGGAGGGGCGGCCACGTAGGACGACCGGAAACGGATCATCTCGTCCGTTCCCGGTTTCAGGTATCCCACCCCCGGGTAGCCCGGGAGTCCGTAGGCGTCCGGCACGCCCAGCACATCCCGGGACTCGCCCGCGGAGAAGGTTCGCAACCCGATCCGGTAGGACAGGTGCGAGTCCAGGCCCTTCATGCGCCCGGATTCCAGGCGCTGCGAGGACAGCAGCAGATGGATCGACATCGAACGTCCCAGCCGGCCGATGGCGACGAACAGGTCGGCGAACTCCGGTTTCGCACTCAGCAGCTCCGAGAACTCGTCGAGGATGATGAACAGCGCCGGCATGGGTGGATGGTCGTGTTTGCCGGCCAACCGGTCCGCCTCGTAGTCGGTGACGTTGGCGTAGTTGCCGGCCTGCCGCAGGATCTCCTGCCGTCGCACCATCTCGCCGCGCAGCGCCTCCTGCATGCGGTCCACCAGGGACAGTTCCGATTCCAGGTTCGAGATCATGGCCGATACGTGGGGCAGATCCGCCATGCCCGCGAAGGTGGCGCCACCCTTGAAGTCGACCAGGACGAAGTTCAGCTGCTCCGGCGGATGCGTCATCGCCATCGCCAGCACCAAGGTGCGCAGCACCTCCGACTTGCCCGAACCGGTGGCTCCGATCAGCAGGCCGTGCGGCCCCATTCCCTGCTGGGCGGATTCCTTGATGTCCAGGACCACCGGAACCCCTTCGGGGGTGACGGCGAACGGCACCCGCAGCCGGTCGCGGCCCTCCCGTCGCCTCCACTGCCGGTCCGGGTCGAAGTCACGGACATCGCCGGTGCCCAGCAGCTCCATCAGGTTCTGGGAGCGTTTCGGGTCCGGTTTGCCCATCGGGGCCTCGGCCTCGGGACGGTCCTCCGCCATCCAGGGGGCCATGCGTCGCGCGATGGCTTCGGCCTGGGGGATGCCCATCGCGTCCGGGGTGGCCAGGATCGGTTCCTGGTCCAGCAGCAGCAGTTCCATGCGTCCGCGGTCGCCGGGCCGCGCCCCGGGATGCAGGATCATGCGCAGGGTCGCGCGAGAGGTCATCGGACCCCACGACGTCATGGTCCGCACCACGGTGACCCCCTCCAGCCCGCCGATCCCTCCCAAGGAGGTGTTCATCGGCAGGCTCACCCCGTCCAGGATCAAGAACAGGTGCGGCCAGTCGGTGGTTTCCGAACGTGCTCGGAACACGCCACGTCCGGTGATCTCCTCCCCGAGCAGCTGCACCAGTTCCTCGGGATCCGTCGTCACCATGCGGGCCGGCCCCAGGGCGTCGCTGAGCTGCGTGGACCGGGCGTGGGGAAGCCACTTCACCCATTCCCACTCGTCGCGGTTCTTCTCGGAGCAGAAAACCGCGACGCGCATCGCCTGCGGCGAACTCAGGGTGGTGACGTGCATCGTCATGGCACGCACCTGGGCTTGCGTCGCCTCCGCGGGCCCGGCCACGTCGATGTGGCTGAAGTCACCCAGCATGACCCCCAGCGGCAGTTCCTCGACCATCGAGTGGGCATCGATGAAACGCCGCATGGCGGAGAGGCAGACCACGTCGGGTTTGGCCAGTGGTGGCAGCTCCGGTTCCACCAGCTGCATCGCCAGCTCCTGGGACGAGGAACCCAACCGCACGTGCGTGACCATCTCGTTGTCGGTGTTGCGTTCCCACAGGCGTGTTCCCTCGTGGGCGATCAGAACCAGGGAATCCGGGGAGGGCAGCTGCCAGCCGACGTAGTTGCGCTGCCTGCGGGTCACGGTGCGAACCGTCTTGCGGGTTTCCCCCAGATAGGCCAGGTATTCCCGGCGCAGGGTGTCGACTTTCTGGCTGTGCCCCGCCACCTGCCGGTAGATGTTGAAACCCACCATCACGAGCATCGCGAAGACCATGGCGCAGGCCATGAGCAGCATCCGGGTGTTCTGCCCCTGCGAGAGCGCCATGAACACCATGACGCCCACCGAGCCCATCATCGGGACCACGGTCATCAGGGCGGTGCCCATGCTGGCGGCCTCGGGTTGGTCGGGGGGAACCTGGATCTCGATCTGCCCGGAGGGAAGCTCGGGAGCCGTGGTCCCCTCGTCCTGTATGGGTTGAACCATGCCTTGGTACTCCCCGTCTCAAGTGGTCACAACATTATGTTCCGGTCGCGTTTTCATGGTCTGGATGTCGCCCAAGCCCGTTTCATATTATCGTCAGAAAGATGAACCACACCCCGGTTCATTCCCTTGAAAAATGGAGGATTCCATGGCCACGCAGCTGGCGTCGACCACGATCCTTCACGGCGCCTCAAAACAGGACATCGCGGTTCCGGTCGGCACGACGGTGGCGCGGGTGATGTCCATGCTGCGGATCGACGCCGACCCCGAGACGCTGTGTCTGACCCACCCCGACGGCACCCCCGTCGACCTGGACCTGGCCCTCGGCAGCGACCTGACCTCCGGAACCGTCCTGACGCTCACCGGTCCTGCCGAGAGCGAGCGGGTGGCGCAACAGGTGGCGGTCCGGGCCTCCTCCCCGTGGTTTCGTCCCACGCTCGTGCTGTCCTTGTTCCTGACCCTGGTCACGGGAATCGAGACGGCATGCCTGGCAGGTCCCGTCCTCGGCTGGTGGCCCGTCTCCGACGTGCTGAGGGGATCGGCCGCCGTCGCCTGCACCGTCGCGCTCGGTTGGTCGCTCAAGTGGCGGCGGATGCGTTGCACCGCCCCCGGTCTCCTGGTCGCCACCGCCCTGATCGGGGTCTGCGGGACCGCGCTGCTCCCCACCGATGCCGGATCCCTGCCCCGGCTGGCCCTGGCGGCCACCGCATGGACCGCGCTGGTCGCGGCGCTGGTGGTGTGGTTGGTCGACAACAGGTCCGCCCTCAGTTCCACCATGGCCGCCTTGTGGGGGCTGGCCGGTGTCCTGACGTGTTTGTTCGCGGTGACCGACGCCCCCGTCACCGCGATCTCGGCCCTGGTGCTGGCGGTCGCAACCATGACGGTGACCGTCATCCCCACCTTCGCGTTCCGCATCCCCGAGACCCAGCTGCTGGACCTTCCCACCGTCACCACCTCCGCGCCAACGGTCCGCACCCCGGAGGTCGCGGCCCCTGCCCCCATCACCGCGAACCGGGTTCTCCGTTCGATCCGTGAGGGCAACGCCCGGGGGCAGCTGCTGCTCATCGCGTGCTGCGGAACGGCCGGGATCTGCGCTTTCCCCGCCGCGGGGCTCATGAGGTCCGATCAGCCAGCGACCGGGATAGCGGGTGGGGTCATGATGCTCAGCGCCTTCCTGGCCCTGGCGCTGGCGCCCCGCGCTCGCCGCGACCGCCCGGGCCGCATCCTGCCGCGCATCGCCGCCCTGGCGATCGTCGCCGCGACGCTGTCCGTCTTCGGCCTCTCCCAGCCGCTGGGGTCGCAGGTGATGGCACTGCTGATGATCCTCGCGGCCGCGTCGCTCAGCATCATCACCACGTCTTTTGCCAAGGGCACCGAATCTGCGCTGCTCGGGCGCGCCGGGGACATCACGCAGACGCTTTCCCTGATCCTTCTTCCCCCTGCGGCCGCCTACGCAGCAGGCCTGTTCGACCTGGTACGGCAGATCGCATCATGACCCAGCTCGACCTGACCGCTCTCCCCCCGCCCCGGGCCGAAACCATGTTCCCCGATGCGGGCCCCGAACCTGTGGAGGCCGAACAGCACGACGACCTCCCGGTCCCTGCCAGCGGGTTGACCCGCACGCTGTCCTACCTGACGGATCTGGCCTGCGTCGTGGCGGTGGCCGGCCCGCTCTGGCGGCTCCTGTACTCCCCGGTGCTGACGGGCATCGCAATCGTGGAGCTGGTCGCCGTCCTCACCTTGCTGCGCGCCCGCACCGGACGCACCCCGGGCGCGTTGCTCTCCGGAACGGTCGCCGTCACCGACGGCAGCGATCACGCCCCGGGCCTGAAACGGCAGCTGGTGCGTACCGCGCTGATGATCCTGTTGCACGTGACCGTTGTGGGTCCGCTGGTCGTCAGTTTCCTCAGCCGCGACGGCAGGGATCTGGTGGACCGGGTCGCCGGAACCGCGGTGCTCGATCTGCGGTCCGAGAAATCCCGCCCCGGTTCCGGGGACGGGGATGAAGAAACCGAGGAACCGCTTCCCCGGGGGCAGGAGAACTCGAGTTTCCCGGTGCCAGGCGCCCCAGTATCGCCCTCTTCGCCCGTCCCCGCGGCCAGTCCCCTGACGCCACGCAGGGCCGCTTCCCGGGAACCGGCCCCGGCAGCACCTCCCGGGAACGCACAGACCGACCCCCTGACACCACGCAGGGCCGCGCCACCACCGCCCACACCGCCGAAACCCTCGCCGGCCCCCGCCACCGGCCCGACCGGGCTCCCGGGCACGGTGCAGGCTTGGCTGGTCGTGGATTCCGGCCAGCGCGAGAAGGTGGATTCCGTTCTGGTCGTGGGGCGGGAACCCACGGGCACCAACGGGGAACGCCGATTGGTCATACCGGATCCCACAAACTCGATCTCGCGGACCCATCTGAGACTCGGCCCGGCCAGCGGTGGGGTTTGGGTGGAGGATGCCGCATCCACGAACGGAACCGTCGTCCGTAACGCCGCCGGTGCCGTCGCCCATCTGGTGCGCGGCAGACGCACCCTGCTACCTCCGGGGACGACGATCATCATGGGGGAACGCACCATGATGATCATGAGCGGTTCGCCGCGATGAGAGATCGCCTCAGCTACAGGGAACGGGGCGGGAATCCAAGGATTCCCGCCCCGTTTTCACACTTGGTCAACTGCCAAATCCAACCTCAGGCCTTGGGTATTTCCACGTTGTCCATGATTCTTCTGTTCTGAACCTCGGCTCCGTGGTAACCGAGTTTTGCGTTGAACACCTCGATGTTGAACTGCTGAAGGGCCGAGCGCATCTCCAGCTCCTTTTGGTTCCACTCTCTTCTGCGTACGGCGTAGGCTTCCCTGTCTTCGCCGTCCCAGCTGCTCTCCATGAGGTCGAGCTTTCCGGTCAGCGTGTCCATGCTCGCCTCGATACCCCGGTGGTGTTTGTTGATATCTTCACTGAGAAGATCAATGGCGGAGTAGTTGACCATCATGTCTTTTTCAATGCTCATTTTGATTCACGCCTTTCTTTGTCGAAAACACGTTCGCAGTTCAGACTGCGCCGCCGCCGGTCATTCGCTTCTCGAGGTTCAGGAAGGCCGCGGAATGAGTCACTTCGGCCTGCCCCGAGTTGGCCTCGGACCCCTTGAGTGCGTCGCTGAACCCCAGCAGCGAATTGTTGAGCGCCGTTGCCTTCTCGATCCAGAGCATGGCGGCCGCATACATGGCGTCCGACCCCTGGCCCTGCCAGCCGGCCCGGGCCGCTTCCTTGCTCGCGTCGACACCTTTGATGTGCCCCGACACCTCGTTGTAAGCCTCCAGCGTGGCATCGGAGCCGGCCTTGAGCCCGCCTTGAACGATGCGTACGGTACCTGCCATGGTTCGTCCTCCGGTGTGGTGGATGTGTGCGATGCACGCGACCTGCTGCACCGCGGGTAACTGTTCTCAACCCTAACGCACACCACAGTTCACGAACGAGGGATTTCGAAAGAAACCGTGGAGCAGCATTCATCAATATTTCAATTTACTTTCGAGTAGTGGAGACCTCCCGGAGGAAGTAGCCTTGGCGGAGGAACCCGTTCCAGCGCCAGCACGACAAAGGAACCCCATGCCGTCCTCCGAAAGCTCCCCCGTCGGTGCCCTCCTGCCGATCTCGCTGAGCATGGCGGGGGACACCACTGACATATCGGTTCCACCCAACATCGCGCTGGCCGAGCTGATGCCGGCGATCATCAAGGCCCTGCGCCCCTTGGATCCGGGAACCGCCACCCGGGGTTTCACCATTCGAACCTCGGACGGTCGCGTCCTGAACCAGTCGGAGTCCCTCCCCGACCAGAGAATCCGTCCCGGGGCGGTTCTCACCGTGGAACCGAGCGGCACCAACGTCAAGGACCAGCGCTACGACGACCTGGTCGAGGCCGTGGGAACCGCGGTGGCCGAGAACTCCGTCCCCTGGGAGAAGACCAGTTCCGTCCAGCTTTCGGCCCACGCCTCGGCAGCCTTGGTGCTGCTGGCCGCCCTGCTCCTGGTGACGGGTTCACGGGAACCTGTCCTGACCGCGACGGTGGGCGCCTGCGGGGCGGTCCTCACCACCCTGGCCGCCGCGGTCGTGGCGCGCATGCCCAATCGCCCCGGCGCGCTGTCCCTGGGGCACACCACCCCGGTCCTGATCTCCTGCGCCGCCTTCGCGGTCACCCCGGGGCACTGGTTCTCGCTGCCGTTGGCGGCAGCCGGCATCGGTCTGCTCGCCGGTTCGGCGACGCTCCTGGTCCTTCCCTCCGACCTGCGGGTCTCCATGACCGCCCCCATGACCGCGGGTGTGTCGTTCATTCTCGTGGGCGGACTGGTCGGGATGATGGACATCCCTCCCGACAGGGCGGCCGCCACCACCCTCGCCCTGTTGGTGGTGATCACGCTCAGCGCACCCTGGGTGGCCATGGCGCAGCTGCCCACGACCATCGGCACCAGCCGGGAGAACGAGAGAATCGACCCTGTGCGGGTGTACTCCCGCGTCGGGAACGCCCGCGTGCTGGTGATATCGCTGAAGGCGGGCTGCTCGGCGGCCATGATGGTCCTGGCCCCGCTGATGGCGACCTCCCCCACGGCGATCACGATGCTGGCCTGTGTCGGGCTGGCCCTGATGCTGGCCACCCGGTCGCTGCGTTCCTCGGTCGAGGTGGTCATAGGCGTGCTCACCGGCATGTTCCTGACAGTCGTCGCCGCGGTGGCCACCACGACGGTCATTCCTGACGCCCTGCCCTGGACCCTCGGCGCGATCATCCTGGCCGCGGTGCTGCTCCTGGCAGCCAACGTGGTCTCGCAGAAGCTGCGTCCCTGGTTGACCCGGTTGGCGGATGTCGCCGGGGTCCTCGTGCTGCTGGGGATCCTGCCGCTGGCGGCACTGGTCTGGGGGGTCGTCTGATGCCGTCCAACAAGGAGATCCTCGAGGCCCAGCGCTACAACCGCCGCCGCCTGATCACGGCGTTCTCCTCCGGGATACCCGGAGGCCGCGAACTGGAGTCCAAATCACCGTTCATTCCCCTGATCGTGGGCGTGGTCGTCGTAGCGATCATGCTGGGGGTCGGGGCCATCATCAGCCAGTTCTCCCCGACCCTGCCGAACGGCTGGCAGGACTCGACCCTGATCGTGGTGAAGGGAACCGGTTCCCGGTACTACACGATCAAGGGCACCTTGCGCCCGGTCACCAACGTCACCTCGGCGCGCCTGCTGTCGGAGTCGGGCAAGTACCAGGTCAGCGAGGTGTCCTCCTCGACCATCGACGGGATCAGCCGCGGCACCCAGATCGGCATCACCGGCGTTCCCGACGACGTTCCCCCCGCCGGTCAGCTCCACTCGGATCTCTGGTTCTCCTGCGCGATTCCCGGCAAGACCCACACCTGGGTGGCGCACCTGCCCGAGCCCCGAACCCGGCGTGGCAGTGTCCTGGTCAAGAACCAGGACGATTTCTTCCTGATCGCCGACGGCCTGCGCCACAAGATCCCGCGGGAGCAGAGAAACAAGGTGCTCCTGGCGCTGGGGATGGAATCGACGACACCGGCCGAGGTCGATGCCGCCTGGCTGTCCCTGTTCAAGCTGGGTTCGGACCTGCAGCCCTTGGAGGTACCGAACGCGGGCCAACCCGTGGAGGGCATGCCGGAGCGTCTGGGAACGGTCACCATCGGGACCGTCATCCAGGTCGACGATCACGGTTCGCAGCGGCGTTACGTCGTCACCGGTTCCGGCAAGGTGGCGACGTTGTCAGAGACCGCGGACAAACTCCACCAGACCGAGGCTCCCCTGACCGTCTCGTTCTCCGACATGTCCTCCGTCGAGGTGGATCCGGCGGGCATCGCCCCGGCCGACTGGCCGCGCCGCATCGAGGACACCGTTCCGGGCGGTTCCCTGCCCTGCGCCCAGCTGTCGCAGTCCTCGGACGGATCGTCGGTGGCGGCGCTGTACTCGATGACCCGGGAGGCCCTCGTCGAAGTGCTCCCGGCGCCGTCAGGAACCGAGGCGAACGCGGAGGAGAAGCTGCGTTCCGTCCCAACCCCCACCACCGTCCTGGGCGGGTCGGGTGCCCTGGTCCGGGCCACGTCGGGGGGCACCCTCGGCATGGTCATGCTGGTCTCCGACCTCGGTACCCTGCACGGATTGGGTGCCCAGCCCGCCGAATCCCTGGCGCGCCTGGGATACACGGACAACGACGTCCATGTGATCCCGGCGGAGTGGACGGCGCTGATACCGGAGGGAACCGCGCTCGAACCCGAGAGCGCCTGGGCCACGGTGGGGCAGCAATGATCCGGCTACGAGTCCTGGGCGGGAAACTCGCCGCCGTCTGCGGAGCAGTGGCCCTCCTGGTCCCGTCGCTGCCCGCGCAGGCCCTGACCAGCGACGGGCAGAGCAGGATAAACACGGTGGCCGAGGACAAGAGCACCCCCTGCCAGATCGGGACAACCGCCATGGTGGCGCAGGCCCCGAACGTGATCTCCCTCCTCGGGATCAAGAAAGCGTGGCAGCTCTCCCGGGGCAGCAAGGTGAAGGTGGCGATCGTCGATTCCGGGGTGGTCGCATCAAACGTCCATCTCACGGAGAACGTGCTGCCGGGCATCGACCTGGTGGACAGCGGCGACGGACGTACGGATGCCGCGGGACACGGAACCGCCATCGCCGGGCAGATAGCGGCCCACGAGGTGGAGGGTTCCGGCCTGGTGGGCTTGGCGCCGGAGGCCGAGATCCTGCCGGTCCGGGTCTACGTCAGCGAACAGCACGACGCCACCTCGGCCGGAAAGGGACCCGACGGGGCCCGCACCGCCAAGGGCATCGTCTGGGCCGCCGACCAAGGGGCGAAGGTGATAGTCGTGGCCCAGTCCTCCCCCACGGATCTGCCCGAGTTGAAGGCCGCGGTGGAGCACGCCGCTGCTTCGGGGGCGCTGGTGGTGGCCTCAGCGGGCAACGTCCCTCAGGATCAGCAGAACAGGACCGAGGATCCCAAGGCGCCGCGCTACCCGGCGGCCTATCCCCAGGCGTTGTCGGTCACGGCCGTGGACGCCAACGGGGCCCCGTCGGATTCCGTGCTCCACGGCGAACACGTCGAGGTGGCGGCCCCCGGGTCGCAGGTGCTGAGCACCTTCTTCGGCAACGGCGACTGCATGTTCGCCGGGAACCAGCCGACGACCTCCTACGCCACCGGATACGTGGCGGGAATCGCGGCGCTGGTGGTGGCCAAGTACCCGGATGAAACCCCGGCCGATTGGAAGCACCGGATCCTGGCGACGGCCCTGCGCCCGTCGCGTTCTCATCGCGACAAACTGATCGGCTGGGGGATCGTCGCCCCCTACGATGCCCTGAGTTTCGTCAACGACGGTTCCCTGGATGGCCCGGAGAATCCCCGCTTCCCGGCCCCCACGAAACAGGAAACCCCGCTCATGACGCCCCCGGAACCGAAACCGGACCCGCGCCCGGCACGCACCGCGGCCCTGGGGGTCATGGCGGGGATCAGTTGCCTGGCGGCATTGGCGATCCTGATCGCCTCCCGGTTGCGGGGTCCGTCGCAAAAGAAGTCACGGAAGTGATCGCCCTTCCCGGGCTCGACGAGAATCCGGCTGGCGGGCCGTCCTCACGATTCCGTCGGGCTGGGTGAGGGTTCCGGGGATGATACTCGCGCCCTCGAAACCCCGGATCTCAATCCGCCACAGCCCGTCCTCACGCCAAATGAACCAGATCTGGAAGGGAAAGAGTTTGTCCTCCTGACCAACAATTTTCCCCATGCCGGAATACCCCCACGCCTCCGAACCACCAATCGCACGGGAACCTAGGAACACCGTATGGAACATAGCCCCTTTTCCACGGCATCGGTCATGGATCTCTCAGCCCTGGCCTTCCTGTCCAGGAGAACCCACCCCTTCGGGACCTCCAAGGTCGCCGCATCCTGTATTTCACGCTCCACCAAGAAACACTGGGAGACGGACTCCCGCCCACGGCACCAAGAGCGTCCCCGCAGCCGCCCGACTGAACTCGATCCTGCTCCCCGTCCACAAAAAGTTCCTGCCCCGGCGACCTGACGGTCGCCGGGGCAGGGGCTGGAAAGTTCGCCGGACCGTTCACCACTGCTCACAGCCCAGCACCGGCGGTTTCACGTGGGGCGGTTCACTCCTCGCGCTGGAAGCTCATCGTCGCGGCGTAGGCACCGGACTCCGAGGGCCACCGGGTGGTGATGGCCTTGGCGCGGGTGTAGAAGTGCACACCCTCGGGGCCGTGGATGTGGGTGTCGCCCAGCAACGATTCCTTCCAGCCGCCGAACGAGTAGTAGGCCACCGGGGTGGGGATGGGCACGTTGACGCCCACCATGCCGGCCTCGACGTCCAGCTGGAAACGCCGGGCGTAGCCGCCGTCGTTGGTGAAGATCGCCGCGCCGTTGCCGAACTCGCTGGCGTTGACGATCTCGATGGCCTCCGCGTAGTTCTCGGCGTCGACGATGCACAGCACCGGGCCGAAGATCTCCTCCTTGTAGGCGGGGGCGTCGAGCGGGACGTGGGTGAGGACGGTGGGGCCGAGCCAGAAGCCGCCCTCGTAGCCCTCGACCTTCAGGCCGCGGCCGTCGAGCGCCACCTTCGCGCCGCGCTTCTCGGCGTCGTCGATGAGACCGACGATGCGGTCGCGGGCCTTGGCGGTGATGACCGGACCCATCTGGACGCCCTCGTCGAGGCCGAAACCGACCTTGATCTTCGCGCCATTGGCGGCGACCAGTTCGGCGAGCTTGTCGGCGATGCCACCGACGGCCACCACGACGGGCAGCGCCATGCAGCGTTCACCTGCCGCACCGAAGGCGGCGGCGGAGATGTGCTGGGCGGCGAATTCGAGGTCCGCGTCGGGCAGGACGATGGCGTGGTTGTTGGCGCCGCCGAGGGCCTGGACGCGCTTGCCGTGGGCGACACCGGTGTCCTGGATGACGTGCGCCACCGGGGTGGAGCCGACGAAGGAGATGGCGTCGATCCCGGGATGGGTGAGGATGTTGGAGACCAGGTTGCGGTCACCGGCGAGGACGTTGAACACGCCGTCGGGCAGGCCGGCCTCCTTGTAGAGGCGGGCGATGATCAGCGACGCGGTGGGCGTCGGGGAAGCGGGCTTCAGGATGAAGGCGTTTCCGGCAGCCACGGCGATGGGGTGCATCCACATCGGCACCATGACGGGGAAGTTGAAGGGGCAGATGCCCGCGACCACGCCGACGGGCTGGCGGATGGTGTGGATGTCGACGCCGGTGGAGATGTCGGAGGAGTACTCGCCCTTCAGCGCGACATTGATGCCGCAGGCGAAGTCGAGGGTTTCGCGGCCACGCTGGATCTCGCCGATGGCGTCGGAGTAGTCCTTGCCGTGCTCCTCGACGATCGCCTTGGCCAGCTCGTCCTGGTGGGCCAGCACCAGTTCGCGCATCTTGAACATGATGGCGGTGCGCTTGGCGAGGGAAACCTTGGCCCACTTCTTCTGGGCCGCCTTGGCGCTGGCGACGGCGTGGTCGAGGTCGGCCGGGCTGGCGGATATCAGTTCACCGACGACCTTGCCGGTGGCGGGGTTCTCGACGGGGATCGTGTGGGAAGGCTGGCCCTCGTAGGGGGCGCCGTCGATCCAGTGGGTGATTTTGGTCATGTACCTCTCCCTGGTTTCTGGGGCGTTCAGGCTGGTCCGGCGGATTGCTTCGTCCCCCACCGGCAGCAGTGCCGACTGCACCGCGTTCGGGTCCGTCCAGTCCGCTGGCCCGACGGCCGGAACCGCCGGGAGTTTTGTACATACAATAACCCTCCTGCGCGAGTTGCGCCAGCTTGCCGCGATCGGGGTCGCCCGGGCAGGTCGGGTCCGGACGGGCTCCCGCCGCGGGTCGTAGAAATTTGTACTGACAACCGGTGTGGCTTTCATGAGAACTTCCTCATGAAGGTCTGCGCGATTCCTCATCCACATGGGGTTCACTTGAATCACGCGGAAGGAGAAGCAAAATGAAGTCGGAACGAACCCGCCTCACCCTCACCCTGGTGGGCATAGGTGCCGCGGGGCTGCTGACTGCGGGGCTATTGTTCCAGCTCGCGCACCCGGCGGAACCCGAACTGAACTCGCCGGCGATCGTCGTCTCCCCGCCCGCCCCGTCGGCCAGTCCCTCCTCCGAGCCCCCGATCCCCACGGAGGTCACCCCAGTGGACCCGGCGGGCCCCGCGGATCCGACCAGTTCCACGGCCCAAACCACCAGCAGGCCGGCCAACACGACCGTCGCCACCAGGACCGTCCCCACCACGACCTCGAAGAAGATCGACCGGGACGACGACGATGACGACGACGACAGGAAGAGCACGAAAAGCACGAAGAGCACGAAAGCCGCGACAGCCAAACCGACCAAGAAGGACGGCGACGACGACGGCGACGACCGCGACGACGACTGACCACTGAGCCCGGTTCGCCGCCCTCCGCTCCACTATCCTGTTGCCGGGACAGCGCCGGAGGGAGCCGAGGATGTCGAAACGGTCCACGCGATCATTCGACCCCGGCACGTCGGTGTTGTGGCTGCTCCTGCCAGTTATCGGGGCCATCGTGGGCGCCGCAATCCCCTACCTCAACTCCCTCGACAAATTTTGGAGCGTGATCGGTCCACTTCTGGGAGCCTTTGTGGGCTTTGTACCAGCACTCAAGAGCTGGATTTCGGCGCGGGCACGCAATAAATGGATCACCGAGGTGTCTGGAGATTCCGGCCCGATCGGCGAGGCAGATCTGAATTCGCTGTGCATTCACAGGTCTGACAGGGATGTCAAAGACTACGTTCGCCGCGATGCGCACGACAAGCTTCACGATTTCCTGAAAGACCGCACCCCTGTCCTGGTGGAGGGCCCATCCATGGCTGGCAAGACCCGCCTCGTGGTCGAGGTGCTCCGCGAGGAATGGCCTGACGCCCGCGTCCTGTTTCCCAAGAGCAAGGAGGACGTGGAGAAGCTGCTGAAAAATTGGCGAAGACCCGTTCGCGGCGCCATCATTTTCCTCGACGAACTGGAACGCTTCCTGGGTAAAGAGGAGTTCACGCTCGGGGTCCTGAACAAGTGGATCGATGATTCCTGCATCGTGGTGGCCACCACGACCCACATGAACTACACCAGATGGCGCAAAGACCTGGACAGCAAGTTCCCCGGTTGGGACATCTTCAACAGATTCCACCCGCTCCCCCTCGAAACCAAACTGTCAAAGCACGAGTTGGAGGCGGTGGGGAACACGAGCTACGCCGGGGATCTGCCATCCATTGAGCAGCTCGGTCTCGGTCGCGTGCTCGGCAGGGCCGAGGACATACGCCGACGATTCACGTCCGCACTCGACAGCCACCAGGGGCGGGCCGGCCTGGTGAAGGCCGCGGTGGACTGGAGCCGCGCCGGCCTGGGGGCCGCGAGCAAAGAGACCCTCCTCACGCTGGCGAAAGCCTGCGACGACGATCTCTGGGAAGAACCCGACTGGGAGGCAGAATGGTCCTGGGTGATCGGCGAAACTGCCACTGATGCGCCACTCGTGCTACGAACCGGCAAGGACTCCTGGGAAGCTCTGGACCTTATAGTGGAAGAGGCGGACTGGCCCCTGACCAACACCACACTGACGACCATGGCCACCTGCCCACACACAGCATTCCAAGCCCTGACGCTGGTGTTCGAGCTGCATTCCAAGAACCTGCTGACAGGGGACACGGCGACGGAGAACCTCGTGCAGGAAGCAGCAGACCTGCTACAAGAAATCTCTTCTGCAAACCCCTCCGATGCCGACCTCCTCGGTTTCTACGCCGTCTTCCTCACAGAGATTCGCCACAACCACGACCGCGCCGAAGAAATCTACGAACAAGCCATCAAAGCCGACCCCAATGATGCCAAAATCCTAGGCAACTACGCCATCTTCCTCACAGACATTAGCCACAACCACGACCGCGCCGAAGAAATCTACGAACAAGCCATCAAAGCCGACCCCAATGATGCCAACCTCCTCGACATCTACGCAATCTTCCTTACAAAGATTCGCCACAACCACGACCGCGCCGAAGAAATCTGCAAACAAGCCATCAAAGTCGACCCCAACAACGCCAACAACCTCGGGATTTACTCTCAGCTTCTGTTCGTGACGGGTCGGGATGAGAAGGGGGCGAAGTTTGCGGAGCGCGCTCTGGGGCTTGCCGAGCAGGGTCAGGAAGCGCTGTGTGCGGAGTGTCACTTCTATTTGTTTATGCACTCCCCGCGGCACCGGACCGCGTCGGGGAGGGCACTCAAGGCCCTGCTGGCCGATGAGGTCACGACCGGCGGCTGGTCGTTCGAGGGGAACCTGGAACGCCTCAAACAGGAGGAAGACCCCCGGTACGAGCTCGCCTGGGCGGTCGCCGAGGCGCTGCGAACCGGCGATGCGAGCGCGCTGAACGATTTCGAGGAATGGCGCGACCTCGATCTCCCGGACCGGGAGGAATAGCTCGGACGGTTTTGGTTTCGACACGGGCTTTCGCCCAGGGGATCACGACTCGGTTCAGCCGGCTTCATGCGGGCAGCCCGGGACGCCGGTCAGGTGGCGAGGACCCATGCCGCGGTGGCCCAGGCCTCGGTTTCCAGCGACCGCTCCGCCTCGGGTGGGGGCGGTTCCCACAAGTCGGGCGGGGGTTCGGGATCCCGGGGCCGGGGCGGCGGGGATGCGATGCGGATGGTTCCCTGCGCGGTGACCAGGTACTGGTATCCGGCTGGGGAGCTCCAGTGGAAGATGCCCGGTTCGGGTTGGGTCAGGTGCCAGCCGCCGTGGGTTTTCACCCGGTGCGTGAATCTCGACAACGGGCCGAGGTTTCCCCACCTGGTCTGACCCAGGCCGCCGTCGTCGGCGTAGGGGATGGTGTGGTCCAGGTCGCAGCTCCGTGACGGCGTCGCCCCGTAAGGGAACACGTCGTGCGGCATGAGGGCTTCGACCGCCGTGCGCAGCGAAACGGAGGGGTGGTGCGGGGTCTCGGGGCTGATGGCCCAGGGATCAACGACGGGCCGGACCGTCACCCGCGAACCGGCCAGGAACTCGGGGATCCGAGCGGTCAGGAGCGCTCCCCAGCGCTCCACCACGGCGGCACCCGATGCGACGGGACTCGAACCTGCGATCCCGCCGGCCTCATCCTTCGGCTCCACGAGCCCGAGGGCGGGGTCGGTGGCGTTCACGTGCATCACCACGGTGGCCGCGGGCAGCGCGTCCTGGCCGCTCACCCGCCGGGCCAGAACACCGACCGCGGCGGCGCGCCGCTGCCTCAGGTCGCCCTCCTCGGCGGACAGGGTCCGGGCGACGGCGGTGAGGGCGTGATCGAATGCGACACCGTCGGCGGCGTCCACGATCCCCCAGATCGTGCAGTGCCCGTCGGTGATCCCGGAGACCTCCACGTCCCGGCGGCGGCGTTCCGCCTCGGCCCGCTCCGCGGCGACCGCGGGATCGGCCTCCACGATCCACCGGTCAATGTGCTTGAGGATCCGCTGCCACGACCAGACCTTCATCGCCCAGGCGAGCTGCCGATCCAGCCACTCCACCGCCTTCACGCCCAGCACGGCAGCCCGGTTGGTGACGTCAACCACCTGCCACCACCGCAGCTCCCCGCCCAGGAAGGCCTCCCACAGCCGCGGGAACCTGAAGCGCACATCCAGCACGTCGGCGATCCTATGCAGCGCCGAACCGGTGGAGATCCCGAGGATCCCGGCAATCTCGGCGGCGAGGAACTCCCCCACCCCGGGGGTGCCCGCGTGACCGGGAAAGATCACGCGCTCCATGCCCTCGAACACCGCTTCCTGATCAACCTCGTAGAGTTCGGCGGCCTTCGCCACGGCCACCACCGCGGCGACCTCGGCGGCGCGGGCATGGCGATTCGCCTCATCAAGCGCGGCAAAGGCCTCCGCCACACACCCGGGAACCATCTCGAACATACATACGATTCTATCCAACCCCGCCTACAAATAGAAGAGGTTTTCGATAACAGTTCGATAACTTCTTCGCAGGGTTGGACTGCGGTCTCCGTGGTTTCGACACGACCGGCTCGCAGAGCGAGCAGGTCGGCTCAACCAGCTTCGGGGAGGACAAAGCCGGTTGAGCCGGGACGCGAGGAACGAGCGACCCTAGTCGAAACCACCTGGCACCCGGTAGCCAGAACCCGACCCCAACTCCCCGGACACCCACGACATGGTTTCGACACGACCCGCTCGCTGACGCTCGCAGGTCGGCTCAACCAGCTTGGGGATGAGATGGTTTCGATACGACCGGCTCAACCAACTTCGGGGAGGACGAAGCCGGTCGACTTTGGGGACGCTCCCCTCACACCAGGCGGTAGCCCATTCCCCGGACTGTTTCGAAGCGTTGTTTGCCCAGCTTGTTGCGCAGGTAGGAGACGTAGACGTCGACGATGTTCGAGCCGGGGTCGAAGTCGAAGCCCCAGACGTTGCTCAGGAGTTGTTCGCGGCTGAGTACCTGGCCCGGGTTGCGCAGGAACACCTCCGCGAGGGTGAACTCGCGGGCAGACAGGTCCACCCACTGGCCGTCGACCTGGGCGCGACGGGTGCGGTAGTCCAGCACCAGGCCGCGATGTTCCAGGTAGTTGACCGTTGTTCTCGCGGGTTCGGGTTCGGTCCTGAGCCGCAGCCGGATCCGGACCAGCAGTTCCTCGAAGGAGAAAGGTTTCGGCATGTAGTCGTCGGCGCCGCCCTCCAGTCCCGCCACCCGGTCGGCCACCGACGAGCGGGCCGTGAGCATGATCACCGGCGTCGCCACCCCCTGGCCGCGGATGCGTTCCAGCACCTCGAACCCGTCGATGTCCGGCAGCCCGACGTCCAGGATGATCAACGAGAAGTTGCCATGCACCGCCAGCGTGGCCCCCATCTCACCGGAGGGCGTGGTCTCTGAGGTGAATCCTGCCGACTTCAACCCCTTGGCTATGAACCCAGCGATCCTGGGTTCGTCCTCGATGATCAATATGCTGCTCACTGTTGTGGTCCCCTCGGTTCGGGAGCGCCCTCCGGGAGTGGCCCGATGGGCGTTGCGTGGGGGCTTGCGGGATTCATCGGAATCCGCAGGGTGAACACCGATCCGCCCTTCGGCACGGATTCGATGTCCAGATGCCCGCCGTGGGCTTCCACGATACTGTCGACGATGTTGAGGCCCAGCCCCGACCCCGATGCCCGCTGCACCGCGGCCGTCGTCCGGACGAACCGTTGCCGCACCGCCTTGGTTTCCTCCGGTGTCATGCCGATGCCCTGGTCGCGCACCCAAAGCAGCACCGACGTGTCCTCCACCCGCGACCCGATGCCGATCCGGGTTCCCTCGTCGGAATACTTGACGGCGTTGGCCGCGAGCTGGAGCCACGCCTGGGTGATCCGCACCGGATCCAGCACCGCCCGAACCATCGCGACGTGTTCCAACTGCCAGTCGCGGTTCCCCAGCGCCTTCGACTTCACCAGCACCTGATCGGTCAGTTCGGCGACGTCGCAGCTGGTGGGGGTCACGAAATCGCTCTGGGAGGCCTTCGCGAGCGTGAGAAGGTCGTTGACGAGCACTCCCATGCGGTCGAGTTCGTCGATGGCGAGTTCCCGGGTCTGGATGACGTCGGCGGGGTCGTCGTGGTCGATCAGCTCCAGGTGTCCGCGCACCACCGTGATCGGGGTGCGCAGCTCGTGCCCGACGTCGTCGAGGAGCCGGCGCTGCCCCTCGACCGCGCCCTGCACCCGGTCCAGCATCCGGTTGACGGCCCTCGCCAGGGCGGTCAGGTCGTCGCGACCCCGCACCGGCACCCGGGTGGTGAGGTCGTGTTCATCGATCTGATCGGTGGCGGTCCGAAGCTCCCCGATCGGCCGCAGCAGTCTGCCGACGATCAGCCAGGTCGGCGCGATCAGCAACGCCACCGTCAGCACCGCCGCCACCGCGTAGAACGCCATGGACTGCCGCAGCTGGGCCCCCGCCCGGTCCAGGTCGATGACGCGCAGCAGGGTGGCCTTGTGGTCGCCGATGCTGACGACGGCCACCAGCACCCTGTAGTTTCCCTTGGACGTCCGGATGGGTTTGATGACGTTGTCGGTTCCCGTGAGGTTGCCCCGGACGGCCTCCAGGAGTTCGGGGTCGTCCTCGGGCCTGAGTTTCACGTCCTGAATTGCGACCCACCGGAGTTCGCCGTCGATGAAACCCGCCTCCCCCGAGTCGGGACTGATGACGCTGCGTCTCATGAAGGTTTTCAGCACGTTGGGGGCGGAGCTGAACGGCTCCTTGGTCTCCGGATCCACCCCGTCGGTGGCAAGCGCCCTCAGCTCCCCCTCCACCCGCCGCAGTTGGTTCTCGGTGGTGTCCTTGAGGTGCCGGCTCTGGAGGATCCCGACGATCACCCCGGAGATGGTCAGCGCAATCCCGGCCACCAGCACGAGCGCGAACATGAACCGGGCGCGAATCGTCGATCCGCCGCGACGCAGAAACCTCCTCATTCCCTCATTCTTTCCCATGCTCACCTTCTCCCGCGCTCAAAGTCCTTCCGAAATCGGTTGAGCCAGCACGTGAGGCTCACGCGAGCGACCCGAGTCGAAACCACCCCACACCCGGTAACCAAAACCCAACCACCCTCACCATGGTTTCAACACGACCGGCTCAACCAACTTCCACCCCCACAAGCCGGTTGAGCCAGGTCGCGAAGAACGAGCAGCCCGAGTCGAAACCACCCCACACCCGGTAACCAAAACCCGATCCCAAGTCCCCGGACACCCACACCATGGTTTCGACACGACCCACTCGCTGACGCTCGCAGGTCGGCTCAACCGGCTTCGGCATCGATTCACCTTCCCAGGCCGTGGTAGGTCCAGCCCGACGCGCGCCAGCGGGCCGGGTTGAGGGCGTTGCGACCGTCGATGATGACGGGGCGTCGCACCAGGTTCGCCACCCTCGCGGGATCCAGCTGGACGTACTCGTCCCATTCGGTGAGCAGCAGCACCAGGTCGGCGTCTTGCAGGGCCCTTTGTGTGTCGGGTTCCGCGACGAGGTCCGGGTGCCGCCGAACGGCGGCGTCGAGGGCCTTGGGGTCGGTGATGCTCACCTGCGCTCCGAGCAGGTACAGGCGATGGGCGATGTCCAGGGCGGGCGAGTCGCGGATGTCGTCGCTGTTGGGTTTGAACGCCGCCCCGAGCACGGTGATCCTCGCCCCGGGAAGCTGGTCGCCGAGGCTTCGCAGGGCCAGGTCGACCACCCGGTCGCGACGGCGCTGGTTGATGGCGTCCACCTCCCGCAGGAAGGAGACGGCGTCGTGGACGCCGAGTTCCTGGGCACGGGCGACGAAGGCGCGGATGTCCTTGGGCAGGCAGCCGCCGCCGAACCCGACCCCGGCCCCCAGGAACCGTCGGCCGATGCGGTCGTCGTGTCCGAGGGCGTCCGCCAGGGCGGTGACGTCGCCGCCGGTGGCCTCGCACAGTTCCGCCATCGCGTTGATGAAACTGATCTTGGTGGCCAGGAACGAGTTGGCGGCCACCTTCACCAGTTCCGCCGTCGCGTAGTCGGCGACGATCTGCGGGATGCCGTCGGCCAGCAGCCGGGCGTAGGCCTCGTCGAGCCGGGCGCGTCCCAGTTCCGCGCGTGCGGGGTCGGCGGGCAGGCCGTAGACGATGCGGTCGGGGTGGAGGGTGTCGGCGACGGCGAATCCCTCGCGCAGGAACTCGGGATTCCACACCAGGGCGATGTCCCGTTCCGCGAGCCGGTCGGCGAGTTGTGTTGCGGTGCCGACTGGGACGGTGGACTTGCCCACCACCACCGACCCGGGCGCGGCCCCGGCCAGCAGGGTGGTGATGGCGGCGTCGACGTAGCTGAGGTCCGCGGCACCGGTCCCGGACTGGGGGGTGCCGACGGCGATGAAGTGCAGGTCCACGTCGGCCAGGTCGTCGCCGGGGGTGGTGGTGAATCGCAGCCTGCCGGTGCCGAGGACCCGGGTGAGCAGTTCCTCGAAACCGGGTTCGTAGAACGGCGCCCGGCCCGCGGACAGCGCCGCCACCTTGGTTTCGTCGACATCGATGCCGAGCACGTCGTGTCCGAGTTCGGCCATACAGGCGGCGTGGACCGCTCCCAGGTATCCGCAACCGACAACCGAGATCTTCATGGGTTTCTCCTGTTCAAGAGTTCACGATGTAGTGGGACCGGAGGAAGCGAGGGTTTCCTCCACCCAGTGGGACAGCCAGCCGGTCGGCCTTGGCCGGAAGGCGTAGACGAAGGCGAGCCGCAGCCGGGCGGCCCGGTGGTATGCGGCGACGCGGTCGAGGGTGGTGGGAAGTGCCCCGGCCAGGTCGCCCAGCAGCAGAGCGAGGATGCGGTCGCGTTCCTGCGCTCCGAGGCTCCCCTGGGCGTGTCGCAGTTCGACGTGGGCCCACAGGTTCCCCAGGTCCAGGGCGGCCTCGCCGCGGGCCGCGGTGTCGAGGTCGAGCAGGCCGAGGGTGATTCCGTCCCACAGCAGCTGCTTGTCGTGGAGGTCGCGGTGGGTGAGCACGCGGGTGCCGTCGTCGCCGGACGTGAGCTGCTGGCAGGTTTCCACGACCTCGGCCCCGAGCCGGTCCAGCAGCGGCAGCGCCCGATGTTCCCGGGCGCTTTCGAACCATCGCCACAGCACGTTGGCCTCATCGGCCCCGGTGTGTTCCGGCAGCCCCGCGGGGCGCGCGACCAGGCCGGGCCAGGTCTCGGCGAAGCGCCGCCACCCGGGCAGCGCATCGCCGCCGAGGTCGTGGAGGGTACGGCCGGGCAGGAGCGCCAGTTCCACCCGCGACGGCGAGTGGGTCAGCACCCGGGCCGCGGCGATCCCGGAGCCGTCGCACAGCTCCGCGACCTGCGAGGACTGCACCGCGACGGCGTTGGCGCGTCCCTGACGGGTGAACTTGATCGCCCGGTCGCAGGCCAGGACCACGGCCCGGCGGTGGAACCGGTGCACCACGAGCCTGCCCGCGACGCCGGGGGTCAGTTCCGGGAGTTCCGGGTCGGAGGCGTAGCCGGTGATCCACACCTCCCCCTCCCGGTTGACCCTCCCGGCGCGGAGTTTGCCCGCGGGGGCCGCCAGTTCGAAGGTGATCGAGCCGTCGCGCCCGGGCCAGGCACGCCGCACGCCGCTGAGCGCACGAACTGTTGACAGGGCTTTCACTTCAGAACCTCCATTATTCGATCGAGATTCGCCGATATCTCCTGCTCCCAGGCGCGGGACGCGCGCCTCAGCGGGTCGGCGGCCCGCAGGATCAGCGACGCCGCGACCGCCCGTCGCAGCTGGTCGCCGGGGGGCAGTTGGCCACCGCCGTCGCGATAGCCGTCCAGGAAGGCGTCGTCGTCCAGGACCGCGATGAAGGACCCCAGGTCGACGGCGCGGGGGGCCAGGCAGGCGCGGTCGAAGTCGGTGAGCCACACCCGGTCGCCGGTACGGGTGGTCAGCACCTGGTCGGGCGACAGGTCGCCGTGGGACAGCACCGGTATCGCGGAGGCCGCCCCGGGGAACCGCGCGACCACCCGGCGCATCCGCTCCGCCAGGCCGGGGGCCAGTTCGTCGAGCAGGGCGGCGTGGGCCAGGCCCTGGGCGGCCGGGTCGGGGGCGCGGAGAGCGAGCGAGCGGGCCAGGTCGTCAGGAACCCCGGCGACGTGGAGCCGGGCGAGCATCGCCCCTGCGGCGCGGATGGGGCCGCGGTCAGCCCCGGGATGGTTTCGACACGGGCCGCTCGCTTCGCTCGCAGCCCGGCTCAACCAACTTCCATCAGAATCGCTCGCAGCCCGGCTCAACCAACTTCCATCAGAATCACTCGCAGCCCGGCTCAACCAGCTTTCGTCAGAATCGCTCGCAGCCCGGCTCAACCGGCTTTCGTCAGAGGGCCGGCTCGGTGGGTTTCCGGCGAGGAGGCCGGCCAGGTCCTGGGCGCCGGTGAAGGCGTGGACGCTGACGCCGTCCAGGGTGCCGTCGTCGAGACGGAGGGGGGTCTCGACCACCCCCGCGATGAAACGGTCGAAGGCCACCCCCCTGTCCCGGCTGGTCGCGACCCGCACCACACGCATCCCGTCGCGCACCACCACCCTGCGCAGCGGGTTGTAGCGCAGCACCTGCGACGCCTCCCAGCGCCCGAGTTTCCCGGACGCGGTGGCGGCTGCGATGCGTTTCAGCAGTTTCGGGTCGGCGGGTAGCGGGCCGGTTTGCGCCAGCAGCTCCCCGAGTTCGTGTTCGGCGGTTTCCAGGCCCAGTTCACCGGCTTCCCGGCGGGTCCGGGCGGCCTTGTTGTGGCTGATGGGCCACAGGAAACGCAGCCAGCCGGCCGGATGGCCGGCGGTGTCGTCGAGGCCGACGACCAGCGAGGTGCGGGGTTTGATCCGCAGCCGGGCGGCCCGGACGGGTCGTCCCGCCTGTTCGCTGAGCCAGCCGGGGTCGAGCACGCGGGCGACGAGTTGTCCGGTGTTCATCGCGAACCTCCGATCCTGATGGAATCCATGTCGCGGCCGCTGGCCTGCACCCAGGCCCGGAACACGTCGCTGGTGGCGACGAGTTCCTCCGGGGTGGCGTCGAGCCGGATGCGGCCGTCCTCGAGCCACACCACCCGTGTCGCCCTGAGCGCCACCTCGGCGTCGTGGGTGACGGCCAGGGTGGTGCGGCCCGCGGCGAGACGGTCGATGGCGTCCAGCACCAGGCTCGCGGCCTCGGGGTCGAGACCGGTGGTGGCCTCGTCGAGCACCACGACGGGTGAGCGGCGCAGCAGCGCCCGGGCGATCGCGATCCGCTGCCGCTGGCCGCCGGAGAGGGTGCCGCCGCGTTCCCCCACGACGGTTTCGTAGCCGTCGGGTTGTTCCGTGATGAAGTCGTGGGCGTTGGCGGCGCGGGCGGCATCCTCCACCTCCGCGTCGGTGGCGTCGCCGCGGCCCATGCGGATGTTCTCGCGGATGGTGCCGGTGAACAGCACCGCCTCCTGGTGCAGCAGGGAGACGCTGGCTCGCAGCTGGGTCAGGTCGAGGTCGGTCAGACGGTGCCCGTCGAGCCGCACACACCCGGAGACGGGGTCGATGGCCCGCACCAGCAGCGACACGAGGGTGGACTTGCCCGCCCCGGACGGCCCGATGATCGCTACCCGCTCGCCGGGCCGGATGTCCAGGCAGAGGCCGCGCAGCACCTCGACGCCGTCGTATTCGGTGACCACCCGGTCGAACCGCACCGCACCCGTCACGACGTCCGGCCGCACCGGCTCATCGGGGGTGACGACGTCGGGGGTGATCTCCATCAGGTCGGCGACCCGCTCCCCCGACGCGCTGGCCCGGGCGATGCGGCCCGTGTACTTGGCCATGTCGCGCAGCGGTTTCATGGTGGTGCGCAGGTAGGTGATGAACAGCACCAGATCGCCGGGACTCATCGCGCCCTGCATCACCCGCAGCCCGCCGCCGACCAGCACGATCGCGGTCGCCAGGCCGACGATGACGTCGGTGGTGCGTTCCAGCCTAGCGGCGTAGCGGCGCGACCGCACCCCCTCCCGCAGCGACGTGCGATTCGCGGAGGTGAAGTTCTCCTCCACCAAGTTCTCCAGCCCGTAGGCCTGCACCACGCGGATCGATGCGAGGGATTCCTGGGCGGTGTTGGCCAGCTGCCCCTCGCCCTTGCGGGTCTGCCGGGACGCGGCGGTGATCTTCCGCGACGTCGGACCCGAAGTCACCGCGAAGGCCACGACCGCCACCAGCACGACGCTGGCGAGCAGCGGGTCGAGGACGAACATCACCACGACCATCACCAGCAGGGTTGCGACGTTGGCCATCAGCGGCAATCCGGCGGTGATCGCGACCTCCTGCATCCGGGCGACGTCACCGACGATCCGCTGCACGGTGTCTGCGCTGCGGTTGCGGGCGTGGAACTGCTGGGACAGACCCTGGACGTGCCGGAACACGCGGGCCCGCAGCGACGTGGCGGCCCGGGAACCGACCAGCGCGAAACAGATGGTGGCCAGGTAGTTGCTGAGGGCACGCAACCCCACGATCAGCAGCAGCGCGACACCGCACCCGATCAGCAGCTCAACGCTCGCGGGCTGGTGGGAGACCTTCGCGCCCCGGAACGCCGTGACCGCGTCGACGACGATCTTCAGGGGCCACGGCTCCAGCACCCGGAAGGCCACCTCCAGCAGCAGCGCGAGCACCCCGAACAGGATGAGCGCGCGGTGCGGGGCGACGTCGGGCGCGACCAGCTTCAGGCTGCGCCGCATCGAGGGTTTGTCGCGGTCAGCCATCGGCCCTCCCGGCCAGGTCGAGGATGCGGTCGACGGCACCGGCCCAGCTGTGTTTCTCCTCGGCCTGCATCCGTCCCCGCCACCCCAGTTTTCCGCGCAGCACGGGGTCGGCTGCGAGGGTGTCGATGGCGGTAGCCAGCGCGGCCGGGTCGGAGGGCGGCACCAGGGTGCCCAGCTCACCGAGGATCTGCGGCAGCTGCCCGACGGCGGAGGCCACCACCGGCAGCCCGGCCGCCAGGTATTCGTAGACCTTCAGGGGCGAGAAGTACTGCTGTTGTTCGCCGCCGAGATCGGGGTAGGGGGCCACTCCGATGGCGGATCCGGCGAGCTGCCCCGGCATGTCGGCGGGGGCGACGGCGCCGCGGAAGTCCACCTCGATCCCGAGGCCCGCGGCCTGTTCCTCCAGGGCGGCCCGTTCGGGGCCGTCGCCGATGATCCGCAGCTTCCAGGGCCGCTTGGCGAGGGCCGCGGCGGCCAGCAGGTCGGCGACGCCGTGCCACGGTTTGAGGGTGCCGACGAAGGTCACCACCGGGTCGCCGATGTCCTCGGGCCGCGGAACGATGCGGGTGATGCTGACGCCGTTGGGGACGGTGCGGACGCTCTCCGAGCCGGTGCGTTCCCGCACCCAGTCGCGAACGGGATCGGAGACCGCGACGGTGGCGGTGGCGGCCGCCACCTGCCGGGCCAGCGCTTTCCCGGCGGCCTCCTCGTCGACGAGCACGCGGTGGGTGCGCTGCTCCTCGATGAGGGGGGCGTTGACCTCCAGGATCCCGGCTGCCCCGGTGGCCTCTGCCACCTCGGCGAGCGCGGTGCTGAACAGCGAGTAGCGCTCGTAGACCAGGTCGGCGCCGCCGGCGATGATGCGCGCCGCGATCCGCGCGGAGACCTCCTGCTGGGCGCGTTCCCTGGCCCCGGGGTCGTCGGCCTCGATGCGGGTCTCGATCACCTCCAGGCCGGCCAGGTCGTCGGGGATGTCGCGCCCGGCGCGGGTGGTGTGGACGGTGACGTCGTGTCCGCGGCGGATCAGTTCCCGCACCACCTCCTGGATGTGCACGGAGGCACCCTTCGTGCCGAAGACGGGGATTCCGGGATCGACGGTGACATAGGCGATACGCATCAGTGTCCTCCCTCCCACGTGGAGAGCGTTGCCGCCTGGCGGCGGCTGTTGAACTGTTCTTCGATGAGGGCCCGGGCGTTGCGGGCGAGGGTGACCACGGGCACCCGCCCGGCGGCCAGCTCGGCCAGGGAACGGGTCAGGGCGGCGACGTCACCGGGGTCGATGAGGATGCCGGTGAGGCCGTCGCGCACCACCTCGGGCAGGCCGCTGACGGAGGTCGCGACCACCGGGGTGCCGAGGGCCATGGCCTCCAGCACCACCGTCGGCAGGCCGTCGATGTTGCCGTCGTCGGCGGGAATGCAGGGGGCAGCGAAGACGTGGGAGCCGCGGATCAGCTCCGAGACCTCGTTCTGGGTGAGCGGACCCACCAGGCGGACGCGATCGCCCAGGCCGAGACGTTCGATGCGGGCGGCGAGCTCGTCGTGCAGCTCGCCACTGCCCGCGATGTCCAGTTCTGCGGGAACCTCGAGGGCCGCGACGGCGTCGATGAGGTCGGCGAAACCCTTCTTCGGGACGAGCCGCCCGACGGTGGCGATCCGCAGCGGAAGGCTGGGCTGGATCGGGTCGCGGTAGGGGAAACGTTCCAGTTCGAGGGCGTTGTACTGCAGGGAGATCCTCGCCCCGGTGCCGTCGAGAACCTCGTTCAGGTAGCGCTCGTTGAAACGGCTGATCGCGATCACCCGGTCGGCGTCACCGCAGATCCGCCGCAGCCAGCCGCGGTCCACGGACTCGTGGTAGATGTCCTTGGCGTGCGTGGTGATGGTGTAGGGCACCCCCGTCAACCGGGACGCGAGCCACGCCATCCGGCCCGCCAGGGAGGCGAAGTGGGCGTGGAGGTGGTCGATGCCGTCGTCGATCACGGACGCGGCCAGGGAGATTCCCTGCGCCACCTCGTCGGCGGGCAGGCCGGCGATGTCGGGCGTGAGTTCGGCGAAGCGGCGTCGCAGGTCCTCGTGGCGCAGGGAGTCGCTGAGCTGGGCCCAGAACTCGCTGGCCTTGGCGGGGCGCGGCACCCACGAGACCTGGGCGCGCACCCGCGCGATCTCGGGGTGGAAGCGGGCATCGGTGGTGGGACGCAGCGCGTAGATGCGCAGGTCGTCGCCGTGGGCCTCGCGGGCCAGGATCTCGGTGACGATGAAGGTCTCGGAGAAGCGCGGGTAGACCTTGAGGACGTATCCGATGCGGGTCATGCCACGACCTCCTGAACAGCGGGATTGGCGTCGCTGAGCAGGTCGGCGGCGAAATCGGCGGTGGCCGCCAGGCCGTCGCGGGAGATGTGGGAACGGTCGACGCGGCGCGTCACGGCGCCGGCCGCCCAGGCCCCGAGGGTCTCGGCGGTGACCTGCGGGGTGCGCATCACGTCGAGGGCGCGGGCGTCGCGGAGCGCCTCGGCGCGGATCAGCTGCTCCAGCCGCGGGGTCTCGCGGGGCACTACCAGCGCCGGGGTGTCGGTGGCGAGGATCTCGCAGACGGTGTTGTAGCCGCCCATGGAGATCACGGCGGCGGCCTCGGCGATCTGGCTGCCCAGGCCCGGCCAGGAGCGGTGCACCTGCGTGCCGGGGGCGGCCTGCGCGGCGATGGCCTCGAAGCTGGCGTCGTCGAGCTGCGGCCCGGTGACGACGATGTTCTCGTACCCGGCCGGGGCCCGCATGGCGACGGCGGCGCGCAGCAGTTCGTGGCCGTCGGATCCGCCGCCCGCGGTGGTGAGCACGAACGGTTTGGGCTCGATCGGTTCGCCGTGGTCGCTGACGCGACGGTCGTGGGCGAGGTAGCCGGTGAAGCGGATGCGGTCGGCCAGGGCGGGCGGGGCCTCGCCCGTGGCGACGGGGTCGTGGACGGCGGGGTCGCCGTAGACCCACACCTCGTCGACGAGGTCGCGCAGCCGGTCGGGGTCGCCGAGGCGTTCCCATTCCGCGGCGGCGACGCGGGGGTCGTCGAGGACCTCGCGCAGCCCGAGGACCACCCGCACGGTTGGGTGTTGCTCTCGCAGCCACATGAGGGGTTCCCGCAGCTCGGACCAGACGCCGTAGATGTGGCGGTCGATGATGACCAGGTCGGGTTTGAAACCGAGCAGGGCGGCCTGCAGCAGCCGGGAACGAAGTTTGATCAGGTCGCCGGTGGCGCCGGACAGGCTGCGCGGCCGATAGCCGTCGCGGCCCTTGGAGACGCCCGGGATGGTGACCCAGTCGAAGCCCTCGGGCAGGGGGAAGCGTGATGCGGGTGCCAGCCCGGTGACCAGGAGCCCCGCGACGTCGGCGTCGATGGCTCCCGGCAGGCGCCGGGCCAGGTTGTGAGCGATGGCCAGGTTGCGTCGCACATGCCCCAGGCCTTGGGAGTCATGGCTGTACAGCAGTACCCGGTAGGTTTTCGCCATGATCGTTGCCTTTCTCTCCAGTCCCGTTTCCCGGGACTGGGAAGAGCATCGCAACCGAAATGAAGCAAGGGATGAGGCTGACGTGAGAGCTTTCTCATATTGTTGAAAATGCTCTCATCCAGCCCCCTCGTCCGCTGCTCCCCGACCCTCACCCCTCCCCCTGTTTTGCTGGCCTTACCCCCTGTTCGCTGGCCCTAATGCCGGTTTGCTGGCCTTGTTCGTGTTCGCTGGCCTCACAGCGCAGGCAAACGTGAACAAGGCCAGCAAAACAGGAACAAGGCCAGCAAACCGAGGGGAGCGGGGAGGGGATGGGTGACAATGAGGGCATGCTGAGCGTTCTCTCCCCCGCCAAGTCACTCGACTTCGACTCGCCGGTCACCGTCACCGGGCACACCGAACCGCGGTTGATCGACGAGACCGAGGGGCTGATCGAGATCATGCGCACCAAATCGCCCGGCGACATCGCGAAACTGATGCGCATCTCCGAGGACCTGGCCCATCTCAACGCGACGCGCTACCGCGAGTTCACCACCCCGCACACCCCCGACGACTCGCGCCCGGCGGTGCTGGCCTTCAATGGCGACGTCTACCAGGGGCTGCGCGCCCGCGACTTCGATGCCCGCGACCTCACCGAGGCGCAGAAGAGCCTGCGGATCCTGTCCGGGCTCTACGGACTGCTGCGTCCCCTCGACCTGATCCAGCCGCACCGCCTGGAGATGGGCACCCGCCTGGCCACAGACCGCGGCCGCAACCTCCGCGACTGGTGGGGCGGGCGCATCACCGACCTGCTGCGCGAGGACCTGGCCGCCTCCCCGGGTGCGAAGGTGCTGGTCAACCTGGCGTCGCAGGAGTACTTCGCCGCCGTCGACGCCGACCGCCTCGATGCGCGGATCATCACACCTCGTTTCGAGGACCGGGACCGGAACGGCACCGCCCGCGTGGTCAGTTTCCACGCCAAACGCGCCCGCGGCGCCATGGCCGGCTGGCTGGTCCGCAACCGGGTCCGCTCCGCGGCAAAACTCCCCGACTTTACCGAGAACGGCTACGCCTACGACGAACAGCGCTCGACGCCCGATGCCCCCGTCTTCGTCCGCTGACCGGATCGCGGAGCCAGAGGAGGTGTTTGACGTCCCGATCCGTGACCGACGCCGAAAGTTTCACCTCGACCCCCACCAGCACACCGCCACGTCCCTCGACCAGCAGATCGATCTCGTGTTCTCCCCGGTGTGTCCGGAATCCTTCGCCAGCGGGTTGCGGCTGCCGATCAGCAGGAAGGAACCAGCAGGGGCGCCGTCACCGGCAGGTCTCGGTCTTGCCAAACCCTTTCGGGCTGTCCAGAGCGACGGCGGGCAGCTCAGGCAGCAGCTCATCCAGCTCCTTGTCAATTACCCTTTCCGGGTATTTCATCGCGCCAATGCGACAGATTCGCAGGTAAAAACGCTACAGATTCGCAGGTCGGACGCCACCTGGCAAGGATGAGCCTCCCCCCGCGTTACACTGAAATCAGAATTGAAGCAAGAGCGGAGACCCTTCGGTCACTGACCCGCCAGGAGATCCCGCGGATGAGGCCTGCGTGGTGGGCATGCCACCAGGAACGGTTTGCGGCCCTCTGCACATTCTCCCCCAACGGATCGGATTTCCACGATCGAGAACCAGCCAGCCGGATGATCACCCGGGGCCAGGTGATTCGCACCCAGATTCCCCCAGACACCAGAAAGGACAGGACATGACCATTGAACATCCCGGATTGTCTCGCAGGACCCTGCTGTCCACTGTCACCCTGGGCGTCCCCGCCCTAGGCCTGTTGGGTGCAGCGAACCTGATCGGCGCCCCCGCCGCCAGTGCGAAGAAGACGCGGATCACGCTGGATGGCTGGTGGGGTCACGAGACGACAACGCTGCTCCAGGCGGCCCTCGGTTTCCCCCAGACCGGGGTGATCGACAGCCAGCCCGCGAGCCTGGCGAAGCAGAACACCGCCCTGTACACGGGCTGGGACTGGGTGCCCGACGGCCGCGCCAAAGGTGCGCCGGTGCTCCGGGAGCTGCAGGGGATGCTTGAGGTTCCCCAGGACGGCTTGATCGGCCCCGTCACCATCAAGGCCCTGCAGACCGACTACGGCGGGGGTACAGCGCTCGACGGAGTCTTGGTCGGCCCCTCCCCCACCGTCAGGGGTTTCCAGCTGCAGATCGAGTTCCTCCTGCCCGCCGAGTGACAACAAACCGAAAGGGGCGGTCCCGATCGGGACCGCCCCTCACCACGCCAGTATCGGTCAGTTGACGATCTGCTGGACGTCCGGGTCCTTGAGGTTCTCGGTGGTCACCCACACCGATTCGGAAACCACGTTCTTCTCCGCAGGGTTCTCGCCCTTCGACGCAGCGACGATCAACTCGACCGTCTTCTTGCCCATGCCGTAGGGGTTCTGCACCACGATGCCGCTGATCTTGCCCTGTTCCAGCAGGGAAATGACGTCGGGCGAGGAGTCGACGCCGACCACCTTCGTCTGCAGGTTCTTCGCGGCCACCTCGTCGGCGATGGCGATCGTCGAGTCGTCGTCGGTGCCGAAGAAACCGACCAGATCCGGGTGCGCCTGCAGGATGCCCTGCGCCTTGTCGCGCGACTTCGCCGGGTCGGATTCGCCGTTCTGCACGTCGACGACCTGCAGCTCGGGCGCGTTCTTGGCCAGGTACTCCTTGAAACCGTCACGCCGGGCCGCGGCGGTGCCGACCTCGCCGTGGGCGATGATCGCGACCTTGCCCTTGCCGCCGGTCAGGGCGACCAGCTTCTCGGCGGCCTGAGCACCCATGCCCTTGTTGTCGGAGGCGACGGTGGCCACGGGCACGTCGGACCCGTTGAGCGGGGTGTCGAAGATGACCACGGGCACCCCGGACTCCTTCGCCCGGTCCATCAGCGCCGGAGCGCCGTCCTGGGCGCCGTCCTGGGGCGCGAACCCAATGCCCAGCGGCTTGTCGTTGATGGCGCTCTGCAGCTGGTTGAGCTGCTTGTCGCCCTCAGACTCGGTGTCGGGTCCGTTGAAGCTGACGTCGACCCCGAGTTCCTTGCCCGCAGCCTCGGCCCCTTCCTTCACCTTCACCCAGTACTCGGCCGAGTTCGCCTTCGCAACCAGCGCCACGCGACCGCCACCCGAGCTCCCACCCGAGCTCGTCGACTGGTTCGAGCATGCGCTGAACCCGACGACCAGTGCTGCGCTGAGCCCGGCAATGAGCAGTTTCTTCATTGTTTTCTCCTATTCAGGGGTTGTGCTGCACTGCACGTTTTGGGATGGGACGCGAGGATCACTCCTCCTTGCCGCCCCTGCGCACGATGTCGACGACCACTGCGATGAGGACGACGACCCCGAGGACCACCTTCTGCCACTGGTCCTGGACGCCCATGATGGTCAGGCCGTTGAAGATGGTCTGGATGGTCACGGCACCGATCACGGCGCCGAAGATCGAGGCGCGGCCGCCTCGCAGCGACGTGCCACCGATGACGGCCGCCGCGATGGCGTACATTTCGTAGCCCTGCCCGAGGGTCGGCTGGGCGGCGGACAGCCGCGACGACATCAGGATGCCGGAGATCCCCGTGAACAGGCCGCAGATCACATAGGCCAGCACCTTCCAGCGGTGGGTGTCGACGCCGGAGATGCGGGTGGCCTCCTCGTTGGAGCCGATGGACAGGGAGTAGCGCCCGACGACGGTGTGGTTCATGAGCACACCGGCGATCACGGCCAGCAGGATGAGGATCAGGATGCTGTTGTAGACGCCGGGGATGATCTCACCGACCGCGATACCGCTGTAGCCCTCGACGTTGCGCAGCGAGATGTTCTTGCCACCCGCCATCACCAGGGCCGCGCCCCAGCAGACCATCATCATGGCCAGCGTCGCGATCATGGGCTGCATCTTGATGTAGGCCACCAGCACCCCGTTGATGAGTCCCAACAGAGCGCCCGCCGCCAGGCCACCGAGGACCCCGACCCACATGGGCAGGCCGAAACCGCCCGACTTGGCGATCAGCACCCCCGCGAACACCGACGTCGCCGCCATGCCGAGCCCGGGGGTCAGGTCGATGCCGCCGGTGGCGATCACGAACGACAGCCCGAGCGCCTGCACACCCGTCACGACGGAGGCCAGCAGCAGCGACGAGAGGTTGCTCCAGTCCGCGAACGCCGGTTTCATGATGGTGAAGAAGACGGACAGGAGGATCAGGACGGCCACCACCAGGATCTGCTGGAGGATCGCCTTGTACTGCTCGGGAATGCCCCTGGACCGGACGGTGGTGGGGGCGGCGGTGGCGGTGGACATCAGTTGGCCTCGCTCGTGGTCTCGGTGGTCGTGAACTGGGTGGCCAGCTCCATGATTTTCTCCTGGGTGGCCTCGGCATTCGGGAGGAATCCGGTGATACGGCCGTTGCACATCACCGCTATCCGGTCGGACATGCGCAGCACCTCCTCCATCTCGGAGGAGATCATGATGATCGACTTGCCCTGATCGGTCAGTTCGTCGAGGAGGTCGTAGATCTCCTGTTTGGCGCCGACGTCGATGCCGCGGGTGGGTTCGTCGAAGATGAGGATGTCGCAGTCGCGCTCCAGCCACTTGGCGAGCACCACCTTCTGCTGGTTGCCGCCGGAGAGGTTCCGGGCCTGCTGGCGCACGCTGGGGGTCTTCGTGGCGAGGGTCTTCACCCATTTCCCGGCGGCCTGGCGCATCCTGCCGTCCTGCAGCAACCCGCCCGTGGAGAACTTCTTCAGCGACGGCAGCACGGTGTTTGCCGCGACGTCCTGCTGCAGCACCAAGCCGTAGCGTTTGCGGTCCTCGGAGAGGTAGCCGATGCCGATCTTGACGGCGTCCTTCGGGCTGTGGATGTCCACCTGTTTGCCGCCGACCGTGACGACGCCGCCGGTGCGGGGATCGGCGCCTATCAGGGCCCGCGCCACCTCGGTGCGGCCCGCGCCCATCAGCCCGGCGAAACCGAGGATCTCGCCCTTCTCCAGGTGGAAGCTGACGTCCTTGAGCAGCTCGGCGGTGGACAGCTTCTTCACGTCGAGGACCGTCTCGGTGCTCTCGCGTGGTTCGGGTCGCACGTCGGAGGCCAGTTTGCGACCCACCATCAGCTGGATGATCTCCGGGATGGTGACCTCGGAACTCGGGCGGCTGTCCACGAACTTCCCGTCGCGCAGGACGGTGATCTGGGTGGACTTGCGGCGGATTTCCTCCATTCGGTGGGAGATGTAGACGATGCCGGTGTCGGGTCCGATGAAACCGTCCATGATCCGGAACAGCGTCTCCACCTCGGCGTCGTTCAGGGCGGCCGTCGGCTCGTCCATGATCAGGACCTTGGAGTTGAACGAGAGCGCCTTGGCGATCTCCAGCAGCTGCTGGGAGGCGACGGTCAGCTTCCCCACCTGGATGCGCGGGTCGATCTTGACCCCGAGCCTCTCCAGGAGTTCGGCGGCGTCGTTGTTGAGCTTCTTGTGGTCGAGGAGACCGCCGGGCAGCCGGGGTTCGCGGCCGATGAACATGTTCTGCGCCGCCGTCAGATGGTTCATCAGGAAGAATTCCTGGTGGATGACGCTGATGCCCGCCTGCTGGGCGGCGAGCGGGGTCGGCAGGGTGATGGGTTCGCCCCGCATCAGGACCTCGCCCTCGTCGGGCTGGTAGAGCCCCGAGAGGACCTTCATCAGCGTCGACTTGCCGGCGCCGTTCTCGCCGACGAGCGCGTGCACCTCCCCGGTGCGCAGGGTGAAGTCGACGCCCTCCAGCGCCCGGACCCCCGGGAAGAACTTGCTGACACCCCGGGCCTCGAGCAGGACCTCCCCGAGACGGGCACTGGCCTCGGGACCAGATTCGGTGGTGGTCATGTATCAGCCTCCTCGCTGGACCGGTGGCGATTCCCCTGGGCCCGGGTCCCGCACATCACGGGTGCCCAACGGGTTCAGAGGTTTCGCGGACATGTGTGACTCTCCTGGCCACGGGCCACCATGTTTACGCCCCGTCGCCAAAATGTCAAGACAATGGGATTTATCTTTAGATCGCTTTAACCACTTTTACCTAGACCGCTACAGCGGGCGGACGGACGAATCGCCTCGCCGGACCTCCGGCGACCACCTCTCCCCCAGTCAACCGGGCCCCGGCGGCCGGACGATCCCCCGGAATCGCCTTCTTGACACCTCTGGGACCGCTGCCTAAACTCAAAACTAGAGCGGTTCAAATGCGGCGTCGTGGCCCGTGCCGAATCGTCCTGCGACCAGAAACCCTGTGACAGAAGGCCCGCGCATGTCAGGCAAGTCCCGAAATCCCGAAAAGCCTTACAACAAACTCACAGTAGGAATCGCCCCCGATTCATGGGGAGTCTGGTTCCCCGAGGACGACAAACAGGTCAATTGGCAGACCTTCCTGGACGAGGTCGCCGAGGCCGGGTACGAGGTGATCGAGACCGGACCCTTCGGTTTCCTCCCCACCGACCCCGAGGTGCTGCAGGCCGAGTGCACCAAACGCGGCATCCGCGTGGTGGCCGGCACCCAGTTCGGCATCCTGCACCGCCCCGAGGCGTGGGAACAGACCGAGCGCGAGATGCGCGCGAACGCCTCCGTGTTGAAGGCCATCGGCGCCCACCACCTGGTGTACCTGCCACCCATGCTCCGCGACCTCCAGACCGGGGGCTGGGCCGAGGACCCGAACCTCAGCGACGCCGATTGGAAACTCCTCGCCGGCAACGCCAACCGCCTGGGGAAGCTCCTCAAGGAGGACTACGACGTCACCATGGTGGTTCACCCCCACGGCGACTCCCACATCGAGAACCGTGAACAGATCGACCGGTTCTTCGCCGAGACCGATCCCGAATACGTCTCCTTCTGCCTGGACACCGGGCACCTGGAGTACGGCGAGGTGGACACCGTCGACCTGATCCGCTCCTACCCCGACCGCATCGGCCTGGTGCACATCAAGCAGATGGACCCCGAGGTGGTGCAGCGGGTGCGCCGGGAGAACCTGTCGTTCGGCGAGGCCGTCTCGCTGGGCGTGTGCGTCACCCCCGACGCGGGCCAGCCGAAGGTCGGGGCCGTCATCGACGCCCTCGCCGCCCTCGACAAGGAGCTCTACGTCATCGTCGAGCAGGACCTCTACCCCTGCGCCCCCGATGTTCCCCTCCCTCTGGCCATCGAAACCCGCAGGGTCCTGGCCGACAACCACCTCGGCATCCACTGAACCCAGGAGAAGATCATGACGAAACAACTCGGAGTCGCCGTCATCGGTGCCGGCATGGCGGGACGCAGTCACGCCAACGGATACCGCCAGGCCAACACCATCCACGGCGGCGGCCTGCCGCCGGTCCGGCTGATCGCGATCGCGGACATCAACCAGGAGCTCGCCACCGAGGTGGCCGGGCGTTACGGCTTCGAAAAGGCCGTCGGCTCCTGGCAGGAGATCGCCGATGATCCCGAGATCGACGTGGTGAGCGTCGTCGTCGGGAACTCGCTGCACCGCGAAGTGGTCGAGGCGCTGCTCGCGGCGGGCAAGCACGTGCTATGCGAGAAGCCCCTGGCCGACACCCTCGCCAACGCCGAGGCCATGGTCGCGGCGGCCGAGAAGGCGGGAACGGTGGCGGCGACGGCGTACTCGTTCCGCCGCAACCCGGCCGTCGAGGCGATCCGCGACCTGCTGGCCTCCGGAGAACTGGGCGATCCGATCCTGATTGAGGCCCACTACCTGGCCGACTACGCCTGCGACCCGGCAGGCCCGATGAGCTGGCGGTTCCGCGGCGACCTGGGCAGCGGCGCACTCGCTGACCTGGGAGCCCACATCATCGACCTGGCCGAGTACGTCGCAGGGCCCATCGTCTCCGTGGCCGGAGCCGACTTCACGATCTCCATCAAGGAACGCAACCTGCCCCTGGGCAACGTGATCGGCCACGACCACGCGGAGCTGTCCGACGAGAAGGAGGCCGTCACCAACGACGACTCGGCGGTGTTCACCGCCACTTTCGCCAACGGCGCGGCCGCCACGTTCCGTACCTCGCGGGCGGCCTACGGACCGCCGAACGACCTGGCGCTGACCATCACGGGCACCCAGTCGCGGGCCGTGTTCGACTGGCGCCGCCCCGCGGAATTCGTGGTCTCCGACAACCAGCCGAGCGCCCATACCCGCGGCGACCGGGTCGTCTACGTCGGCCCCGGCACCGCCGCGGTCTTCGACGACGCCGTCCCGATGCCGGGCGGCAACATCAGCTTCGGCTACGGTGACCTGTTCGTCTACCAGATCCGCGCCTTCCTCGACCAGGTACTCGGGCGCGAGTCGAGGCTTCCGGCCTGCGCCACCCTGGCCGACGGCCTGCACACGATGAAGGTGCTGGACGCCGTCACCCGCTGTTACCACAGCGGCGGAGCAAGGACTGCCGTCTGAGACGGTTCGACGGGCCGGTACTCGCCCGTTGACCTCTCGACCTCCCTGCGGCAGGAAACCGGGCCGCCGTCCGATCGATCCGGCGGCGGCCCGATCTTTTTCCCCGAAACCGGAGGTTCGGCGTTTCTCCCCTGCAATACTGAATCGCGGAGGTGGGGACCCATGGGAACCGTGACGATGGAGGACATCGCACGCCGGGCGGGGGTGTCGCGGGCGCTGGTGTCGATGGCCTTCCGCGACGTGCCGGGGGTCAGCGCCGCCACCCGCGACCACATCCTCGCCACCGCCGACGCCATGGGCTACCGCTTCAACCGGCTCGCGTCGCGACTGGCCCGCAAGGCGGCCACGACCTTCGGGGTATTCCTCCTCGACCTGCGCCAGGACGTCTACGCCGACATGTTCGACGGCATCAGCGCCGTCGCGAAAACCAACGACAAGCACATAGTGATGGCGGTGGGGGCCAGCGACGGTTCCCTGGACGCCGCCGCCCTGGAGACCCTGGCGCAGTCGCAGGTGGACGTCGTGATCGCCACCGGATTGTTGCTGCCGGACGCCGATGTGGTGGCGTTCAACGCCCAGGTGCCGCTGGTCAGCGTCGCGCGAAGGGTCGACGGGGTGGACTCGGCCTGCACCAACAACCTGCGCGGCGCGCGGCTCGCCACCGAGCATCTCCTCGGGCTGGGACATCGTCGCATCGCGTTCCTTGCGAACCCGCAGACCGACGGCTACCTCGACCGCAGGCTCGGCTACCTGGCGGCCATGGGGGACGCTGGGCTGGCGGGTGACGTGGTGGTGTCGCGGTATTCGAGGCAGCAGGCAGCCGTCGACGCCCACGGCCTGCTGGCCCGCGACCCGGCGAACCGCCCGACCGCGATCTTCGCCCACAACGACCAGGCCGCGTTGGGTGCGCTGGACGCGGCCGCCGAGCTGGGCCTCGGCGTCCCCGGGGACGTGAGCGTCGTGGGCTACGACAACTCCCAGCTGAGCCGGGGGGCGAGCACGAACCTGACAACGGTGGATCTCCACGGCAGCGACCTGGGCCGCGACGCCGCGGAACTCGCCCTGCGCCGCCTGGCGGATAGCGACGCTCCCCCGGAGACCCGCACCAGCACCCCGTCGCTGGTGGTCCGGGGAACCACGGGCCCAGTGCGCGAAGTCGGTTGACCCGGGCCGCGAGCGCCCCTCCCCGAAGCTGGTTGAGCCGGGCCGCGACGAAGGAGCGGCCCGAGTCGAAACCAACCCACACCCGGTAGGCAGACCCGACCACAAGTCCCCGACCACCCTCACCATGGTTTCGACGCGACCGGCTCGCTAACGCTCGCAGGTCGGCTCAACCAACTTCCCCTCCCCGAAGCTGGTTGAGCCGGGTCACGAGGAACGAGTGGCCCGAGTCGAAACCAACCCACACCCGGTAGCCAGAGCCCCCCACGGCCACCTTGGTCTCGACACGCCCGGCCTCGGGAAGGAGCCCCGTCCCCGGGATCCCAGTTTCTCTGGTTTCCTCACGCCACCGGGGAAACTGGCCTAGCGTGTGTGGGCAACGGCCAGACGTTGAGGAGTCCCCGATGAAGTTGACCGGCACCTGCTTCGCCTTCGACGTGCCCGCCACCTGGACGGTGGAGACGAAAGAGGGGCTGGTCACCGCCACCTCGGACGAGTCGGTCGCGGGTTTCAGCCCGGACGTCGTGCTTCGGGAGTGGCAGGTGAAACGCCCCACCCGGTCCTCCCTGGCGCGGGCATCGTGGGCGAACCTCCGGGAGATCTCCCGGGAGAAAACCGTCCTCCACGTGGAAGCGATTGCCGACAGGAAAGCCAATTCGGACATCAGGGAGCGCCGCCGGTCGTGGGCGTTCTCCGTGCCGGACGTTGCCGGGGGCGATGCCGAATCGCTTGGTCTGTTGACGATCCGCAACCTGCTGGTTGCCGGGAAGGCGCTGGCGGAACTGACCGTGACCGTGCCCTGGCGAACTTGGCGTCGCGGCGGTGTTCACGAGACGATCCTGGATAGCCTGCGACCCCTGCCACGCAAGGAACGCGGGATTCCCCGCGAGGCGTTGACCGCCGACGCGCTCCTCTGCGACGAGTGGGCGGAGCGGCGCGACGACGCGCCCCGGGAGAACCTGGAGATCCTCGAACCACCCGAACTCCGGCCGGTCATACCCCATTCACCGTGGCGGACCGAACCCGCCGAGACCGCACCGGCCATCCCCTGCCTCTCCACCGAGATCGTCGAACTCCCGGAGAAAGCCTTCAAGGCCTTCGACAGCCTGGCGTTGCTCGGCCGCTCCGCGAAGAACGCAATGCTGACCTACACCGGCTGGAAGCTGGCGCGGGCTGGGTTGGCGGGCTGGGACGGCGTGGCCACGGAGCTGGGGGCGCGGGCGGCCCGGCACCTGCAGAACGGGCGGCACATGGCATTGCAGGTGAAGAGTTCCCCACCGAAGCTGCTGACCTTCTGGATCGACGGCTCGAGCGCCCTGGCCGTCCTGTCCTTCATCTGCCCACGCACCAATTCCGACAGGAGCGCCCTCGGTTTCTGCCCCACGGAACGGATTCCCCGGGTTCTGCTGGAGTCGATCGGATTCCATCCCGCCTGGGAAATGCGTTTCCGCTACACCGTGACGCGACACGAACTGCTGGCAAAGCTGCTCGCCGACATCCCACCCGGCGCCGCGACCCGGAGGGACGCCGTCGCGTTCTCCGCGCAACGCTGGGTTCCCATGTCCCTGCTCGGCCCGGAGGGGGAGCCGGCGCTCACCTGGGTGATGACCCCGCACCGCGGGGCCGCGATCCTGAGGAACCGGGCGGATGCGAACGAGATCACCGTGACCAACAACCCACGACGACCCTTCTGGGAGCTTCTCCTGGAGGCCTCGACGCGACTCATCCAGGAGGGTTCCGGCTCATGATCCTGCTTGATTCCACACGGCACAGCGCCGCTTCCCCCGTTGCCGTGGCACTCCTCCTGGGAATCCTCGGCCTCCTGGCGATCTGGGGAGGGATGCGCATCCGGAACGCGAGAATCCCGAACTTCGTCACGACCTACACCGGCCGGGCCTCCGGCGCCCTGACCTTGCCGTTCACGGGGATCTGTCTGCTCTGCGCGGGCGTCGCCGGTGTCGGATACTCGCTTCCCTCGTGGGTGAAGGGGCTGATCGGCCTGGTCCTCCTCCTCACCGGGGCCATCGCGCTGCTCGGCACGTTCATCTGGTTCCCGCGTTTCCTGCTGCCCGCCTGGTACCGGAGAGCCACCAAGACGGGGGTTCCCCGCAACGACCGGCATCTCATGAGCTGGTTCAAGGAGCTCTCCGAGGATGACCAGGAGGAGCTGGTCCGGTTGCGCACGGAACACGACGCCAAGGACTCCCCCCGCTGATCGACCCCGCGACGCACGGTGGGGTCAGCTACCCCCGGGGGGAATCCGGCGCCCGGCCCGTCGACTCGCGGATCACCAGTTCCGGTTTGGTGACGATCTCCAGCGCCTTCGACCGCTCCCGGGCCTGGGTTATCGCCCGGTCGATGGTGGCCACCGCCAACGCCTCGTAGGTCTGCGCCAGGGAGGTCAGGGGGACCCGGGTCGTCACCGCCCGGCGGGAGTCGTCGTAGCCCACCACCGACAGGTCCTCCGGGACGCGGCATCCCAGAACCGCCGCCGCCGACAGCACCCCCGCCGCGCATTCGTCGTTGAACGCCAGGATGCCGGTCGGGGCCGGTCCCGAATCGAACAGCGCCATCGTGGCCGCGTAACCGTCCGACTCCTCGATGCCCCCGGGCACCACCCGGATCTCGGAATCCAGCCCGCGCCCGGCCATGGCCTCGCAATACCCGGCGCGCCGTTCCGGGGCCCCCGCCTGCGTGCCGCCGTCGACGTGCGCGATCCGCCGGTGCCCCAGCGAGGCCAGGTGATCGACGGCCATCGCCGCGCCCGCACGGTCGTCGGAGCGCACCACGTCGACGCCGGAGATCCCCTCCAGGCGACGCGCCACCGCCACCACCGGGACATCCCTGGCCAGGGCGGCGACCTCCTCCGCAGGCATCGTCGGTCCCAGCAGGATCACCGCCTCGCAGCGCTTGTCCAGCAGCGTCGCCGCCGCCCGTTCCTCCGAGCGCCCCGGCAGGTGCGCACTCAGCACCAGGTCGACGTCCTTGCCGAAGGAGGCCTGGTACAGGTGCCGCACCAGGTCGGCGTGGAACGGATGCGAGATCGCGAAGCTCACCCCCAGCAGGCCCGAGTTGCTGCGCCGCAGCCCCCGTGCCAGCCAGTTCGGCTGGTACCCGATCCGGTTCGCCACCTCCTTCACCCGTTGCCGGGTCTCCGCCGACGCCCCCGGGGCGTCGCGCATCACGATCGACACCAGCGCGACGGAGAACCCGCTGGCTTCCGCCAGGTCGACCAGTGTGGGGCGTTTCGCTGCCATCGGTTCCCTCCCCGACGCACCCGGTGGCCGGGAGGGTTCCCGGCCACCGGCGCTGGATCTGGAGGCCCCGCGGGGCCTCTCAACGAGTTGCTATTCCAGAGTATCCACGTTTGCGGCGGTGATCAGTTCCGCTTTGGTCACGGTGTGCGCCGGAAGGTTCTTGCCCGCCATCGCGTCGAGGGCCGCGTTGATGGCCCCCTCGGCCTGGAGCTTCGGGTACTGGGCGACGGAACCGACGAGGGTTCCCGCCCTGATGGCGGCGATGTCGTCGCTGGAGGCGTCGAAGTCGTAGACCGCGATCCTGCGGGTGGTGCCGCTCTGCTGGATCGCCTGGACGGCCCCCTGCCCCATTTCCGCGTTGATCGCCCACACGACGTCCACGTCCGGGTTCGACTGCAGGATGTTCTGCATCACGTTGAACGCCTGGTGACGGTCGTTGTTCGCGGTCTGGGAGGCGACGATCTTGAACTTCGGGTTCGCCGCCACCTGGTCCTTGAACCCGTCGAGCCGTTGCTGCAGGGCGCTCACGCCCGCGATTCCCTCCAGCAGCACGACGTTGCCGCCCTCGGGATGCCTGGCGACCGCGTCCTCACCGGCCAGTTTGGCCGCCGCGTACTGGTCGATTCCGACGTAGGTGGCGACGTGACCGCCGTAGGTTTCCAGGGCCTCCGGCTCGATGGTGTCGTTGACGAGGATCACGGGAACCCCCGCCTCGTTGGCCCTGACGATGGCCGGTATGAGGGCCTGCGAGTCGGCGGCGGACAGGATGATGACGTCCGCCTTCGACACGAGTGCGTTCTCCACCATCTGGATCTGCCGTTCCACGTCGGTTTCCTTCTCGGGCGACTGGAAACTCAGTTCGATGCCGTTGGCCGCCGCGTACTCCTCGGCGCCCTTCTTCATGTCGATCCAGAACTCGTCGGTCATGGCCTTGACGATGTAGGCGATCCTCGTCACGCCGTCCTCGGACCTGGAACTGCCCGCGCAACCCACGGCGGCAAGCACCGCGACCGCCAGGAGGAAGGTCACGAATTTTCTCATCTTTCTTCTCCCTTTCCGGTTCGTGGGGTCAGGCCGTCAGGAACGTTCGCGGTTGCGGAAGGCATCCACCAGGACGGCGATCAGGATGATGAAACCGATGATGAGCTTCTGCAGGTAGGACGAGACGTTCAGCAGGTTCAGCCCGTTGCGGATGACGCCGATGATCAGGGCACCCATCAGGGTTCCCCAGATCGACCCCTTGCCACCCAGCAGGCTGGCACCGCCGATGACGGCCGACGCGATGGCGTCGAGTTCGTAGTCCTGCCCGGCAATGGACTGCGCCGAGTTCAGCTTCGCCACCAGCACCACCGAGGCGATGCCCGCGAGGGCGCCGGAGACGGTGTAGGCCAGGGTTTTGTACTTGAACACGTTGATGCCGGAGAGCCGGGTGGCCTCCTCGTTTCCGCCGACGGAGTACAGGGCCCGTCCGAAGCGGCGGTACCTCATGAAGTAATAGGCGATCACGTAGAGCAGCAGCATGAACACGATCTGCACCGGGATGGTGGTGCCGGGAATGGTGCCGTTGCCCAGCCATGTGAACCCGGGCGGGTAGCCGCTGATGGTGCGGCCCCCGGCCAGCGTCAGGGCCGCGCCCCGCGCGATGCTCATCATGCCGAGCGTCGCGATCATGGGTTGCAACTTGAAGCGGGATATCAGCAGGCCGTTGATCGTGCCGCACACCGAGCCGAGCGCAATTCCGATGAGCGCCGCCAGCCACGGGTTGACGCCGAGGTCGATCACTAGGATGCCCATCACGATGCCGCTGAAGGCGACGACGGAACCGACGGACAGGTCGATGCCGCCGGTGAAGATCACCATCGTCATCCCGAGCGCCAGGATGGCGTTGACGGTTACCTGCTGGAGGATGTTTATCAGGTTCTGCGGGTCCCGGAACGCCGGGGAGATCACCGAGAGCAGGACGGCGAGCGCGATCAGCACCGCCGCCGAGGTGAGATTGGTGCTGTTGAGCCGGGGCAGTTTCGCCGCGGTTTCCTTGGTGTTCATCAGGCCTCCTCGCCCGTCGTCTTTCCGGTACGCGCCCCGGTGGCGTAGGCGACGACGACCTCTTCGCTGAGGTCGCGCATCTCGTCGCCCTCGATCAGTGCCGTCATGCTCCCCTCGTGCATGACGTAGATGCGGTCGCTGATTCCCATGCACTCGGTCAGCTCCGACGAGACGACGACCACGGCCTTCCCGTCCTGCTTCAGCCGGTTCATGATCCTGTAGATCTCGGCCTTCGCCCCGACATCGATCCCGCGGGTCGGTTCGTCGAAGATGAACACCTCGGAGTCGGTGTTGAGCCACTTCGCGAGCACGACTTTCTGCTGGTTTCCGCCGGACAGGAACCGGGCCTTCTGTTTCAGCGACGGGGTCTTCACCCGGACCGACTCCGCCAGTTCCTGGTTGTGTTCGTTCTCCTTGCGGAGGTCGAACCCGAACCTGCCCATGGCGCTGGCGAAGTTCGCGAGGGTGATGTTGGCGTTGATGTCGAAGTCCAGGATGAGCCCCTGCTGTTTGCGGTCCTCCGTCAGCAGCGCGATTCCCCTGCGTTTCGCGTCCATCGGGTTGCGGATGCGCACCGGTTCACCCGCCACCAGGATTTCCCCGGAGTCGCAGCGGTCGGCCCCGAAGGCCACCCGCATCAGCTCGGTGCGGCCCGCCCCCATCAGCCCGTAGAGCCCGGTGATCTCCCCGGCGCGCGCGGCGAAGGAGACGCCCTTGAGCACATCGCCGCGCCTGATGTCCCGCAGCTCCAGGAGCACGTCCCCCGCGGTGGTCTCCACCTTCGGGTAGTAGTCGTCCATCTCGCGGCCCACCATCATGGTCACCATCTCGTCGATGGAGAGCTCGCCGGTGGGCCGGGTGCCGACGTTGGCGCCGTCACGGAAGACCGTCACCCGGTCGGCGATCCGTTTGATCTCCTCGAGGCGGTGGGAGATGTAGCAGATGGCCACGCCTTTGGCCCTGAGGTCCCGGATGTTGTCGAACAGCGCGTCCACCTCCTTGCCGGTGAGCGCCGCCGTCGGTTCGTCCATGATGATCACGTCGGCCGAGAAGGACAGCGCCTTGGCGATCTCCACCATCTGCATCTGCCCGACGCTCAGCGACGAGACGAGTTCGCGTTCCGAAATGGAGGTGTTGACACTGTCCAGGAGTTTGCGTGCCTGCCGGTTCATTGCGGTCCAGTCGATGCTTCCCGCCCAGCCCGTGGGCTGCCGGCCCAGGAAGATGTTCTCGGCCACCGTCAGGTTCGGCAGCAACTCCATTTCCTGGAAGATGATGCTCACCCCGCGTTCCCGCTGCTCCTGGATGCTGCGGGAGACCACCTGCTCCCCCTTGTAGGTGATGGTGCCCTCGTAGTTGGTGTAGACGCCGGCCAGCACCTTCATGAGGGTGGACTTCCCGGCCCCATTCTCCCCCATCAGCGCATGCACCTCACCCGGTCTCAGGTCGAAGTTGACGCCCTTCAGGGCGAGAACACCGGGGAACTGCACCTTGATGTCACGCATCTCGACGATGCAATCGTCACTCATGACTCCTCCACAGGCTTCACACGGACCGTGTGGTCGCGGTGATCGGTTGGGTGGGCCGGGCGTTGTCGCAGGGAGGGCGAACGCCCGGCCGGGGACGGCCCGGGCCGTCGTTTCACTCGGCCTCCGGGGTGAAGGCCCGGATGAAGGCGTCGATGGCCGAATCCGGGTCGTTCCTGGCGAAGGCCTCCAGGGCGACGGTGCCGTCGTAGCCCATCTCCCGCAGGGCGGCCGCGACGGCCGGATAGTTGATTTCCCCGGTGCCGGGTTCGCACCGGCCGGGCACGTCGGCCACCTGGATCTCCCCCACCCAGGGTAGTGCCCTGCGGCAGAGCTCGATCAGGTTCCCCTCCCCGATCTGGGCGTGGTACAGGTCGAGGTTCATGCGCAGCCCGGGAGAGTCGACGGCGGACACCAGCGCCAGGGTGTCCTCCGCCCGAGCGAACGGCGTACCGGGGTGGTCCACGGCCAGGTTGAGGTTTTCCAGCGTGAAGACCCGGCCCTCGCGTTCACCCAGCGCGGCGAGTCGCTGGAGGGTGACGGTGGCCCTCGCCCACATCGCGCCCGTGACGGTTTCGACGGGCCGCACGGGCAGCCCCCGGCCATCCAGCCCGGTGCCGTGGAGGTTCAGGCGGGGGCAGCGGAGCTTCTCCGCCACCCGCAGCGACTCCTCCGCCGTCGCCAGCAGCTCCGGGATGGCGTCGTCGTCGGTGAGGTTGCCCCGCAGGTAGCCGGTCATGGACACCACCTCGGCGTCCATGGCGGCCAGTTCGTCGAGGTCGTCCAGGTGGTTGCTCCAGTCCCAGATCTCCACCTGGAGGCCGCGGTCCGCGATCCGGCGCACCCGCTCCAGGAAGGGCAGGCCGACGTGGACGGTCTCGGCGCTGACGGCCAGTTCGATGGTCATCGGTTCACCTCCGCCACCTCGACGGGACGGTTCTCCTCGACGGACCTGATGCAGGCCAGGGCGATCTCCAGCGCCCGGCGGTTGTCCTCCCCCGTCGGGACGGGTTCGGCGGGATCGGCGATGGCGCGGGCGAAGGCCTGGAACTCGTCCCGGTAGGAGGAGTGCATGAGTTCGGTGTCGGCGCGGCCGGTGCCCGCGGAGACGCCGTTCGCCAGGAAGGCGGTCATGGAGGTCAGGCGGACGTCCCCGGCGGTGACCATCCCCGCGCTGCCGAACGCCTCACCGCGCACGTCGTATCCGTAGAGGGCCGAGAAGTTGGCCTCGGCCACCGCCATGGCGCCGTTGTCGTAGCAGATGGACACCGACGCCGTGTCCAGGAAACCGGTGTCACGGTGTCCGGGTGCCACCAGCGCGTCCGCGCGGGCGAAGACGGAGGTGGCCCTCGCCCCGGGGTTGAAGAAGTTCAACAGGTCGAAGTCGTGGATCAGGGTTTCGTAGAAGATTGTCCACTGGGGAATCTTCGTGGGGTCGGCGGTGAAGGGACCGGGGTCGCGGGTGAGGGAGCGCAGCTGCTGGACCTGCCCGATGCGGCCCGCGGCGATGGCCGTGTGGGCGGCCGCGAAACCCGGGTCGTAGCGGCGATTGAACCCCACCTGCAGGACGACCCCCGCGGCCTCGGCCGCCGCCGTCAACCGGTCGTTGTCGGCGACGGTGAGGGCCATGGGTTTCTCGACGAACACGTGTTTGCCCGCCTCGATCGCAGCGGCGGCCAGGTCGACGTGGGTGCGCGCCGGGGTGGTGATGACCACGGCGTCGACATCGCCGTCGGTGGCGGCGGCCACCGGATCGGTCCCGGCCCGCTCCACCCCGAGTTCGTCGGCCAGCGTCCGGGCGATGCCGGCCACGGGGTCGGCGAGCAGCACGAGATCTAGGCCGTGGACCTCGCGGTAGATGGTCCGGGCGTGATGGGAACCGATCCGGCCGGTCCCCAGTAGTGCGGTGCGGTATGGGCTTCCTGTCATTGTTCCTCCGAACGGCCATGTTCTAGAAGGTTCTAGCAATGCTCACTCTAGAACCTTCTAGTCAGTTGCGCAAGTGCCCCGTCCAACCCGGTCCGCCCGGCCCGACGGCCGAGGCCCCACCCGGAAGCCAGCGCCCCCACCCGGAGGAAGAGTCTCCCCGGGGTCGCTGACCATTCGGACGACAGGATTTATCAGTCTTCCGGAACTAACCGGTGTTAGCATCAAGCGAAAAGGGCGTGGCTTCCACCGCGTCGACTGACCTTGAAATGCCACGGGCGGGCAGGTTGCACGGGGGATTCAGCCAGTCACGCTGGAACCAGGCACCTCACAGTGCGCACCCGAAGCGGTTCACGTCCATTTGAGTCTGCGCTTCACCCGAGTCCGCGCGGTCGTGGTGGCGCTCCTGTGACGGCAGCGTGCTCCGGCACCGCCTGGAATCCACCTCGTATCGAGGGTTGGCCGCGGCGTCGAGAAACGGCTGGGAAATCTCGGCTGCGTGGTAGAGGAGAAAAACCAAAAATGCACTGGCTGAGCCTGTTTCTCGCAGGCATCTACGTCGTCGGGGCCGTGTGCACTGCGGCCAAGACACGGTATGCACGCCGCCGGCTGCGCAACGCAATGCTGATAGCGACCGGCGTGCTGGCTGCTGCCTGCTTACTGGTGCCCACCCTGCTTGTGGCCGGTTTGACGGACGCCACCTGGGCCCCCTACGCCGAGGGGTTCGCGGTGCTCGTGCTGCTCGCTCTGGCGGCCGCGGTCTTCCTGAACATCAAACCGATCAGCCGCGTCGAACGCCCCCGCAGGATCCTGGTGATCGGCGCCCATCCCGACGACCTGGAACTCGCCTGCGGCGGCAGCCTCGCGCGTTTCGTCGACAACGGCCACGAGGTCAACGCCCTGGTCATGAGCCACGGCGCCCGGGGCGGCCACGAGGGAGTCCGCGCTGGAGAGGCGGTCTCCGCCGCGCAGTTGCTCGACCTGACCGACATAACGGTTCACGATTTCACCGACACCCGCATGTCCACCGAAATCAATGAAATGATACGAGCAATAGAAGCGATGATTGATTTCGCCAAACCGGACATAATCCTCACCCATTCCCGCAATGATCAGCACCAGGATCATCACGCGGTGCATTTGGCGACGCTCCGCGCGGCCCGCCGCTGCTCCACAATTCTGTGTTTCGAGAGCCCGTCGGTGACGAATGATTTCTCGGCCCGTTTCTTCGTGGACATCGGGGATTACATGGACACCAAGATAGCGGCCGTCAGGGAACACGCCAACCAGTCCGGGAAACCCTACATCGATGAACAAAAGCTGTCCGGCAAGGCGCTTCACCGCGGGGAGCAGGCAAAGGTCGGCTACGCCGAGGGCTACGAGGTGGTCCGTGCCCTCTCCAGCCAGCTGGGGTCGTTGTGACGACAGGGCCGGTGCTGGTCACCGGCGCCCACGGACCGGCCGGGCGCGCCCTGATGGCCCAGTTCGACGAACGCGGCCTGCCGGTGCTCGGGGTGGACATGGCGGTGGACGACTCGTCGCCACGGGTGCTGCGTGTCCCTCCCGCCAAGGACCCCACCTACCCGGATGCGCTGCGGAGCGTCATCAAGGCGAACGGCGTGGAGGTGCTGATACCGACCGTGAGCGAGGAACTCCGGCTGGTGGCGGGTCTTCGCGGCGGTTCCTGGGACGGAATCCGCGTGGTGATCTCCCCCGGGGATGCGGTGCGGGTCGCGGACGACAAGCTGCTCACCGCCCGGTGCCTCGCCGCGGCGGGCGTCGCCACTCCGCCGTTCGCAGGCGGTGAGGAGTTCACCTCAGGCCCGGGCGTCGCCGAACGGATCGGTTTCCCGCTCGTGATCAAACCCCGCGTCTCCCGGGGTGCGCGGGGGGTGCGGGTGGCGCATTCCCCCGGTGAGGTGGGTGAGGTCGCCGGATCGTGCATCGTCCAGGGATTCGCCCCGGGCACCGAGTACGCACCCGTGGTCTACGCCGCCCTGCCCGGCGGTTCGTTCTCCCGCTCCGGGAAACCCCTCGATCCGTTCGTCGCGGTGCTGGAGAAAACCGGGTTGACGGCCGGGGAGGTGGGCAACGCCACCGGTGTGAAACGCGTCGACGGACCCGCGGTGGCCGATGTCGCCCGGCTGGCGGTGCGGACCGTGCAGGCGATCGGCCTGGTGGGGCCGGTGGACATCGACATCCGGCGCGACGCCACCGGGACACCCCGCGTGCTCGAGGTGAACGCCCGGTTCGGGGCCAATTCGCAGGCCGTTCCCGAGCTGCTGGGGCTGCTCCTGCGCGACCTCGACCCGGGAGATCCGTGATCACCTTCCACGACGTCGCATCCGTAATCGCGTGGGTGGGTTTCGCACTGGGCCTGATCGCCTTCGTCTTCGGGTTGATCAAACTCAGCTACCTCCCACTGGCCGTCGTCTACGAGGTCGTGGAAAGGCGAAACCGGCGCAGGAGATTCCTGACGAAGTTCCACGAGAACCCCCTCGTATCGGTCATCGTCCCGGCCTACAACGAGGGCGTCGTGCTGAGGAACTCCGTCACCTCGGTGCTGTCCTCCAGCTACCGCCGGCTGGAGGTGGTGATCGTCGACGACGGCTCCACCGACAACACCTGGGAAGTGATGACCGAGCTCGCCGGCCGCGATTCCCGCGTCCGGATCCTGCGGCAGGCCAACGCGGGCAAGGGGGCCGCCCTCAACAACGGCATCCGGGTCTCCCACGGCGAGGTCCTGATGTTCGTCGACGCCGACGGAGTGTTCCTGGCCGACACGATCAAGGAGATGCTGCTGGCGATGGACCACGAGCAGGTCGGCGCGGTCTGCGGCGACGACCGTCCCGTGAACCTGGACCGTCCCCTCACCCAGATGCTCGCCCTGTTCAGCCACGCCGGGTGCAGCGTCGTGCGCCGCGCACTCAGTTTCCTGCGGGTGCTGCCCATCGTCTCCGGGAACATCGGGGCCTTCCCCAAGCACGTGATCGAGGAGGTCGGGGGGTTCAACGAACACACCCTGGGCGAGGACCTGGAACTGACCTGGCGGATCCACCGGGCCGGCTACGACGTGCGGTTCCAGCCGCTGGCGGTGGTGCACGCCGAGTCGCCGTCCACCATGCGGGCGCTGTGGCGGCAGCGGGTGCGGTGGGCGCGCGGCCTGCTCCAGACGATGCGGCTCCAGAAGGACATGATCGGCAACCCCCGCTACGGGGCGTTCGGCTGGTTCCTCGTCTTCAACGCCATAAACATGGTGGCCATGCCGGTCATACTGGTCGTCACGCTCCTGTGCATCCCGTTCGGGATCGCCGTCGGGGACATGCCCTTCTCCCTGGATGTGCTGTCGGTCATCGCCTGGCTGGGGTTGGGGCTCTCCGTGGCGACGATGGTCTTCGCGGTGGCGATCAACCACGCATGGACGGATCTGCGTTTCCTGTGGACGATCCCACTGTGGCCGGTCTTCACCACCCTGATCGCCGGGGTGATGTTCGAGGCGCTCTGGAAGGAGGCCACCGGCAGCGCGTCGAAGTGGAACAAGCTCGCCCGCACCGGGGTCGTGAGCGACCGGTCCCTGCAGGAGGCGGCAGGATTGAGGACATGACCGGAAACGGACACGAACACCCGGCCCGGATCAGTCGTCGCGCCCTGCTCGCCGCCGCGCCGCTGGGCGCGGTGGCCGCGTGCAGCGGTCCCGTCCCCGTCCCGGACCGCCGGATGGTCGGGGTGGGTTTCGAGGACGTCGCGGCGGGCACCACCCGGCTGCGTGAACTCGCCACCCGGCTGGACGGGGCGGGGATCAACGAGGTCGGGATCGCCGCCGGCCGGGTGGACTGGACCCTGTTTCCCGCATCCAAGAATGCCAGCTGGTCCTCGGACCTCCGCGAGGCCGGCGGCAGGGACCTGCTGGCCGAGGCCATCGCCACACTGACCGCGTCGGACGGTTCCGGTCGGCGGGTCGTGCTGGTGGTGGACGGCCTGGCGCCGCGCATCATCGCGGAGCATCCGGACCTGGCCGGGGTGGGTGCCGGCGGGGAGTCGTCGAAGGAGTTCCCGGGACTCGTGGCCCTGGCCCGCGGCGAGGTCGGGGAGAAGCTCATCTCACTCGTCGGGGAGGTCGCGAGGCGTTACCGCCCGGCCGCGATCAGCCTCACCGAGCTGCTCTTCGAGGACACCACCTACGGCGAGGACGACCTGGAGGACTTCCGCCGGGAAACCGGTGAGAACGGCTGGCCCCGAACCCCCGGGGGCGGCATCGATACCGGGAACGAGCTGCTGCAACGGTGGCGCTGCGAGGCGATGGCGTCGCTCGTCTCCCGGTGTCGCGGGGCCGCCGCACCCCACGGATCCGAGCTCTGGATGGAAGTGCGGGCCCCCAGGAACGACCCGGGCGGGGACCGCCGGGACAGCGGCCACGACTACACACTGCTGGAGGGGGCCTCGGATCGCCTGGTCATGTGGGACTACTTCGGGATCGCACCCGAGGGCTCCCCCTCGACCCGCGACCTGGCGAAGGCCCTGGCCGGCCGCAAAGAAGGCTCCGGGGTGTTGTCGGTGGGCCTGTGGGGTTCCGGGGACAACCCAATCACCCCGGACGCGCTGAAAACCGCCGTCCAGGACGCCGCGGCGGGAGGAATCGGGTCGGTGTGGGTCACCCCCGCCTCCCTGATGACCGACGCCCACTGGAAGTCGCTGTCCGAGGTCTGGGGTCCCCGGTGAGCCGGGTCGCGAGCATCCCTCCCCGAAACCGGTTGAGCCGGGACGCGAGGAACGAGCGCCCCGAGTCGAAACCGCCCCGCAACCGGTAGCCAGAACCCAACCCCAGGCCCCGGACACCCTCACCATGGTTTCGACACGACCGGCTCGCTGACGCTCGTCAGCCGGCTCAACCAGCTTCAGGGAGAAGAATCGCAGGTCGGCTCAACCAGCTTCAGCGTGGAGTTTCTCAGCCCTGGAGGGTCGGGTAGTCGGTGTATCCGCTGGCCCCGCCGCCGTAGATGGTCTCCTGGATCGGAGCGTTCTCCGGGGCGCCGGTGCGCCAGCGCTCCACCAGGTCCGGGTTGGCCAGCGCGGGTCTGCCCACCCCCACCGCCTCGGCCACGCCGTCGGCGACTAGGGCGGCCGCCTCCTCCCGGTCCGTCACGGCCCCGAAACCCCGGTTCACCACCAGCGGGGCGCCGATGGTGCGGCGGATCCCCTGCACCAGTTCGTTGCCGGGGTCGCTGTGGAGGATGTCGACGAAACCCAGCCCCAGCGGGGCGATTTCCCGGGCGAGGTGCTGGTAGGTGGCCTCGACGTCGGCGGGGTCGGTTTCCTCGATGCCCTGGATGTTGTGCTCGGGCGACAACCGGATGGAGGTGCGTTGCCCGCCGATCTCGGCGGCGACGGCCCTCGTCACCTCGACGGCCAGGCGCGCCCGCCGATGCGGGTCACCACCCCATTCGTCGTCGCGCATGTTGGTGTTGAAGGCGAGGAACTGATGGATCAGGTAGCCGTTGGCGCCGTGGATCTGGACGCCGTCCATTCCGGCGTCGACGGCGTTGCGTGCCGCCCGCGCCCAGGACTCGATGATCCGTTCGATCTCGGGTCCGGTGAGGGGTTTGGCCGGGACGTAGTCGACGCGCCCCGACAGGTTGTGCGTGTATCCGGGGGCCGTCGTGTCGCTGGCCGAGACCACCCGGCCGGTTCCGTTGATCGTCGGGTGGCTGAGCCGTCCGGCGTGCATGATCTGCATGACGATGATGCCGCCGCGCGCGTGCACCGCGTCGGCCACCTTCCGCCACCCCGCCGCCTGCCCGGCCGTCTCGATGCCCGGTTGCCCCAGCCAGGTGCGCGCAGCAAGTTCGGGGAACGCCCCCTCTGTCACGATCAGCCCCATCGATGCGCGCTGCGCGTAGTATTCGGCGACCATGTCGCCGGGGACACCGTCCCGGCCGCAGCGGAGCCGGGTCATCGGCGCCATGACGAGCCGGTTGCGCAATCGGTAGGGGCCGAGGTCACAGGGGGAGAAGAGATCCATGGGGACCATCCTCACCCCAACGCGCGGCCCGGGCAACAGCCCAAGTCCGCGCAGTTTCCTGCAACCAGTTCTCAGGTTTCGATGGTCCGGATGACCTTCGCGGGGACGCCTCTCCCTCGGCTCGTTCCCCAACTGTCAGGCTACAGCCCGACCCCGCGGCCATCCCCCGGATCGTCCGTGAGCAGTCCGAGCCGTTCGAGGAGACGCGGAACCGCGGTCGACGGACTCGGCCCCTGCTCATTCGCCCCGGGAATGGTCGCCCCCGTCAGGCAGCATCGTCGCGCCGCGTTTGGGAACGCGTCGTAGGGAAAGTCCTTCGGGAGGTTCTTGGCCGCCGACCCGGTGAGTCCGGTCAGTCGCATGTATGTACAGCTCACCTGGTCGTCTCCCTCAATGCTCCGTAGTGATAACCCATGCTCATCGTGCGACGCGTGAACCCAAAGGCCAGAACCGCAGATGCAGCAGCTGCACTGAGGAGGGAAATGAACGCCGACTGCCAGACCAGAACGCCTGCGACAGCGATCGGAGCGGCGACTACGCATGTGACGGCTGTCGACATGCTGGCCATCACCGTCCCCTCCTGTTCAAGGGTGAGGATCTCGGCGGAGTACTGCTCCGCGAGGTAGAAAGGCACTCCAAGCATGAAGGCCACGAACAGAAGGAACACCGTGTCCGTCCGCACCTCTTCGCCCCCGAACAACCGGCTGAGCCACGGGGCGAGCACCAGGATCACGACTCCTGCCAGAATGCTGGGAGCGACAACATACGGATAGAAGATCCTCCGCGCCGAGCTGTGTGCCCTGTCCGTGGACTCCCCTCGGGCGTAGCCGAGGAAGATGCCTGCCGCGCCCAGTGCTGCCTGGGGAACACGGCAATAGATGGTCCACAGCTTCGTGGCAACAGTGGTTGCCGCCACCACGCCGACATCGAGACTCGAGATCATCAGGAAGGGCAGAACGGCAGCGACGTAGTTGTTCATCTGACGCATACCGACACCGGAGCTGGTTCTGAACATCGATGCGCCGTAGTCGAATTCCGACGGCTCTGCACCTACACCGGTTTCCTTCTCCTCGGCACTCCGCGTTCTCCTCAGATGCCGCACCAGTACTGACCAACCAATCAACCCGGCGAACGCCTGTGCGACGATCGTCGCAATGCCAACAGCCAGCACCGGGGTCGCAAAGATTACATGTGCAGAGCCGTGGAGGAACACCCAGTTCAGCCCCGCGTTCGCCATGAACATGATCACGACGAGCCAAACGGACAGCTTCTTGTAGCCGAAAATACGAAGAGAAACCGACGCAAGACTCAACGCCAATGACAAGGCCAGCCCAAGCAACCTGGCCGCCGCATAATGCTCCGCGTAAACACGCAGGGTCGCGTCAGCTCCCATGATGGAGAAACCGAGAGGGAGCAGGATAACTACCGCACATGCCAGCGCGGACCAGCAGACCACGACCCGGACAGCGCTCGTCAGCAGCCGCACCATGGCGTGGGCGGTGTGCCCTTTCCCTTCCGCGCGCGCCAGTCGTGATGCGTAAACATCCACCACTCCAGCGAAAAAGGCGAAGAAGAGAAGAACCACCGAGTCACCAAGACCCATCGCGGCAATCACTTCGAGACCGAATGGCGTCAGGAAAATTACATCCACCACTCCATTCCCGACAGCAATCAGATCAATTGCGAGTATGGCGAATGCCAAGCCAGAGAAAGTCCCGGGAGCCAGCTGCCTGTGATCACTGGCCTTCTTCACCTACTCCGAGTCCCTTCGGCCAGGTCCTTGATCATGATGAGCTCGTCGCCCTCCTCGCGATGATCGACAAAGTCGGCGCGCCGGTACAGGCGCAGCGCGGGGTTCGCCTTCTGCACGGACAGGGATGCCCGCCGGTGGCCGAGGGTTCGCAGCTGGTCGAGCAGCCGGTCCATCAGGGCCGTGCCGATGCCCCGGCCCCGGTGTTCAGGCAGCAGCGAGATCGACAGCAGTGGGGTGGCGTCGTCGACGTGGCCGTACGTCCTGACGATGCGAGCCCACGCCGCCCCGACCACCGTCGTCTCGATCTCCGCCACCAGGCAGTGATCGTCGGGGAGGGTGCCGAAACCCTCGATGAACGCGGCGAGCTCGGGTTCACGAATGATCGAACGCGGGATCTCGCCGTCGAAGTCCTCGGGGACGAAGATCGCCCCGTACAGGAAATCCTCGAGCAGCGGGTACTCCGCCTCCCGCATCTCCCGGATCACGGTTCCCGTGGGCACGGTTGTCTCCTTCTACATAGAAAGGCTCCGCTTCGGCCAGCACATGGTCACGTATCCGACGATGAATGGCTCGACGGGAGACGAGGTCTACTCTCCGCCCAAGAATTTCGGACAGTCCTTCCGCAAGATCCTCGATCTCCCACCCCAAACGCACACCGGGTTTCAGAGAAAACAGGAGATCAATGTCGCTATCAGGGCCAGCATCCCCACGCGCCACGGAGCCGAAAACTTCAAGGCTCGCGATCCCGTAGCGTTCACACAATTCGCGCAAACGTTCTTGGTCCACGACTTGGATCGTCATGCTCAAAGTCTAGATGCCACCCAGCCCATCCCCCGCCAGCGGTTCACCGAGCCACCCCTGAGTTGCGGCGCAGACATCCCGTCGCCCCGCGGTTCGCTGGCCCTACCGTCGAACGCCAGCCCTACGGACCAACGCCAGCCCTCCCGTCGAACGCCAGCCCTCCTGTCGAACGCCAGCGCTACAGCGCAAGCACGCGACCACAAGACAAGCGAACCCTGGGCGACGCCGGAGGACGGTGGCTTCTACTTGGTGAAGTAGGCCGCGATCGTTTGTTTGTCGGCCTCCACCGCGGACTGCTCGATCAGGGAACCGGCCTGGTCGGTGAGGACCTTGGCGCGGGCGTCGAGGATGGTCTGGGCCACACCGGAGGTGTAGAGCTCCTGCTTGAGGCGGTCGCGTTCCGCCGACACCTTGGTCTCGCCGTCCATGAGCGAGTTGAACCGGTCCACCAGGGCGTTCGCCTTCGTCTGGCTCCCGCCACCACCGGGCTGCTGGCCCCCGGCACCACCCGGTGGCTGGCTGGTTGGCGCCTGACCATTCGACGGCGCACCCCCGTCACCCGGTGGTTGGCCACCCCCAGGCTGCTGACCGCCGCCCGGAGGCTGTCCCTGGCCGCCCCCGCCGGGGGGTTGCCCGCCGCCCTGCCCCTGCTGCCCGGCCCCGGGTTTGAGGCCGAAGGCGCAGTTGTGGTCCCAAGCGACCACGGTCATCTGGTTGGCCTGCTCCGCCCACCACAGGAAGGAGTTGTTTCCGGGCCCGGTGATGTCGTCGAAGTTGTCTATGACGTCCTCGAAGGCCAGGTAGGTGACCATCTTGTCGACGTCGACCCGCTGCGCCAGCCCCGACTGGAAATCGGCGTCGCTGGATTCGTTGATGAACTGCAGGAACTCGATCAGCGGGGTGAGGTTCGCCTTCCCGGTTTCCTGGTCGAAGACGTCCTTGTAGGCCGACTCGTCGGTGCCGCGGTAGGTGTAGTCGCCGGTGGATTCCGCCTTGTACAGCAGCCCCGCGACGTCGAAGTTCTGCGCCACCCAGGATTCGTCGAGATCCTGGCAGGTCAGCCGCAGCACCGGATCGGAGCCGTTGACGCTGAGGCTGATGTGGGCGGCCTTCTCGCTGGCCAGCCCGGTTTTGGCGAGCAGGTCGAGGGCCACCGCCTCGTTCAGGGCGGAGGTCGACGAGCTGGCACGGATCACCATGCGGGTCATGCCGTCATGGTTCGCCCCGTCGACGAACTTGTCGAATCGCACCAGCCACGGGAGTTTCTGCGGTTCGCTGTCGGCGGAGATCCCCTGCAGGGACGAGTTTCCCTTCAGTTTCAGGCCGGCCTTCTCGTGCGCGACCCCGTCGACGGTGACCGTCGCCTCGATCCAGTTCTTGGTCTGGTTCGAGGTGTAGGCGGTGATCATTTCCTGATAGGAGCTCTGGTCGACGGTGATCTCCACCGAATGAAGCGAGTCCGGGTCGAGGTAATCGTCGGTCACCTTTCCCGCCTTTCCGCTGGAAACACCCGCCGACGTCTCCCCGAACGAGCCGCATCCGCTCAGGAACACCACCCCGACCGCACCCAGTCCCACCGCCGCGAACACGCCGCGACGAGAAATCCGTTTCATGAATCCTCCTGCTCCTGTCTGGGGATTCCATGAAGCCCGCCGGCCCTGAGTCGCGGCCCAGCCGACGCTGTGCCCCGGCTGTCAATCCGGAAGACCGAATCCGAGGAGGTGGGGCGTGACAGAATTGGGAGAACATCTCACGAAGGGGAGGACATGACCTCGGCCACGGACCCACACCCCGATCTGCTCGCCGAACCCAGCGCCCGGACGTTCCCGCTGGCACAGCTCGTCTCCCTGATACGCGAAGGCGTGGTGCGGATACCGCACTTCCAGCGTGGCCTGCGGTGGCGCACACCGGATGCGGTGGCGCTCATCGACAGCGTGCTGCACGAGATCTACGACCGCACGAACAACGCGGGCAAACGCCTCACCCGGGCTGCGGCCTTCCACGGAGGCCACCACTTCCGAGACCATCCAGGCCGATATCCGCGATCGCCCCAGACAGGGCCAGCTCGATCTGGACGTCATTCTGCCCGCCTTGGCCCGGGCATGTATCGGGACGCTAGAGTTGGCTCGTGAGAAACCGCGTCGTGTCTCCTGAGGAGCAGGAGACATTGAGTTCCCTCGTCCGGGATGCGCGTATCGCTGGTACAGGCACGGAGACTGAAAATGTCTTACCCAAGATCGTCAGTCTTTTCTCAGGGGCCGGGGGCTTGGACCTCGGCTTCAAGCGGGCCGGATTTCCGCTGGCTTTCGCGGTTGACTTGTCGCCCGCCGCCATCCAGACTCACCAGCGGAATTTCAAAGAAACCACGTCTGTTGCCGCCGATTTGGAGGATCTGGGACCTGATGGCGTTCTTGCGTACCTAGAGAACCTACTGGAGCCCGGCGAGTCTATCGGAGTGATTGGCGGGCCTCCGTGTCAAGGGTTCTCCCGCGCGAACACAGGGTCGGCCGCAAATGACCCGCGCAACCGGCTACCCATGCTCTACCTTCAGATCGTTGAGGCCATTAAGGACAGATACCGCGTTGAATTCGTTCTTTTTGAGAACGTCTTGGGCATTCGTGACACCAAGCATTCGGTGACATTCCGCGGCATCCTCTCCAAGTTCAGGGAGATCGGCCTCATCTCCGATGTGAGCGAGTATTCGGCTCTCGACTACGGAGTCGCCCAGACCCGGAATCGCGTCATCATCTCCGGCTTCCGAAGCAAGGAAGTAGCTCAGAAATTCAACCCGAAGAAAGTGGAGGCGAGTAGCCTCACGGTTCGCTCGGTGATCGGCGACCTTCCCGATCCAGCGTTCTTCGCTCGTGACCTTGAAAAGTCAGCCATACCTCACCACGAGAACCACTGGACGATGCGCCCGGTGTCAAAGCGCTTCTCCCAGCCCGGTGGCGTGGACCGCGCAGGTCGCAGTTTCCGTCGTCTGGAGTGGGACAAGCCGAGTCCTACCGTCGCCTACGGCCATCGAGAGATTCATGTGCATCCCGAGGGACACCGCCGTCTGAGTGTCTACGAAGCGATGCTCCTTCAGGGATTCCCGAAAGATTTCGTTCTAGAAGGAACCTTCTCATCCCAGGTCGAGCAGGTCTCCAACGCAGTCCCACCCCCGTTGGCCCAGTCGCTTGCTGCTGCAATCAAGAACGCCATGCGGCCGCCGGGCCGGCCTCCGGACCACATGAGGCGCCAAGCGCGTGAGAACTGATGAGTGCCTCGGCACCCCGCACGCCCCCGCCCGGCGATCAGTCGCGACAGGCCGCCTCTTTTTTGTCGGAGGCACTCGCTATTCTCAGCACTGCAGATAACAGGCTGTGCCGAGATATAGGGAAGGAGGCGCCTGCCATGGTTTCTCCTACCTGTAGGCGGGCTCGACTTGCGCTCTCGGAGTCCCCCGGCCAGCGCGGTCGCGCCAAGGATTGGATCGGCCCGATGGTGGCCTTGGGGTCTCGAGCCGCGCATCATCATCGAAAAGCCGGTGATCGGCAGTTGGTCATCGCCCTATCCGTACCGAAACGCGACTTCGCGGCAACTCTGATTGGTTGCGGATGGGTGCTCGCGAGTAAGGCGCCGATGCTGCCTGACCCTCTGTTCACGTTAAAGGGTATAAAACCGGGGCAGCCGCTCCGTGCTGTCAACAGCCGCCACGTGATCACGGAAACCTTCTCGTCCCTCAACGAAGCCACGGATCCGCCCCAGGTGCAGTTTGCGGGATCAACATGGCAGGTCGATGGCATACGAGCACTCGCTGCCCTGGCAGAGCTGGATACCCCGGAGAAGGAACTTCGTCCAGAACCGGGAAGCATCGAGCACATGGCCCACCTGGATCTCACTTGGGATGCCCGGCTTGCGCTTCCTGCCGCAGATCTCGCGGTCATCGGCACCTTGAAGTGGCTGGAGCAGGACCTCAACGCCTATCTGACCAAGGAAAACGACACACATCGGCCGAGCTCCATCAGGTCACTGCTCAAACCGAAGACGGACAAGGTGGCGACGTGGTTCACGCGCCTGTTCTCCTCAGCGCGGCTAGCCGATCAGCTGCCACTGCCGAAGGACCTGAACGCCGTGATCCTGGATGGCAACGGCGCAATCAGTTATCTCGGGGAGATCGAAACACCAGTTGCGATTTGCGTGCTCGATCGCTCAGTGGCGGACGAGACAGCAGCCGAGCTTGTGACCCAACTCAGAAACACGCACGGCGAGCCACTGTCGCTCTCGGATGATCTCGACTGGCGTCCACCGCAGGGCGTCGAAGCCCTTGCGTTCACGGTGGCGCTATGAACCGCATTGACGCGCTGAACCAGCGCTATGCCACTTCCGCCAGCCTCGTCCAAAATGGCGTCGAGCTCATCGCTGTCGGGGATCGTGCGGGTGCTCGTTTCAACTTGGCCGTGCGTAACCTGATCGCTGCAGTCCGCGCAGACGGACCAGGACCGTGGGACAACTTGGCCGGGGTGGCCAAGGCACTACGCTGGCACCTCATTACTCAACCACAGCCCGTGGTCCTCAACCCAGGCCTCGAAAAGCTGACCGCTGAAGTAACCCGGCAAACTCACCGCCTTCGAGGAGCACTCGCTGACCAAAACCTGTTGGCCGAGATTGCGGCATCAGCCACAGCCCTTGCCAGCCGAGACAGGGAATCGGTCGTAGGCATGGCGCTCCTGCAAACGTGCCTCGAAGCTGGGGCAGACACCTGCGTTGTCATCGCCGCCAGCAAACCTGCCCAACTCGGTCTCGCGCCGTGGCTTGGGAAACACGGCATTACTGTCATGACCGCTGGAGAGCTTGAGAGGGATCACCAAAGCCGCGAACAGGCATACGTCGTCGGACCGCCCCGCTTCTACCAGGCTTCCCTGACTACCGCCCCGGTGACCGAGGAGGTCAGCTTCGTGCTACCTGCGTGGTTTGGTGACCAGAACATCCCGTGCTCTGCCATTGCTTCGCATGCTGAGGGCGCGATCCGCATCCATGCACGGGTATTCACGATGGGTGATGCGCCCGAGCCGGAGCCGGGCGTGTTTGCCGAGGTTGAGGATGAGGAGGATGCCTACCTTCCCCAGCCGGTCTGGGGCAAGCAGAATTCCGAGGACCGAGAGCCGACAAGCGAAGAGGTGGGGGCCCGCAAGATCCTGCTCAGCGGCAATCTGGCGATGTGGCTCGACGACGGTGAGCGCATCCGATCCCTCGATCCGTGGCAGCCGTCCGGTGAACGAGTCACGTACACGGATGTGGCCGCCGTCCGTGAAGGCACCTATCTTCTCCTCCGGCAGGGCACAACTGAGCGGGGTGCGCTGCACCAAGCAGCACTTGCCGGGCTGGGGCCGCGAGCCAAAGCAGTCGCCAACACACAGGAAAAGTGGAAGCAGCTCCTGGCCCAGCGCCTCCAACAGCATGGCTACCGGCAGGTCGTAAAGGACCTGCGCGGTGCAGGCATCAAAACCGCGGACCGGGCAAAGGCTTGGACCGACCCGAACCTGGTCCGGCCCAAGAGCGATCGAGATTTCGAATTGCTTCTCAAGTGGCTGGGCATCACGATCCAGCCGACCTTTGGCTACGCGTCCCTGTTCCGCAAGATGCTCTACCAAGCGAGCGCGGAGATTGGGAGGCAACTCGAGGCAGCTGTTTCTGCTGCCGACCTTACGGAGTTGGAAAACACCGGGCACATCAGCTTGGATGTCCGCGCCGAAGGGCTCCGGGGCATTCTAGCGACCCGGGTCTTAGCCGTTTCGCCCTTTATGCAGATCATCTCCCGGCACGTTGCGCGAGTTCCCTACGAGGACCCGGATGGCCAATGGCTCGAATATTCCCTACCTACTGCCCTGACGACACCCCACCGGAAGAGAAAGCCGGTCACGCCATGTTAGGGACTCGAAACCTCTCCGTCGTAGTAACCGGCCTCAACGAAACCATGACGTCCGGGAATTTCAACTCGTTGTTCTACGCCAGGCTCACCCGCGCCACCAATCGTCTCGTCGCACTCACTGAAACCAGCACATTCCGTCACACCGCGGGAGGCACCACATGAGCGGACCCGAAGCCCGAGCCATTGTCGAAGCCGAACTCCGGCGTGAACTGTTCGGCCCTCTCGGCTCGGAGCAACCCACGGGAAAACCGGCCGACTGCTCGAGCGGCACGATCGTCTTTGCAACGGTTGAGGAAAGCCGGGGACAGTTTTATGACAGTACCACGATGCAGGAGATTCTGACCATAGGATCACCTCTCACGCGCTACGGCATCGGTGTTCTTCACGGTGGCGGCTCAAACGGTGGCACGACTATCGGGGAGTCAGACAACGAGGCTGTCGCCCTCACCGGAGTCCCCGGTGTCGCCCGTAACGAGGAGGATCCCGGCGGTCCGCCCATCGAAATCCAAGGCTCGCTGCGACAGGACGAGGCTGACCCAGACGACTTCGACCTGACTGATGCCAACAGTTTCAAACCCTCAGCGATGGCGATCTCTTTCCAAAGCCGCATCCTAACCAACTGCTCACTCACCATAATGGTGACCGGCGCCTACTACGAGAAGATCAGTGTTCACATCCCCGGGCTCTCGAAGCCCGTCGACTGGTGGCGTCGCCGCCCCTTCACTCTCACCGGATCGGTTCCCGGCAGCGTCCTTCTCTCGGAGACCAACCGGCTGAAGATCGTCGGCACTGCGTCCGAAGGCGACCCGCCAAGGATTGCGCCGACGACTCAGGTTTTTAGCCGTCCAGTGCCGGGAGTCGAGGACCCAGAACTGCGGTTGGTAACGGTAGCGGTAGTGAATCAAGTGATGGGCACCGGGCCAAGCAGCGCCTTGTTCCAGATGGGTTTCACCGTCAGTGCCGCAGACGGCCTGATCATCGAACCCTACCCAGAGGTCGAGCGGCCCGACCGTGACGACGAAGAGCAATCAATCGACCTGCTGTACCGCAACAAACGCACCTACGCCATCGGGCATGGCTGTGCCGCCGAGTGGGAAGGCGGCGCAGACGCCACGGTATCGCAGGTGCGTGCCGTGGCTTTGCCGGGCTACGAAGTCGTCAGCCTGACCCCGAACATCTATCTGACTGACGACGACGGTAACTACCTCCTTGATCAGGAAGGGCAGCGCCAGGCGGTCACGGTCAGCATGAAGGAACTGGCCGGCGGAACGGCCGGAGGGCGGGCACAAGTTGAGACTGTGCTGCGCCTTTACGGGAAGTGGATCGACGCACGGAAGGCTGAGATCAACGACCTGCCTGAACGTTTCCGTAAAGCTGCTCGGCGGCATATGGCATTGGCCGAGACTGCCCTTGCCCGCATGAAAATGGGGTGGCATCTGGTCTGCTCGGATCAGACAGCCCAACAAGCGTTCCGATGGGCCAACGAGGCCATGGTCTACCAGCAGGTGCGCTCCAACTTCCCGCTGCGTGAAGTCGAACGCCGCAAGGATGGCGTACTGCGCGTCAAAGATCCCCATCCGGTACCGGTCATCCCACAGGGCAGGGGCACGTGGCGGCCGTTCCAGATTGCCTTCATCCTCGCCAGTCTGCCCGAATTGGTTTACCCTTCCCGGAAGACCCGCTCGCTGGTCGACCTCATCTTCTTCCCAACTGGTGGCGGTAAGACCGAAGCATACCTAGGGGCTTGTGCGATCAGCCTACTGGCTCGCCGCCTGCGCAACCCCGATGACGCCGGTACCGACACCCTGATGCGCTACACGCTGAGACTCCTGACTGCCCAGCAGTTCCTACGTGCCGCCTCGCTCGTCTGTGTACTGGAAGCCATCCGTGCCGATCACCCCGATGCGCTGGGAACCTCACCTTTCAGCATCGGGATCTGGCTCGGAGGATCGTCGACTCCAAACACATGGAAACAGGCTGTCGAGGGACTCAAAAGACTCCAAAACAACCCTCAGCAACAGAATCTTTTCCTTTTACTGCGTTGTCCGTGGTGTGGGGCCGAGATGGGACCCAAACCCAGGGGCAAGAGTAATAAGAGCAAGCAGGATACCCTCGGCTATGAGAGAGTCGGCAGCCGGGTCCTGCTGTACTGCATAGATTCACAATGCCGTTATTCGCGACGCGCAGGTTTGCCGGTACATGTGGTTGACGAGGACATCTACGAGGTGCGTCCCTCGATCGTGATCGGCACCGTTGACAAGTTCGCCATGATGACTTGGCGTCCTCAAGCCCGGAAACTGTTCGGCTTCGACGAGCAGGGTGAACGCGTTGTTTCGCCACCCGGCCTGATCATCCAAGACGAGCTGCACCTCATCTCCGGACCGCTCGGTTCGATGGCCGGTTTGTACGAATCTGTCATTGATGAGTTGTGTACCGACCGGCGAGGCGAGGAAGCGATCCCGCCGAAGATCATCGCATCCACGGCCACTATCCGCCGGTACGAGGACCAGATCAAGGGGCTATTCGGCCGGGAAGATGTCGCACTGTTCCCACCACACGGCTTGGAGGAGGGTCACTCATTCTTCGCTGAACCTGCCCGGCTGGCTGATGGATCGTTCGAGCCTGGGCGCCGCTACATCGGGGTCATGAGTGCCTCGCTCGGCTCGATGCAGACCATCCAGACCCGGGTGGCCGCAGCGACCCTGCAGGCAGTGACCAAAGTGCCTGAGGTGGACCGCGACGGTTACTGGACGAACCTGAACTTCCTCAATTCCCTGCGCGAGCTCGGCAACACGGTCTCGCTGCTGCAGTCCGACGTTCCTGACTACCTGACCGGACTAGTGCGCCGCGACGGCATCAATCCCCGGTGGCCAAGCCACACGATGGAACTCACCTCCCGGCGTCGCTCTGATGAGATCCCGAAGGCGATCGAGCAGCTTCAAATCCGCTACACCCCTGGGCAGAAGCGCCAAGACGCCATCGATATCTGCCTTGCCTCAAACATCATTGAAGTCGGGGTTGACATCAACCGCCTCGGCTTGATGACCATCGTCGGGCAGCCCAAAACCACTGCGCAGTACATCCAGGTATCCGGCCGTGTTGGCCGTCGCGCCGACGTCAGCCCCGGCCTGGTGATCACCATCTACGGTGCGGCGAAACCCCGTGACCGGAGCCACTACGAGCGATTCCTGACCTATCACCAGCAGCTCTACGCTCAAGTCGAACCCACCTCGGTGACACCATTCGCCAGCCCCGTACTCCGGCGAGCACTGCACGCCGCCATCGTGGCTTACGTCCGGCAGACCGCTCCGGAAGATCTCCCGCCGTACCCGTTCCCCTCAGCCGAGTACGACAAAGCGATCAAGTTGTTACGTGAACGTGCTCTCATCACTGACCCCGGCGAAGTGAGGGCGCTGGAACGGATGGCCTACAAACGCGCCCGGCAATGGGAAGGCTGGGAACGCACCAGCTGGGAAGCGAATCCCGCCCCGTGGGGTGACCCCAAGCAGGGTCTGATGCGCTTCGCGGGGACGCTGCCCGACCTCGATAGCAAAGCCACGATCTGGGACGTACCAACGAGCATGCGGAACGTCGATGCCGAGTGCCGACTGGAGATCTCGCTTGCTTACGCCCAAGCCGATGCTGATGTGGAGGATTAACTATGAGCACCGGAGCAATGAGACGGGCCCAGCTCGTCGCCCCATTCGGCGTAGGCGCGATGAGCGTCCTCGTCAATGGCACATCAGTGATCACAGCGGGGCTGGATCACTGGTACGAGCCTGATGACACCGGCAGTCTCGCCTTGGAGGAGTACCAGGAACACGACTGGCGGCTGGAAGCCCGCTTGCAGGTCTCGGAATTCCGGCTGCCGCCGGACTACCGTTACCAAGGGCAGGGCAATGACAACCGCAACGTCAAACTCACCGTGCCTGTGCTGCGTTTCCCACGTTGGTGTTTCTGCATGTTTTGTAAGCGCCTTGAACTATCCACGCTTACCATGCGGCAGTCCGTGTTCTGCGAGGACAAGAAACACGCCAGCTGGAAATACAAACCCCGCATGTCGCAGGTGCCATTCATCGCCATCTGCTCTGCCGGGCACCTCGACGATTTCCCCTTCGACAAGTGGGTCCACCGCACCCACCAGCCTTCCTGCAGGGGAACGTTGCGCCTGAAATCCGTTGGTGGCGATGGCCTCGAAGGCCAGCGAGTCGTGTGCGACGGCTGTCAGCAAGAACGAACCCTCCGTGGCATTACTGAGGCGCGCCTTGTGAACGGAGAGGAACACACCAACCTCAGCGACCAGCTTTCCTCACCCGACGACCCCTACCTCTGCACCGGCGCCCGCCCTTGGCTTGCCGAACTCGAAGGAGCCTGCGGACAACCTATACGCGGCGCCCTACGCTCTGCAGGCAATGTCTACTTCCCAAAGGTCGAGTCCTCGATCTACCTGCCCTGGAAAGAGGGTGCGGTCAGTGCCGAAATGCGCAACCCAGCGGTCAGCAGCACGATGCGCACGTTGCACGGCATCCTCGGCGCGGAGCTCGAAGCTGGGATGCTGCGTAACCAGCTTCTCAAGAACACGCCCCCGGAGCTCTTCGGCCCAATTTCAGACGACGAGCTTATCGCGGGCTACCATGACCTCCTCGGCGGCAGGGAAGAAAAACCGGGCTCGGGTGAGGATCCTGATGCTGAACTTCTCACCGAAAACGACGAATGGCGCTATCCGGAGTTCCAACACATCCGTGAAACCCCGGAAGACGACTATCTGACTGCAACCAACCCCGGCATCCACCTTGATCTCAAATCCCACTTGGAGCGAGTACGCTCGGTCGATGTGCTCCGCGAGACCAGAGCACTGCGAGGCTTCACCCGAGTCCGGGACGATGTGCTGAAGCTCAGCGCAGGCAAGGCCTTGCTGCGCCGGGAACCGCTGCCGTCCGGTCGAGATTGGCTACCAGCATACGTCGTGAAAGGTGAGGGTATCTATTTCGAGCTCAATCCGGCGCGGCTGGCAGCTTGGGAAGGCCGCGCAGAGGTCCAAGCGCGAGCTCAGAGAATCACCAGCCACTACGAACGGGTCGCCTCCCAGCGTGGCATCCAAGACCGTACGCTCACCCCGCGCTTCGTGCTGCTGCACACACTGGGGCACCTACTTATCAATGAGCTGGTATTCGCATGCGGATACAGTTCCGCTTCGCTCCGCGAGCGGCTTTACGTCTCGACCGCTGCCGGACGTGAGATGGCAGGACTCCTCATCTACACTGCCGCAGGCGACTCCGAGGGCACGATGGGAGGCCTTGTACGCATGGCCCGGCCTGACAACCTACGTTCAGTATTCGCGTCTGCCATTTCCGATGCTCGTTGGTGCTCTACGGACCCCGTCTGCATGGACGCGGGCGAGAAGGGGCAAGGGCCGGACTCCTGCAACCTGGCTGCCTGTCATGGCTGCGCGCTGCTGCCGGAGACCAGCTGCGAAGAATTCAATCGTTTCCTCGACCGCGGGCTGGTAGTCGGGACATTCACCGATCCGGCGCTGGGATACTTTTCAACGTTTGCTTAGGACTAAGACCGGAGAGCCAAGACCGTCTGCCGGATCCCGGCAACAATGTCTTTGACGTCCTCGTGTTCCCAGTAGCGCAAAACGTGCCAGCCGGCTTGTTCGAGCCTCGCGTTCGTGTCGGCATCGCGTGCCACATTGGCTGCGATTTTCGCGGACCAATACTCGGCGTTGTGGTTGAAGGCCGACCGGCCGTGCTCCGGGCACCCGTGCCAGAAGCAGCCGTCGATGAACACCGCTACTCGCACCCGGGTGAAGACAATGTCTGCTCGTCGGCGAAGACCCGGTTCAGGTGCGATGGCTACTCGGTACCGGAGGCCAAGCCTGTGGAGCGCGCGGCGGACGTCGAGTTCGGGTTTGGTGTCCTGCGAGCGATTCGCCTGCATGTTGCGCCGTCGCGCGGGACTTGACGCCCATGAGTTCGCTACCAAACGTGTCGACACAAGACCTACGATACAGAGTGGTACACCGTCGGCAGTGATCGGTTTCGCAGACTCGGCTCATGTACTCAACGGCCTCAGCTTCAGCGCCGACAAACCTTCCGGCCGCACTCTCCATAGAGCAGCTGTACTGGTCTGCGTGGGATTAATGGCCGGGACATCCGGTGCATGCTCGAAGCAGAAAATTACAGCGGTGACTCGCTCGCTGTTGGCGGAGTGGGGTTTGAGGTAACGAGTCCTCCGATGGTCCAGCAGCGCTCGGACGTTGGTCACGGGAGCGTTGCATCACACCGGCCGACGACCCCGCGCCCCCGGTTCGCTTGTCTTCCGGTCGTCTGCTTGCGCTGCAGCGCAAGCAGACGACCGGAAGACAAGCGTTTCCGTCGGGAAGGCAGGCGTACGACCGGAGGGCAGGCGTTTCCGACGAGACAGAGCCGGGTGTGCCCCGGCCCCGGTTCAGGTCAGTTCCACGACCGCCGGGCCTGGGCGGTCCTCGGCACAGGTCAGGGTCCCGTCCTCGAGGGATGCCCACTCCGGGGTCAGTAGCCTCCCTGCCGGGATGGCGACGGGGACATCGGCGTCGATGAACAGCAGGCGGGAGTCCCCGGCGCGACCCAGCCGCGTCCAGGCGCCCTCGACCTCCAGTTCGCCATCGGCGACGAGGTCGGGCAGCCACCTGCCCGCGACCCGCATCCAGCGCCCGATGCCGCGGAGGATCTCCGACTGCCATCCGGGTAGCGTCCCGTCGGCCTTCGGACCCACGCCCAGCAGCATCCGGCCGCCCCGCCACACGATGTCGACGAGGTGTTTCATCAGCTCCAGCGGGGGCATGGCGTGTTCGGGACCCTCGACGGAGTTGTACCCGAAGGACAGCCCCACCCCTCGGCAGTGCTCCCACACCGCGGCGTTCTCGCACTGCTGGAGGTGTTTGTACTCGCTGGTGGCGTAGTCCTGGTGGGGCACCTGCCAGCGGTCGTTGACCAGGCCCTCCGGATTGGCGGCGTAGTACTCCTCGAAGACGGTTCCGACGCCGTCGGGTCCGAAGTCCTTGCCGGCGTCCGGCCAGTTGATGTCGTTCCACAGCACGTCGGGGTTGTAGCGGGCGATGAGGTCCCGCAGGTGCCCGGCGGCGTAGGAGGCGTAGCCCTGGTCGAGGGGACGTTCGGTCAGGTCCCAGTCGTCGCGCAGCCCGATCGGTTCCGTCGGTGCGGCGTGCCAGTCCAGGCCACCCGAGTAGTAGGCGCCGAAACGCATCCCGGCGCGCCGCGCGGCGTCGGCCCACTCCCCCACCAGGTCGCGCCCGGGTCCGCGGCGCACGGTGTTGCGGTCCCCAGTTCCGGGCGCGTCCCACAGGCACACGCCGTCGTGGTGTTTCGTGGTGACCATCACGTAAGCTCCCCCGGCCGCCACCAGTTCGGCGACGGCCGCGTCGGCGTCGAACCTCTCGGCCCGCCAGGCGTCGAGGAAGTCGTCGTAGTCGCAGCCGCCGTGCACCTCGGCGTGGTGCCGCTGCGCGGGGCTGCCCTCCAACCGGATGGTGTTGTGATACCACTCGGCGTAGGGGTTGTGCCGGAACCATTCGGTCGGCGGGATCTCGCCGAGTTCCGCGACGGGCTCCCCCCACGCGGGCACCGAGTACGGCCCCCAGTGGATGAAGAATCCGAGCTTGGCGCGCCGGAACCACTCCGGGGTGGGGCGCGCGAGCGCCTTCCAGCGTTCGGCGTCGCGTTCGAATCGTGCCTCCAGGTCAGCGGCCACCGAATCCTCCTATGTTAAGTCCCTTCGCCAGTTGTTTCTGCATCGCCACCACGATCACGAGGCTGGCGAGCACCGCTATCGTGGACGCCGCCATCAGCGGCCCCCAGTCCGTGCCGCGTTCACCCGTGAACATGGACAGGCCGAGCTGCAGCGGGGCCTTGTCCGTGCTGTTGATGATGATCAGCGGCCACAGGAAGGCGTTCCAGTAGTCGATGAAGGCGAACGCCGCCACCACCGCGATGGGGCCGCGCAGCAGCGGGATGATCACGTGGAACAAGATTTTCACCTGGCCCGCGCCGTCGATCCGGGCTGCCTCCTCGTAGTCGCCGGGAAGCGACAGCAGGAACTGCCGCAGCATGAAGGTGCCGAAGGCCCCGAAGGCGAAGGGCAGGACGATCGCCGGGTAGGAGTCGACGAGCCCGAAGGCGTCGGCCCCCAGGAACAGGGGAATGACGAGCACCTCGATGGGCAGCACCAGGGTGGCGATGAACACCGAGAACAGGGCGGAGCGCCCGGGGAACTCCAGGCGCGCGAAGGCGTAGGCGTTCAGCACGGAGACCACCACGGTTATGAGGGTCCCGACGAGCGCGTAGGCGAAGGTGTTGACCAGGATCTGCCCGAACGGGATGGAGCTGAAGGCCTCCGCGAAGTTGTCCCAGCGCACCGCGTCGCCGAGCAGGGCGGCCCCGGTGGACAGCACCTGGTTGCTCGGTTTCAGCGCGGAGAAGAGCATCCACACGAAGGGTGAGACGAACGCCACGGCCACGACCACCAGCAGCATCTTCGAGACGATCTTCCCCCAGCGGCGGGGGCGGTTCTTCTCAGGAGTCATAGTTCACCCACTTCTTCTGGCCGACGAACTGCAGCGCCGTGACCAGCATCACCAGCACGAACAGCACCCACGCCAGCGAGGACGCCAGGCCGAGTTTGTCGTAGGAGAAGGCGCTGCGGTACAGGTACAGCACCAGGGTGTTGGTGGATTCACCCGGCCCGCCCTTGGTGAGCATGAACGGCTGGGTGAACACCTTGAAGGCCCCGATCACCGTCATCACGGAGGCGAAGAACAGCGACGGCGAGAGCATCGGGAAGGTGACCCGCCAGAACCGGCTCCACGCGGTGGTGCCGTCGATCTTGGAGGCCTCCATGATCGCGGGGTTGATGTTGTTCAGGCCCGCGGCCAGCACGACGATGTTGTAGCCGACCGCCTGCCACAGCGACATCATGATCAGCGAGACCATCGCCCAGGTCGGGTGGCCCAGCCAGGAGGGGCCCGTGATGCCGATGGCCGCCAGAATCCCGTTGATCACGCCCTGGTCGTCGAGCATGACCCGCCAGATGAGGGCGTTGGCCACCATGGGGGTGACGACGGGGATGAAGAACAGCACCCGGAAGAACGGGGCCCAGTCGGGCAGTGAGTGCAGCCAGACCGCGATGCCCGTCGAGACCACGAGGTTCACGGCGGTGTAGCCGATCGCGAACACCAGGGTGTTGCCCAGCACCGTGTAGAACGCCGGGTCCTCCCCGGAGAGCAGTCGCGCGTAGTTCTCCGCGCCGACGAACTTGGGGTCCCCGTAGAGGGGCCAGTTGTGGAGGCTGATCGCGATGGAGGCGATCAGCGGGATCACGATGAAGATCAGGAAGCCGCTCATGCCCGGAGCGAGGTGGAAGAAGGCCAGCAACCGCTGGTTGACGCCGGGTTTGCGGGCCTTCCTCACCTTGCTTCGGGGCGACGGCTTGGCCGTCGTCGTCATGGGATCAGTTCACCGACTTCTCGATGGTTCCCAGGATGTCCTCGGCGGTGCGGGTGCCGCGGGCACCCTCCGGGGAGTACTGGGTGAACTGGGTCACCACCTGGTTCCAGGTGGAAGTGGTCACCAGCGGCTGCCCGTCCGCGAGGAGCGTCTTCATGACCTCGGCGTCCTGGGCGGGTTTGCCCTCGGCCCAACCCGACAGCGCGGAGTCGATGGAGGGGACGGTGCCGCGGTTCTTGCCGACGTAGGCCACGACCTCGGGGGTGGTCATCTTCATGATGTTCTGGAAGGCGGCCTTCTTGTCAGCGCATTTCGCGGAGATGCCGAAACCGGAGCCCTGGATCATGCCGACGGGTTTGCCGCTCTTCGAGGGGATGACGGCCACCCCGACCTCGTTCTCCATTCCCTCGCGGATCGTCGAGTAGAACCACGGGCCCTCGATCACCATGGCCACCTTCTTGGCCTGGAAGCCCTGCATGGGCACGTCGGTGGTGTCGGCGGGGTTGGGGGCGGCGGCGACGTTCTCCTTGCCGACCAGGTCGAAGGTCTGCTGGATGTCAGCGACGAAACCCGGGTCGGTGATGTTCAGCTTGCCGTCCTTGACGGGCACGTTGCCGTTGGCGAAGGCGAACGGCAGGTAGGGGTAGCTGATGTCGGGGGCGACGGCGAAGCCCTGCACGCCGTCCTTGGTCAGCGCCTTGGCGTCGGAGAGGAACTGCTCGTAGGTGTAGTCGGTGCCCGGTTCCTTCAGCCCGGCCTGGGCGAACATGGTCTTGTTGTAGAACAGCACCATCGGTTCGGCGTCGTAGGGGATGGCGCGGACCTTCCCGTCGACCGTCATGCCCTGCATCATGGCCTGGTTGTACTTGGTCAGGTCGAGGCCGGCCTCCTTGGCGAGGTCGTCGAGTGGGGTGAGGAGTTCACCGAGTTCCTGGGCGCGGGCAGCTTGCGTCGTGACGATGCAGGGCGCGTCGGCCGACGACATGCGGGTCTTGATCTTGGTCCAGTAGTCCTGGAAGCTGGGCCCCTCGATGTCGAGCTTGAAGTTGGGGTCGGTTTCCTGGACGCCCTTGACGAAGGTGTCCCACTGGGCGCGGTCGGATTCGTTGGACACCCAGGTGTACATCTTGCTCGCCTGGGCGCTCTTGTCCTTGGAGCCTCCTGAGCAGGCCCCGAGCCCGAGGGCCAGGGTGGCACACAGCAGCGCGGCTGCTGCACGGCGGTACTTCATACGAACTCCCTTGTCGTAATCGGTCGGTCTCCGGAACGGTGGGGCTGCTGCGTCTCGTCCGAGTGCCCGAAGTTAGCGTTAACATCGGAGATTGTAGGCGAGGATCGAGAGTTTGTCACGACTTTTCCAGAGAGAAATGTCAACGCTGCCATCCCGGGGGAGGGATGCGCCGGAGAGCCACGGGAACCGCCGCGGCCCAAGAGCCCGCCGCAGGCCGCCCGGGAGTTTTCCCGATCCCTCCCCCAGCGCACCCGGTTCCCTCTAATCTGGAATCTCCGCGAAGAACGTCCGGAAAGGCTCCACGATGGAGATGAGCGAACAGCCGGAGGGCACCGGCCCGAAACAACCCGAGAAACCGAGCCTGCGCGACGTGGTCAGGGCCATTGACGGCCTGACCCTCAGGATGGACGTGATCATTTCCTACCTGGACAAGCGGGACACCCTCCCCGAGGCCTCGCGGCAACGGAGCAACACCTCCCGGGAGCAGCAGAAACCGGCCGCCCCGCCACCGCCGCCACCGATACCGCCCCACCGCCCCACCGCGACCGGTCCGACCCCGCTGCAGGTATCGATACCCGCCCCCACCCGGTCGATCCCCATGCCACCACCGGCCCCGATGCCCGCTCCCCCAATGCCGGCACCCCCGCCTCCCCGGCTGCCCGCGACGATTCCGGTTCCCGTCCCCCCTCAGCCGGTGGCGCAGAACGCGGACGCCAAGGCAGCATCGCCCGGGAACCCGGACGAGGTGCCCCTCGGCGACCCGCCCCACTCCCCGAAACCCAAACCCTCGCCCCTGACCTCGATCAGAAACCGCGCGGGCGAGGCCGCCCTGGGCAAGTACCTGCTGTCAGCCGCGGCAGCGGTGCTGGTCTTCCTGGCCGCGGCCAGTCTCATCGCGCTGCTGTGGAGCTCGATACCTGACATCGTCAAGGTCGGGGCCGTCGGCGTGACGGGCGTTACGCTGACCGTCGTCGGGATGGGCATGATCTCCAGGGCCACGACGAACCGGCTACCGGCCGCCACACTCACCGGCATCGGCGGCGGGCTGGGGTTCGTTTCCCTGGTGGGCGCGGTCCTGCTGGGATTGTTGCCCCCGCTGCCCGCCTTCCTAACGCTCACCGGTTGGACGATCATCCTGATCCTGGTCGCCGCGCGCACCCACCTGCCCTACATCACGATCATCACCGCGCTGGGCGGGTTGTCGACCATCGGGCTGGCCGCGGCGCAGTCCCACGTCCATCCCGAGCAGTCCTTCCTGGGCCTGACGATGGTGGTGGGTTATGTGGCGGCCATCACCCTGACCACCGCCATGACCGCGCGGAAAGCGGTCGAGCAGTCCCGCTTCAGGCCCCTGTACCTGCTGTCGGCCAGCGCGATCGGGCTTCCCGCGCTGTTCATGGCACCCGTCGAGAAGGCACGGGAGATCACCGAGACCGGCACCCTCGTGGCCATGCTGGCCCTCGTGGCGCTCCTGTTCGCCCAGCTCATCCTGGTCGTGAAGACAGGCGAGGTGCCGGAGGGCGAGATCCCGGAAACCGCACCGGAGCCGTCCCCCGGGACCCCGGCAAACCCATGGGCGCTGGCCTGGCTGGCCGCCCCGCTGTTGACAGCCATCTCGACGCTGCGTCTTACGCCGGCACCGCCTCCGCGGGTCACACCTGACTGGTTCCAGCAGCAGGACTTCACCCTGCTGGCCGTGACGCACCTGATCGTCCTTGCCTTGACGGTGGTGCCGCTGGCCTTCAAGAAGGTCGCCGCGAAGGCCGGGCCGTGGGCGGGCCACTGCCTGTTCGTCAGCGCCTTCGTGACGGTGGGCGTTCTGCTGCCCCAGCTGAGGAACGAATCCCTGGTCCTGGGTGCGCTCGTCGCCGTCCTGGCCCTGACGGCACTCCCCGCGGTGCTGGCCGGCAATGCGATCCACGTGATCACCGTGCCGGCCGCGGTAGTGTTCCTGACTTGGTCCGGACACGACCCGAGCATCGACCTGGCCCTGGTGCGGCTTGGCATCCTAGCGGTGGCCGTGGCGGTCGCGCTGGCCATCGAGAAACGTCTCCCGGACAGGCCGGAACACCTCGTGACCGTCTGGCTGGTGGTGTTCCTGCTGGTGCTGCGGCTGCCCTCGGCCGTCGAGGAGCTGTTGTGGAGGCTGGGCATCGGCCCGGCCTGGGGCATCACGATCTGGGGAATCCTCACGTTGAGCGTGATCGTGGCGCTGATCGCGCTGGGGCTCAGCAGCGGGCACACGACGACTCTGCCCCTGCTCTCCGGCAAGCTGTTCGGGCAGCGGGCACACCTGGTCGACGAACCCACGGCCGGCACGGTGTCCTTGACCCCGTCGTCGCCGGTACCAATGATCCTGAACCTCGGCGCGGCCGGTCTGCTGCAGTACGTGGTCTACGCCGCCACCGGCTGGTCACTGGTGCCGTGGCTGCCCGTGACCCACCCGACTTGGGCCTTCCTGACCCACGAGCTGGTGCTGATCCCCTTCGTGCTCGCGGTGGGCTGCGCGGTGGTGTGGATGATGTGGCCGATGGCGCGGCACCCGTGGCACGGCGTAACCACCGGCATCACCTTCACCCTCTCCCTGCTCGGGATGAACACCCTCCTGACGGCGACGAACGTAGACTCCGCGACGAGCAGCGCCACCCTCATCATCGCCGGCGCCCTCAGCATCGTCGCGGGTTTCCGCGCCCACGCCACGGCCATGCGCCTGTACGGGCTGGTGCTGGTGATGCTGATGGTGCTCAAACTCGCGGTGATCGACATGTCCGGGCAGAACTCCATCACCCGCATCCTGTCGCTGCTGGTGGCGGGTGCAATCTGCTTCGCCCTGTCCGTGGCCTACAGCCGGCTGAGCGCCCACCTGAGCAGCACATCGGAGAAACCGGAGGATTCCGACTAGCCGTGCCCAGGATTTGCGCGGTTGTGCAGCACTCAAACCCGATTTCCCGCCGAAAACGGGGTTTTCGGCGGTTGAGTGCTGCGCAACCGGGATTGTCCTGGCGTGATCACCACACGTCGATGGACCACGGGTAGACCGGGATGCCCTCCTCCGTGGCCATGCCATCCAGCCGGCAGGGCACGACGCTGCTGCCCCGGTACTCGGGGGTGCAGGAGTAGCCGTCGGCCCTGTGTTCATTGACGAGTTGTTCGACCCGCTCGTCGTGGAGGTCCTTGCGTTCGACGACGGAGGCGGGCACGAAGACCCGGTTCATGGGCATCTCCTGCCCGCCGAAACGGAGCGGAACCAGATACAGCGGCGTTAGTTTCCCCTCGGCGGCCAGGGCCTCGGCCTTCAAGACGGAGTCGACCGCCGTGAAGTCGAGCCCCTTGGCCCACCTCTTGCCCAGCCATTCGAGAAATCCCATCATCACCTCCGTCTGCGCGCGCCCCGTGCTCCCCGTCCGCGCGCCATGGACCAGTTCCCCTTCAACCACAGTAACCAGTCGACGGCTCCAGCACCCCGAAACGTGCCCCGGGTCGTCCGAAAGGCCGACAGGCAAGCCGTCACGACCCCGGTTCCCCGCCTGCCGGAAGTGAATTTCTTCACCGATCTTCCCCGCATGACTTCGGGGATCACTAGGCTTGATACATCGGGTGCCACAGGAGACGCCCGAAAATGAAAGGCATCAGCATGCAGACAACGGAGGTAGCCAACAGAATCAGGGGAGATTCGACCGCCAGGGCGGCGCCCACCCGGTTGGAGTTCATCCACGGGCCGGCGGCGCTCGACGGTGTGGCGCCGCAACCCACCAGGAACGACGGGCCCCGGGATCGGTCCCGCCGAGGTGGTTCGTTGAGCATCGCGCCCGCTTCCGCCGCGCGGGATACCCCGGGCTGGCCCGAGGCCGTGATGAAGGTCACCCCCGGTTCGGGACGGCGCGCCCACCTGGTGGGCCGTCCCGAGGGGTGCGAGGTAACCGTCGTCTGCGACCGGGGCGAGCGAATCGAAAGGGCAACGGTGCCCGCCGACTCGTGGCCCACCCGCATCATCGACCTGGGGGTCGCGGAAGTCTGCATCGACGACCGTGGGATGTTCCGCACGAGCCCCGGCCTGGCGTCCGACATCGAGAATCTGGTGCACAGCGGCGTGCAGGTGGTGATCGCCACGGAGGACGCCGAGGACGAGTTCAATCTCGTGGCGCGCCTCAGCCATCTGAAACCTCAGCTGCTGCTGCATCACACGATGCCCCCCGAGGAGGTGTGGCACACGGTCCGGTCGCAGACCGGCAACGCCCTGGACGTTCACCGGGCGATGATCGAGTCCCTTTGCGGATGTCACCCCATCCTGGTGCACCTCTTCCTGGCGGCGCTGTGCCACACCAGGGACGGCGAGCTGGTCTCGGCGGCGACCGTCATCGATTCACTGGCCGACGCGATAACCCACGTCGTGAGCACCCAGTTCCCCCGGTCCCACGATCAGGCGATGTTCCTCCTGTGCCTCGCGCTGCGCGGGGACCAAGTGGCCACGGTGAATGTCGACCGGGTGCTGGAGAGCACCGGCCTGGGTACCCATTACGCCCGGCGCATGGTGCTGGCCATCTCTTCGGAACCGGTTCCCCCGGAATTGGATGCCGCCTTGTGGCCGCGTCTGCGAACACACCTCGACGCCGATACCTTCGACACCGCCCGGCGTGCCCTGATGCCCCTGCTGAATGATGGCGTGGTGGACGAGGTGCACCACCTCGGGCTGCTCGAACTGTTCACCGGAGACACGGATTCCTGTTTGACACCGGAAGTCGCGGATGTGATCCGTCGGGTGGCCGATGCGGCCGATACCTGCGGGAGAAGCCACATCATGCGCGCCCTGCCGCGATTCCTCGAGGACGAATCGGCGGGAAAAGCCGCCACACGACTGGCCGCGATATGTTCTGACCTTGATCTGACGGCGCTCGGGGCCGCGCTGGAGGTGCTCGATGCCGCGGATGCCGTGTCCGAGGCGGCTTACGACGTGCTGTCTCCCCTGGTCGCCCTGGAACACCCGGTCCTGTCCGCGCATCTGGCGGAAAAGGCCCTTGGAACACTTGCCCCGGATGATCCCCGAACCGCGACGGCGGCTCTCTCGTGGATCATGACCTCACCGGCGACCACATGTGCCGAACCCGAACGTCGTTGGTGCACGCTCCGGCGTATCGTCGCCATGGCGCACGGCGATCATCCATCGGCCCCCGTCATACGGGCGGGCATGGCAGTTCTTCACGCATTCACCCGGCGCTCCGCGGGCGCCCAGCTGCGCGAACTGGTCGCGCACCAGGGTTTGTCCCCGGGCGGGTTGCCGCTCATGGCCTGCTGCCTCGCGGGGCTGGCCACGTGCCTGAACAACATGACGGACGAGGCCGCGATGTGGTGCTGGAGGGCACGATCGTTCGCCAGCACCCGCAGGGCCGAACGCGCCTGGGTGCTCATCGTTCACTCGCTGGTCGCCTTCCACCGCCGGGACACGAAGCTGGCCAGCGAGTTGCTCGCGCGCGTGGCCGAGACCACCACGGCCATGCGGGCCTCCACCGTCGGGCGGTTCTGCGAACTCGCGACACACTACCTGCGCAAGGACCCCGGCGATTCGGAGCGGCCCACTCTGCCCGACGAGGATGCCCACGCCGTTCTCCGCGTGTTCGCCACCTACTGCGCCGCAAACCTGGACCGCCGCACGGGCAGCGTCCAACTTGCCATCGACAAGCACTTCGCCACCGGCAGGGCCCTGGCTTCGGCGAATCTCACGAACCCCTCCATCCTGGACTGGCGACAGCAACTCAGAACCATATTCGTTTCCTGCCACGAGGATGCGATGGCGGAATGCCTCCGAAACGACATCTGCGCCACGGAGAAGTCGTGGCGCTCCATGAACGATCTTTCGAATGCACCCAACCATTGCGAAGGCATCCCCCCGGGAGCCGGGAAGGAGCCCCGGAGGCTCAGCGTCAGCGAGCGGAAGGTCGCCGAGCAGGTGGCCGCGGGATGCACCAATGCGCAGGCCGCCGCGGCGTTGTTCCTGAGCAAACGTACGGTGGACACCCATCTGAGAAACATCTATCGCCGCCTCGGGATATCCAACAGATCCGAACTGACCGAGTTCTTCAAAAACAACTATCGCGAACAAGAATGAACTCCGCGCGCAGCAATGCTCGCCAAACAATCGAACAGCGAACCCTGATCAGCAACCTCGAGGGGCGGCATCACAGGGCCGTAGCGACAGTGCCTACCGGGGAGGGGAGGCCGCTCCCCGGAACATGTCCGGGTGGAGGAGGGATCTCCCTCCTCCACCCGGACATGGGCGAGGCAATCGATGGATCGTTGACCGCGCGTTCGCAGTTCTTCCTACTTCACGCGCTGACCCCGCCACTTGAAGGTGAGAGCGGCCAGGACAGCACCCACGACCGTCCAAACGCCCAGCACGATCGCCACCATGCCAAGGTCCCAGGTGCCACCCGGCTCGGCCGAGGCCAAGAACTCCGGCAGGAACACGAAGCGCAGGCCCTTGGCCATCCACAGCAGAGGGAAGGCGTAGCCGATGTAGGCCAGCGCGGCAGGGATCATCGACAGGGGGAAGAAGACCCCGGAGATGATCTGCAGGATCAGGAATGGAGGAGTGGCCGCCCCGGCAGCGGCTCGGGCGTTGGGGATCAGTGCCGTGTACGCGATGCCTGCCAAGGAGCAGGAACTCACCCCGAGCAGGACCACCCATACGAGGGTGAACCAGCGTGTGGCGTCGGACGGCATGGGCAGGTGGTAGAGAACCATCCCCAGGACCATCAGGATGATGACCTCGAGTATCGTCGTGACGAGCGCCTTCACCGTGATCCCGATGAAATAGGCGCCCCGCGGCATCGGGGATGCGGCCAGCCTGCGAATGAGGCCCTCTTCCCGATCGAGGGTGATGCTGATCGCCAGCGACTGGAAAGTGGTGCTCATCACACCAACGGCGATCATCCCGGAAATGAACAGCAGTCGATAGTCGACATCAGTACCGGGCACCTTTTGATTGAACACGGCGCCGAAAACAAGCATCATCATCACCGGAAGAGCCATGTTGAACAGCATCGACTGCCAGTCCCGGAAGAAGGCCACCAACTCAACACGCACTCGCGTCAAACTCGCCGAAACCAGTCCCGGAATCTGCTTTTGCGTTACGGCGCCAATTGCACGCGCCTCCGGTGCCTGCGTCGTCTCGCTCATCAGTTTTCCTTCGCTTGTTCGACCATGTTGATGTAGATCTGCTCAAGGCTCGGCTGAGTGATCTGCAGCCCGGGTATTTCTGCAATACCGTGACGTTGTGCAGCATCCAGCAACAGTCTCAGCAGCGCCGTCGGTTCATCAGTGCCATACAGGCAGCTGTGAGGCTGACTCTTCATTCTCTCCGCCAGGCTCAGCGGAACCTCGACCAAAGGATCGAGGTCGTAGGAGACCCGGTACCGGCGGCCGGTCAGCCGCGCAAGTTCGCCCAGGGTACCGACATGCATGATCCTGCCTCGAACGATGATGCCGGCTCGCTGAGAAAGCTCTTGGGCCTCGTCCAGGTAGTGGGTGGTTAGCACGGTGGTCATTCCCGTGCCGGTGAGCAGCCGCACCAGTTCCCATGCCTCGCGCCGGGCTTCCGGGTCGAGCCCGGTGGTCGGTTCGTCCAGGAACAGGAGCCGAGGCCGGCCGACCACACCCACGGCCACGTCCAGGCGTCGGCGCTGCCCGCCTGAGAGCTTCGTGCTGAGCACCTTTGCCTTGGCGCCGAGCCCAACCATGTCGATGAGCTGACCGGTCGGGAAGGGATCAGGGTAGAACGAGGCGAAATGATCGATGATCTCGCGCACCGTGAGATCTGAGTACTTCGCCGTGCCCTGCGGCACCACCCCCACCTGGGCGCGCCACTCGCGTTCGTCGTTCTGCGGGTCGCGTCCCAGCACGCTCACCGTACCGCTGGTACGTCGCTGCGCACCCGTGAGGATGTCGATGGTGGTCGTCTTGCCGGCGCCGTTCGGACCGAGAAAGGCAAACACCTCCCCACTTTCCACTTGCAGATCGACGTCGTCGACCGCCACGAAACTCCCGTATGTTTTTCTCAGTCCACTAACGGTGATGGCACTCGACATCACCTGTCCTCCTCTCAGGGTTGTCACTGAAGCCGGGATAATGAGACGGGGCCGCTTCGCCCCGTCCATCAAACCCTCTTGTAAATTCAGGGTAGCCCGGCCCGGGATCACCCAGAAGGGTATTCCGGCGGCTTACCGACCGCCACGAGGAGGAATACGCATCTATTCGGTATGCGTAGGCGTGCCTACGCATACCGAATAGATGCGCGACGGTTCCCGGGAATCTGGACGCCCGGCATCCGCTTGCAGCCCTGCCGTCATCAACCCTTCTCGATTTTCTCGATATCAGGAGGCAGCGTGTCCCAGTCCCATTCCTTGACCCACTCCCCGTCCTTCTCCACCACACGCGACGTACCAATATCGTCAGACAACAGCCACAACACGTCGGCATCCTTCTGCCACACCACCCCCACCGGATGCGCACTCATGAGATAACGCCTATCGTCACTCCACAACACTTCACCCGCCGAATTCTTGATCACCGGATACACATTGCGTCTCCCATTGATCTCCTCCGCGAGGAACTCCGAGGTGTACCGCCCCGACGACGAGGTCCGCGTCTCCCCGTCAAGCAGCACAGCCGGATCCGGAGCAAACTGCCCCCACAACCAAACGACCAACACCGCCACCACCCCCACGGCACCAGCCCGCAAGACCCATGTCCTCGCCCTCATCGGTACAGCCACCCCTTTCCACTTCCGCCCACCACGTCACCCCGCGCATCAACGATCTCCGCGCTGTTCTCTCTCACCCAGTATGGATGCTGTAGGGGATCAGCCGGTCCGAGCGTCACGATCTCAGCAAAAGGCTTTTTTGCGATCCGTGAAGTGATGATTTCGACACGAACTACTCATTCGTCGCACCCGGCTCAACCAGCCGCCTCCTCCCCCGATCCCGGTGGGCGTCCGCACAGCAGCGGGGCCGCCCTCCTTTCAGGGCGGCCCCGCTGAGGTTCAGCGCAGGTAGTGGCGCTGGTCGGTTTTCTTGCCCTCGTACCAGGTGCGGGCCTGTTGCGTCGACTCAAGGCGCGATACCTCCGAGATCGGCACGTCCCACCAGCTGGAGCCGGGCGGGTTGGGGCCGTACAGGTCGGTTTCGATGTGGATCATCACCGGGCCCTCGCAGGCCACCGCCTCGGCGTAGGCCTTGCGGAACTCGTCCATGCCGTGGACCCGCAGCACCTTCAGGCCCCACGACTCCGCGTTGGCGGCGATGTCGACGGGAAGCAGGTCGCCGTCGGCGTTGTGGGGGGTTTCGCCGGTGCGGTAGCGGGTGCCGAAACGCTGCGACCCGTGGCTTTCCGACAGCGCCCCGATGGAGGCGAAGCCGTAGTTCTGCAGCAGCACGAAGATGACCTTGACCTTCTCCTGGACGATGGTCGCGAGCTCCATCGGCAGCATCTGGTAGGTGCCGTCGCCGACGATGGAGACCACCTCGGCCTCGGGCCTGGCCAGTTTCACACCCATCGCCGCGGGGATCTCGTAGCCCATGCAGGAGAAGGCGTACTCCACGTGGTACTGCTCCGGGGTGGGGGCCTGCCACAGGCACTGGAGGTCGCCGGGCATCGAACCAGCGGCATTGATGACGACGTCCCTGTCACCCATCAGCTCGTTGAGCGCCCCGAACACCTCGGTCTGCGCGGGCAGCGGGGTCTGATCGCGGTGATAGCACTCGTGCGTGGCCTTCGCCCAATCAGCTTTCAGTTCCGCGATGCGTTCGGTGTAGTCGTCGCCGACCCGGTACCCGTCGAGGGCTGCGGTCAGCGCATCCAGGGACTCGCGCGCGTCACCGACCACCATCTCGGCGCTGTGCTTGGCGGCGTCGAAGGCGGCGACGTTGATGTTGACGAACTTCACATCCGGGTTCTTGAACTGGGTGTGCGAGGCGGTGGTGAAGTCCGAATAGCGCGTCCCGATGCCGATCACGACGTCAGCCGTCTCGGCCAGGGCGTTGGCCGAGGCTGCGCCCGTCGACCCGACCCCACCGACCGCGGCCGGGTGGTCGTGGTTGATCGCGCCCTTGCCGGCCTGGGTGTCGGAGACGGGAATCCCGGTGGCGTCCGCGAAGGCCCGCAGCTGTGTCGACGCCTCCGCGTAGATCACGCCACCGCCCGCGACGACGAGGGGCCTGCGCGCGTCCCGGATGATCGCGGCGGCCCGTTCGATGGCGGCGGTCTCGGCCGGTGGGCGGCGCACGTGCCAGACCCGTCGCGCGAAGAACTCGACGGGGAAGTCGTAGGACTCGGCCTGCACGTCCTGCGGCAGGGCGATGGTCACCGCGCCCGTGTCGACCGGATCGGTCAGCACCCGCAACCCGGCGAGCAGCGACGGGATGAGCTGCTCGGGCCGTTCGATGCGGTCGAAGAACCGCGAGACGGGACGGAAGCAGTCGGTGGCGGCGGTCATCGGCGAGACCGGGTCCTCGACCTGCTGCAGCACCGGGTCGGGGAAGCGGGTGGCGAACTGGTCGGAGGGGAACAGCAGCACCGGCAGCCGGTTCGTCGTGGCCAGGGCCGCGCCCGTGACCATGTTCAGCGACCCGGGGCCGATCGAGGAGGTGCACATCCAGGTGCTCAACCGGTTCGTGGTCTTGGCGTAGGCCGCGGCGGCGTGCACCATGCCCTGCTCGTTGCGGGGCATGATGTAGCGCATCCGCCCGCCCTCGGGGGTGGGGTCGAGATCGTTCTGCAGCAGGGCCTGGCCGACCCCGGCGACGTTGCCGTGCCCGAAGATGCCGAAGGCGCCCGCGATGAGACGCCGCTCGATACCGTCGCGTTCGGTGTACTGGTTGACGAGGAAGCGGACGACCGCCTGCCCGACGGTGAGACGCACTGTTGACACTGGGTTTCCTTAGTTGAGAGGGGTCATGGGGAGCCGGGGATCAACGTCCTGGGAGGCCCAGGTGTCGCGAATCCAGGTGTATGCGGGATCGTCGGTCATCAGCCAGGTGGAGTCCTCGGCGGGCCCGGCCATGACGTTGAGGTAGTAGAGGTCGTATCCGGGCGCGGCCACCGACGGGCCGTGGTAGCCGTGCGGCATCGTCACCACGTCGCGGGAGTGCACCTCGGCGCACACGTCGATGTCGTGGCCCGAGGGGTAGATGCGCTGCAACGCCATCCCCGGCGACCCGTTCAGCCCCGGTCGCACCTCGTAGTAGTAGATCTCCTCGAGGATGCGTTCCACCTCGTTGTGTTCGTCGTGCTTGTGGGGCGGATAGCTGGACCAGTTACCGCCCGGGGTCAGCACCTCGCAGGCCAGCAGGTGGGAGGTCTCGAGGTCGTTGCCGAGGGCGTAGTTGTTGACCTGGCGGGAACACGGGCCCGCGCCGCGCAGGGTGGTGACCACCTCGGTGACGGGGCAGTACCGCACCGGCAGGTCGCGGGTGGCCTTCGCCGCGGGCAGCGCGAACCGCCCCCCGGATTCGCTGCGGACCGTGAACGTGGTTCCGCGCGGAATGTAGAGGTAGTCGGTGATGGCGCTCCACACCTCCTCGCGGCCGTTCAGCACGTGGGTTTCGCCGTTCACCTCGACGGCGCAGCCCCCGGACAGCGGCAGCACCAGCAGCTCGGAGACCCCGGAGGCCACCGTCTCCGATCCGCCCGCGGGCAGCGCCAGCACGCGGATGGAGCTCCACTCCCAACCGGCGCGTTCGATGCTGACGTCGGTCTCGAACTGGCCGTGGGCGGTGCTTCCCGCCTTGATCACGTGGGTTTCGTTGTCCATTTTTCCTCCTCAGTGCCGGATTCTGCTGACGACCGGGACGACCTGCGGGTTGGCCGCCATCAGGCGCTCCACCTCGTCGATACGCGGCATGGCGGTGGAGCATTCCAGCCGTGACGCGACGATGGCGCCCGCCGCCGACGCGAAGGCGAACGTCCTTGCCAGGTCCCAGCCCTGCAGCAGGCCGTGGCACACGGCCCCGCCGAAGCCGTCGCCCGCGCCGAGCCCGTTGCGGACCCGGACGCTCGTGACGGGCACGTAGACCCGCTCCGTCGCGGTGCGCACCAGGGTTCCCATCATTCCCTGCTTCACGACGGCCACTTCCACCCCGCGTTCCAGCAGCGCGAGGGCTGCGGCGTCCGGGTCGGTCTCGCCGACCGCGATCCGGCACTCCTCCAGGTTCCCGATCGCCACGTCGACGTGTTCGAGGGCCTGCTGGACCTGCGCGGTCGCCTCCTGTTCGCTGGGCCAGAAACGCGCCCGGTAGTCGAGGTCGAGGACGCTCATGCCGTTGCCGTGGTGGCGTCGCAGCGCCTCGTGGTTGGCCGACCGCGACGGCTCCACCGACAGACCGCTGACGGTCAGCCACAGGATGCGGGCCGTGGCGACCTCCTCGGGCAGGTCGTCGACGCCGATCTCCAGGTCGGGGGTGGTGGGCTGGCGGTAGAAGAACAACGGGAAGTTGTCGGGCGGGAAGACCTCGCAGAAGGTGACGGGGGTGTTGAACGCCGGGTTCACCACGACGCGTCGGGCGTCCACGCCCAGCCGGGTCAGCTCGGAGCGGATGAACCGGCCGAAGGGGTCGTCGCCGACCCCGGTGACGCAGGCGACGGAATGCCCCATGCGGGCCGCGGCGACGGCCACGTTCGCGGACGAGCCGCCGAGGAACTTGCCGAACCGGGTGACGTCCTCCAGGTGGGTGTTCATCTCCAGGGGGTACAGGTCGACCCCGCACCTGCCGATGGTGCAGACGTCGAGTACCGGCTCATCCACGGTGATGACTCCTTGATTTCGGGGATGGCTCCTCAAGGTCGGGGATTGCTCCAGTCTGCCCACACCAAGGACCCCAGTCAACCTATGTCAGGACATTACTTTCCGTTCATTGCGCTGCAACATGCCTCTGGCTTGTATGATCATTCAAAACCGTCGCCTACCTGTCACGCCGAAACAAAGCATGTTCCGGCCCCGAGGACCGCATCATGGAACCGACCTACGAACCGGAGATCACGCTGGACCGCGATTCCCAGGTCCCCCTGTACCAGCAGATCGCGAAACCGATCGAGACCGCGATCCTGTCCGGGGCGCTACCCGCGGGGGCGATGATCGAGGACGAGGTGTCGATGGCGAGCCGCCTGGACGTGGCCCGTCCCACGGCCCGCCGGGCGTTGCAGGAACTGGCCTCGCGGGGATTGTTGACGCGCCGCCGCGGGGTGGGCACCCGCGTCACCCCACCCCACGTGCACCGCCCCATGAAGCTGTCCTCCCTGAACGACGACCTAGCCGAGGCCGGGTTCTCCCCCACCACCCGGGTGCTCTCCTACGAGGTGCGCGAGGCATCGCCGGAAGAGGCCGAGAAACTCAGCATCCCCCGGGGTGAGGGGCTGTTGGCGGTGCGTCGCCTCCGCTACGCCGACGACCACCCCCTGGCTCTGATGACGAACCTAATTCCCCTCGACATCGCACCGACCTGGCAGGAACTCGGCGAGAACGGCCTCTACCGCTGCCTGGCGGCGCGCGGCGTCGAGGTGACCTCTGCCCGGCAGGTGATCGGCGCCCGCGGGGCGAGCGCGAAGGAGGCCGAGGACCTGGGCGAGGAGGAGGGGGCGCCGCTGCTGACGATGGAGCGCACCGGCTACGCCTCCGACGGGCGGGTGGTCGAGTTCGGTCAGCACGTCTACCGCCCGAGCCTGTACTCCTTCCACTTCTCGCTGTTCACGTCCTGAGGTCGGGCGCGCCACGGGGCAACGGCGCCTCTCGAGGCGAGACGTCTCACATTTTCTTCCCGAACGGTACAGAACCGTTCAAATAATTGACCAAATTCCAGGCGCTCACCCACGCACGCCACTCTTCCCGGGAAAGACCCTTGTCAGACGCGGGTTTCGGACCCTCCCGCAACCTCTCCCCGCACATATGACCCCCACGAGGGTCTACTTCTGGCCAGCCGGTCAATACCCCCTGCCCAGCGACAAGTTTAAGGAATTGGCGCGAAAAACCACTTATAGCCAAGAAGGCAGTGCGCCTCTATCCAAGCCGAGTTAGAGCTATTGCACCCGGAATTTTTCGTGCTTAAGCTGATATCAACTTCAGCGCGCAGAGAAGTAACAAGAAAGCAAAACAAGAAAACTCCTGAGAGAAAGGACATCATCATGCAGAACAAGTACGACGACCAGACCCTCGACAACCTCGCCGAACTCAGCGACACTGAAATCGAAGAACTTCTCGGGGCCGGGTGGGGGTCTATCTTCAGTTTCACTCATGAATGTAACACCAATACAATGACACAACTCTTCACCTGCTGCTTCTGAACCTCAATCTTCGGCTGGGGGCAAAGTTTGCCCCCAGCCTACTTCCACATCTTTTTAAACAAACCCTCCCCTGAAGCTCAAAAGGATTTTCAATGAAGCAGATTCATTCCGCACTGGCAGCCTGGATGTCAGAAAAGGCGGGTTGCTATCCTTGGCTGAAGCTCTGCTTCCCCCAGGTGGCGGACTGCGGCGACCACACATGGGTTGCCCCCGTGCAGCACGGATCCCTGGAAAACCGTGCCGCTGTTTCACGCTACTATCGTCGGGCCGGACAGTTGCTGGGCATCACCTATTTGGTGAATCTCACCGATCTGCATCATGAGAATATCATCGCAACGGCGACCCAGCCTATCCCAGTAGATCTCGAGGTCATCATGAGCGTACTTCCAAGAGTTCCGGAAGACCAACCTGATGCTTCCAATACAACGCTACGACAAACCACGTCATCCCCTACCTCGACTGGTCTAATCCCCCTGGGTACCAGCTTTAAAGAACTCGGCGGCGACATCAGCGGGCTCGCAGCCAATGGCCTGCGAGCCCGCCATCGCGCTCTTGATCGACAGGGACGATCCGACATGCGCTACATCCATACGATCGCTGAGATCACTCCGGTAAATCATCTTCCCACCTTGGAAAACAATCCAATTCTCGCCGCAAACTACGTCGATGAAATCGTCGAAGGTTTTGTCTTGACTCTGCAAATTGCAATGAAGCATCGCAATGACCTAGAAACATTCATCCGCAACAATGCCAGCAATCTCCATGTACGGGTTCTCGCGCGCATGTCTAATGACTACGCAACGGTCCTAGCCGGACTGTCTCGGGTTGGACACAACACAAATCCTGAACAACTCTTTTCCATACTGCGTCGCAACTCAGTTGGCCTCGCGGAGAGCATGGTGGATTCGAAGGAGGAGCAGCTGCGCACATGGGCCGTCTCGCATTTCTGGGCAATCGCCAGCGAAACCACCATTCGCGACCCCTGGGGCAGACCAACAGGGAGGCTCTACGTGGCGCCCATCGCCCAAACAACCGCAAAGATCAGGGCGATCACGGAGACCGATATCAACCGCCATATTTCCCTGATCCGGATGGCATTCCACAAGCCGGAAGAAGTCATCCTCCCGCTGGGCCCACGCCTCGCCACACAAGATGCCGGCTCATTTGAGGAATTCGAGCGGATCCACCTGCAAGCTCAAACCGTGACCGGCGCCGACGGCAGCGTCAACTGGCAAGTGCTGGCCGTGGATGAAAGAGAGCAGCTGGCCGTGCAGCCTTTGCTCGGCGGGCTGTACCGGGGCATTGCCAGAGTGGCCGAACTCCTCACGACCATCCCCCATCGCGATGCGCAATGCCATCAGCTGGCAACATCCCTCCTGCGCACGCTGCAACTGGAAACCGACACCATGGTAAACGACTCCGGCGCTTCGTTAAGTTATTACCATGGCCCAGCGAGCTGCCTTGCAGCCGCCCACCGGCGCAGCCAAGCGTTCGGATTTTCCGCCCCATGGCTGCGGCATCACTACGACCGCTTCCTCACAACAGTTGAGAGCATCACCCCGGATGACATCAAACCCGGAGCGCTGTTGGATGTCATGGAGGGCCCGGCCGGGCTCATCATCGCGCTGCGTCACCACAGCGATGTCCGCATCCGCGAGCTGTGCCACCGGCTGGGTCTCCTGCTGACGGATGCCGCATCTGAGGGTTGGGGCTCGAAGAAGGTGTGCGCGCTGTCGCGGAACGCCAGCTTCGCCCACGACGCGGGCGGCATGGGAACTGCCGTGCTGATCGCCGCTGGAATGGGATCCGATCCTGACATGGTGGACAGCTGGAGAGCTGCCTGGGAGTTCGAGAACACCTTCAAGCTTGAAGAGGGCTGGAACGACGCCAGATCCCCTGGTGATAATCACTCGACCCAGTGGTGCCACGGCCTGGCGGGCATAGCCCTGGCGCGCACCGTGTGGCTCCAGACCATCGAAGACAGCGCGTTCCTTCGCTCCGTCGTCACCCCGGACGAGATCGCACGGATCCGCGCCGACCTGGAGGAGGCCGCCGACCTTCTCGTGCGGGACTTGGAAAAATCCGGTTCGCCCAGCCTCTGCCACGGCGTGGCGGGCGGCGCGCTAGTTCTCGATCTGGCCGGAAGGCAGCTCCGAAGGCCGGATTGGCGCGAAACGGCAAGTGATCTCGTCGCCCGAGGGGGCGCCACGCTGTCCCGCTGCCCCTGGATGTGGGGGAAACATGACGTCCGGGACTTCGGCATCATGACAGGTCCCGGACGGTGGCGTCGGACCGCTCCTGCCGGGCCTGGAACACATCGGTGGTACGGCAGGTACGGCATGAGAATCGTCCTGCAACAGAGCGAACAGGACTGCCTGCTGGCCTGCTAATCCATGATCCTCGGCGACATGGAGCTGCGGGTTTCCCCCGGGGATCTGCGCGACTGGCAGCCCTTCTGACGGGCACCTCGTTCGCCATCCGCTCCTTCGGCCTGCAACACGGCTCCGATCAGTTCGAGGAGAAATACACCCACCGCCTGTTCACGGAGCTCTTCTCCCAACGTCTGTCCTACTTCGCCGACCAATCAGTGGGGGCCATAACGGAGAAACTCAGCCTGAGGTTCGTCCTCAAGGACGCCCTGGTGAAATCGATCCTGCCCTCGGTGCTCTCGGTGCTGTCGTTGCTGCTGACGCTCACCTACCTGATCCTGGTGTCACCGCCCCTGGCCAGCCTGCTCGTGGTCGGCTCGACGGCCTACTTCCTGGCGAGCCTGTTCCTGACCCAACGCCAGATGGACGCAAGCCAGACCCACGTCCAGGCGCAGGTGAACATGAGCGGCGAGACGCAGGCAACCCTCAACAACATCGACGCGGTGAAGGCAACCGGCGCCGAAGAGCACCACATCCAGCGCTGGACCACGCTGAACCAGAAGGTGAGCGAGGAGTACAAGCGGGTCATCCGGTGGAACAGCCTGACCAGCGGCGTGCAGTCCGGATACACCACCATCATGCTGGTGCTCGTGGTCGCCGCCGGCCTGTGGCTGGCCTCGGGCGGGCAGATCGCCCTCGCCAACATCGTGCTCTTCCAGACCGGGATGGCGCTGTTCACCGGCGCGGTCTCCGAGACCCAGGGCGTGGTGCAGCAGATCGCCAACGTCGCGGTGTACCAGGACAAGCAGGCCGACCTGCTCCACACCTCACCCTCCTACGGCACACTCGAACCGGCCGGAGAGCCGGGACGGATCGAGGCCCGGTTGCTCTCGTTCGGCTACCCCGGAAGCGCTGCGGTGTGCAACGGAGTCGACCTCCAAGTCAGCCCCGGGGAGAAGGTGGCGGTGTTCGGCCCGTCGGGAACTGGAAAATCCACCCTGCTGTACGTCCTGCTGAGATTGAACGACTTCTCCGGGCTCCTCAGGGTGGGAAATACCACCTTCCGTGACACCACGGGAGTGCTCTTCCCCAAGATGACGCTCGCGGAAGGAACGGTTCGTGACAACCTCGTGCCCGGTAACGACCGCAACATTGACGACGCCGAGCTGCTCCAGGTGCTGCGCGACGTCAACCTGGAACAGACGATCGAACGGCTCCCGGCAAAACTGGGGTCACGAGTCCAAGCAGGCGGTCGCAACTTCTCCACCGGCCAGGCCCAGCGGTTGCTGATGGCGCGCGCTGGTGCGGGGAAGCCAGTTCCTGTTCCTTGACGAGGCGCTCAGCAGCCTGGACGAGGAGAACCGGCGCCACATCTATCGACACGTGGTCCTGGGAGAGCGTTACCGCAACGTCACCATGGTGATGGTGAGTCACGACCTCTCCCTCATCGACTACTGCGACACGGCCTGGTTCATGATGGATCGGGAAACCTTCGAAAAGATACCCGGCGGCGGGGCACGTGCCGGATCGATCACCGGGTTGTCCCCGGCGCCGGCCACTCCCCGGCGAGCCCTAAAGGAACCGGAGGACCTGCTCCGCAGCCTCACGGCAGACATGCACTCCTGGCAGAACCAACACTGATCCCACCCACACCCACGCACCGCCAGAGGCCATCATCTGGTTGACCGCATGAACCAACCCCGCAAAATACCTTGTCGCGCCGCCGTGCATGGCCTTCCTGACGGACACCACGGTCACAAGTTGCGGCGAAAAGACGCCCGGAAGCTAGTCAATGGTGCACTGTTGCGCCGCCTGAGGCCTTCCTAGCCTTGATACCGAGATCGAACACAACCCGTTCGGACACACCGCGACACAGAGGAGAAGGACATGCTCACTCGCAGGATTTCAGCCATCGTCGGAACTCTCTTGACGCTGCTGACCCTGGTCGGAACCTCCACCACTGCCCATGCAACAGAAACCACCGATCCAACAGCAGCGACTCCGAGCAATCTCTGCGAAATACTGTCGGGCTGCCCCTGGTCTCGCTGACTTGTCCGATAAGAACCGATTTCGAGAAGGACATGTCATGCAATCAATGATTCTCACACACTGGGGGAATGTAGAGTATTCTGCCCGCATTCCCCGCTGGCTCAGATTTGGAACGCTCTTTGTGATTCTCGTTGCTATGGCGAGTGACATCAATTACATGCGACAGGCCCCGTGGGATTCATTGACCGTATGGTTTCTGCTCGAGATCACCCTCACATACACAGCAATCGCGGTTTCCCTTTTCTCCGCCCAAGCCTCAGTCATCCTGCTTGCGCTGAACATGGGAGTAACGTTTGCAACTCAGCGCCCAGCTTTGCCTCTCATCGCTGCTTGCATTATCGCTTTGGTCATATCCGCTCTGTGCCATTACTGGCTGATAATTACACACTGCCTCGCAACCCTGATCTGGGCAAGTGTCGTCGCTTGGGTGGTGGAGATTGCGGATATGAGCAACCCGGTCGCATTCTGGTGGCTGGCCATCTGGTTGATGATAGCCGCCACCCTCATAGGTTTGGCGATTCGATTTCTCGTCATCCGTACCGCAAAGGTTCATACGGAGCTCCGAAGGATCGAGGCCCAGCAGGAGACGATCCGGAAGGAGGAGCGCCACGACCTCGCGCGTGAACTGCACGATGTGGTGGCCCACCACATCACGGTCATCACGATGCAGGTCATGGCCCGACGCAATTCGCACGACCCGGATCAGCTTCGCGAGACCCTCGGGATCATTGATGATTCGGCACGAGAGGCGCTGTCCGAGCTGCGGGCCCTTCTCGATGTCCTGCGATCCGACGAGGACGACGACGGCGACATCCGCTCGCTGTCCGACAAGATCGTCACCGGCCCCAGCGTGGGTGATCAGGTCGCACAGCGAGTGGACTCGTTGACCGAGGTCGGAATCCGGGTTCACAAGCAGTCGGTGGATCCGCGCATCGAATCTCTGCCCTTCTCCCTCAAGACCACCTGCGCCCGAATCGTGCAGGAATCAGCCACCAACATCCTCAAGCACGCCCGCCACGGAGCACGCTGCTCCATCGTTGTGAGACTCGACCCAACAGAGGTGGTCATCATGATCACCAACAACCGCATCAAACCCCACGATCCTTCCAGGTCCAGTGGATACGGCCTCACCGGCCTGCGTGAAAGGGTCGCCGCGGTCGGAGGGAGCTATACCGCCGGCCAGCAGGGCGACAAGTGGGTGGTGGAAGCCCATATCCCCGTCCACAACACAGGACGCACCACGCCATCGTCAAAGAAATGGAACGCAACCCAACCCGAGACCTCAGAGACCGAACAATCCGTCATGAAAGAAAAGGAAATATCATGATGTTTGCCCAAACCACTCACCCTTCGGCGGCCGGCTACACGCCACCCGCCCCGCAGATGCCACCGACCGCACAGCCCCAGCAGTTCGCGGTCGAGACCCGGGGCGTCACGAAACGGTACGGACGCCAGACCGTCGTCAACCAGCTCAATCTCGCTATTCCCAGCGGGGGTGTCTACGGCTTCCTCGGTCCGAACGGCGCCGGGAAGTCCACCACCATGAAGATGCTTCTGGGACTGGCAAAACCCACCACGGGCGAGGTGCGCGTTTTTGGCCGGGATCTTCGCGCGAACAGGGCGGACATCCTGCCCAGGATCGGTTCTCTCATCGAGGGCCCCGCATTCTACCCGCACCTCACGGGAGCCCAGAACCTCCGCATCGTCGCCGACTACCTCTCGTGCGACAAGAGCTCCGTCGATGCCGTCCTCGACATCGTGGGACTCACCGACGCAGCCGGCAAACGCGCGCGCCAGTACTCGCTGGGCATGAAACAGCGCCTCGGCATCGCGATGGCCCTGATCTCCGGCCCCGAGCTGCTCTTGCTGGACGAGCCGACCAATGGCCTGGACCCTGCCGGTGTGGCCGAGATCCGCAACCTGATCGTGCGGCTCGCCCACGACCGCGGCATCACCGTCATGGTCTCCTCCCACCTGCTCTCCGAGATCGAGCAGATGGCCGACATCGTCGGCATCATCCAATCCGGTCACCTCCGCTATCAGGGCCCCCTGTCGGGTCTGCGGGATCAGGGGCAGCTCGTCATGAAGGTGTCCCCCGTGAACGCTGCCGTGGCTCATCTGGAGGCTCTGGGTCTGCGTCCCCAGAGCGCCGGCGACGAGATCATTCTTCCGCCGCTGCGCGACGATCTGATCGCCGAGGCGGTGGCCCGACTGGTGGGCGCCGGGGTGCGCATCGCACGGGTCGAGCTGCGACGCAAGAGCCTCGAGGAAGCCTTCCTCGAGCTCACGGAAACTCCTGTCGTCATGCCCACCGCACCGCAGACAACCGGAAGGAGGGGACGAGCATGAGCACCCTCGCACTCGAGATCCGTAAACACTATAAGAGCAAGCTACTTGTCTTCGTCCTTGGAATCGCATTCATCGAAGCAGTGTGGTTGGCGGGGGTCATCATGGTTTCGGCTTCCCGTTCCCCGCAAGGAGTCCAAGCGCTCAAGACATTCTCCCTGTATAACTATATGAGCATGCAGTGGTTGCTGCTCGGGCCGACCATCGCCTTCCTCGCCTCCCGTATCGCTGGCGTCGACCAGGAGGGTCGCATGGGGCAGGTGTTCCGGGCCCTGGGGGAGTCGCCGCGTCGGCAGTTCATGACCAAGCTGGCGCTGCTCACGGGGCTGGGAACTCTCATCAGCATGATCATGCTGATATCCGCCGCCTTCGTCGGGACGCAGGCAGGCCTGCTGGATTCACCGTCCTACGCGGCAGTCTTCTGGCTGATCATCGCCCTCACCATCGTGAGTGTATTCGCGATCAGCGCCGTACAGCTGGCCCTGAGCAACCTGTTCGATGGTTCCTCGGCCGGGGTGATCATAGGCGTCGTCGGAACGTTGATCACGTCTCTGGCAGGGATAGCCCTCAAGATGCCCGTGATCGGCTGGCTGCTGCCCTGGGGCCTGCTGATGGCCGGTTCGCCTCTTGAAACTCTCACACCCGGGAACTCCGCTGGCGTCGACTTCGTCCTGGCCTCCAATCCTTGGCTGCTGGTTGCTCTGGCCGCCGCCGTCGCGCTGGCCTGGGCCCTCATGTCGGCCAGGCTCATCATACGCAAGGAGGAAAACGCATGACCACGAATGCCACAGCAACCGCTATCGCTGCGCCGCGTCGTCGCATCGGCCTCGCCGCGGCCTGGCGGATCGAACGTACCAAGATCCGCACCTCGTGGTTCTTGATTGGAACCGTGATACTCGCCGCCTTCGCCCAAATCTTGGGGGCGTGGAACTACACCACCAATCTGTCCATATTCCAGGAGCAGGGGATCACGTGGGTTGCGATTTGGGCGCAGGGTGGGATCATGGTCACCACCGTCTTCATGCCCCTGCTCTACGTCGTGTTCCTGGCCCACGCCGAATCGCTCGAATACCAGACGCGCGGCTGGCAGCGAATGGTCTCGATCGACCGGATCGTTCCCGCCATGCTCGGCAAGACGCTCGTCGCTCTCGAGCTGGCTCTCATCGGCATGGCTGTCTACTACGTGGCCGCCGCGATCACCGGCCTGCTCCTTGGCTTCAACCCTGCCGACCCCACCGGACCGGGCATCCTCCTCCCGTGGGGGTTGTGCGGCGCACTGGGGGCCTGGGCCATCGGAACGGTCACCATGATGCTGGCCACGTGGTTCCGCACATTCGCCGCCCTCTCGGCGGCCGGATTGGGGGCCATCATCATCGGCATGGTGCTCACCTCGGTGGTTCCGTCACTCGCCTCGGGCTACCCCTTCACCCTCATCACCTTCGGCATGGGAGCCAGGGCAGCGTCACAGGAAGAGACGTTCACCTCTCCCATCACCATGACCGGCACGGCGATCGTCTGTTTGATCTGGGTGGCGCTGAGCGTCGTGGTGACCATTTCCAGGATCCGCCGCCGAGAGTGGTGAGAACAACATAAAATCCTTACATGGCAGACATCACCGTCCTCATTGTCGATGATCAACCGCTCATGCTGCATGCGCTGCAGACGTTCATCGAGAATGAGGACGGTGTGTCCGTTGCGGGGACCGCGGAGGACGGGGAAGCCGCCGTCGAGGCCGCGAAATCCCTCCAGCCGGATCTTGTTCTCATGGACATCAAGATGCCTCGACTCAACGGGATCGAGGCCACCCGGAAAATCGTCTCGGAGATTCCGGGAACCCGGGTGCTCGCGCTGACCACGTTCTCCACACTGGACTACGTCGTTCCGGCGCTTCGGGCCGGAGCAGCCGGTTACCTGGTGAAGGACGCCCGTCCCGACGAGATCCTCGCGGCCATCAGGAACGCAATGGACGACAGCCTCCCCCTGTCCCCGTCCGTGGTGCGCCTCATGGCGCGGCAGGTGATCGGAGGCGCCCTCGACACCCAGGCCGTCGCCGGGGCGACCGCGACGGAGGTGGGGCTCGCTCCCCGCGAGATCTCGGTGCTCCAGTTCTTGGGAAACGGGCTGAGCAACCGCGAGATAGCCAAGAAGATGTACATCTCGGAGGGGTCGGTCAAGGCCTACCTGGCCAACGCCTGTACCAAGCTCGGGGTTCGAGACCGCCTCCAGGCGGTGATCCGGGGGTTCGAACTGGGCATCGTCAGCCCCCGCCTGTCAGCCGGCGAGTAACCAACGACCACACAGGACCCGCAACACCCCAGCCACCAAAGTGCTTTGTCATTACAAGTGCTTGACTTGGTGTTGCCATTGGGGTTGACTTGGTTCGGCGACGGCGATGACGCTGCCGCCACCCCCGAGAAGGAGCCTGAAGTCCATGACTGACATCGAATACACGCCAGGACCTCTCCTGGACGCCGCCCGCAACACCCCGACGGCGCTCTGGAACGATTCCTCCGACCTGGACGAGCTGCGCCAGTCCATCTCGTACGGCGGCGTCGGCGCCACCTGCAACCCGGTCATCGCCTACACCACCATCAAAAAGCACCTCGACGTGTGGGCGCCGCGCATCCAGGCCATCGCCGACGCGAACCCCACCTGGGGCGAGTCGGAGATCGGCTGGAAGGCCGTCAAGGACATGTCGCAGGAGGCCGCGAAACTCCTGGAGCCCATCTTCGACGAGCACAAGGGACGCAACGGTCGCCTGTCGGTGCAGACCGACCCGCGTTTCCACCGCGACGCCAAGAAACTCGCCGACCAGGCCGAGGAGTTCCACAACCTGGCCCGCAACATCGTGGTGAAGATCCCCGCCACCAAGACCGGCCTTGAGGCCATCGAGGACGCCACCTCGCGCGGCGTCTCGATCAACGTCACCGTGTCCTTCTCCGTGCCGCAGGCCGTGCAGGCCGCCGAGGCCATCGAACGCGGCCTGAAGGCCCGTGAGGCCGCCGGGCACGACACCTCCGAGATGGGACCGGTCGTCACGATCATGGTGGGCCGTCTCGACGACTGGCTGAAGCACGTCGTGGCCCGCGACGGTATCTTCATCGATCCGTCGGCCCTCGAATGGGCGGGCATCGCCGCCATGAAGCGCGCCTACCAGATCTTCCAGGAGCGCGGCTACCGCGCCCGCGTGCTCGCGGCCGCTTTCCGCAACGTCAATCAGTGGGCCGAGTTCGTCGGCGGCGACGTGGTGGTCTCCCCGCCCTTCAAGTGGCAGAAGATCATCGCCGATTCCGGCTACACCGCCCGCGAGCGCATCGCCGACCCCGTCGACCCGCACTACATCGCCGAGCTGGAGCGCATCCCGGACTTCGTCCGCGCCTACGAGCCCGACGGCATGACCGTCGAGGAGTTCGAGAAGTTCGGCCCCACCCGCAAGACGCTGCGCCAGTTCCTGGCCGCCGACGCGGACCTCGACGCCCTGGTGCGCGACATCATCGTCCCCGCGCCCTGACCCAGTTCCCGGAACAAGCCGGTTTGCTGGCCTTGTACCCGGTTTGCTGGACCTGTTGCTGTTTGCCTGCGCTGTAGCGCAGGCAAACGTGAATACGCCCAGCAAACCGGCATTAGGGCCAGCAAACCGGCCTCCAACGCCCAGCGGGCATCTCACTCCAAGGAAGGAAACCACATGCTGCGCATAGCAGTAATAGGCGCGGGGCGCATCGGCAAGGTCCATGCCGCCACCGTCGCCGCCCATCCCCAGGCCCGGCTCGTGCTGGTCTGCGACCCGTTCATCGAAGCCGCGAAGGCCCTCGCCGAACCCCTCGGGGCGCGCGCCTCAGCCGACGCCGCCGAAGCCTTCTCCGCCGACGACGTGGACGCGGTCGTCATCGGCTCCCCCACCCCCCTGCACGCCGAGCACGTCCTGGCGGCCGCCCGCGCGGGCAAGGCCGCGCTGTGCGAGAAGCCCGTCGCGTCCTCCGTCGAGGCGGCCCGCGCCCTCGCCGACGAACTCGCGACCTTCGAGCACCCGCCGGTGATGGTCGGTTTCCAGCGCCGCTACGACCCCTCCATCGCGAAGGCCCAGCAGCTCGCCGCCGAGGGCCGGATCGGGCGTATCGAGCAGCTCACCATCGTCTCCCGCGACCCCGCCCCGCCGTCGGCGGAGTACCTGGCGCAGTCGGGGGGCGTGTTCAAGGACATGACCATCCACGACTTCGACGAGGCCCGGTTCTTCCTGGGTGAGATCGTCTCCGTCAACGCCATCGGGCAGAAACTCGACCCGGCACTGGCCGACGTCGACGACTTCGACGGCGCCGTCACGACCCTGCGGGCCGCCAGCGGCGCGGTCGCGATCATCAAGAACACCCGCCACTGCGCCAGCGGCTACGACCAGAAGGTGGAGGTCTTCGGGTCCGAGGGCGAGATCGTCGCGGACAACCTGCGTGCGACGTCGGTCCAGGTCAACGACGCCACAGGATCGGCCCAGCAGGAGGTCTACCTCGACTTCTTCCTGGAGCGTTACGCCGACGCCTACCGCGACGAACTCACGGCCTTCATCGACGCCGTCAACAACGGCTCCCCCGTGACCCCGACCGTCGAGGACGGCGTGGCCGCGCTGGTACTGGCCGAGGCCGCAGAACGTTCCGCCCGCAGCGGACAGACCGTGGAGGTGACGAAATGAAAATCGCAGGGGCCCCGATCTCGTGGGGCGTGTGTGAGGTGCCGGGCTGGGGGTTCCAGATGAACCCCGACCGGGTGCTCTCCGAGATGGTGGAACTGGGGTTGACGGCCACGGAGTTCGGCCCGCAGGGCTGGCTACCCGTCGAGCCAGAGGCACGCGCAGCAGCGGTGAAGGCGCACGGCCTGACCCCGGTGGGCGCGTTCTTCCTGGCCGTGATGCACGACCCCGACCACGACCCGATCCCCGCCGTCAAGGCGGAGCTGGAGGCGTTCCGCGTCGCGGGCGGGTCGGTGCTGGTGCTGGCCTGCGACTCGGGCCGCGAGGGCTACGACGACCGTCCCGTCCTCGACGAGCAGGGCTGGGCGACGCTGTACCGCAACCTGGACCGGATCGCCGAGGTGTGTGCCGCCTCCGGTGTGACGGCGTGCGTGCACCCGCACTGGGGCACCATGATCCAGAACGCCGACGAGGTGGAGCGGATCCTCGACGAGACCGGCGTCGGGCTGTGCCTCGACACGGGACACCTGATGGCGGGCGGCGCGGACCCGGTGGACATCGTGCGCCGCCACCCGGGGCGGGTCGCGATCGTGCACGCGAAGGACGTCCACAAGGAGCTCACCGACAAGCTCCTGACCGGGGAACTCACCTGGAGCGAAGGCATCAGGGCAGAGATGTTCGCCCCCATCGGTGACGGCGACGTCGACTTCGCCACCATCGTCTCCCTGCTGAACGAGGTGGGCTTCGACGGCTACTGGGTGCTGGAGCAGGACATCATGCTCGACGAGGACCCCGCCCTCGGCGAGGGCCCCATCCACAACGCCCGCAGGTCCTTCGAGGCGCTGAAGTCCCTGGCGGGCTGAACGTCTCCACCCCCTGAAGCTGGTTGAGCCGGGACGCGACGAAGGAGCGGCCCGTGTCGAAACCACCCGACCACGAGTCCTCGGACACGCGCAAGAGGTTTCGACACGGCCTGCTCGCTGACGCTCACAGGCCGGCTCAACCAACTTCAAATGGGCAAAACCGGTTGGGCCGGGCCGTAGAGCGAGCGGCCCGGCCCGGTCATTTTTCCCGGTGCTCAACCCGACCCAAAATCTGATATCATTTTGACATCACGAAGAAGGAGTCGACATGACCACCAACGTTCCACTTCCCTCCACTCCGGATGTCGACGTGCAGGAGCGCCGCGCCTGGACCATGCCCGGGCCCATCGGCCTGCTGGGAATCGTCGTGGCCGTCGGGTTGATCGCCCTCGGGATTCACCAGACCCAAGCCGAGAACCTGCCCCTGGGGCCGATCCTCATCGGGGTCGGAGCAGTGCTGCTGGCCGTCCTCGCCTCCGGGCTGTGCATCCTCAGCCCCGGCGAGGCGAAGGTGCTGGAGTTCCTCGGTTCCTACATCGGCACCGTCCGTAAACCCGGCCTGTGGTTCGTGGTCCCGTTCGTCGTCCAGAAGAAGGTCTCGGTGAAGGTCCACAACTTCGAGACCCACGAACTGAAGGTCAACGACGCCGACGGCAACCCGATCAACATCGCCGCCATCGTCGTGTGGCAGGTGGCCGACACCGCCCAGGCCAAGTACGCCGTCGAGGACCACATCGACTTCGTGCGCGTCCAGTCCGAGGCGGCGCTGCGGCACATCGCGATGAGCCACCCCTACGACAACCAGGACACCACGATCACGCTGCGCGGCGACACCGAGGTGATCGCCAAAGAGATGGCCGACGAGGTGGCGGCGCGAATCGCGCTGGCCGGGCTGCGCGTCGTCGAGACCCGGATCTCGTCGCTGGCCTACGCCTCCGAGATCGCGCAGGCGATGCTGCAGCGCCAGCAGGCCGCCGCCATCATCGCGGCCCGCGAGAAGATCGTCGAGGGCGCGGTCTCCATGGTCCAGGACGCCCTCAACCAGCTCGAGGCCGCCGACGTCGTGGTCCTCGACGACGAGCGCCGCGCCGCGATGGTCTCCAACCTCCTGGTGGTGCTGTGCGGCGACTCGCGGGCAACACCCATAGTCAACGCGGGATCGCTGTATCAGTGACCCCGAGATCCGCGGATCGGCCGGAGCGCAAACAGGTGCTGCTCCGGCTCGATCCATCCGTGCACACGGCCCTGGCGCGCTGGGCCGCCGACGACCTGCGGTCGGTGAACGCGCAGATCGAGTACCTGCTCCGCGACGCCCTGAAGCGGGCCGGCCGCCTGCCGGGCGACGCCGCTCCCATGCGCCGCCCCGGCCGCCCCCCGAAATCGGAACCCGGCTGACGCCCCTCCCGAAGCTGGTTGAGCCGGGCCGCGAGGAACGAGCGCCCCGAGTCGAAACCACCGGCAGCCGAACAACAAGCTCACCCCCACTCCCCGGACACCCGCACCATGGTTTCGACACGGCCAGCTCGCAGAGCGAGCAGGCCGGCTCAACCAGCTTCCACGCCCACGAAGCCAGATCTGTTTCACGGTCGCACGGGGTTCACCCGCGTAGGATCGAGACAGGTAGAGGAAAGGGGCAGGTGTGGAACGCAGGCGGATGGGCAGCAGCGGGGTCTCGGTCTCAACGCTGGCGCTGGGGACGATGACCTTCGGGGCGGAATCCCCGGCCGAGGAATCCTTGGCGATGCTGGACACCTACGTGGAGGCGGGCGGCAATTTCATTGACACCGCCGACGTCTACGCCGATGGCGTTTCCGAGGAGATCGTCGGCGAGTGGCTCCGGTCCCGGCCGCAGGAGATCACCCGGGAGATGGTACTGGCGACGAAGGGGCGTTTCCCCACGTCGGCGCTCGGCGGGTCGCTCGGGGCGTCGCGGCGGCACCTGCGTCGCGCGCTCACCGAGAGCCTGCGCCGTCTGCGGGTGGATCACGTCGATCTCTACATCGTGCACTCCTGGGATCCCATCACCCCGGTCGAGGAGACCATGGACTTCCTGGACCGGGCGGTCAGTGACGGCCTGATCGGCTACGGGGGCATCTCCAACTACCTGGGATGGCAGGTTCAGCGGGCCGTGCGGGCCTGCGACGCGCGGGGACTGCGCCGCCCCGTCATGCTGCAGCCCTCGTACTCGCTGCTGCGACGCGAAGCCGAGTGGGAGATGCTGCCCTCGGCCGCAGACGCGGGACTGGGCGTGATGGCGTGGTCGCCACTGGCGGGTGGCTGGCTGACGGGCAAGTACTCCCGGGGCGGCGTCCCGGCGGGTGCCACCCGGCTGGGCGAGAATCCGCAGCGCGGCATCGAGGCCTACGACCGGATCGCCCGCGACGAGCGCACGTGGGAGATCCTCGACGCCCTCCGGCAGGTCGCCGCCGACAACGACACCACCCCGGCGAACGTCGCACTGGCCTGGGTGGTCGCGCAACCCGGCATCACCACCGCGATCCTCGGAGCCCGCACCGTCGAGCAGCTGCGGGCGAACCTGGCCGCGGCATCACTCACCCTCGCGCCGGAGCACCTGGCCGATCTGACCGCCATCTCCATCCCGCGGACCGGCCCGTGGCCGTACGGCCCCGACGGCGTGGCCCAGCGGTCACGGGGAGTCGGCGAGGGATAACTCCCCGAGGCCGGTTGAACCGGGCCGCGAGCCCCATCCCGAAGCCGGTTGAGCCAGCACGTGAGCGCCAGCGAACGGCTGAGTCGAAACCCCCGGCACCCAAAATCCAGACCCCGACCACGGTCACCGTGGTTTCGACACGACCAGCTCCTTCGTCGCGGGTCGGCTCAACCAACTTCCGCACCCTCAGGCCGCAGGACACCGAGGAGCACCAGGACCAGCAGCAGCTGCACGACCCCCATGCCGCCCCACAGCGCGTGGGGCCACATGAAGCTGTCCAGCACCAGGCATTCGCCCGCGATCCACCCGGTCATCACCGTCCCGGCGAGCGCATGCCCCAGCGGAAGCCATCGCCTCATCCGCAGATGGACGACGACGGCGGCCCATTGAAACCCGCCGACGACGACCCCGAGGAGCAGGGCGGCCAGGACGTACCGGCCCGCGAACACCGTGTCGTCGAGCAGCGGGGCGAACCACTGCGGCGCGACCAGCAGCTCAACCGCCCCGAGCAGCGTCGAGAGAATCTGGAAGACGGCGATCCCCAACAGGCACCCCTGAACGACCCTCACGGCCGTCTCCTCCCCCTCGCCCGGCCGGCACCCACCGAGTGGGTTCTCCGGAAATGCTCCAGATGGAGGTCCAGCAGGCGCTGCGCCTCGGGTTCCCTGCCGGGCTCCTCCGCCGCCACCAGGATCGCCAGGATCGGCCCCCAGAAGGCCAGGGCGAGCGCCTCCGGGTCGGCGGGACGGAACTTTCCCTTGCGGATGAGCTCGGCGAAAACGGCAGCCTGGAAGGCCAGCGGACGTTCCACGGTCAGTTCGCGCAGCAGCCGCGCGGCCTCCGGGGTGCGGTACTGCTCGAGGGTGAGCACGCGTCGCGCGGCGACGATTCCCGGGTCGTGCAACCAGACGTCCAGGAATCCGGCCGCGGCGGCTCCCAACTGTTCGAGGGTGATCATCTCGTAGACGGGCACCGCATTCTGCGGGTCACCCAGCGGCACGCCGAAACGCCTCGCCACCGCCATCAGGCGTTCGTCGATGCGCGCCAGCACCGCGTCGAGCACGGCCTGTTTGCTGCTGAAATGGTTGTAGACGGAACTCTCCTTGATGCCCACCGCAGTGGCGAGATCGCGCACGGAGGTGCCCGCGAATCCGTCGATGGCGAAACGCTCCTGTGCGACGTCCAGCAGGGCGGATCGGGTGTCGCGACGCATGAATCAACTCCTGGCCTCTGGATGCGGTTCCGGCACTGGCAGTTCCTTCGTCGCAGCCCGGCTCAACCAGCTCCGAGAGGACGGTCCCACACAACCTTTGACTAACACTTGTTAGTTTAATGTGCAGAGGGTGCACAACATCCACAACCGCAATCCGTGAGACGAAACCGGGCCGGGCGCCCCGAAGGACCCACCCGACCCGGTTGCAGAAAAGATAGAGGAGTTGGATCAGCCGGCATCACCAGCGATCGGGGAGTCGTGCCAGACCACCACCGACCACGGCTGCACCTGTGTCTCGCCGTCGAGGATCATTCCCTCACCCTCGGGCCAGGAGTTGTCGGCGGGTTCGGCCCAGGCCCCGGTGTCGATCAGCCGCCGCCACACCCTTCCCTCGGCGGGGACCGGCGCGTTGAACCCGACCTCCGCGTCGGCCATGTTGATCATCATGAGGAAGTTGTCTCCGGGCGAGTTGATGTAGACGCTGAGCGCCCGGTCCCCGTCCTGCGGATGCTCCTCCAGCGACGGGGTGTGGAACAGGTAGGACACGTCGCGATCGTCGGGCACCAGGTCGCCGTAGTACTTCTGCTGCAACGTTTCGTGCCGTTGCCGCAGGTTCGCCAGGAACCTGGTGAACCGGAACAACCCGTTGACGCCCGGTTCCGTCTCGAAGGTCCCGAGGTTGTCGTGGTACGACGCATCAGTCACGCCGGGCGCCACCGGCACCTGCTGCGGGGCGTTGGTGGGGATCATGGCGTAGTTGTTCCACATCGCCACCGAGTCGATCTCCCACGGGTTGTTGTTGCCGTTCTGGGTGCGGCCGAACTCGTCGCCCGCGACGAACATCGGCACCCCGCGCGACAGGTACAGGATGGTCAGGAAGTTGCGGATCCGCTGCCGCCGCAGCTCCCGCGACCCCCCGGAGTCCCACGACAGGTTGCCGTCCGAACCGCCATCGGAGGGGCCGAACGGGTAGGGCTGGCCGTTGTTCTTCTCCTGATAGCTGACCAAGTCGGCCATGTTGAAGCCGTCGTGGGCGTCGATGAAATTGATGGTCTTCTGGGGTCCGCCGTTGTCGGCGAAGTGCTCGTGGTCACCGTTGACGACGTCCAGGAACTCGATGGTGTTGCCGTCGCCCTTGGCGAAACGACGCACCGCGTCACGGTAGCGACCATTCCACTCGGCCCAGCCCTGCGGGAAGTTTCCGACCTCGTATCCCCACAGGTCCCATGCCTCCGCGATGACCTCGATGTGCTTTTCCTCGGCGAACTCGGCGATGGCGGTCAACAGCGGATGGTCGGTGAAGAAGCGTTTCTGGTTGTCCCAGTCCTCGCGGTCGGCGTCGTTCGGTTTGCGACCGAGCACCGTCGCCAGGTCGAACCGGAAGCCGTCGGCCCCCATCTCGACGGTCCAGTGCTCGAGCGAGTCGAGCACCAGCTGCTGGGCCACGGGTGAGGAATAGTTGAGCTGGTTGGAGGTGCCCGTCGCGCCGTCAACCAGCGCGTGTGACGCCGTCATCACGTAGTACTCCGCCGCGGCGAACCCTCCAAGAGAGGTGAATCCGACGGTGTTCGGGTCGCCACCCCAGTTGCCGCCCTCCGCGGTGTGGTTGTAGACGACATCCAGGTACACCTCCAGCCCGGCCTCATGGAAGGCGGCCACCATCTGCTGGAACTCGCGCGTCGGCCCGCCCAGCGACTTGTCGTAGGCGTATTTGCGGTTGGGGGCGAAGAACGACAGGGTCATGTAACCCCACGAGTTCGTGTGTCCCTCGCGCGCGGATTCGGACTGGTTGGTCTCGTGGATGGGCAGCAGCTCCAAGGTGGTGATACCGAGGGCCTTCAGGTAGGGCGCCATCATGCCGACGCCCCGGTAGGTGCCCAGGTACTCCTCGGGAATGTTCACCACGTCCTCGAAACCCGGTTCCCTGCTGAGCAGCGTGCCGAGTTCAACGATGGAGGGGTGCCCGACCAGCTGCGAGACCGAGGCCTCGTAGATGGCGGCCTTCTCGCCGGGCAGCTTCGGTTTGGTGGAGGCCGGGCTGGTGGGTCGCAGGATCACACCCTTGGGGGCGATGTGGGCGGTGTCGGCCTCGCGGCGGGGCGCGCCCCGGTAGTCGTCCGGGCCGGTGCCGAAGGCGCCGCCGTCGAGCCCGGTCTCCAGGATCGCGTCGGAGTATACGGTGTGGGTGATCTCCCGGGCGTAGGGGTCGAACATCACCTTGTTGGGGTTGAAACGGTTGCCGTGCTCGTCGATGTCGGTGATGAAACCGGCTGAGCTGCCGGGCCTCCATGCGGGGTCCCAGGGCCAGTTCCCACCCCAGACGCGGAAACCGTACAGGTCGCACTCGGAGACACCGCGCACGCGGGCCCGCCAGACCCCGTCGGGGCCCTCCGACATCAGGAAGGATGCGACGGAGTCGGCCCCTAGGGCCTGGGGGAAGAATTCAAGCTGAACCCGGCTGGCATCAGGGGCGTAGACCGCGAAGGTGGCACCATCGTCGGTGAGGTGTGCACCGAGCGGCCACTCGGCGTGCCCCCAGTTCTCGGGCTGCACAGGAGCCATACAGGAAACGTCCATGTGAGACATCATTACATGCGGCTCCGACGGTTTCGGACACTCAGGCCCGAAATCCCCTCGGATCGGGCCGGCCACGCACACCGACGTCCCACCTCTGGACGCGGTCACCCCCTGAGCCGCTAGAGTTGTGCGTGGTTTTCCATAGAAAGGCTTGCGCGTATGAGCGACCAGTATCCACCCCAGCAACCTGGTTTCCAACCTCAGGGTGGGCCAACGTCCCCCAACCCGTATGACCCGTCGAGTCAGCAGGCCTCACAGCCCTACGGCCAGCCGACGCCCAACCCCTCCTACGGCCAGTCGGCCGCACAGCCCTACGGCCAGCCCGCCGCACAGCCCTACGGCCAGCAGGCCCCCAGCCCCTACGGCCAGCCCGCCGCACAGCCCTACGGCCAGCAGGCCCCCAGCCCCTACGGCCAACCGGCCGCACAGCCCTACGGTCAGCCGACGCTGCAGCCCTACGGCCAGCCGGCCGGTCCCTACGGCCCCAGCGGCCCCCAGCGTCCCGGCGCCGCCACCGGGGCCTCCGTGCTCGGAATCGTCAGCGGCAGCCTCGGCATCATCGCCGGTTTCATCTACATCGCCGCCATTTCCGCCATCCAGGCCGTGGCCAGTGCGCTCGGAGCCAACGGAGGGTTGACGATACTTCTCAGCTACGTCCAGGCCTTCGGCACCTTCATTGCCGCCGTCGCCCTTCTGGTGGGTGGCATCATGTTCCTCAAGGGCAAGGGCTACCCCGTGCTGCTCTACGGCGCCTTCGGACAGGCCGCTCTGGTCATGCTCGGCTTGATCAGCAGCCTGATGAACAAGTACGCCAACACCAACGGGCTCACCTACCTTAGCCCCATCATCGGCTTGGGTCTGGCCGGTTTCACCATCTACCTGATGTTCACGCCAGCGGCGAAGCAGTGGAAGCAGTAGGCGATCCGAATCCAGTCTGACTTCTTTCTTGGCTGCTCCGGACCAAGGTCCGGCGCAGCCAAGAATTTTTTGGGAGCGGGCGAAGTCGTCACAATCATGTCTGCAGCGATGCGGAAAGGCCGAGACGCATGACCGAGCAGTACCCATCCAATCCGGCATTCCCGGGCCCTGACTACCAGCCCCACCAAGTACCTCACCAGCCCGGAGGGGTGCCATCGAACCAGGGCCAACCACCCGGGTATGCCCACCCCCACGACATGCAGTGGCCCCAACCCTACGGACAGTTGTACGGTCAGCAGGTTCTACAGCCCTACGGACCCGTATACGGCCTGGTGCCGCAGAAACCGAGTCGCCCCGGCAACGTGACGGCCGCGTCCGTGCTGGGAATCGTCAGCGGCGGATTGGGTATCTTCGTGGGTATTTTCGCGATCACCTTCACGTCCGGTTTTCATAGCCTGGTGACGGCTTTCGGCACCTCGTCGGGTCTTTCAGTTCTGCTCGTGCTCTCCTACGTCGAGGCGTTCGGCACCTTCATCACCGCCGTCGCCCTCCTGGCAAGCGGGATCACCTTCTTCAAGGGCAAAGGAGGCACCGTGCTGCTCATCGGCGCCATCTCACAGGCCGCGATGGCCATGCTCTTCCTGATGATCCTGTTGCTGATTCCGCAGCTTCTGGATTTTGGTAGTCTCCCGAGCAGAGGGATTCAATCCGTACCATCGGGCATCAACGGGCTCACCCTGTTTGCCGCGACCGTCGGACTGGGTCTGGCGGGTTCCATCATCGGCCTGCTGTTCTCGCCAACCGTCAGGTCTTGGCAAAGATAGCCGAGGCCTGGATGCCGTACGCAGATCCGAGGGATGATCAACCTTACAAACCGGTACGGTGCGCACTAAAATGTGGACCCATCAGAAAGGCTCGCGAATGAGTTACGCAGATTCTTCCAACCCGCAGCCTCCGGGCCCCGATTTCCTGGCCGCCCCGCCGTTCCAACAGCCCGGCCCGCCCCAAGACTCACACCCCGCGCCGCCGCCCGCCGCTCCTCACGGCCAGCGGCCCGGCCATCAGGCCCAGTTCTACGCCCCGATGCCCCAGAACACGGCGCCGTCCTGGCAGGTTCCGCCCCTGTACGGGGCGCATCCCCAACTCGGCGGCCCGAAACGCCCTGGGCCGGCGACCGCCGCAGCCGTACTCGGAATCATCGGTGGTTCCCTGGGGCTGTTTCCAGCGATCATCGTCCTTCTCGCCGCCGTCAAGGTGCGCGAAACGGAAAGCGCTGCCGGATCCGCTGACATCACATTCATCATTTTGTTCACCCTGGGTCTGGCGACCACCGTCACCGTGATCACTCTCCTCGTCACCGGGATCACGTTTCTCAAGGGAAAAGGCTACGCGGTGCTGCTGTCCGCCGTCATAGCACAGCTCGCGCTTGCGGCTTTGTACGTGGCGATCATGCTGCTGGCCCTCGACTCGATCATCCAGTCGATGCGAAACAGGAGTTCGGAGACCGGGGCCTTGGTGTTCATCATCTTCTGCATACTGATCGGCCTGGGGATGGCTGTCAGCAATCTGGTTCTGTTGTGCAAACCCGCAACCCGGCAATGGGCGAAGCAGGTTTCCTGAGGCCGTCCACGAGACTTACAGCAGTCCACGGGCATGGATGACCCTGAGGAGTTGTACAATTGCGGCAATGGATTCGCCCATGAAAGGTGCATTGACATGACCTCGGGGTCTCCCGATCCAAGGCAGCCGGATCCTTCTTTCACGGAATACCCGCCATACCCACAGGCCGATCCCCCTCACCAATACGAATACCCCGTACCCCCGTCGGACCCTAACAACCAGTACTCCAGCATTTTCCAGCGCCCGACACCCCCGAGCAGATGCCATTTTCACTTGCAGGAAACCAGCCCTTGCACGGGACCGCGAAACAGTCCGCAATCGCCAGAAATGCCGCCATTACCGGGATCATCGATGGGGGAGCGGCGCTCTACGGCACAGGTTTCACCATAGTTCTGACCGACGTCAACATGACGACAATGCAGATAACGCCAAGCATCACCTCATTGCTCGCCATCGCACTGGGATCCCTCATTACCGCCGGCCTTCTAACCGGGGGGATTTTCTTCCTGCGAGGACGCGGATACAAGACGCTGCTATCCACGGCCATCTGTCAGCTCCTTTCTGCGCTGTGCAACATTATAATAGCATTTACTACGGCATTTGATGGCATAAGAAAAGGATCCGCATTCGACGGCAATAGCCTGCTTTACAGGGTCTTCACTGAACCCTTTGGCCCGTTTGGACTCGCGCTTTCCTTCAGTATTATTGCCCTGTTGCTCATGTGGCAGTGGGAACGACGGGCCTCCCGCTCCTCCCAAACCATGCCGACAACCACGGGACAGCCTCACCAGTACCCGTTCACCTGACAGCACAGCCTCCAGCCGGAGGGTCCGGCCGACGCCACCCTCATCCCCCTCCTGCCCGCGTCCCGGGAAGCCGCTTTCCCGGGACGCTTTTGTTGTGCCATCCCGGGACTATCCTTGCCCCGTGTCTGATCGCCGCCTGATGTTCGTCCATGCCCACCCCGACGACGAGTCATCGCAGTCGCCCGCCACCATGTCGCGTTACGTCGACGAGGGCGCCCGGGTGACACTGGTCACCTGCACGCTGGGCGAGCTGGGTGAGATCCTGGTGCCCGAATGGGAGCACTACACCCCCGAGGAGCTGGGCGCGAAACGCGTGGATGAACTCGCGAAGGCGCTCAAGATCGTCGGCGTCACCGACCACGTGTGGCTGGGAGGCAAGGGCAGGTACCACGACTCCGGCATGGCCACCGACGACGAGGGCCGGGCGATTCCCCGCGACGAACTGCCCGACGGCGCGTTCTGGGCCGCCGACCTGCTGGAGGCCTCCGACCACCTCGTCGCCCTGATCCGCGACCGCCGACCGCAGGTGATCGCGACCTACGACCAGAACGGCAACTACGGCCACCCCGACCACATCCAGGCGCACCGCGTCACCATGTACGCCACGATGCTGGCGGGGGTGCCGTCGTACCGGCCGGACCTGGGAGAGCCGTGGCGGGTGAGCCGGGTGCTGTGGATCAGCCCCAACCCGCAGGCGTGGAGCAAGGCCGCGGAGAAGGCCCACGAGTTGGGCATGCCGCTGCCCGAGGGCATGGACGAGGAGGCCATGCGCCGCCGTTTCGCCATCGATCCGCGTCACATCGCGGCGGTGATTCACTACGAGGGTCGCGCCGACCTGTGCCAGGCCGCCCTGGAGGCCCACCGCAGCCAGGTGGACCCGGAGAATCCGCTGTGGAAGATGTTCCGTTTCATGCGCACCGTGGAGGGGACGGGCGAGGCCTACCGCCTGGCGGCGGGGGTACCCTTCCCCGGCGACGGCCCCGCCGACGACCTGTTCGCGGGTCTCGACGTCTGAGGGGTTCCCGGGACGGGATTGCCGCCGATGCGGCAAATTCGTCTTTCAACTGCTAGCCTCCGCCTTGGAGCTGGTCCATCGAGGGCATGGGAACCCGGTGCGAATCCGGGACTGACGCGCAGCGGTGACGGTGACAAACCTGCGACTCACGCCACTGGGGAAACCTGGGAAGGCCACAGGCGAGGAAGATCCGGAGTCCGAAGACCGCAGCTTCGTTTTATCGGCTGAGAGCCTCGCGAACAGGCTCGTGGACACTGGAGCTTCTTTGGCAAGCCTGAAAACAGCTCGCAGGGTGCTGAAACGCCTCACCCTGCCCATCGTCGTCGTGGTGCTGGCGCTCACCGCAGTGAGCATCATCCACTCCGTCAACATCGGCTCCGAGGCTCTCGATCAGGACGCCATCTGGCAGGTGATCGTCAGCAGGTTGCAGGGAGTCAGCAGCGGGAACAAGGCCGTCGAGATCATCGTCTGGGACCTGCGACTCCCCCGGGCGCTGCTGGCGGTTGTCGTCGGCGCGGGGCTCGGTATCGCGGGCTGCGCGATGCAGACCTTGGTGCGCAACCCTCTCGCCGACCCCTATCTGCTCGGCGTCTCCTCGGGAGCCTCCGTCGGCGCCACCGCCGTGATCACCTTCGGCATCCTGTCCGGTTTCGGGCTGTGGTCGACGTCGATCGGGGCGCTGTTCGGCGCCCTGGGGGCGGCGCTTGCCGTCTACCTGGTGGCCATGGCCCAGGGTGGCCTCACCCCGATCCGGCTGGTCCTGGCCGGGGTGGTGCTCTCCTCCGCCTTCTCGGCCATCGCGAGTTTCCTGGTTTTCAAGGGGCCCGACCCGCGCGCCGCCCAATCGGTGCTGTACTGGCTGCTCGGCAGCGTCTCCGGCGCCCAGTGGGACCGGCTCCCGCTCGCCACCGGCGTCGTCGTGATCTGCCTGGCGCTGCTCCTGCTCGGCAGCGGCTGGCTCGACGCACTGGCCTGGGGACCCGACGCCGCCGCGGCCCTCGGAATCCCCGTCGGCGTGCTGCGGCAGGGACTCTTCCTGCTGCTGGCGGTGCTGGTCGGGGTGCTGGTGGCGGTTTCCGGCGGCATCGGTTTCGTCGGCCTGGTCATCCCGCACCTGTGCCGCATGGTGGTCGGTTCCCTGCACCGCCGGCTGCTTCCCGTCGCCGCCGCCGTCGGCGGGCTGTTCCTGCTGTGGGTCGACGTGCTCTCCCGCGTCATCGTCGCCCCCGCCGAGGTGCCGCTCGGCGTGGTCACCGGCCTGATCGGCGCGCCGGTCTTCCTGATCGTCATGGGTCGCCGCAACTACGGATTCGGAGGTGGCTCGTGACCGCGCTCAAGGCCGACAACCTCGCCTGCTCCATCGGGCGGCGGGTGATCGTATCCGGCATCGATCTCGACGTGCAGCCCGGCACCATGACGGCCCTGGTCGGGGTCAACGGCGTCGGCAAGTCCACCCTGATGCGGGTGCTGGCGGGCATCAGGCCCGCGACGACGGGTCACGTGGAGATCGACGGCAGGGATCTCTCCCGGCTCCGCCCGCGGGAACGGGCGCGGCTGATGGCCTTCGTCGCTCAGGAGGAGGCCGCCCCCGAGGACCTCTCGCTCTCCGAGATGGTCGCCCTCGGGCGGCTGCCGCACCTGATGCCCTGGCAGGTCGGCGGCTCCAACGAGAAACGCATCGTCGCCGAGTGCCTGGAGATGGTGGGGTTGGCGCACCTGGCCGACCGGCGCTGCGGGCACCTCTCCGGCGGCGAACGGCGCCGCGCCATGCTCGCCAAGGGCCTGGCGCAGGGCACCGACCTGTTGCTGCTCGACGAACCCACCAACCACCTCGACGTGCACCACCAGCTGCACCTGCTGCAGACCATGCGAGCCACCGGCCGCACCATCGTCGCCTCGATCCACGACCTCGACCTGGCCATGGGCTGGTTCGACCGGATCGTGATGCTCGCCGACGGGGGGATCCACGCCGCCGGGACGCCCGAAGAAGTCATGACCGCCGTGAACCTGGAGTCCGCCTTCAAGGTGCGGGCCCGGCAGGTCCCGGCGGTCGGCGATGGAGTGCAGCACCTCGTCATCGACGGCCTCGTGCCGCCCGAACCGATCGATCCAGAACCCTAAGGAGACCACATGATCACCCGCCGAACCCGGGCAGTCGCCTGGCTGACCCTGCCCCTAATCGCCCTCAGCGCCTGTTCCTCCCCCACCCAGCCGACCACCTCCACCAGCGGCTCGGCCGGGGGTTCCGGGCAGGTCACCGTCACCAACTGTGGCAAGGAACTGACCCTCCCCTCCCAGGCGAAGAAGATGTACGTCAACGACGGCAACATCATCGCCCTCGCGCTGGCGGCCGGGGGTGCGAAGGAGATCACCGCGGTCAGCAGCATGGGCCGCGACGTTCCGATCCTGAAGGCCAAGTACGGGGCCGAGACCGTCGACGGCCTCAACGACGTCTCCAAGGATTACCCCACCCTCGAATCGATCCTCGCCAACACCCCCGACCTGGTGGTCGCGGGCTGGAACTACGGTTTCTCCGAGGGCAAGAACCTGACCCCCGACATCCTGTCCGAGAAGGGCATCCCCTCCTACCTGCTTACCGAGTCGTGCCGCCAGGAGGGCACCACCAAACGCGGCATCGTCGACCCGTGGGAGGCGGTCCGCACCGACATCACCAACCTCGGCACCATCACCGGGCACAGCGATGTCGCCAAGACGGCCGTCGACGACATGGACACCCGCCTGAAGGCTGTCCAGGGGGCCGCGCAGCCCGAGAAGAAGCCCGTGGTGTTCCTCTTCGACACCGCCAAGGACAACGTGCTCACCAGCGGCAAGTACGGCGCCCCTCAGGCGATCATCGAGGCCGCGGGCGGGGTGAACGCCACCGCCGACGTCGAGGACACCTGGACCAACGTGAACTGGGAACGCCTGGCCACCGCCAATCCCGACGTCATCGCCCTGGTGGAGTACCCCGCACAGTCCTACCAGGAGAAGATCGACGCGCTGAAGTCGCACCCGGCCACCAAGGACCTCACCGCGGTGAAGGAGGAGCGTTTCGTCAACCTGCCCTACGCCATGTGGACCGAGAGCCCCCTCAACATCGACGCCGCCGAGTACCTGCGCAAGGCCTTCGAGAAGCACGGCCTGGCCCCGGCCTCCGACGTGTCGACGCACCTCGAGATGCCCGCCGACCTTCCGGGACGCGACAAACTGTCCTGAGGATTTCCGGCACGGATTTCCCTGCCCCGCCGCCCACCCGGTTCTTCTCCCGGTACGCTCCGGGTGGGAAGGACAGGGGCAGTGATGACCATCTCCAAAGCGCTCGATCTCGACCGTGACGGCTGGAACGACGAGGCCGTCGAGGCCATCCGGAGTCACCAGCACAACATGCTGAACGGCGGGTCGCTGGACGAGATCGTCGAGGGGTTCCGCGCCGAGGCGCGCATCCAGCGCCACCGCGGCGAGGCCGGCGCTCTCGCCCGGGCCTGCGACTCGGCCCGGCAGGCCGTGCTGCTGGGCCGGCTGCCCGCCGCGTCGCGGGACCTGGCTGCCCCTGCATGCCTGGAGTTGGCGGCCTGCCGGATCAGGCGCGGTGACCCGGCGGGCACCCAGGCCATCGCCGGGTTCACGACCTACCCCGACGCCGGGATCGCGGGCTGGGCTTGGCGGCTGCTCGGGGAGGCCGCCCTGCTGGCCGAGCGCCCCTTCGATGCGGTGGCCGCCCTGTTGAACGCCATCGCCGAGAACCAGCGCGGCAAGGACAAACACCACGAGGCTGGCACCCGCGTCCTCCTGTTGCTGGCCTTCAGCCGGGCCGGTCACCTGGAGGACGCCGACCGGCTCTCGTTCCGGTACGGCGCGCCCTCGGATGCGCCGCAGGGTCTGCTGGGGATCCGTTTCCTGCTGGCCCGGGCGGAGCACGAACACCGGTCGGGACGCATCGGCGAGGCCCTGAGGACCCTGGAGGTCGCGGAAACCCGCCTCGGGGCAACCTCCGGGCTCGGCGTGCTGCGTCGCGAGCTCCTCACCATCCGCGCCGGCTGCCTCGACGACTGGTGCCAGCCCGACGAGGCGGACCGGCTCCGCGCCAAGGCCGGGAAACTGCCCCTGCCCGCCCATCTGGCTACCTCGGCGAACGCGTCGCAGACCCTGCGGGATGCGCAGGACGCGACCCGCTGGCTGGGCGAGATCCCGCACCCCGGGGCGAGCACGAGAACCGACCCGCAGGCCGTGGCTGCGCTGCTGCGGGACCTGGCGGCGCTCCCACAGCGAAAACCGGACCACGCGGCGGTGGTGTGCCGGCTCCTGGACTCGCTGGCGGGCCGCCCGGGCCTTGAACGCGACGAGGCGCTGCTGCTCCTGGAGGCAGGTTCCCTCCTGGCCGAGAGCGGACCCGAACACCGCGTCGCCGCCGAACGGCTGCTGCGTCGCGCCCTGGTGCGCCTTGAGTTCCTGGAGGGCGCCGAACAGTGGTTGGCGCAGGCACGCGTCACGCTGGGGCAACTGCTGCCCGATTCCGAACGCGACCAGGCCCTCGACCTGCTGGTGCGGGGCATCCAGGGCCTCGACGAACAGCGCTTCCAGATGCTCAACCGCAGCCACCGCGACGACTGGCTGACCCGCCGGGAACACCCGGCGATCGCGAGGGCCATCGAACTGGCCAGCGGAACCGACGCCGCCCTGGCCGCGGACCTGATCACCTTCTCCCGGGTCGCGGGGGTGCTGGTGCCCCAGGACGACCGGCAGGTGCCGCTGGTTCCCGTCCCGAGGCTGCGTTACATCGACGGCACCGAGTCGCGGCTGGGTTCGGCGGGGTCGTGCAATTTCCTGTGATCCGGAGCCGGATCACCGGTACCGGGCCAAGCGGTTCCTCAGAGGTCGCAGGAACAACAGTTCCAGCCCCAGGGTGAGGGCCGCCATCACCGCCGACAGAGCGAACACGTCGGCAGTCTCCAGGTTGGTGCGGGCCTGCTGCACCTCCGCGCCCAGGCCGGTGGTGGTGCTGAGCAGCTCGGACATCACCGTCAACCGGATCGACTGCCCCACCGCGACCGTCACCGCCGACAGCACCGGCGGCACCACGGCCGGGATGATCACCCGCCGCACCGTGCCCCACAGGCCGAAGCGGAACAGCCTGGCCATTTCCAGCAGGTCGGGATCGACGTTGGTGACGGCGTCGCGCAGGCTGGTGACCAGCAGCGGCATCGTCACCAGCGCGACCACCAGCAGCACCACCGACGGGCTGGGGCCCAGCCACAGCATCCCGACCACGACGATCACGATCGGCGGGATGGCCATCAGCAGCTGAGTCCAGGACGCGGTCAGTTCCTCGACGGGCCGCCAGGTGCCCGCGGCCCAGCCCCAGGGCAACCCGATCAGGCAGGCGATCCCCAACCCGCCCAGCGCCCGCTGGAGGGTGAGCAGCACCCCGGAGCCGAGTTCCTCGTCGCGGATCAACCCCAGCAGCGCCTCCCAGGTGGCTGCGGGCCCGGGCAGGACGTAACGGGGCTGGCTCCACGACGCCGCCTCCCAGGCCAGCAGCACCAGGGCGAGTCCCACCCACCACAGCAGCACGACCCGCCAGCGCGGTGCCTTGTTCTCGGCTGGGTTCACCTGGGGTCGGCCAGGTAGAAATCGTCGGCGGGCATCTTGCCCCCGACGATGTCGGGGCTGAGGGTGGTCAGGCGCGTGTAGAAGTCCTCCAGCTCGGTTTTGGCCTTCTGCGCCGGCACCATTTCGAGCTGGAGCCGCGGGATCACGTTCTTGACCACGGCCTCCGGCACCTCGGTCTTCGCGGTGATCGCCGCAACCGCTTTCTCGTCGAGGGCGTTGACCTTCGCGACCGCCTCCTCCAGTTCGTTGAGCACACCGGCGACGAGCGCCTGGTTGGAGTCGACGAGCTTCTGGGGCATCACCACTCCGGCCATCGGGAAACGCGCCTGGCCGCCGGTGACCTTGGCCCACACCTCCTGCAGGTTGGCGGTGCGGTCCAGGTTCTTGCCGGACTGTTTGGCCTGGTTCTGCGCGACGGTGGCGACGTGCTCGGGCAGCACCGCGTATTCCACCTGCCCGGACATCAGGGCCTTCACGAGCTCCGGTGCCTGGTCGTAGGGCACGACCTCGATGCCCTCAGCTCCACCCTCGAGGGGGATGCTGCTCTGGGTCATCAGGTAGCGGAAGACCAGGTCGGGCATGTTGTTGGGCATCGGGACGCCCACCTTCTTGCCCTTCAGCCCCTCGATGCCCTGCGCCGACGACCCCTCCGGGCCGAGGATGTAGAGCATCCCCCACACGGTCATCGCGACCAGCCGGATGGGAAGGCCCTTGTTGAACAGGTTCGCCGAGGCGTAGGAGGGGGTGGCCACCAGGTCGGTCTCACCGTTCACGACCAGCGATTTCATCACGTCGACGCTGGCCCAGTTCTGCACGTCGGTCTTCCCGACGAGACCGTCGAGTTTGCCGAATGTCCCGAAGGAGGCCATGGGAGCCATGAACGCGAGGGTGGTGGGAACGTGGACGCGCAGGGTCTCCAGTTTCGAGGCGGACGTTGAACCCTCCCCCGCGGGCTTGCCACCGGAGCAGGCCGCCAGGCCCGCGCTGCCGAGCAGGCCGAGTCCGGTGAGGGTGAACAGGGATCGACGCTTCATGATGTCTCCTTGTCGGGGGTGGATTCTTCGGGATCAGGGACGGGGTCGGTCTCGGCGGTGAGCCGCCAGGTGCCGGGCGGCCCGTCGAGATGAAGGTGGAGGTGGGAGACGTCGTCGGCCTCCTCGGGGTCGTGGGTGACCCACACCGTCACGACCTCCTGTTCCGCGAGCAGCTGCACGAGATCGGTTCGCAGGGCCGTGGCCAGGGGTTTGTCGAGGGCGGAGAACGGTTCGTCGACGAGCAGCAGGGTGGGGTTGGTGGCCATGGCCCGCGCGATCGCGACCCGCTGCCGCATGCCGCCCGACAGCTGCCGGGGATACAGGTGGGTGGCCTGCTGAAGGTCGACGCGGGCCAGCCACTGCTGGGCGATCAGGTCCGGGGTTTCACCGCCGACCACCAGGGCGACATTGCGGTGGGCGCTGTACCAGGGCAGCAGCCGGGGTTCCTGGAAAACCTGCGCCAGCCGCCCCTCGGGCCGCGTCACCGACCCGCGGTCGCAGGGGCTGAGACCCGAGATGGCCTTCAGCAGCGTGGTTTTTCCCGCCCCGGAGGCTCCCGTCACGGCGAGGGTCTGTCCGGGCGCGACCACCACGTCGAGGCCGTCGACAAGGGTGTTGCCGCCGCGGATCAGGGTGACGTCGTCGAGGACGAGGTCGGTGGTCATCGGGTGCCCGCCGCGCCGGGTTTGCGGGCGAGGATGACGATGCCGCCCATCAGTTTCCCCTGGAGCTGGAATCCCTGCCGCATCGCCTTGAGCCGGTCGCTGGCGCCGGGGAGCCGGCGGGCGTTGTTCCAGAACCGCAGCGCACCCCACAGGCCCTCGTCGGAGACGATGCGCCGGGGTTCGAGGAGGTGGAGGGGGGCGCGGTCGTGCCATTCGGCTTCGAGCCCGTGGGTGGCGAGCAGTTCCTTCCAGCCCTCCAGGGTCAGGGGCCGGGCGCCGACCTTGATGACGCGGGAGAGTTCCCGGCGGGCGGTTTCGCGTTCCTCGTCGGTGTGGTCGGGCAGCCACGCCATTTCGTGGATGGCGTAGCGGCCCCCGGGACGCAGCAGCCGCGCGGCCTCCGCGACGATCGCGCTCTTGCCCGCGTCGTCCTGGATGGTGAGCATCGCCTCGCCGACGACGAGGTCGGCGCAGGCGTCTTCGAGTCCCGTTTCGCGGGCGTCGGCGACGACGTAGTCGGCCCGGGGGTGTTTCTTCAGGATGTTCTTGACGGCGTCGCGGCCCTCCGGGTTGGGGTCGACGCCCCGGTAGGACCTCGGGTTGGCGCGCAGCAGCACCTCGGCGGTGGCACCGACGCCGGGGCCGAGCTCCACGATGTCGTCGTCGCCGGCGGGTTTCGCCTGTTCCAGCAGTTTCGCGGTGAGGGCACGCCCGCCGGGCCTGAGGATGCGTTTGCCCAGCTTCGCCAGAAGCCAGTGGCCCTGCATCCGCCCGGCTTCTGGACCCGACCGTTCCCCCTTGCCCCCCGCCTGTTTCGATTCCGTGCTCATGCTCACCTTTCACACGACTCGGGCATGAGCGTTGAGCGTAACCCACCCTCACCTATTTCCGTAAGGGGGGCATGCTGTTATTCTTGCCGGCGCGGGGGATCCGCGTCGCGCGACCACCGAATGTGTCGCGGATCACCTCGCACCAAGCCGCCGCAGCCCCCTCATCCCGTCAGCCGCGCTGCATCGTTCACGGGTTTGCTGACGCCCCACTCCCGCTCCCGCGTAGACTCTTCGCCCGTGCCAGACCTCACCCAAGCCCAGCGCAACGCCGTCTCCGAACTGCTCCGCATCTCGCAGGTGATAGGCGACCTCGGTTCCCGTTTCGACGCGGCGGGGCACCGGCTGTACCTCGTCGGCGGTTCGGTGCGCGACGCGATGCTGGGCGGGCTAGGGCACGACCTGGACTTCACCACATCGGCGCGCCCCGAGGAGACCCACGCCATCCTCCGCGACTTCACCCCCGCAACCTGGGACATCGGCCGCGACTTCGGGACCATCGGCGCCATGAAGAAGGAAGGTGGCAAGGAGTGGCAGATCGAGGTCACCACCTTCCGCGCCGACGCCTACGAACCCGGCTCCCGCAAACCGGTGGTCGCCTTCGGGGAACGGATCGAGGAGGACCTCGTCCGCCGTGACTTCACCGTCAACGCCATGGCCGTGGACATCGTGGCGGGTGAGTTCGTCGACCCGTGGGGTGGGTTGCGTGACCTCGCCGACGGCGTGCTGCGCACCCCCGCCCCGGCGGAGGTGTCCTTCGGTGACGATCCGTTGCGCATGATGCGGGCAGCGCGGTTCGCGTCGAGACTGGGTTTCCGGGTGGCGCCGGAGGTCCAGGACGCGATGAGGGAGATGGCCGAGCGCATCACCATCGTCTCCGCGGAGCGCGTGCAGGCCGAGTTGACGGGGCTGCTGCTCACCGATTCCCCCCGCGAGGGCCTGGATCTCCTGGTGCGCACCGGGGTGGCCGAGCATTTCCTGCCCGAGCTGCCTGCGCTGCGCCTGGAACGCGACGAGCACATGCGTCACAAGGACGTCTACGCGCACTCGCTGACCGTGCTGGAGCAGGCCATCGACTTGGAGAAGGCCCGCGGCCACCAACCCGACATCGTCAATCGGCTGGCAGCCCTGCTGCACGACATCGGTAAGCCTGCCACCCGTCGGTTCGAGGGTTCGAAGGTGACCTTCCATCATCACGACGTGGTGGGCGCGAAGCTGGTGACCAAACGTCTCAAGGCATTGAAGTACCCGACGGCGACGGTGAAGTCGGTGGCGAAGCTCGTGGAGTTGCACCTGCGGTTCCACGGCTACGGTGAGGCCTCCTGGAGCGATTCGGCGGTGCGCCGTTACGTGCGCGACGCCGGCGACGAACTGGAACGCCTCCACATCCTCACCCGCGCCGACTGCACCACCCGCAACCGCAACAAGGCCACCCGGCTGCGCCGCAACTACGAGGAACTGGAGTGGCGCATCGACGAGCTGGCCGCGCAGGAGGAGATCAAGGCCATCCGCCCGGACCTCGACGGAGCGCAGATCATGGAGATCCTGGGAATCAAACCGGGCCCGGAGGTCGGGAAGGCGTACAAGTTCCTCCTGAACCACCGCATGGACCACGGCCCCCTCCCCGAGGACGAGGCCCGCGACCTGCTGCTGACCTGGTGGAAGGACCAACAGTCGCAGGGCTGAAAGTCGATCGCGCCCCTTCCCGAAACCGGTTGAGCCGGAGCACGAAGAACGAGCGACCTGAGTCGAAACCCCGTCCTCACCCTCTGGAGAAATTTTTCCCGAACTCCTCCACCCGGAGGGTCCTCCCAGGTAGTGTCAGCATCATCCCCACCGGGAGGCAATGATGCACCACCGAACCACAATGACGGTCACCGCCTTGGTCCTGTGCGCCTGCCTGCTCCTGACCGGCTGCTCAGCACATGCCAGACAACGAGACCTCATACGCAAGGACCCCATGGCCTCTGCCACCTGGGACGGCATCGAGTTCCTGGGCTCGATGGAAAGCGAGGACGGCGGCCCCAAACCGCCCCCAACATCGATGACCCGCTGCTTTACCACAGACCTTCCCCTCGAAGAAACATTCGACCGCATGCTCACAACCGCCAAACAAAACGGCTGGGGAAATGAATACGCCAATGGCCCCGAGGTCCGATTCATGAGCAAGAACACATCAGAGGGAGGAATGCGAATCATTTTGTCAACGACACTCATCAGGTGTGAACAGTACCCGACCGCAAACTTCACCCTGACTTTCACTTTTAGCTGGTAGTTCAGGATGAGACCAACCGGCAGAAGCCGGCGAAGGCAATGATGCACCACCGAACCACGACGACGGCCACCGCCTTGGTCCTGTGCGCCTGTCTGTCCCTGACCGGCTGCTCAGCCCGCGCCAGACAACGCGACCTCATACGCAACGACCCCATGTACTCAGCGACCTGGGACGGCATCGAATTCTTGGGCACCGAGGATTCAAAAGATGACGGTCCCAAACCACCCCCGGTCGCCACGACCCGATGTTTCACCATGACAATTCCCCCAGAAGATGCACTACAAAAAGTCATGGCAACCGCAGAACAAAGCGGCTGGACAGAAGACAGATCATCCAAATCCTCACCAACTCGAACAGCAGGTAAAGGATCCAGAGAGGGAGGGATGAGTCTTTACGTATCAACAGAAATTATACGCTGCAAGCAGTACCCTGAAACAAATTTCGTCGTAAGCATAGCACTGTAGAAATCTGGAGGAGATAATTCCGAAAGCAATCCCGGGAAACAAGACCTTACTGCTCGCCATGGCGCTCGTTTTGCGTGTCAGCTTCATGGGTGCGCATCCGGTCAGCGCGGATCCACCAACCAACGATGGGAAAGCCGACCTGCGGACGGCCAACGGGCCAAAGCGTCAGCCGGGAAAGGCGTTGTAGGCCGCTTGGATCTGACCGCCCATTCGCTGCCTCCCGACTCGACCAGCTCCACAGCCACGCCTCCCCGCCAGGCGCGGACCGGGGCCCGAAGAACCCGGCGGGCCGGTGCCGTGTCACAGGCCTTGCGTAGAGTGAAGGGGTGGAGACCAACAGGACCGTACCGAACTCGACCTACCGGATGCAGCTGCACGGCGGTTTCACCTTCGACGACGCCGCGGCGTGGATGCCCTACCTGCATTCCCTAGGCGTCACGCACCTGTTCTGCTCCCCGATCCTGCAGGCCTCCCCCGGTTCCACCCACGGCTACGACGTCGTGGATCACTCCCGCATCTCCGAGGAGTGCGGTGGGGAGGAGGCCTTCCGGCGGCTGTCGCAGGCCGCACACGAGCAGGGCATCGGCGTCGTCGTCGACGTGGTACCCAATCACATGGCGGTCCCCACCCCGATCTGGCACAACCACGCGCTGTGGGACGTGCTGCGGCGCGGCCCCGAATCGGCATACGCGGAATGGTTCGATCTCGACATGACAGACTCCCAGGCCATCCTGATGCCGGTGCTCGGCAACCGGATCGGCCGGGAGCTGGAACACATCAGCTTCACCACGGACGTCATCAACGGCGAGGAGCAGCCCGTGGTCGCCTACTACGACCAGGTCTTCCCCGTCCGCCCCGGCACCGAGGACCTTCCCCTCGACGAGCTGCTGGAAAGGCAGTGGTACCGCTTGGCCTACTGGCGGATCGGCAGTGAGGAGTTGAATTACCGCCGCTTCTTCGACGTCGACACCCTGGCGGCCATCCGCGTCGAGGACCCTGCCATCTTCGAGGCAACCCACCGCAAACTGATCCAACTCCACACCGAGGGGCTCATCGACGGTTTCCGTATCGACCACATCGACGGCCTGGCCAATCCCCGCCAGTACCTCGCGGATCTGCAGCGCGCCACGGGCGGCTGCTGGGTGGTGGCGGAGAAGATCCTCGAATACGACGAGGTCCTCCCCGCCGATTTCGAGTGCGCGGGAACCACCGGCTACGACTCGCTGCTGCGGGTCGCGGGCCTGTTCCACGTCCCCGGCAGCGTTCCGAGGCTCACCGACCTGTGGGAGCGCATGTCCGGGTCCGGCGAGGGGTTCGCATCCACCGTGCTCAACGCCAAACGCACCGTCGTCAAGGAGTCGTTGTTCACGGAGTTGAACCGCTTGGTCAACATCGCGATGGCCATCTGCGACGGCGACATCCGGCTGCGCGACCACACCCGCCGCCAACTCAACCACGCCATCCGCGAGCTGCTGTACCAGTTCAGCCGCTACCGCGCCTACGTCGAACCGGGCAGGGCTACTCCGGAATCGGAGCGGGAGATCATCGTCGAGGCCGCGACGAAGGCCAGGGAGTACCTAACGATCGACGAGTTGGACGCCCTCGACTTCGTCGTGGCGCTGGCCCTCGGCGAAACCGGGGAGACCGACATGGGTGGCGCGGTGACGCTGCCCGCGCCGTCGAAGATCCTCAACCAGCTGCCGGGTCGCGCCCACAACCCGTCGGACCTGCGGGCCGAGTTCATGGTCCGTTTCGCCCAGACTTGTGGACCGGTGATGGCCAAGTCGAAGGAGGACACGGCTTTCTACCGGTGGAACCGGTTCATCGGCGTCAACGAGGTCGGTTCCGACCCGAACATCATCGGCATCAACCAGGACGACTTCCACGGTTTCTGCCGCACCCTGGCCGCCGACTGGTCCACCAGCATGACAACCCTGTCCACCCACGACACGAAACGCAGCGAGGACGTGCGTGCCCGGCTGGCGGTCCTCACCGAGTACCCACGCGAGTGGGAGCACTGCGTCGGTGAGCTGCGGGCCGCCACCTCCGAGCTGCGTCCCGCGCTGCTCGACGGCGGCACGGAGCTGTTCCTGTGGCAGACCCTCGCGGCCACCTGGACACTGCCCAGCACGGCGGCGGGCGCCGAGGCGATCTCCGCCGACCGCCTCACGAGGTACCTGACCAAGGCCATGCGGGAATCGAAACTCCACACCAGCTGGACCTCCCCCGACGAGGACTACGAGTCGGCCGTCATCGAGTTCGCGACCGCATGCCTCACCACCCCGGAGGTGGGGGCCGCACTGGATGCGTTCACGGAGCTGACCTTCCCCTCGGTGCGCGCCAACATCCTGGGACAGAAACTGATTCAGCTCACCATGCCCGGGGTCCCGGACCTGTACCAGGGCTGCGAGGTGGTGGACCTGTCGCTGGTGGACCCGGACAACCGCCGCCCCATCGACTACTACCGTCGCTCCGGGGTGCTGACGGCACTGGACATGAACCCGCCCGCCGACCTGGACGCGGAGAAACTCCTCGTGACGTCGCGGGCGCTGCTGCTGCGCCGCGACCACCCGGAGGCGTTCCGCGGCCCGGACGCCGACTACCGGTCGGTGTCGTTGAACACCGGCCACGCGGTGGTGTTCGAACGCGGGTACAGGGATTCGGAAACCCCGGTGGCCATCACGGTCGCCACGCGGGTGCAGTCGGGGCTGAACGAGGAGGGCTGGGGCGACGCGGAACTGGTGCTGCCCAACCTGCGGTTCCGCGACGTCCTGGCCGGGCGCGAATACCCGGGCGGCGCCACGCCACTGGCCGACATCCTCGACAGCCTGCCCGTCGCCCTGCTCGTCCATCAGGTCGACTGATGCGAAACCAGCAGAAGAAGCTGGTTGAGCCAGCACGCGAGCACCCCTCCTCAAAGCTGGTTGAGCCAGCACGTGAGCGCCAGCAGCCACCCCGAGTCCTGATCTGAGGAGCATTCATGCGAGACATCACCCGTCCCGAGGTGTGGGCCCCCGACGCCGGCATGGTGGAGGTCGTCGTCGACGGCACCGAGACGATCATGGCGCGCAGCGATGGTGGCTGGTGGTGGTCGGAACCGCTGCCGCCCGGAACGCTGTACCAGTTCCGGATCGATGGCGGGATGCTGCTCCCCGACCCCCGGAGCCTCAGCCAACCCGAAGGCCCGCACGGGCCGAGTCGCATCGTCGATCCGGCGCTGTTCGACCGTCCCGTCACCTTCAGCGCGGACCTGCGGGGCGCGGTCGGCTACGAGCTGCACATCGGCACCTTCACCCCGGAGGGCACCTTCGAGGCGGCCATCACGCATCTGGATCACCTGGTTGATCTCGGGGTGCAGGCCGTGGAGGTGATGCCCGTCGCGGATTTTCCCGGCGAGCAGGGTTGGGGTTACGACGGCGTCGGCCAGTACGCGGTGCATGCGGCCTACGGGGGACCGGAGGGGTTCGTCGCCTTCATCGACGCCTGCCACGCGCGCGGGCTCGGCGTGATCCTGGACGTCGTCCACAACCACCAGGGCCCGGAGGGCAACTACCTGGCGCAGTTCGGACCGTACTTCACCAGCGCCCACCACACCCCGTGGGGGGATGCCATCAATCTGGATCAGCCGGGCAGCAGCGAGGTGCGCGACTTCCTGCTGGGTGCGTGCCGGCAGTGGCTGGTGAAGTACCAGGTGGACGGGCTGCGCCTGGACGCTGTCCACGAGTTCCAGGACGATTCCCCGCGCCATTACCTGGCCGAGTTGAGCGACGAGGCGCGCGTCTGGGAACGGGAAACGGGACGCGAGTTCACGCTGTTCGCGGAGTCGGATCGCAACCAGCCCACCACGGTTTCGCCGATAGGTTCGGTGCCGGGGGCGTTGGGCATGGACGGGCAGTGGGCCGACGACGTCCACCACGCGCTGCACTCTTTCTTCACGGGGGAACGCGACGGCTACTACGTCGACTTCGGCACCGCCGAGGTGCTGCAGCAGGCCCTCACGCGGGTGTTCATCCATGAGGGCGGGTTCTCGACGTTCCGCGGCCAGGAATGGGGGGCGCCCGTCGATCCCGCCTCGGGGCTGTACGACGGGCATTCGTTCGTGGTCTCGTTGCAGAACCACGACCAGGTGGGCAACCGGGCCGTCGGCGATCGGATCTCGCACTCGACCCCGCCCGGATGCCAGGCCGCCGCGGCGGCGCTGTACCTGCTGTCGCCGTTCACGCCGCTGCTCTTCATGGGCGAGGAGTGGGCTTCCTCCACGCCGTTCCCGTTCTTCAGCCACCTCGGCCCGGAGCTGGGTCCGCTGGTGACCGAGGGGCGCGCCCGCGAGTTCGAACGCATGGGCTGGGACGCGGAGATCCCGGACCCGCAGTCGCCCGCTACCCGCGAGTCGGCGGCGCTGCGGTGGGATGAGGTCACCGAACCCGATCACGCCCGGATGCTGGCCTGGTACCAGGAGCTGCTGAGGCTGCGGCGCGACCGCCCGAAGCTGGCCTCGGGATCGCTGGCGGAAGTTTCGGTGGAGGTGCTGGACAAGGACACGGTCCTGATGCGACGGGGCGCCACCACGGTGGCCGCCACCCGGGCCCGGGACCGGCTGGTGGAGATCCCCGTCGAGGGTGAGGTCCTGGTGGCGTGGGGCGAATACGGCCCCGTCCCGGGGGGCCACACCGTAACCGGCCCGGGCGCCCTGGTGATCGATACCAGAGCTGACTGAACCGAAACCATCGCGCACGCGTCCGGGAACCCGCATTCAGCCCGGTTGCCCGGCCGCCGGACGGCTTCAACACATGCCGCTCCCCCTCCCCGAAGCTGGTTGAGCCGACCCGCGAGCACCAGCGAGCAGATCGAGTCGAAACCATGGTGACCTTGTCCGGAAACCTACGCTCAAGCTGCTTGCCCGACCACCGGATGGTTTCGACTCAGCCGTTCGCTTCGCTCACGTGCTGGCTCAACCGGTTTCAAGAATGATTTCCACAGTGTTCACAACCTTGTGGAAAACCTGCCTGTGGTTGGGGATTTCAGCTCTGGCTTGGGGTTTCGTCCTTCTCGGCGGGAGTTTCCCCCGCCTCGTCCACAGTTTCCGGGGACTCTTCCACAGCCCCGGTGGATTTCTTCTCGATGTCATCGCCCGCGTTCTCCTCGGGGTTCTCGCCGGCGGTTTCCTTCCCCGGGTCGTCGGTGGGTTCCTGCACATCGGAGATGCCGCGCTTTCTGGCCCACAGCCACAGCGCGACACCTGCGAGGATCATCGGCACCGACAGCCACTGCCCCATCGACAACCCGAGCGACAGGAACCCGAGCTGGGAGTCGGGTTCGCGCCAGTACTCGGCGATGAACCGGAACAGGCCGTAGCCGGCCAGGAAGGCGGCGGCAACCTGGCCGCGGAACCGCGGCTTGCGGGCGTAGAACCACAGCAGCACAAACAGCAGCACCCCCTCGAGGAGGGCCTGGTAGAGCTGCGACGGGTGGCGCAGCACGTTGCCGCCGGTGGGGAAACGCATCGCCCAGGGCAGGTCCGGGGGGGCCGCGCGACCCCACAGTTCCCCGTTGATGAAGTTCCCGATCCGCCCGGCCGCGAGCCCGATGGGAACGGAGGGGACGAGGAAGTCGGCGACCTGCAGGAACGGCCGGGACCGCCGCCAGGCGAAGAACGCCATTCCCAGGATCACGCCGATGGCACCACCGTGGAAGCTCATTCCGCCGTCCCAGACCTTGAAGACGTCCAGCGGATGGGTCACGTAGTAGCCGAGCTGGTAGAACAACACATACCCGAGCCGCCCTCCCAGGATCACGCCAGCGATTCCGTAGAGCAGCAGGTCCTCGATATCGGCGGGAACCCACACGGAAGGTTTCGTTATCGACGCGAAGGGTTGGTGACGAAGCCTCAGCCGCATCAACCCGTAGGCCATGGCGAAAGCCAGCAGGTACATGATGGCGTACCAGTGGATCCGCACAGGCCCGATGGCGATCGCCACGGGATCCACGTGCGGGAAGGGGAACTCCAGGATCGTCACGGAACAAGCTTTCCACACGCCGCCGACAAAAACCGGCAATCGCTGCACAACCACTAGAATCGGGGCTTGTCATCCCGCAAAACGCAGTCACTGGAGGGGTCATGTACGACCTGGACTGGTTGCTGGCCCGCACGGCCAGGAAGCAGAAGACGAAATACCTGTACTTCTGGGGACACCGGCCCACCGCGAACGGCACCCTCTCGGGCAGCTGCCTCAGCCAGTGGTGGGCCTCACCCTTCGAGGTCGACGGGGTGCGCTACGCCACCGCCGAGCACTGGATGATGGCGGGGAAGGCGCGGCTCTTCGGCGACGACGGGGCCGCGGATCGCATCGTCAAGGCCTCCCACCCGGACTGCGCGAAACGCCTCGGTCGCGAGGTCCGAGGATTCGACCAGGACCGCTGGGACGAACACCGTTTCGATCTCGTGATGGAGGGCAACCGGGCCAAGTTCTCCCAGCACCCCGACCTGCAGGAGTTCCTGCTCGGCACTGGGGAACGGGTGCTGGTGGAGGCGAGCCCCGTCGACCGCATCTGGGGGGCCGGGCTGGCCGCCGACGACGACCGCATCGCCGATCCGCACTCGTGGCGTGGGCTGAACCTGCTGGGTTTCGCCCTCATGACGGTCCGCGACGAACTGGCCGAGACCACCTCCCCGGAGCCCGGTGGGCACACGATTCTGAACACAAGAATCAACGATAAACTTCCCGCCGATGCGCTGCACGAATGACGGTGACCAGCAACTCACCATACCTGCCGCGCAGCTGCTGCCGTGAACTCGATTTCATAGGTCAAGATGGCAATTCAGCCCGAAGCTCGGCGAGAGAGATCCTCGTACCGTCGTCTTCCTCCTTGGACCTGCGATACGCAGCGATGTCTTGATCCATCTCGTACGCCTCCAAGGCTTCGAGGTCTTCGACGCCAACCACCACGGCAGCCAGTTTCCCGTTACGGGTGACCCCGATCCGTTCGCCCGCATACATGGCGCGCCCGAGCACATCCGAGAGCTGGCTGCGCAGTTCGCGAGTACTCACTTCACGCGTAATGGTTTCCACACAGGCAATTGTAGCAATTGTGTACACAGATGCGGCGACTGGCTTCACCCCACCACTCCCGCAGCCGCCGCGACCCCGACCGCATGGAAGACGACGACCGAGCCGGCCCCACCGGCCATCCCCCACACGCGGTGGACGACCCCGAGCACCAGATCCCCGACCTGAGCGACGCAGGCGACCCCCAGCAGGAAGGCCGTGGCGATCCCCGCCGGGGCGACCCAGACGACCACGACCACCGCAAGGCCAAGCGGAATGGCCCGCACCGCGTACGTCGCCGCGGCGAAACGATCGGTCTGACGCCGAAGCGTGGGAGGGATGAACTGGTTGGGGCGGGCGAGGGTGATCGCCGCGAAAACCACGGACAGGAGGGCGGCCACCGTGTTCAGCAGGGCAATCCACCAGGGCATAACGTTCTCCTCTTCATCATTCAGAACTGAATATTCTTGTTCGGATACGCTACGCGGCATGGGCGACGGAGACAAGATCCTGAATTCCGCTTCCGTGAGGCTCGGCATCCTGGGCGTTCAGGTCACCGAACTCGCCCGGCAACGCCTGGAACCCCTCGGGCTCGCTCCCAAACAGGTCGGTCTGATGGCCTTCGTCGATTCGAGGACCAAGGCCTCACAGCGGGAAATCGCTTCGGGCATGCGGGTGGCACCCAGCCTCGTGGTCACCCTCGTGGACCAGTTGGAAGCTTTGAAGGCCGTCACGCGGATTCGCCGTCCCGGTGACCGCCGGGTGCAGGAGATCTCGCTCACCGAGGTCGGCAGGAAACTGCTGTCGGAGGCCCTCGTCGTGGTTCGCGCCCTCGACGAGGACCTGACCGCGCACCTCGCCGACGGGGATCGCCGGGCCTTGGACAGGACCCTGGAGGCCGTCGAGAACGGCCGCTGGCTTCCCGACTCGATGGGGCGGGGATCAGCCGACTGAACCGGACCTGACGAAGGCCTCGGCGTCCTTGACGTAGATCATCAGCGCCTGCATCGTGCTTCCCGACAGGTCACCCCCCTGTTCGAGGGTTTTGCCGACCGCGTCCAGTTCCGCGCTCCGCCTGACCACCTGTTCGTAGACCCTGCGGGGCACCTCCTCCAACCAGCCGTTCTCGAAGGTGTCGATCCCCAGTCTCAGTGCGGCGGTGAAGTAGTGCAGGTCGGCGACGGGAACCCGGATCTCACGGCCACGATCGTCGGAGACGACGAAATGGTCGGGAAAATTCCTGAGCCCGGCCCGCCTGCAGAGCGGCCAGGCCAGCGCGGAGGGCACCAGGAGGGTGAGCTGCTCGGCGGCCGCGCGGTCGTATCCCATTTCCCACAGCGCGGCGATCACCTTTTTCTCGGATCGTTTCGAGGCCAGCAACGGGATCGCGTCCAGTACTCCGCGCCGCGCGGTCTCATGATCCATGAGCTTTCCTCTCCACGCTCCCGGCCGCAACGGCTCATTTTGACACCCCCGGGCTCCCCCGGCAAACGATCCGGGCAGGCGCGCACCCACCCGATCCAGCGATTTTTGTCAGCGCTGCCCGGTACGGTTCCACCATGAGATCGTTCACCTCGGCCTCGGCTCTGGACAGCACCGGCCTGACCTTGGAATTGGCCCCCGCCCTCACGCCCGAGGGGCTCACTGAGGCGCCCGAGTTCTTCTCGGGATTCGCCGCCCAGCCGCTCGTGCTGGCCCGCGGTCTGCTCGTGCTGGCAGACGTGGCCCAGACCCGGTACTTCCAGCCGACACCCTCCGGCATGCGGGACCCGATCTGCACCGCCAACGGTGACCGCATGCGGTTCGAGGCGTTCTCGGCGTGCAACACCGTCGGGGTGCGGTTGGATCTCCTGGCGGCCGCCTTCGACGGGGGTGAGATCCGCCACGGCACCACCAACGTCGACATCAACCAGCCGTTGCGGGAAACCCTCGGGCAGGTCTCGCCGTCGGAGCTGATGCACCTGGCCGTCGGCAACGACGAGCTGCGCGTCTCCACCCTCGATGCCACGCACGTGGAAAGGAAGGTGGAGTTACCGGATCGCTGGTTGAAGGCACTCGGGTCGTCGCAGGAGCTGACCCGGGAACTGGAGCTGATCGGCGAGGCACCGGCCGTGCAGACCCGGCAGTTCCTGGCCACGCTGCCGTCGGGGACGGGCCGCCGGGGACACTGGAGCGTCTCGCGGATGGGAGTGAAACCGGCGCTGCGCCCCGGGAAGGGCACCGTGTACGCGGAGGGCCTGAACCGGTTGCGAGCGGCCCGCCGCCTCGGTCCGCAGATCACCAGGATGCGGGTCTACGGTCTGCCGCAGGCACCCATGGCGGCGTCGGTGTGGGAGTTCTCGCTGCCCCACGGGAGGCTGACGTTCACCCTCACCGCCGAGCACTACCGGGGTTTCTCGGGCGAGGGCGCGTTGCTGACGAAACTGGCCGCCCCCACCGCCGTCGACGATTCCGCTTTGATCTCGGCCTGCCTGGCGTTCGAGCCCCGCATCGAGATCGCCTCGCTGGTCGCGGAAACCGGGTTGGACGAGGAACGCACGGGGCAGGGCCTGGCAGTGCTGGCCGGCGACGGCAGGGTGGGTTTCGACCTGTACGAGCAGGCCTATTTCCACCGGGAGCTGCCCAGCGACGCCGACCGGGTGATCAAGGACAACCCGCGCCTGAGGCACGCGAAACGCCTCGTCACCGCCGGCGCGGTGCGGCCGTTCGACGAACACCCCGGGGCGTTCCGGGTGCGGGGCGACCACGACGAGTACATCGTCCGCACCGACCCGCCTAGCTGCACCTGCCCCTGGTGGCGCGGCCACACGGGATCGCGAGGAGTGTGCAAACACATCCTGGCCGCCGAGCTGAGCAGGACGCCCTCCGAACCCGATTGAACGACAGGAAACAGGATCATGGCAGACAGGTCTCTCACCCCGGACGAACTGGTGCTTCACCGCCTCATCAACCGGACCCGAACCACCAGGGATCTGCTGGGTGAACTGGAACGGCTCTCTCCGGAGCAGCGCGCACTGGCCAAGAAGTCGCTGTCGGTGCTACGCGGCAAGGCTACCTTCGATTTCGAGTACCGCTACATCCTGCTTGCCGCCTTCCTGGACACCACACCCGCGCAGGTGGCCGCCACCCTGGGCGAGTGGTCCGTGAAACTGCTGGTGCGGGACAAACCGGCGCGGGCCTGCGTGGTGGAAAGACTCACGGCCCGCGGCGAGGACTGGGTGCGGGAGTTCGTCGCGGCCGCCCTGAGAAAGGTCAGCCTGGCCGAGCACGTCCCCCCGTTGCTCGATCCGCTCATCGACACCTTCGAACTGCCCCTCCCCGACGCTCCCCGCTACTGGCTGGGCTGGATGCGGACCCGCTCGGCACCAGCCCATCACTGCCGCTGGGAGAAGCGTTTCATCGCCGCCTGCGCCGCGCCCAACGCCTTCGTGGTGCCCCACGGCGACAGGACCACCTACCTGGATCAGGTGGTCCGTCGCGCCCGGAACCTGCGCGCTGCCGAACCCACCGACGACCCGGCCCTGCTGCGGGCCCTGCTTCAGATCTTCGACCGCGGCGACCGCATCGGCGGCCAACGGATCGCGATGCTGTGGCTGGAGGGCCTCGGCCTGATCCCCCTGCTCCCGACCGAACGAACCCGCGTGATCGCCGCCCTGCCCAACGCCGGCGGTGCCTTCGCGAAACTGGCCATCAAACAACTGCTCGCCGCCGACCTCTCCGACGCCGATCTCACCGACCTGGCCCTGGCCATCCTGCCCCGCAGCGAGAAGGGCCTGACACGCATCGTGGTGAAGGCGGCCACCCGGCTCACCGCACCGTCGCAGGATCTCCTTGACACCGTCCAGTTGATTGCGACGGATCAGGACACCACCAACGCCGCCCTGGCCAGAGACCTCCTGGAGCACTGGAACACCGGACCCACCGGGCAGCCGCAGCCATCCCCCGGCGGCGACCTGGTCCCCGGCATCCCCGCTTCCCGGGAACAGGACGCGGGAACGCTCGGTCTGTGGCGCGCCCCGGCGGGCCGCTGCCCGCAGCCGTTGCGCGACCACACCGACACCGCCCTGATCCTCGACGATCCAGGCCTGGCGGCGCTGATCGCGAAGGTGAACACCGATCGGCGGGGCAACCCCGATCTTCAGGAACACGCCCTGGCGGCGCTGGTCGCGACGGCACACGCGCGCGGCCCGGTCCGGGTCAGGCACGCCATTCGCACCGGCATCAGACACACCAGTCCGCACAACTCGATCCTGGCTCAGCTTCTGGAGAAACTGGGCAGACGGGGCGACGGCGAGCTGAGGCAACCGATGATGCTGGAGTCGCGGCCTCTGACCTTCCTGCCCGTGCAGCGCGCCAGCGACGCCCTCGGCCGGCTCGGCGAGCTGCCCTGCCTGCTGTCCACCCCCACCCACACCGGTTTCCAGGTGGCGTGGGCGGTGTTCGCCAAGCGGGCGCGTCGCTACCGGGAAGCGAACCTGGCGGTGCTCCCGACGGACGTCGCGGTGGCGCTGGCCCGGCTGGACCGTTCAAAGGCACCCAAGGGCCTGTCCGCGTTCGAACAGCCCGTCCACGGCATGCCGGTCGACCTTGCGACGGTGATCGCTCACTGGCGCGACCACCCGGCGCGGCCCGGCGAGCTGCGCAGCCTGACCACACAGGGCGAGCAGAGCCACATTCCCCCGTCCAGGCTGCTGGAGATCGACGGGGACGAACCCACAAGTCACGAGTTATTGGGGATCCACAGCCATTGGAGCCTCCCTTATCAGCCGATATACGCCCACCAGGAGGACCCGTGGGTGTTGGTGATGCTGCCCGAACACCCGGCCCGCCCCGCGGGTCTGGTCCTTTACGCCTCGAGAACGTTCGCCCTGAGCATCTTCGAACGGATCGCAACCACCGTCCCCCGGTTCGGACCGGTGGCCTCCTTTGCATCCTTGGCGCTGGCCTCGGACACGACCACGAAGGACCGCGACCGCGCCGCGGCCCTGATCCTCACGGCCTGGGACGAGGAACGCCTCACCGCCGACGATCTCGTCTCGGCCTGGCGCAGCCCGTGGCGTGGGATCCGGGAGTTCTCGGCCCCCAGGGTCACCGAAACCCTGGGGCGCATCGCCGATGCGGGAGGTCTGGCCCTGACGTGGCCGCTGCTGACCGCCATGGCGGAGGAGATATCGGGCCAGGAGCGGATCCCGGCCCCGGCCTCCACCGTGCTGGAGTCGCTGCTGCACTACCTTCCCGAGGTGCGGGCCGCGGGCGTCCCCGTCGACCTGCCGAACGTCACGGCGCTGGCGAGACGGAAGGCCCCCATCAAGGCCGTGAGGGTGGCGAAACTGATCGTGTCAAAGCTGTGACCGGGCGCGTTCCCAGTCGGCAACCGGCCCCGGGACGACGGTGAACAGCGGGTGCGGAAGCAGATCCGCGGGCTTGGGGAATCCTGCAACCCGCTCGGGTGAACGCTCCTTCAGTTTGGCGAGCAGGTGGGAGGCCTCGACGTCGAGCTGCCCGCGGGTGACGGTGAGCGTGAGCGCACGATCGGATCTCACGATCCGGGTGATGTCGAATCGGTAGCCCCGGCGTCCCGCCTCGTCCGCGAGTCCCCGCAGGTAGGAACCGATCCCGGCCAGCGGATCGTCGAGGACCCGGAACCTGGTGAGCTGCGGATGCCGGGTGTAGCCGACGGTTTTCCCGGCGAGGACCTTCTGCGCCAGCAACGACTCCCGCCAGCAGGCGACCAGCCCCTGCCTGTCCAGGTATTCCGGATGCAACGACCAGATTCTCACCAGACCTCCCGGATGGTTCAGCAGGATCCAACAGATATCACGGATCGGCGGTCGGCGGCATTGCCCGCTGCCCGGCTGGCCGCTTCACTGCTGGAATCATGGGATGGAACCGGATCCACGAAACCCGCTGCCTAGAAGACGGGAGCCCACCATGACTGACCGGGAACTCACCCCGGAGGAGGCCGACCTCGTCCGGATGACCAAGGAGGCCACCAGCCTTGGGCACCTCATCAAGGAACTGGAGTCGCTGGCCCCCAAGGAGCGGGCGGCGAGGTCGCGGGTGTTGAAGAAGGGCCGTCGCGCCATCAAGGCTGCGTTGACCGACAAATGGGGGTTCCCCGACGCACGCCTGATGCTGCTCACCGCCGCGCTGGGCAGCACCCCCGCCCAGACCGCGGCGGCGTTCGATTTCTCGACGGTCACCTCCCTGAAGGACGACGACGCCATCGACGAGGCGGTGGCCTTGCTCGCAGGCCGGGGTGCGGACTGGGTGGAGAAACTCGTGGTGGCCCTGCTGAGGAAACGCGACAACCTCTGGCAGATCAGCCATCTCGTCGGCCCCCTGTGCGTCGCCCTGGAGCTGCCGCTGCCAGGGGCGGACCACACCAACTACTGGACGGGCTGGTCCAGCAACAACTCCGATCCCACGCCCGGCACACGCTGGCAGGAGCACTTCCTGCAGGCCTGTGAATCCCCGAACGCCCTCACCTTTCCCGGCCTCGACAGGGACGAGTCCGGCATCCGCGAGAAGGCGAAGGCCCTGCGGAAACGGGAACCCACGAACGACCCCGCCCTGCTGGACGCGCTGCTCCGGGTCGTCGAACGCGGCGACCGCCCCACCGCCCAGCAGGCCGTCGTGCACTGGCTGCGGGCGCTGGATCTGGAGGGCCTGCTTTCCGCGGAGCGGCCCCGCCTGCTGGCGGGGCTGCCGAACGCCGACAAAACCGTCGTGAAACTCTTCACCGGGTGTCTGCTGGTCGACGGCCTCGGCGACGAGGACCTGACCGCCCTGGCCCTCGACGTCCTGGTCCGCAAGGAGAAGGGCGTCAAACGCGACGTCCTGAAGGCCCTCCGCGGGTTGGGGGCGCCGTCGCAGGATCTCGTCGGGACCGTCGAGGCGCTGGTCGCCGGCGCGGATACCGCCACCGCCGAACTGGCCCGGGAACTCCTGGACGGCTGGGACGCCGCCCCGCCCGAGGAGGAGCCGCTCGGGTTGTGGCGGGAACCATCGCTGCCGGTGCCGGAGCTTCTTCCCGAGTTCACCGACGACGCCCTGGTCCTCGACGAACCCGCCCTGCTGGCGCTGCTCACCGACATCGACACCCGCTGGTGGTTGAGCGCCTTCCGCTACGAGCGTCTCCTAGCGACCCTCGTCGCCACCGCCCGCGCAGGCGGCCCCGAACATCTGGTCCGGCTGATCGGGAGGAACGCGTCGCCGGACGGCTGGTGTGGTTTCCTGACTCGGCTGGTCGTGTGCCTGGGTGATGGCACCATCGTCCCCGGCCAGGGTATCCGGTCCGCCGCTTCGCAGGGTGGTCCCCTGTCCTTCCTCGCGGCGCAGCGGGCCCGCGACGTCCTCGGACTGCTCGGCGAGCTGCCCTGCCTGCTGTCCACCCCCACCCACGAGGGGTTCCGCGTCGCCTGGGAGGTCTTCCGGGAGCGGGTCGGCAGGTTCCGGGAGGCCGGGGTGGAGCTGGTGCCCACTGACGTCGCCGTGGCCCTGGCCCGTCTCGACCGCACCTGCGCCCCGCGGGATGTCTCCGACCTCGACCTGCCCATCCGCGGCGTCGAGGTCCGCCTGTCCGGGGTGCTCGCCCGCTGGCGCGACGACGAACCCCGCCCCGGCGCGCTCCAGCTCAGCCCAGCGTACGAGGACGATCGTCCGCACCTGAACCGCCCAGTCGCGAGGCTGATCGCCGACGGCGACGAGCCCGGCACGTTCGGGCCGCTCGGACTGCGCAGCGCCTGGGTGGAACGGTTCCACCCGGATCGCAGCTTCTACTGGGAGACGGTGCGGGACCTGCCCGAGGCCTGGCCGGAACCGGACCCCAACGCGGTGATCCGCATCGAGTCGGTGAGGGACGACGGCACCGAGGTTCGCGTCCGGCCCCGCGGCTCAATCTTGTACGACTCGGACTCCGAGGCCGCCCTGACGCTGCTCCCGGAGCACCCGACCCGCCCCGCGGCACTGGTCCTGCAGGACCTCGGGAATTACTCTCCCACCAAAGCGGTTGACGATTTCCTCCCGATCGCGGCGGTGGCGGAGCGGTTCGGACCGGTGCTGTCGTTCGTCGCCCTCGCCGTGATCTCGGGGGCGGCACTGAAGGACCGCGACCGCGTCGCCGAGGCCCTCCTGACCGCCTGGGACGAGGGCCGCCTGCACCCCGGCGACCTCGTCGACGCCTGGCGGAGCCCCTGGTGGGACGAGCTCAACGACATGCCGCGGGCAAAACACGAGACCTGGCCCCATTCGCCTGCGAAGACGGTGACGGTCCTGTGCACCATCGCCGACGCCGGCGGGTTGGCCCTGGCATGGCCGTTGCTGGTGGCAATCGCGGAGGAACTCGCGGGGCAGCGGAAAACCACGGCGGCGACGGCGACGACACTGGAGGCGGTGCTGCGTTACCTCCCGGAGGTGCGGGCGGCGGGGGTCGCCGTCGACCTGCCGAACGTCGCGGCACTGGCCGCCCGGAAAGGCAACAGCAAGGCGATGACGGTCGCGAGGCGGATCACCAAAATGCAGGGGTCCTGAGGATTCACCGGTCGACGCGGCCACGCAACCCGACACCCAACCGACACGGTTCGCCCCTGCGATCCTCCACAACAGACACTGCTGCTACAACTCCATGAAACCGCCCGCGCATTCGCTCAAGCCTGCTTTTCGTCGCTTTTCATGAAACGCATAGCGCACCACTTCGTACACTTGTTCTGTGACTTTCATTCTTCACCCTGAAAAGTTCACAAGTATCGAAGCGTGGATCCAGCATGTTGCCAAGGAAATCATGCGGGATGACGCCGATCTTGACGGGCTGGCCACACTGATCATGACCCATGCCTTCGGACGCACTCCGCTTCCTCCGGAGGTCGCGGGGGTATTGGCCATCTCGCATCTTCTTGCCACAGCGAAACCGGAGGACCGGCAAGGCATCCGGCAACTCGCCACAGCGTGGTTCACCGACCAGCCATCCACCGTCACCGACCCCGCCCGGTGGAGCGTCCGTTCCGCGGCTCGCCTTCCAGCGGCGCCGTCGATTCCACTCGCGGGTCACAGCAGCAGTGTGTCGGACATCACCGCCTTCACCACCCGGGATGGACACCAGCGGCTCGCCAGTGCAGGCTTCGATGGCACGATTCGGGTCTGGGACCCGTTCACCGCACGTCAAGTCGGTGGTCCGCTGATCGGGCACGGCGGCAAAGTGATGCGGCTGATATCCATGGCCCTGGATGACGCGGTACTGCTCGTCAGCGCACACCAGGACGGTCTCGTTCGCTTCTGGGATGCGGAAACCCAGCTGCTCATCGGTGAGCCACTCACGGCCCATCGCGACTTCACCTACGCCCTTGACACCTGCGTCATCGATGGCTGTGACCTGCTGATAACAGGGGGTTCCGATGGCACTCTGCGCATCTGGGACCCCGTTGCTCGCCAGCAGATCGGAGAGCTGCTCAGCGGACACGAGGCAGGCGTCACTGACATCGCCGCCTTCACCACACGCGACAATCAGCCACGAATTGCCAGCATCAGCACTGATGACACCGCCCAGATTCAGAACACCATTCAGATATGGGATCCCGCCGCGGGTGAGCAACTAGATGTCCTGTCAATCCCTGAAACCGAGTTCATCACCAGCATCACCGCATGGAATGACAATGATCCCTTGCTGGCGGCAACAGGAATTCATGGGACGTTGCACGTCCTCAACCCTGTATCCGGGCATCACACCGGCGCAGCCATCCAAGGGCATGGTCTTCTTCCGGCCCGCGCACTCACACCCTTCAAACGAGACGAGAAAACCTTGCTGGTCTCCATCGGTGAAGACAACATGATCCAGTTCTGGAATCCGACAACGCAGGAGTCCTTGAGCCGGCCAATGTTCGGAAATATCCATGGCGGAAATGGCATCGTCATCTTCACCGGGCCGGAGAACCACCATTTGATGGCGACAGCCAACAATGACGACACGGTACGGATTTGGGATCCCGTCTTTCACCTCGCTCAGGACAAGCCGCACCCACTCACCGAGGTGCCCCGCAACGCCTCCTTCACGTGTGACGAGACCATCGAGGCCACCGAGAGTCGCCAAGCCTATGCGTCTTTGAGCATCCATCCCGACCAGATCAAAGAGACGGCCGCCTTCACCACCCACGAAGGCGCGGCCAGGATCGCCGCCGTCACCGATGATCACTTCCTCACCATCTGGGACCCCGCAACCGGTGAACGCCTCCATGCCGCCGATCTGTACGAGTACGTGACCAACCCGAGCGAATTCACTGGGTTCCTGTCACTCGACGTCCTACCAACTGCCGGTGAGCAGCCCCGTCTGGTCACGGGCGACAACCACAACCACCTGCGCATCTGGGACGAGCAGGCCAGCCAACTTCAGGACCTGGACCTCGGCAGCCACGTGCTCTCACTCTGGAAAGCAGCAGCCCTACCCGACGGCACCATCGGCATCGAGTTCGAGGACGGCTGGGCCATCATCCAACTCCCAGACCCTCAGTCCGTTGATTGAGGTATCCACCAGCACCAGGTGCCAAGTGCCGAAACCAGCGAATAGACGCGTGGAACGCAATGATCTCGAAGACCAATCTGGAGATAGCGTGCCTGCTCCATGCAACAGAGGACCTGGTGGCTCACCATGCCTCGCCCCAACGTCCACACAACTCATAGCAGTTCAGTCCCCCACCACTGATAGGTTCACCCCATGACCTAGGATGCAGACACGTTCACGGACCTGATCATGGCGCCGGATTCGACCCCCGACCTCCTCGTGCGACTACTGGTAGCAGTGACGATTCAACCATCCACGCAGACCTCGATCGGCTTTGAGTCACAAGAAGACAGAGCACATCTGATTATCAGACATCATGGACATGTGCGTACGCTTACCGCCACCGAGGCTTCGCGCCAGTTCTCCACCCTGCTCGACTCAATCGAAGCGGGCGACATTGTCGTGGTCACCCGGGGAAACCGACCGATCGCCGAAATCAGCCCGGTGGTTCACCGCACCGGACAGGACCTACGGACAGCCCTGGAGAAGATTCCGCCTCCGGACGAGAAGTTCATCGCAGATGTCGCCGGGGCCGTGAACTTCGCGACCCACGCAAGAACAGGCCCGAGGGAAGACGCGCAATTCTGAACACGAAAGCCCGTGACCACCCCGCGCGCGGGTTCGATACCGAACACCGCCCCATGAAGCCGTGCTTGCATACTGCTAGCATAGTTTCATGACCACCCTGTACATTCGCGACGTGCCCGACGACGTGGCCGAGACGCTCAAGCAGCGCGCCGCTGCGCGGGGACAGTCCTTGTCGGCCTATGTCGCCGCCGAACTCAAGCAGATCGCGTCGCGACCCACGAATGCGGAGATCATCGACCGGCTCCGCGTCATGGATCGCGCATCCGGGCCCGGCCTCGAGGAGATCCTGGCCGAGATCGCGGCGAATCGCCGATGATCGTCGTCGATGCCTCCGCCATGATAGAGGTTCTGGTGGGGGGTGACACCGACCCGGCGCTGCTCGATGAACTGACCGGCGACATCGCAGCCCCGCACGTACTGGACCTTGAGGTCCTGTCGGTACTGCGCGGCCTGACGTTGGCGGGAAAACTCGCCCCGGAGACCGCTGACCGGGCCCTGCAAGAGTACTTCCAGCTGAACATTCAGCGCCACAGCACGGCGCTGCTCGCCGGACGCATCTGGCACCTCCGCTACCAGTTCACCGCCTATGACGCCAGCTACCTCGCCCTGGCCGAGGCGCTCGGTGTCCCCCTCATCACCTGTGACAAGAAACTGGCGCCGCCGGGCCACCGGGCCGAGGTGAGACTCTTCCCGCTCTGACACCGAATCGGCGATGATCGCGGGTGGATTTGTCACCCATCGCGGATAGGTTCATTCCATGACTTGGAATGCCGACACCTTGGCCGCTCTGCTAACCGAGCCGGAGTCGCTTGAAGACCTCGTCACAGTCCTCGACGATCTCACCGAGGCAGACCGTTCGGTGATCCGCAAAGCGATCGGCAAGGCCCTCCCATCCCTGCGCCGACGTATGGAGAAGGTTGGCGCGGGTGGACAGCGTCTGGTTCTGCTGGCGGTGGCAGTCGGCGCCACCCCCGCGCAATGCGCCAAGGTCTTCTCCTCCTGGGACATCTGGCGGCTGATGCAGGTGCCCATCACCCGCGACCGGCTGCTCTCCTGGATGACCGGCAACGGTCCGGAATGGGCCGGCGACCTCATCACACGCATGTTGAAACGCCGCACCGCCGACAGCATGTACTACACCGAACTGATCGATGAGCTCGCCCTCGATATCCCGATTCCCGACGATCCCGTTTTCCTGACGGCCTGGGCGGTGGAGAACAGTTCCTTCCCCAGACCGGGCCACCGCTGGGAGAAGCACCTCATCGCCGCCTGCGCCGCCCCGAACGCCCTCGGCCGGCGCCTCGTCGCCGATCAGCGCACCCAGATCCAGGCCCAGATTCGGGAGGCCGTCGCGGATTTGCGGGTGACCGAACCCACCGACGACGACGCCCTGCTGCTGGCGCTCCTCCAAGTGTTCGAACGCGGCGACAACCGCCCCTCGCAGCAGTTCGCCCTGATCCTGATCGCTGGCCTGGGCCTGACCCCGCTGTTGGCGAAACACAGCGACCGGTTCCTGGCAGCCCTACCAAACGCCGATCCCATCGTCGTGAAGTTCGCGGTCGAACAACTGCTGCCCCCCGGCCTGAGCGAGGACCACCTGACCACACTGGCCCTGGACGTGCTGGCCCGCAAGGAGAAGGGCGTCAAACGCGCCGTCCTCAAAGCGCTGCGCTCAGTGAACGACCCATCACAGGACCTGGTGGAAATGCTCACCGCGACCACCACCGGCCCCGACTCCACCACCGCCGAACTGGCCCAGAAACTCCTCGACGACTGGGGTGTGGCCACCGGACCCGCCGAGTCGCTGGGACTGTGGCGCGACCCGCTCGGCATCCCACCCGAACCCATCGACGACCTGGACCGGCTCCTGGACGAAGTGGAGTTCAACGAGCTGATCCAGCACCTGACCGGCGCGGGGACGCGGCATAGGGAACCAACCGAACTGCACGAACGCGGCCTGGCCGCGCTGGTCGCGCTGGGCTGGGCCAAGGGACGCGACGCCTTCGTCGAGACGCTGCGGGGCAAGGTTCCCCGGCCCGGCTTCTGGGACGGATTGTTGGTGCAGCAGGTGCAGCGCTGGGTGAGAAAACGCTTCTGGATGCCGAGGCTCGCCCCTCTCACGCGGTTCGCGGCGCGGCGCTGCAACGACGTCCTGGATGCCGTCGGGCGGGTGCCGTGCCTGCTGTCCACCCCCACCCACAAGAACAACCGGGTCTCCTGGCAGAAATTCCAGGACCGGCTTCACCGCTACGCCGAGAAGGATGTGGATGTGCTGCCCATCGACCTGTTCGTCGCCCTGGGCCGGATCGACCGCACCGAGGCCACACCCTGCAACCTGCCGGGACGCGTCACCAAGGGACGAACCGTGCAGGAGATCGTCGACCTCTGGCTGAAAACCCCCGCCGAACCGGGCCGGATGGAGTTCGCCGCCCCTGGGTTCCGCAAAGGCGCTCGGGCACGCCACAGGGTGCGGGTGGCGGGCGACGAACCCGTGGTGGCAAAGGCGCTCGGGATCAAGGGCCCCTGGAACAAGACCTATCAGGGACCGAGCGGGTTCCTCCGGGAGCGTCACGCCGGCCGCGACTTGCTTCCCGCGCACCCCACCCGGATGGCCATGGTCGCGCTGGCGTCCCCCGACGAAACCTCCGCCGAGGAGTTCACGGATGCAGCCTTGGTGATCCGTTTCGACACGGTCCTGGTTCTCACCGGCCTGATCTTCGCGAGCGCCGCCCCGCCGCAGGGCCGCGACGAGATCGCGGGGGCACTGCTGACGGCATGGGACGAGTCCCGACTGAACCCGGAAATGCTCGTCGCAGCCTGGGAAAGTCCGTGGCGCCAGGAATTGCGGGACGACATCGCCCCTGTGAAGGTGGCAGCCATGCTCACAAGCATCGCGGAAGCCGGCGGCCTGGCCCTGGCGTGGCCACTGCTGACGAGAATCACGGAAGAACTGGCAGGAACAGACAAACTCCCCACCGGGGTCGCAACCATCCTGGAATCGGTACTCAATCTCCTGCCGGAAGTACCCGAGAAACCAGACCTGCCCAACATCACGGCACTGGCCGCCCGGAAGGGCAACAGCAAGACGGTGAAGGTGGCGCGGCGGATAGTCGACCGGCTCCGCGCCATGGATCGTGGGTGAGTTTGCCACCCATCGCGGATAGGTTCATTCCATGACTTGGAATGCCGACACCCTGGCCGCTCTGATAACCGAGCCGGAGTCGCTTGAAGACCTCGTCACAGTCCTCGACGATCTCACCGAGGCAGACCGTTCGGCGATCCGGACAACACTCGGCAAGGCCATCCCCTCCCTGCGTCGACACCTGGGAAAGAATGAGGAGTGGGGGCGCCTGCCCCTGCTGGCCGCGGCGGTCGGCGCCACCCCCGCGCAATGCGCCTCCGTCTTTGCCCCGCAGGAGATCTGGAGGTTGAAGTGGTCCCCCGCCATCGCCCGAAATCGGTTGATCTCGTGGCTGACCGGCAACGGTCCGGAATGGGCCGGTGACTTCGTCACACGACTTCTGAAGCGTCGCGGCGACGCTGACATCCATGCCCTGATCGACGAACTCGTCATAGCCCACGACCTCCCGATTCCCGACGATCCCGGGTTCCTGACGGCCTGGGCGATGAAGAACGCCGCCCACCCCCGGCCCGGGCGCCGCTGGGAGGAACACTTCATCGCCGCCTGCGCCGCCCCGAACGCCTTCATCCAGCACCTCGACTCTGGGCAGCACACCCAGTTTCGGGAGGCCGTCGCGGATTTGCGGGTGACCGAACCCACCGACGACGACGCCCTGCTGCTAGCGCTCCTCCAAGTGTTCGAACGCGGCGACAACCGCCCCTCGCAGCAGTTCGCCCTGATCCTGATCGCTGGCCTGGGCCTGACCCCGCTGTTGGCGAAACACAGCGACCGGTTCCTGGCAGCCCTACCGAACGCCGATCCCATCGTCGTGAAGTTCGCGGTCGAACAACTGCTGCCCCTCGGCCTGGACGAGGACCACCTGACCACACTGGCCCTGGACGTGCTGGTCCGCAAGGAGAAGGGCGTCAAACGCGCCGTCCTCAAGGCGCTGCGCTCGGTGAACGACCCATCACAGGACCTGGTGGAGATGCTCACCGCGACCACCACCGGCCCCGACTCCACCACCGCCGAACTGGCCCAGAAACTCCTCGACGACTGGGGCACGACCACCGAACCCACCGAGTCGCTGGGACTGTGGCGCGACCCACTCGGCATCCCACCCGAACCCATCGACGACCTGGACCGGCTCCTGGACGAAGTGGAGTTCAACGAACTGATCCACCGGCTGGACAGCGATGCCCCGGGAAACTGGGTATCCGTCGAGGTCTACGAACGCGGCCTGGCGGCGCTGGTCGCGCTGGGCTGGGCCGAGGGACGCGACGCCGTCGTCGAGACGCTGCACGACAAGCTGAACCCCGATCCGAACACACATGGGGTGTGGAAGCAGCTGGTGCAGCGCTGGCTGCAGCGGGTGACCGGCCGGAAGGAACGCGGCAGGTCACCTCGGGGTGCGGCACTCACGCGGGTCGCGATTCGGCGCTGCAACGACGTCCTGGATGCCGTCGGGCGGGTGCCGTGCCTGCTGTCCACCCCCACCCACAAGAACAACCGGGTCTCCTGGCAGAAATTCCAGGACCGGCTGCACCGCTACGCCGAAAAAAACGTGGACGTGCTACCCATCGACCTGTTCGTCGCCCTGGGCCGGATCGACCGCACCGAGGCCACACCCTGCAACCTGCCGGGACGCGTCACCAAGGGACGAACCGTGCAGGAGATCGTCGACCTCTGGCTGAAAACCCCCGCCGAACCGGGCCGGATGAGTTTTGTTCCCCCCGGCAGTCCCGGAAACGAACAGAACGACCAGGCCTGCCACAGGGTGCGTATGGAAGGCGACGAGCCCGTGATCGCGAAAACTCTCGGGATCGCGGGGCCGTGGGACGAGACACGCCGAGCACCAGAACGCAGCGGGGAACACGACATCGGCAGCACCCTGCTTCCGGCACACCCCATATGGGCAACCACTGCCGCCCAGGTGAACCTGCCCTTCAGCAGTAGTTCCGGTTGGGAGATCACCGAGGCGATCGCCTCCGTGTTCCACGTGGACCCGGCCATGGTTCTCATCGCCTTCGTCTTCGCGAGCGGGGCCTCTCCGCAGGGCCGCGACGAGATCGCGGGGGCACTGCTGACGGCATGGGACGAGTCCCGGCTGAACCCGGAAATGCTCGTCGCAGCCTGGGAAAGTCCGTGGCGCCAGGAATTGCGGGACGACATCGCCCCTGTGAAGGTGGCAGCCATGCTCACGAGCATCGCGGAAGCCGGCGGCCTGGCCCTGGCGTGGCCACTGCTGACGAGAATCACGGAAGAACTGGCAGGAACAGACAAACTCCCCACCGGGGTCGCAACCATCCTGGAATCGGTGCTCAATTTCCTGCCGGAAGTACCCGAGAAACCAGACCTGCCCAACATCAGGACACTGGCCGCCCGGAAGGGCAACAGCAAGGCCATGAAGGTGGCGCGGCGGATTGTCGCCGCCGACTGACCTGCAGGAAACCCCGGTTCTGCAGCACTCAACACGAAAATTCCCCTTTCGGACGCCAAAAACCGCGTTGAGTGCTGCATAACCGGGGAGTCGCGGGCGGAGTGTCCTCAGAAGTCGAAGTCGAAGTCGATTCCGTCCAGGAAATCCCCCAGATCGAAGCCGTCGAACAGCCCACCGATGCCGTCGAACAGGCCATCGGCGCCGTCTAGGAGGTCCGAGGCGAGCAACTGGAACACCAGCTCCCCCGCCACGTCGGCACCGACGTCGATCCAGTCGAAGTCCCATTCGACGTTTCGTTCGATGGCGAGTTCGCGGAAGACCTTGACCCAGTGGTCGGCGACCCCGAAGACCATCGCGTAGGGCAGGTAGCGGCTGAAGGTGTTCTCCGCTTCCTCGAAGCGGATCTGCCCAGCCTCGGCGGTCGCGAGGTACTGCCTGAAGCCGAGGGCCTGGATGCGCGTGGCCGTGCCCGCGCCGGTGCGGGGCACGCGACGTTTCGGCCCGAAGGCGGCGACGACGCCCGTCGCGACGAACAGGGCGGCGGCCAGCAGGCCCACGTTGTCCCCTCCGGTGATCACCAGCGCAGCGAAACCCGCCACCGCCCCGACCGCCACACGCCAGAACCTGTGCCGCCGGCCACCCGGGTTCGGGTTCTGCCGGTACCAGCCGCGGCGGCTGGCCTCCTCGTAGATGTCGGCGGTGAGCTGCCGGAACACTTTCTTGTGCCTGCGCACCAGCTCCGACATCCGCATCGCCCGCCCTCGCGGGAAGACCCCCTCCAGGAACGTCCTCTCGTAGCGCATCAGGTTGGAGCGGGGCTTGTCGCAGGGGTGCAGCAGCCAGTCCTTCCCGCGCCGTCTGCCCTTGCCGTCGTCGAGCACCTCGATGCGCAGGAATCCGCGGGCGGCGAGGTCGACGATGGTTGCGGTGAGGTCGCGGGGGTCCACCACTCCGTCGATGACCATCCCGATCAGTCCCGGGGTGACGTCGCGCGGTGGGGTGAAGGCGACGGGGAAGGGACCTTTGTACTCGGTGGATCGGAGCCGTTTGGTGGGGGTTGTCTTCCGTTCCTCCCGCGGCGGCAGGACGCCGGGCGTCAGGCCGTCGTAGATCTCGTCGTGCGAGGCGAGGATCCGCCTGAGAAGCAGCGTCACCGACCCTAGGAACAAGACCACCGCCACTGCAAGCACAAACCATCCCATGGAAAAAGTCTCCCGCATCAGGAAGGTCACTGGCAGTATTTGGTTTTGAACAGGGCCCCGACCCGCACGAGGAGCGCCATGACCGACCCCAGAGCAGCACAGACCGAGCTCGTCGCCCGGCTCCACGGGCTCCTGGGCGACGAACCCACAACCCGCGTGATCCCGATGTTCGGGTCACGCGCCTTCATGGTGCGCAACAAAATGGTGTGCTGCGCCCTCAAGGGCGGGCACCTGCTGGCGCACGTCGATCCCGACGATGACGCGAAACTCTCCGGGGAACCCGGCGCCTCCCCCGCCGAGATGGGCCCGGGACGCGAGATGGGGCCCGGCTGGATCCAGGTGTCGGCGGAGATGATCACCGACGACGACCGCCTGCGTTTCTGGGTCGATGTCTGCATGGCCTTCAACCGCGCCCAAACCATCGGATCGAAACCGTCGTGACCGCTCCTTGACGCCTCGGCGCATGCGCCACGCCACCCTCGACGCCGGCCGATCGGGTCTTCTACACTCGTTGCCACGGCGTGTAGCTCAGCAGTAGAGCACCGGGCTATGGACCCGGAAGGCGCAGGGGCAGCACCTGCCACGCCGGCCAAGTTCGTGTCGCCGCCCGGAGGGACATCGTGAATCAGTACGTCCACCACCAGCTCATGCAGGCGATGCGCACCGCCGCCGACCATTCCGACCCGGCCGTCCGGGAAGCCGCTCTGGAGCGGATGGAGCGCTGGCGGCAGGTGATCGACGGCATGGCGGACGGCACCTTGAGGATCGGCAGTCGCAGGCCGCTCGTCGGGCTTCCCGCCTGGGTGACCCCCAGGGTGGTGCGGGGCGGGTTCGCCACCGGCAAAGCAGCCGCCGCCATCCCGCCGGCCGAGGACGAAAGGCTCCGCGCCCAACAGCTCGGCATTGAGGCCACCCGCCACGCGATCTTCGAGTCGTGGCTGACCCCAGAAGGCCTGGCCGAGCTGGAGGTCCTGCTGGAAACCGGCGCCTACAACGTCGGTTTCCCGGAGCACGCCGTCCTCCTGAGCGTCGCTGCCCTGCTGCGGCATGGCGTCAACGACTCCGTCCGCACGCTGCTCGACGAGGTTTCACCGCTGGCCGGGTCGCTGCGGTTCTCGCCGTATCCGGGTGCGCCGTCGCCCCTGCGACCGGGCCAGGTGTCGCGGTGGACCGCCCGGCAGGTCGCGGGCGCCCTGGAACGCGCCCGCGTCAATCCGCGGGTCGCTGCGGAACGCGAGGCCCTGACCGTCTGGCTGCCGCTGACCGACAAGGTGGTGGCGTTCTGGGCGGGCATCATCGAGGCGCCCACCTTCGACGAGGGCCGCATCGACGAGGCCCGCACGCTGGTCGCCGACTACGACCGGGCGGCACGGCAGCACACCCGCTGCCGCAAGTACCGCCGACCGGGTGAGAACCTGCCGATCCTGATCGACGCGCTGCGACAGGCGATCGACGGGCAGGGGGCGTGGCCGCCCGGGCGGGTGAGGCACGCCCTGTCGCGGATCGAGGCGAAACGGGGCCTGCCCGGCAGCAAGCGATCCGACGACCTGCGCGCCCGGCAGGCGGTGACGGCCTCCCGGCCCCTGCACGCCGAGGTCGCGGTGGTCGTCGCGGACCGGGTGGCGCGGCTGCGCGGGGACGTCGGCCTGACCGATTTTCCCGCCGCCTCCGCACCGATCTCTGATAACGAGGCCACCGACCTGGTGCCCGCCGGCACCCCGCTGCCGGCGTCGGTGCTGCGTACCCTGCGGCTGGGTTTCGTCTCGGATCTGGAGGAGCTGATCACACTCGGGGTGGTGCCGTCTGCGGAGGTGCTGGCGTCGCTGGTTCCGCAGCTCACCGCCGGGCAGGTGGCATCCTCGGCGGACGACCCGCTGGTCGGCGCGCTGCTCGCCGCCACCTATCGGGCGTTCCGGCGGCGCCGGAGTTTGCTGCTGCTCGACCTGGAACAGCAAGTGCGGTTCAAGGAGCTGCCGTGGGTGGCGGCCCTCCAGGAACTCACGGCCGGCGGCCCCCTCGACGACCCTCTGGTGCTGGCGCGGCGACTCGGATCGGTGGTGTTGGGCGCGTTCCCGGGCACGATCCTGCCGAACGGGTTCATCCGGGAATACAGCGCCCTCCTCGACATGGCGCAGGTGCGGCTGCCGTTGACCGAGGAACTGGCCGCCGACATTTTCATGGGCCGGTTCGCACCCAAGTTCCAGCGGGCCGCGAAGGTGGCGGCGGGACTGCTGCGCGGGTCGCTCTACGAGCGCTACTACGGCATCGACTACACCGCCGTGCTGGGCCTGCCGGAACCGGACGGGCACGGGGATGTCGGCGAGTTCGACCGCATGGTCGCGGGGGATGTGACGGCGGGCCGGAGCGTCGCAGCGAACGGTCAGATCATCGAACGCCAGCAGATCCTCACCACCCACAACCTGGCAGTCCTGGTGAAACTCGGCGTGCAGCCCGGCCGGAACTGGGCCGAGCTGGCGCACCACGCCGCAGGGAGATCGTTCCAGCTGCTGGAACGCGCGAGGAACAGCCCTTGGCCGCTGTCGGCCATCAAGAACGCCGCCTACGCCTGGCGGCAGGCAGTGTTCTTCCTGTCCATCTGTGGCGACGATACCGCCGCCGATGCCCTCCGCGACCTCCCCGGGGCAACCACCTGGCCCGCAGCCCGGATCCTCGACGACCTCACCCGCTGCCTCCAGGGCGAACCCGTGACCCCGTTCACAGGTTGGACCCAGGGCCCGCACTGGGTGCAGTCGACGGTCCCGGAAACCGACACCCCCCAAGCCGGTTGATCCAAGCCCCGAGACCCAGCCCCACATCCAAGCCAGTTGAGCTGAGCCCTGAGCGCCAGTCCTACCCCAAGCTGGTTGAGCCGAGCCCTGAGCGTCAGCGAAGAGCTCGTGTCGAAACCACCCTCAACACCCGAACTTCCCCCGAGGCCCCGTCCTCGGGTATGCTTGCCCGGTCTCGGGGCATTAACTCAATTGGTAGAGTGCCACCTTTGCAAGGTGGAAGTTAGGGGTTCGAGTCCCCTATGCTCCACAAAAACCGGTTTGCGGCGAAGAATCGCATTGGCTGGTCAACAGAGGAGACCAAGGCGAAGGCTGGGATCGGTCTTTGGCGACCGACACCACCCCAAATATCAGGCTTGGAATGACAGCCACGACGCAATTCCCGCAGCCGTGACAACAAGTTGAATTCCAATCCAGATCAGAACTGCCAACAGTCCTCGGCGCCGGTGTGGCACATCGCGTCGCGTCTGCAAAACCAGTACCAATGCCACCAGAGAGAGGCCCAGGGAAATGGGCAGTGCCGGGATCAGGGCGACAACGCTCAGGGCGAGAACAATCCACACCCTGGTGAGAGAGGACAATCCTCGAGTACTCTGCTCCGTGACCTTGTCTTGTTGCGCCATTGTCCCTCCTCGTGATGGTCTGCTTGATGTTTGTCTATGATTCATTCGTTGACAAGTCACTTGCTGTAAACGCCTCTGGCATCACCTTCCAGGTGCTGGATCTTGTCGAAACGAACACCGAATCCCCTGAATAAGATGTTACCACACCACGCCGTCTCGCAGATTCCGTGAAAGCCCTGCGTCCAGCGGCTTGTATCTTCACTCAGGGCAACCGCGATATTGAAATTGGCACAGGAGGCTACGCAGGACTTGGTTGCGACAACCGAGCCACCCTGTACTTGATAGATAAAACTCTTCGAGAGCTTGGTGATGGTGATTCCAAAATCTCCTGTTCGACTGAATACGAGGAACGACGATCGGTGGTTGCATCCTCTTTTTCGCCGGCCGATATGACCAAGGCGTGGGGGATCTCCGTCGTCACACTTCACGACCCGCCCCTCAGCGACCCCCTCCGATTCCCCGACGCCCACCCGCGTCGCGTTCCGCCAGCGCGGCGAGGGTGAGCAGCTGTTTGCGCATCATCAGCAGGTCACCCCAGGCCAGCAGATACCTCAGGGGTTTTCCCAGCACCCGGCCGATGGGGGGCATCCACAACGCCGCGACCAGCCGGCTGCGAAACCCGGTGATCGTTTCGACGCGGTAGTGGAGGGTGATCGCGCCGAAGATCCGGGTCGGACGACCTGCCTTCATCCGCAGCGTCAACGACTCGCCGTCGGTGAAGTCCGTCAGCTCGAAGATCGTCATGAACGACTGCCCCACCGCAAGATCGGTCAGCGACGGATCGGCCCGCCGCGGACTGCGTCGCCCGAAATTGTCCAGCCAGTCGTATGAGTACGGAGCGCGACGCATCTGGCACAGCCACAGGAAACCGACCTCCCGCGGTGCTTCCATGGCGATGGCACGAACCGCGAGTCGCGAGCCGGGCGCGACCTCCGGAGTCGGCAGCCCCGCCGGTTCCACGGGCACGCCCCACACCCACGGCAACCCATCACCACCCGCCATCACACATGCCTTTCGAGTTACTGAAGGAGAATTCAAATATTACAGGCCTCCTTCCGCGGCGACGGCAGAATCGGAGCTCAGGTCCTGGTAGAAACGGAACTGGGAGCCTGGCAAAAACGGAGTTCCCGACCCGGCAGTTCCGGAACTCGACCGGGAGCCATGACACGAAAGGCCTTGTCAAACAAGGATTATTCCCAACCGTCATCAAGCACCACGGGGAGACTTCCGCTGCGCTCCTCGAAGCACGGAAGCCTTCGGAGGCCCGCACGCTCCCGGCCCTGAACGACCTCCTCCACGAGGAGGTTCTCGTCCTCGAAAACAAACACCGCGGAAGCCCCGCAATCACGGCACGTCCGACGCAAGAAGTGGGCATTCCCGGGGCCCGATCCGATGCCGGATACGGACAACTTCCCCCAGTCAGACCGGCTTCCACTACGGTTCAAGAATGAGCACAGAGAAGAGCACCGGGTTCAGGTTCGGGGTCCTGCCCCAGATCGTGGTGGCCATCGCGCTGGGGATCCTGCTGGGGTCGGTCCTACCCACCTGGGCCACCCGGATCTTCGTCACCTTCAACGACATCTTCGGCCAGTTCCTGAGCTTCTCCATCCCGCTGATCATCGTCGGGTTGATCACCCCGGCCATCGGGGAGCTGGGACGCGGCGCCGGCAAGTGGCTGGCACTGACCGCCGGCCTCGCCTACGCCTCCACCCTCTTCGCCGGGCTGATGGGGCTCGGCGCGTCCCTGCTGGTGCTGCCCCAGGTGCTGCCCGCCGAGACGGGCGCCCTCAGCAACCCGGAGGACGCCCTGCTCAAGCCCTACTTCTCCATCCAGATACCGCCGTTGTTCGGGGTCATGACCGCCCTCATCCTGGCCTTCGTCATCGGCGTGGCGCTCACCACCATCGAGGGCAGGGCGCTGCGCACCGGATTCGAGGAGTTCCGAGACATCGTCAACCTCGTGATCTCCAAGATCATCATCCCGCTGCTGCCGATCTACATCTTCGGCATCTTCCTCAACATGACCCAGGGCGGCCAGGTGCTCACCGTCATCGCCACCTTCCTGGGTGTGGTGGTGTTCGTGTTCATCCTCACCTGGATCATGCTGCTGCTCCAGTACCTCGTCGCCGGGGCCGTCACCGGGCGCAATCCGTTCCGGATGCTGGGCACCATGCTGCCCGCCTATCTCACCGCGCTGGGAACGTCGTCGTCGGCGGCGACGATCCCCGTCACGCTGCGGCAGTCGATCAAGTCGGGAACCTCGGAGCCGGTGGCGTCGTTCGCGATCCCGCTGTGCGCCACCATCCACCTGGCCGGTTCGACCATCAAGATCACCTGCTTCTCCCTGGCCGTGATGATGCTCTCCGGCATCCCCATCGACCCGGTGCTGATGATCGGGTTCATCTGCATGCTCGGCGTCATGATGGTCGCCGCCCCGGGTGTTCCCGGCGGCGCGATCGTCACCGCCGCGGGTCTGTTGCAGTCGATGCTCGGGTTCAACGAGGCGCAGGTCGGCCTGATGATCGCCACCTACATCGCCATCGACTCCTTCGGCACCGCCACCAACGTCACCGGCGACGGGGCCATCGCCGCCATCGTCGACCGGATCATCTCCCGTCGTCACCGGCCGCAGATCGCCCAGGATTCCGACCCGGAACCCTCCACCTCGTGATGGGCACAGCTTCCCCTTTGGAATGCAGAGGTAGCGTGTAAATCATCCACATCGGGAGGATCAGATGAGCGACGCAGCATTTGACAGCATCTTCCCTCGCGGGGAGGAGAACACGGCCTTCGGGAAGTACTTCACGGGCCAGAGCTACCTGAGCATGCTCAACACCGAGGGCGTCATGGTGGCCAACGTCACCTTCGAGCCAGGCTGCCGCAACAACTGGCACATTCACCACGCGTCGAAGGGTGGCGGACAGATCCTGCTGTGCACAGCGGGGAGCGGCTGGTTCCAGGCCGAGGGCGAGGCCCCGGTCAGTCTGGAACCGGGCTCGGTCGTGACCATCCCGGCGAATCGCAAGCACTGGCACGGCGCCAAGAAGGACTCGTGGTTCAGCCACATCGCCATCGAGGTGCCGGGCGAGGACACCAGCAACGAATGGTGCGAACCCGTTTCCGACGAATACTACGACAACCTCTGAGAGGAACCGGTTCATGGAGAACGTGACGGCGGGACGGGATATCCTTGGCGATTTCGCCCCGAAGTTCGCGGAGCTGAACGACAACGTGCTGTTCGGCCAGGTGTGGGCCCGTGAGGAGCAGTTCTCGCCCCGGGACCGCAGCGTGGTCACGGTGACCGCGCTGATGGCGTCAGGGGTGCTCGACACCTCCCTCAGGGCGCACATCGAGATCGCGAAGAGCAACGGCATCACCCGCGACGAAATGGTGGAGATCCTTACCCACGCGGCGTTCTACGCCGGATGGCCCAAGGCCTGGGCGGCATTCCGCTACGCGAAGGAGATCTACGCCGAGTAGATTTTCACGGTTTTGCAGCACTCAACTCCGTTTTGACCGCCAAATCGGGGTTTTACGGCCTTGAGTGCTGCATTACCGGGTGGTTTCGTTCGGGCTCAGTCGGTCGCGGGTGACTCGCGGAGCTCCGCCGCCATAGAGCACCCCTTCCTTGGCCTTGACCGCAGCGACGAGCACGAAACTGAGGGTGATCAGCAGCGCCCAGCTCCCGAACTTGCCGACGTGCACGAGATGCCATCCGCCGAGCTGGTCGGGGTAGCTCCAGGCACCCAGGAGGGTGGCGGCGTTCTCGGCCAACCACAGGAAACCGCCGATCAGGATGAAAGCCTGCGCGGTCGGCATCCAGTAGCGGTCGCCGCCGACGGTAAAATGGACGGTGGAGCCCCACAACGCCACGAGGAAGGCGACGGCGATCAGCCAGCGCAGGTCGGCGATGAAGTGGTGGGTGAAGAAGTTGAGGTAGGCGGCCACCGCCAGCAGGCTCACCGGCACCCAGCGGAACCCGCTGACGCGCAGGTCGAAACGACGAAACGCCTGGCAGATGTAGGAGCCCACCGAGGCGTACATGAACCCGGAGAACACCGGCACCCCCGCGATTCGCACCGCCCCGGCGTCGGGGTAGCTCCACGACCCGGCGTGCACCTTGAACACCTCGAGGGCCAGGCCGATCAGGTGGAAGGCGCAGATGACGCACAGCTCACGCCAGGTCTCCAGCCTCAGGACCACGAACGCCACCTGCACGACGATCACGTAGATCAGCAGCGCGTCGTACCGGGCGACGGGCATCGCGACGCGACCCCAGATCACGGAGGTGGCGGCCAAACCGAGGAAGATCGCGATCGGGAAGGCGCAGCAGGCCAGCTCGATGAGCGCGAACTGGACCATCCGGACGGGCAGCAGCCGCAACCGGGTCAGTGGGCGACGTTCAGCAGGCACTCCGGGATTGTGCCCGAAGGATCGTCTTTTTCCCCACCGCCTCCCAGGTCCGCTCGCCGGCGGTGACGGCACCCGGGACGGCGGTAACCTGTCGCCATGAACGGCCCCGGCATCCAGCACCACATCACGGGGGGCACGGGCACCACGGGGGCCCGGTCGGAATGAGGACGGCCGCACGACGTCGGGTGCTGCTCTCCGAGGCTTCCAGCTTCACGGCCCGGGAGTTCGTGACGGTGCTCGGGCGCGACGGCGCGGTCGTCGATGCGATGTCCAGCGTCCGGGCCCCCATCGCACGGTTCAGCAGGTACTGCCGCGCCATTCGTCGCGTCCCGGCCCCGTCGCAGGACCCACTGGGTTACCTGGCGGCGGCGGACCGGCTGATGGCCTCCGGGGAATACGACGCCCTCCTCCCGACCCACGAGCAGGCCTGGCTCTTCTCCGCCGGCCGGCACCTGATGCGGCACCGGGTGGAGGTCGCCGACATTGCCGCATTCGACCGGGTGGAGTCGAAGATCGAGTTCGCACGCCTCCTCGACGACCTCCGGCTGCCGCAGCCCGCGTGGCGGCTGGTCGAGAACGAGGACGACCTCTCCGGGCTGGACTTCCCCGTCTGGCTCAAGGCCGAGTTCTCGACCGCTGGTCGCGGGGTCCTCCACGTCCCCTCCCGGGACGAGGCGGCCGCGGCCCTCGCGTCGCTCACCCCGCGGGGCCGGGTCATGGCGCAGGCTCCGGCGCCCGGCCGGTACGCCCAGGTGCAGGGTCTGTTCCGTCGCGGCCGGCTGCTGGCGGCGGCGGCCAGTGAGCTGCTGGCAACCGGAGTCGGGGGAAGCGCGGCCGCGAGGGTGAGCGTCCATCATCCCGAGGCGGTGACGGCCCTCGAACGCCTGGGCGCTTTCCTGTCGTGGCACGGTGGCCTCGGCCTCGACTACTTCCACGAAGACGGCAGACCGTGTTTCATCGAGTGCAATCCCCGCATCTCCGAGCCCGCGAACGCAGCAGCGGCCGGCGTCGATCTCCCCGCCCTCATGATCGGTCTGGCCGACGACACCCCTCCATCCGGGGAGCCCGTGGTGGCGCGAGCGGGTGTGCGGACCCGTTCGACGCTGGCCATCGGCCTCGGAGCGGCCGAGACCGCCAGAACCCGCCGGGGAGTGGCGAAAACCGTTGCCCGCGCCCTGCTCGGGCGCGCCCCTCAGGCACCGGCGCGGGAGGTCCTGAACCCGGTTCTCGAGGACCCACCCAGCCTCGTCCCGTTCGTCGTCGCGCTGGCCCCGGTCCTGGCGCGACCGGCGGCAGTGCGACGGATGGCCGCGAGAACCGTGGCCGACTACTCCATCACCCCGGAGGCGGTCGCACGGGTCAGTACGAGATAGGAAAAATGGCTACAGGCTCCACGAGCAGATGAGTGGAAGCCGGAGAGCCCCGAAGAATTCTGTCAAAATTCGTCGAGGTATTGAGAACGGGCCTTCATGGCGTGGATGATCAGCTCGTAACCGTCGTCGTAGACCAACATGACGAGTTCGAGAAGACGCCCGGCCGGATCCATGCCAATCAACAGCCAGCGCCGAGGGTCGTCCTTGTCATCAAGTGGACGGGAGCGCAGGGCATGGATGGCTGCATGGCGCACTGCATCGTCATCGAGGCGGTCACGACGGTAGTGCTTCCGCGCAGCCTGTGCAGGTCACGCAACGTCCACCCAGGCCTTGACAGCAGCCCTGATCGCTTCCGACCGGTTCTGGATGCCTTCTGCCTCGGCCCGGGCAGTCAAAGCTGCAAGGGTGGCTGCATCGAGCCGCACGGGGACGACCACCCCGGGGCCATCGCCCACAGGCGGACGACCTCGGCGTGCCTTGGGAAGACTCGCGAGATCGTACCCAGCCTCCGCCTCGTCGGCCCAAGCCTGGATCTGCTCGTCCGTGACGGATTCACCCCGCAACAGATGTTCACTCACATCAATAGTGTATACGAAATTCTTGACGCGTTTTCGAACAAGCAGCCGCCCCGGGCGGCGCGAGTGCTCTACACGATCATCATCGCCATTTCCTCGTTGATCCAGGCCATGCCCATCAAGTTGGCTCAGCGACGCTCATCTACTGACTGCCCGTCGAAGAAGCAACCCTGATCCTCGGGGAGGTGGTCATCCTGATCTGACCGCTCGACCGTGGCGGGCGCCCCCGACCCCACCCATGACAACATCGCTTTGGGAAAGAAATCTGCACGAAACCATTGCGTGTGGGCCACAGACGCGGAAGACTGAGGCCATAGCTCCCCACCGTCCTCCGGGACTGGTGGGGTTTTTTCTACAGGAGGCGCGGTGCCCGGCCCTCGGGCTGCACTTGCCATCGACCACCAGAACGCGCACCTCACCGGACCGCGCCCGGCCGCGCAATCTCCTGCTCCTCCCAGCAACCCTTTCCCGGCGGCAGTCCGACCGCCTTCAGCAGGCCGGGGAAGCGCTGCTCAATGGCGTGGTCGCGGCGGGTGACGCGGCGCCGCTTGCCCAGGACCTCGGTGTGCATGAGCCCGGATAGCCGCAGCGTCCTGAGATGGTGCGACAACGTGGACTTGACCACGTTGTAGGCGAGATCGCCGCAGTAGAGCGGCCCTTCCTCGGCTATGCGACGCAGCACGTCGCGGCGGATCGGATCCGACAGGGCACCCAGCACCGCGTCCAGGCTGATGTCGGCCACATCCGGATGGAACACCTCCCTGGCCATCTTCCCGCCCTTTCAAGTCGCACGGTTCGGCACACGCTCAACCAAAGACGGTACCTCCCACCGCCGGGTCGCACAACATTATTGGAAACCGGTTGCGTCGGACCGCACCGAACGAGCAGGACGATTCAACCAACTTCCCCTCCCCGGAACCACCCCTGCAGGACTTGACTCCCGCTCCCCCACAGGACAATTCTTACTTCGGTGAACATCGAAAAGAAAGGAGTGGTCATGTCCTCCCACCAGCGAACCGTCAGCGAATCCGCCATGGGGTCGCTGTCGTTCTTCACTCTCTTCGTCATCGGAACCGACACCTTCCTCGTCGCTCCCCTGCTGCCCCTGCTGCAGGAGGAGTTCGGCGTTCCACTCGCACAGTCCGGGTGGCTGGTCTCGGCCTACGCCCTGGGGTATGCGCTGTTCGCCCTGGCGGCGGGGCCGATCTCGGACCGTCACAACCGACGCCGCGTGCTGCTGGCCGGGGTGGCGGCCTTCGCACTGCTGACCTGCGCCTGCGGGGTGACCTGGGACTTCTGGTCCATGTTCACCACCCGTTTCCTGGCGGGTGTGGGCGCTGCCTTCGTCAGTCCACAGATCTGGGCCTCCATCCCGATGGTGGTGTCACGCGGGGCCGTCATCAAGGTCATGGGGCACGCGACGGCCGGCCTGGCGATCGCCCAGGTGGCCGGGATTCCCATCGGCTCCTGGCTGTCCACCCAGAACTGGCGTCTACCCTTCTTCACCATCGCCGGGCTCAGCGTCCTGCTGTGGCTAACGCTTCTCGCGTGGTTCCCGAGCGTTCCCCCGGCCGCTCCAACCGACGGGGACGGCCTCCTCGCCCCGTACCGCCGGGTTCTCGCCTCGCGCACCTTGGCGTGGTCGGTGGTGGCCTACCTCGTCTTCCAGGCTGGCTGCTTGGGCGCATTCTCGTTCATCGGTTCCTGGCTGGCCAAGGATTTCGGCGCCACACAGACCGAGATCGGCGTCTCCATGATGATCATCGGTCTGGGGCAGGGAATCGGTTCGTTCGCCGGGCCGCCGCTGGTGGCCAGGATCGGGGAGCGCACCTCCCTGTGGTCCGGGATCGTCGTCCTCGGCGCCGGTTTCCTGCTCGCCTCGGCGATGCCGTCCCGCTGGGCCGCGACCATCGCCTTCGCCGCGACGCTGCTCGTCGGAGGTTTCCTGCTGCCGGTGATGATGGGGCAACTCCAGAGCAACGCCGGCCAGGCCCGCGGCACCGTCTCCTCGCTGTCAAACTCGGCCATGTACCTGGGCACCGCCATCACGGGAGGCATCGGCGGCACCCTGCTGACCGTTTTCCCTGGCTACTGGGGCATCAGCATCTACACCGCCGTCACCTTCGCCCTTGCCCTGGCCATCTACCGGTTCGCCGGCGTTTTCCGAAACGCTCCTCCGCCTTCGTGAATGGCGGCCTCCAGGTCGGCTCGCGCCTCGACCATGGCGGGGCCGTACCAGAACAGCGACCTGCCCCGGACGTTCAGAGATCCCACCCCGCCCAGCGCCTCCGGTCCGTCGGTGGCGGTGAAGGGGTAGGGCTCGTCGGGAAGCAGGACGAAATCTGGGTTCCCACTGAGGGCGTCGTTGATTTTGACATGCGGATACCGCATGTCATCGACAATGTTGACCAGTCCCAGGCGACGCAGCAGGTCGTCGGGATAAGTGCCCGTACCCACCCAGATCCAGGGGTCCCGCCACACCGGGAGCGCCACCCGTCCAGACAGCCGCGGCGGGTGGCGCCACACCTCGCGGGCCTCCTCCAGCCAGCTGACCTCCCGCAGCCCGAATCCTTCCCGGAACAGCCGGGTCATGCTGCCCAGGGCGTCGTCGATGCCGTCGATGCGGGTCACCCACACCGGGATTCCGGCGGACCGCAGCCGTTCGACGTCAACTCGGCGGTTCTCTTCCTGGTTGGTCACCACCAGGTCGGGGCGCAGCGCGGCGATGGCGGCGCGGTCGGGGTTCTTGGTGCCCCGTACCCGCGCGACCTCCAGGCCGGCGGGATGGGTGCACCAGTTCGTGGCACCGACGAGCACGCCCGGGGCGGTGAGGGCGATCGCCTCCGTCAGCGACGGCACCAGCGAGACCACCCGCTCGGGCGGGCGGTCCAGCGCGACTTCCGCCCCGAGGTCATCCAGCACGCCCCCATTTTCCCCGCACCCCGAAAAGCTGGTTGAGCCGACCCGCGAGTGACTAATCTCTGAGCATGTACCGGCTGTCCCCGTCGTGGCGGATCGTGGAACGCGACGACGGTTTCGAGATCTACGGCGGCGACGACGCCCGCTTCCAGTTCGACCCGAGCCCTCTCGTTTCCCGGTTGGCGGCCGGGGATGCGGTGACCCGCGAAGGCCTCGACCCGACCGGGACGATCGAGTTCGAGCAGCTGCTGTCGGCCGGGATGATCTGCCCCGAGATCCCGGAGGAGCGACGCCGGTCGGTGGCGGTCGTCGGCGATCCTCTTCCCGTCGACGTGGTGCTGCCCGGCGAGCCGCGATCTGCGGAAACCGCCGACCTGCTGGTGCTGGTGCGTCACACTGCCACCGCGCCGGACATCGTCCGGCGGGCGTCCGAGCTGGAACGGCCGCACCTGTTTGTCGACATGTCCTTTCATCACACCGTGTCCATCGGTCCGCTGGTGATCCCGCACGAAACCCCGTGCGTAGCCTGCCTGCAGGGCCGGCTGCGGGAGCGCTGGGGTGAACGACAACCCGTCGCCGATCCCGAGGTGGCCAGGCGGTATCCCGATCTCGTCGCGGCGCTGCTCGCCTCGGAGGTGCGACGCTGCCTCGAGGGGGACACGTCGCTGGCGGGCTGGACCGTCGCCTGGAACCTCGCCGACCGTTCCATCCTGCGCGAGAAACTGCTCACGGTCCCCCTCTGCGACTACTGCCGCGGGATCGACCTGCCCGGTAGCATCACACCATGAAGGCACTGCGAACCCAGTTCGACGGGACCGGCGCGCCGAGGACGGTGGCCACTCCCACATGCTGCTGCTGTAGCTGCTGTTGCTGTTGTGTTGCAACTTTGGCGACGGCCAGCGCGCTCGGAACGGGAGCGGTGATCCAGGCCCGTGAGAGCACCCGCCTTTCCGGGGGAGCTTTCGCCGCTCGCATAGCCCTCGCCTTGCTTCTACCTTGGCTGGCGCTGATAGGCGTCGTGTTTGGATTCGCCTTTGAAGAGCCGGCGCATCAGTTGGCAGTTCTCGTTCTTGCTTTCGCGGTTCTGGGGGCTGGTTACTGGTATCTGGTCTCATTCCGGAACAGGATCCCGGCGATGGTGACGGCAGCGATCATGGCGGTTCTGCTCTGGGTCGCCCTGACAAACGAGTTACTCATCTCGGTGAACCTCTTCCTGCGTGAATCCTTCTCGCCCGTCCTCTATCTCGTCTTGGCCACGGGGACTGCCGTGCTCATCAGCTTGATCATGCTGCTGCATTGGCGTCCCGGGCGCAGGAGCGCAATCGAGGTGATCCTCGGCCTGCCGAGACGAAACACCACGGACACCGATCCCCCGCCCAGCTCCTCGTGACCGCTTTCGCCGGTTCCCGTGAACCATGATCCTCGGCGCCCATCTGATGCAGCAGGCCGTCGGGCAGCGCCACGGCTTGGTGTTGCCGCCGCAGCGCGTTTCTTTGTCGATGGCCGACGCCGACATCGTCCACTACGGGGTGCCGCGGAAGATCGACTCGCCCTGGGAGAGCGCCTCCGGAGGGGTGGCGAGACGGGAACGCGACGCGCGCCTGGCGGCGATCGGGGAAGCCGTCGAACGCACCACCTCGGGGCTGGTTCAGCTGCCGATGCGGCCTCGCCGCGACATCCCGCCCGGCGAGCGGATCGACGCCGAGGACTTCGCGCTGTTCACCCCTGATCAGCGCGCCCGGCCCGGTTTCCCGCACGGCAGCATCCACGACCCCGAGTGTCCGTACGTCGAGGTCTTCTCCCTTTTCGACAACTCCCCGGTGTGGGTGCCGCAGCCCTTCGTGTCGTTGCAGGACCCGCACCGCACCGGGGTGCCGAACTCCTCCGGGTTGGCGGCGGGACCCGACGCGCACGCGGCCCTGCTGCGCGGGGTGCAGGAGCTGATCGAACGCGACGCCCTGATGACGACGTGGCTGCACGGCCTGTCCGGGCGCGCCGTCGCCCCTCCCGATTCCTTGGCCTTAGAGGTCGCGAGACTGAGCGGCGAATTCACCGTCCTCGATCTCACCCCCGCCTACAGTCCGTTTCCCGTCGCGGCGGTGATGGGTGGGATACCGAAACGGGGTGTGTGGCGGTATTCGCTCGGGGTGGCCTGCAAACACGACTGGGAATCCGCCGCGGAAAAGGCCCATCTGGAGTGGAATCAGGGAGTGTTGTTCGCGGGTATCTACGGAGAACTGACCGATGTCTCCCGGATCCGGAAAAACAGCGAACTGCATTCCTTCGACGAGCACGCAATGTATTACACGCTGTATCCGGAATTGTGGCCGGACCTGCCGATTCTGCGGGAAAAGAACGTCCTGCGCTCCCCGTCACAGCGGGCGGCCCCCGAGGAACCGCGACGTGCGCTGGAGGTGGCCCGGAAGGCGCTGCTGGACGCCGGTATCCGCGTGTACTACCGAGAGGTGAGCACCATCGATGCCATCCAGGCAGGGGTGCGGGTGGTGAAGGCGCTGTCGCCAGACATGGCATTGATCCATTCCCATGACGCCTGGCCGTTCCTGCACAAGGTGGACGGCATGGTGGAATCGCGCTATCCGGGCCGGGGACCGGAATCCCGGTTCCCCAACCTGAAACCGCATCCGCTGGGGTGAGGCGATGGAAACACCCTTCTTCGACGATTTCTGGCAGGCATCCGAATTGAGCCCCCACAATTTGAGGGAATTCATGCGCATGATGGATTCCTACGACCCGGAGAGCAGGCAGCTGCGTCTGGACCATCCGCTCGCACCCACCCCGCTGCCGCGAACCCGTGAGCGGCCCCTGGAAAGGCTCGCGGCGCGGCGCAGAAGTGGGCGGGGTTTCTCGCCGCGACCCCTCGGAGCCAAGTACCTGGCGCGGCTGCTCGGTTCCTGCCGGGCGTGGGGCGGCCCGGAACATCGCGCTTTTCCATCAGCGAGTGCGTCGTATGCGACGGAGGTGTTCGTGGTCGGCTGGCGGGTGGAGAACCACACGGGCCGGATGCTTTACTACGACCCCATAGACCACGGCCTGGTCACCCTCCCCGACCCGTCCCCGCCGTGGCCCGAGGCGCAGTCGCGGATCAACGCCCCCGTCGCCGGGGAACCGGCGTGCCTGGTGGTCGCGACGCTTTTCCCCGACCGCCTGACCGCGAAATACGGGGAGCGGGGAGGTCGTTTCGCCCTCCTCGAGGCGGGTGCCGTGATGCAGCAACTCTCCCTGACGGCGGCGGACCTCGGCCTGGCGGGAGTGGTCGTGGGAGGCCTGATCGACGACTACTGGCTGGCCCGGCTGGGCCTCACCCGGACCGGAGCCGTCGTCGCGTTCGGCTACCTGGTGGGTTACGGGGGTCGCGGGTAGGAGACGGACCGCGACGAAGGAGCAGCCCGAGTCGAAACCACCCCTCATTGAAGCTGGTTGAGCCAGCGCGTGAGCGAAGCGAACGGCTGAGTCGAAACCACCCCGCGACCGACAATCACACCCGACCACAGCCCTCCACACACTCACCCACGGCTCATCGCGTTCGCGGCTCGGTTCAGTTCGCGAGACCGAGATGATCTTCAAGCCACGCAAGAACCCCTTGGGAGTTGTTGCTCCCGGTTGTGCCGTCGGATATTTCCTTCACCGCTTCCGGGGCGTTGTCCATCGCGATCCCGGTGCCGGCCCGTTTCAGCATCTCCACGTCGTTCCCGCCGTCGCCGAAGGCCACCATGTCGTCGAGGGAGACGCCGATCCGCTCGCCCAGCCAGGCCAGTGCGACCCCCTTGTTCACGCCGGCGGGAATGATGTCGATGGACCCGTGCCCGCTGGATGTGGGAACCGCCCCGGCGGGCAGGCCGGCTTTCAGTCGTTCCAGCAGCCCGGCGGTCTCCTCGCCCGGGCATCCCAAGGCCAGCTTGAGCACGGGCTCTTCCACCCGACCCCAGTCGTCGACGAGTTCGAGGCTCGCGTAGTACCTTCCCAACGCCGCGATCACATCGGGGTCGCTGGTGCGCGGCGCGTATGCGGTCGATGCGCAACAGACGAGCACGAAAACCCCCGGCAGCCGCACGCTCAGCGAGAGCGCGGCGTCGAGGTCGGCCGGGGCGAAGGGGGTGGTGTGCAGCACCTCGTCGCCAGCAGCCACCAAGGCGCCGTTCTCCGCGATGTGGAAAACGTCCGGGTGATGGTCGAAACACCTGCTGAGGGCCCGGTGCTGGTTGCCGCTGGCGACGACGAAATGGATTCCACCCTCCTGCATGCGGGAGTGAATCCGAGCGAAACGAGCGCGGTCGTACTTGCTCTCGTCGTCCAGGAAGGTTCCGTCCATGTCGACGGCAACCAGACGAATCGATTTGCCATGACTTCCCATGCACACAACTTATGATCCAGAATGATCACATGCAACGATCAGAAAGACACAAACTGATCATATCAGCGGTCAGCAAGTCGTCGCGGACCGTTGAGGAGCTCACCGCACTGACGGGGGCATCGGCCGTCACCATCCGGCGCGACCTGACAGACCTGGCCGAACGCAACGCACTACGGCGCGTCCGAGGCGGGGCGGCTCCAGCGAAATCCCGCGGCGCCACCTACCCGTTCGACCTCCGCAGCACCGAACACCCGGCGACCAAACAGGCCCTGGCGCGCACCGTCGCATCCATGATCAATCCCGGAGACTCCGTCCTGATTGACAACGGCACCACCGCCCTGGCGGTCGCCCACGAACTGACGGGCCTCGGTATAACGGCCCTGGCCCTGTCGCTGCACGCGGCCGCGGCCCTCGCCGCCAAACCGGGAAACCAAGTGATCGTCCCCGGGGGTCCCGTCAACCACGACGATCTCTCCTTCACCGCCCCCGGAACTGCCGACGTCATCCGTCGCATGCGCTTCGACATCGCGATAATCGGTTCCTGCGCAGCCCACCCCGACGCGGGCCTCACCGTCGCAGACTGGGGCGACGCGCACGTCAAACGCGCAGCCCTGAAGTCCGCGAGCCGGGTCTGCCTGGCGACGACCGCCGACAAGTTCACCCAGACCGCCGCACACCAGTTCGCCACCTACGCCGACCTGGACACCCTGGTGACCACCACGGACGCATCCCCGTCGGCCCTCGCCGAGGCCCGCCTGGCGGGGGTCGAGGTCCTGACGTTCGAGTCCCCACCCGACCAGTGACCCGCCGGAAACCGGCGTCTTCATCAAATTGCCCAGCTGTCAGATGCGAGCTCGGCTCAGCCGTTCACCTAGAAGACTCACAGCCTGGATCAACTAATTCCAGAATCGCTCTTGCGCTTCTAATCGAACTCATGTACCATTACCTTATGGCTGGAACGGATTACACTCCCCTCTTCGAGGGCCCCGCGGAGGAAAACGCCGCGGCCTGGCATCGGCGCGTGGCCGCAGCCCACGAGCTGGCGGGCAGGCTGGCCGTGATCCACGCCGACCTGGTAACCCTGACCGAGGAGCTGCTCTCGTCCAACACCTGGGCCGGGGACGGGATCCGTTCCATCGAGCACTGGCTGCAGGTCTTCGTCGGCCTCTCCCCCGCGAACGCGGCGGCGGTTGCGCGGGTCGCGCAACGATCCACCGAGCTTCCCGAAGTGGTCGAGGCGCTTGGCGCCGGGCGGCTCGGGTTGGACCAGGCCGCGGTGGTCGCCCAGCACGCGCCCGAGGAGTACTCGGCCAGCATCACCGAGTTCGCGGAGAAGGCGACGGTCACGCAGCTGCGACGCACCCTGTCGCGCTATCACCACCCGGATGTCGAGACGTCCTCCCCGGAGCCGCACGAAACCGCGCGGGCCGACGCGTCGCAGCTGTCCATGGTCACCAACTCACGCACCGGACGTTTCGAGCTGCGCCTCAGCGCCCCGGCCGTCGACGGCGCCCTGGTGGAGACCGCCATCCGCGAGGCCAAAGACGCCCTGTTCACCAGCGGAAACACCGAAGCCACTCTCGCCGACGGGCTGTTCGAAATGGCGAACCGCTCCCTCAGGGCGATCACCTCGGGCAGCCGCAAGGAGCACTACCGCGTCCATCTGCACCTCGACACCACCGGCGCGGGCTGGCTCACGAAGAAGGGCGCCCTGCCGCAACATCTCCTGGCCGAGTTCACCTGCGACGGCGTCCTCATCCCGGTCTGGGAAACCGATTCCCTGCCGGTCAGCGTGGGCCGCTCACAACGGATCGTGCCGCTTCGGACCCGCCGCCTGGTGGAGGACCGCGACCGCGGCTGCCGATACCCCGGCTGCCCCGTCACCGGGTTCCTCGAGAACCACCACATTCAGCACTGGAGCAACGGCGGCGCCACGAACCGCGAAACGGTGGTCTCGCTCTGCCCCACCCACCACCGGCAGCACCACCAGGGTCGCTACACGATCACCGGCAACCCCGACATCCCCGGCGGCCTGACGTTCACCAACCAGTACGGCCAACGCATCGGAGGCGACCCGGAAGCCTCGGCCAAGGCCGCCGCCATCAGCGGCATCCGGGGTCGGAACCCCCGCAAACCGATCCCCTACAAGGGCCCCACCGGGGAAAACCTCCAAACCCGGTCGATCCGCTTCACCCGCAACCCACCCCGGCGCGAGTGACATCGCACATAATCGATCTGGTAAGATCCTATGCAAGAAATTACCAGTCAGATGGGGTGATTCGTGTGACGACTGCCGTTGACCACATCTATCAGAGTTCAGATCTGGCGGGCTCTCGTCGGAAGGAAATCGTGGAAGCCGCCCAGCGCGGCACAACGTTGCTGCGTGCGCCCAGCGGCGACGCCTTGGCCTTCCTGCCCCACGTTGAGCTTGAACGCTTGGCGAACATCCGGGACTATGCTCGTGGTTTCGTCATGTTGGAAAGCGCGTTGCGTCGCCCTCGCAACGAACGCCGCGCCGCTGATTTCGGCGCCTGGGCCTTCGTCTTCTCTCTCTCCGAGGAACAACTGCTGGAGTTCCGCGACGATGTGAGTGACGCCCTGATGCGAGCTTGTTCCGGGGTTGACACCGTCAGATCTCTGCTGGACGCCTGGAGAGCCACTGCCGAGTTCATGGCGGACGAGACCGCAGTGACCGCCCTCGGGGAGGACTTGGAAAACTTCACTGAGATCCAGCGTCCCAAAGACACCGAAGCGTGACCCCATGTCTCCGACCGCCAACAGCGCATACATACCCTTTGCTCCCGCGCGCAGGCCTGGCGGAAAACCGGAGGATGAACCTCGGTTCCGGGTCGTGGTCCACAGAAAGTATCTGCCAGCTTGGGCAGAACTGATCGATCGGATCGGTCTTCCAAGTGCGCAGCGTGCTTGGGATTACTTGGCGATGCAACCCGACCAGCCGCCCCGGATAGGCCAGTGCACAAAATTGCGCGGAATGGCCAAATACGCGAGGGACGGCTGGTCGGATGTCTACCACTACGAAGCTAGCTCAATGGTGCGCATCGACTACCAGTTCCACCGTAATCACCAGACATCCGAGGAACGAGCACCATGCCCAGCTGTGCGCATCCTCAGGATCAGCCTCTCAAGCCATTAGCCTCAGCAGTTGTGGCCCGGGAGGTTCAGCCAGGTGATGCCCCGCTTCTTCTTGCCCACATCGCCCACCCGTTTGACGGTTTTCAGCTGCGGGTAGCGGGCCCGGATGGTGGTCTCGATGCGCTGGTGGAGGGTCTGGCCGGCGGCGGGACAGTCCTGGCACGCCCCGCCGAAGTCGACCTCCACCGTCTCGGCGTCGTTGTCGGCCACCTGGATCTGCCCGCCGTGGCTGGCGATGTAGGCCGCCAGCTGGTGCTCCACGACATCACGGGAGATGTAGCCCAGCAGGTCGGCAGAGCCAGGCTCGACGTCCCAGCCCTCCTCCTCCGCGAGGGAGGCGACGATGGCGTCGCGGACCTTGGATCCGACCCTGCTCCACGCCTGGTCGGAGGCCAGCCACGTCCATACGCCGTCGGCCTCCACCATAGCCCGGGAGATCACCCCGTACTCCAGCATCGACCCGAAGCTGCCGGGCGCGCCGCGCACCTCCCCGACGGGCACGCCGCCGGTGGGAACCACCCACCGGACGGCCTGCGGGTCCCCGGGAACGGCCTCGGGATGGATCGGCAGCTTCCCGGTCATGTCGCGATCGCCCCCACGATGAGTTTCGCCGCGAACGCCATCACCCACGCGAGTCCACCCATGTAGATGAACGCGATGATCGACCATCGCCACGTGCCCGTTTCGCGTCTCATCACGCCCAGGGTGGAGGCGCACTGCAACGCGTAGACGAAGAACACCAGCAGCGCCGCGATCGTGCTCGGCGTGAACACCGGCTCACCGGCATGCGGGCCGTCCGAATGTGTCATTCCCTCCAGCGACTCGCCCGGATCCTCCGGGTCCTCCGCGGATGCCACCTGACCCAGAGTCGAGACGACGGTCTCGCGGGCCGCCAGGGAGCTGATCACACCGATGTTGATGCGCCAGTCGAAACCGAGCGGATCGAAGACCGGCGAGACCGCCCGGCCGATGGCAGCGGCATAGGAATTGTCGAGGGTGTAGGCCGTCACGGCCGCCTCGTCGCCGACATCCACCCCGGCAGCAGTCATCGCGTCCTCACTCGGGGCGGGAAAGTTCAACAGCCCCCACAGCACGATGGTGACCACCATGATGATCCCCGCCACCTTCCGCAGGAACGCCTTGCACGCATCCCACACGGCGATGATGACGGAGCGGGCGCTGGGCAGCCGGTAGGACGGCATCTCCATGTAGAACGGCAGCTGCGTGGCGCCGCGCCCGACGATGCGTTTGAACACCCAGGCGGCGATCATCGCGGAGACCGCGCCGAGCAGATACAGGCCGAACATGATGGTGCCCTGCGCCTGGAACGGCCCCCAGAACAGATCGCCGGGAACCATGATCCCGATCATCAGGGTGTACACGGGAAGGCGTGCGGAGCAGGTCATCAACGGCGCACCCATCATGGTGGCGATCCGGTCCTTGGCCGACGGCAGGGTCCGAGTGGCCATGATCCCCGGGATCGCGCAGGCCACCGAACTCAACAAGGCAACGAACGCGCGCCCCTCCAGACCCGCCATCCCCATCACACGGTCCATCAGGAACGCGGCCCGCGACAGGTACCCGCTGCCCTCGAGCAGCGCGATCATGAGGAACAGCAGCGTGATCTGCGGCACGAACGCCACCACCGCACCGACACCAGCGAAGATGCCGTCACCGACCAGCGACCCCAACCAGTCGATCGGGATCATGTCCTTGGCGATCCCACCCATCCAGACGAAGAAACCCTCGAAGGCATCGTTGATGGGAGCCGCGACGGTGAAGATGATCTGGAAGAACGCGTACATCGTCGCGAAGAAGACCAACGTCCCCCACAGCGGGTGCAGCAGCACCTTGTCTATGCGGCGGGTGCGTTCGTCGACATCCGGTGCGCGGTAGTTGGCGCTCTCCAGCACCGAATCGGCCCAGGCCGCGACCTCCTCATGGCCGGTGGGCGGAGGCACGATCGGCGCGGACCACGAGTCGACCTCGGCAAAGGCCTTGGACAACACCTCGACGCCGCGCTTGTCGCCGGAGACCACGGGAATCACCTGCACCCCGACGGCCCGCGACAGGGCGTCGACGTCGACGGAGCCGCCTCGCCGCGCCAATTCGTCGGTGAAGGTCAGCACCGCGACGGTGGGGCGTTCGCGCTGCTGCACCTGGGCCAGCATCCCGAGGCCTCGGCGCAGCTGTGTGGCATCCATGAGCACGACGTGCCCGGAGATCGGCGAGTGCACCGACTCGCCCGCGTCCAGAACCTCCGTGACCACTTCCTCGTCGGGGCTGATCGGGTCGAGGGAGTAGGTGCCGGGCAGGTCCTCGATGATCGCCTCGACGTCACCGAGTTTGTGGACGCCCTCGTAGCGGGAGACGGTGACCCCCGGGTAGTTGCCGGTCTTGGCGCGCAACCCGGTCAGTGCGTTGAACAGCGTCGTCTTGCCGCAGTTCGGGCTGCCCACCAGCACGAAACGACGCAGACCCGTCGCGACCGGTGCGGAATGTTCGTCGTGACAGGTCATGGTTTCACCAGCACTCTCGAAGCCTCGGAGTGGCGGAGCACGATCTCGGTGCCTCCGACATTGAACATGAGGGGATCGAGCAACGGGGCGCGGCGCTCCAACCTGCACGTCAGTCCTGGAGCGAACCCGAGGTCGAAGAGTCGGCGGCTGATCACGTCGTCACCGTCGAATCCGGTGATGCGCGCGCTCGCCCCGACCTTCAAGTCGGCGAGTGTCCTTGCGGCGGAGGGTGTCTCGTTCATAGTCGCGAACTTAGCAATGCCTTAACTGATCCAAGAAGATTTGCCCGAGGATTCATGAACTTTCGTCAATAGGCTCCACTTACTGGAACTGAATCTCAGTTTACTCATCCGTCCACAGAGCCCGGCGCGGAGTGTTGGACAGCGTGAAGTGGCTGCTCTGCGGACCCCCCAGCCGCGACGTCTCCCGCAACGACGGGCACCGGGCGCGAATCGCCGTCTCGATGCGCTGCTGAAGCTCCGTGCTGGCGGCGGGATCGCGGGAATCGAGCTGGCCGAGGTCGAGCAGCAGCCAGCGGGCGTCGTTCTCCACCACCTCGACGGTGGTGTCGGCCGCGTGGATCTCGTCGGCGAGATCACCTAGGAGCACGTCGTTCGCGACCAGGCGCAGCAGGTCCGCGGAGTCGCCGTTGATCCGCCAGCCGTCGAGATCCAGGGATTCGAGGATGGCCTCACGCACCTTGTGGCCGCAATCGGCCCAGGTGTTCCCGGGGGCCAGCCAGACCCAGATCCCCTCGGTTTCCAGCAGGGCCAGCGAGATCACCCTGTCCCGCATCAACGCACCGAAGGGATCCGGCGCGGCCACCACCTCGCCGACGACTCCCTGGGTGCCCGTGTGGACCACCCAGCGAACCGCCAACGGATCATCCGGAACCGCCTGGGGGTGGATCGGCCGCATGGCATGGGTCATGTGATGAGCCTAGCGATACCTGATCCGAGAAAAGCCATCACCCACGCGACCACACCCATGTAGACGAACGCGACGACAGGCCACCGCCACGTGCCCGTTTCGCGTCTCAACACACCCAAGGTGGAGGCGCACTGCAGCGCATAGGCGAAGAACAACAGCAACGCCGTGACAGTGGGCGCCGTGAACACCGGTTCCCCGGCATGCGGACCATCTGTGTAGGTCATCTGCTCCAAGGCCTCGCTCGGATCCTCCGGATCCTCCGCGGCCGCCACCTGACCCAGAGTCGCCACGACGACCTCTCGCGCGGCAAGGGAGCTGAGGACACCGATGTTGATGCGCCAGTCGAAACCGAGCGGGTCGAAGACCGGGGAAACCGCCCGGCCGATGGCAGCGGCGTAGGAATTGTCGAGGGTATAGGCCGTCACGGCCGCCTCGTCGCCGACATCCACCCCAGCAGCAGTCATCGCGTCCTCACTCGGGGCGGGAAAGTTCAACAGCGCCCACAACACGATCGTGGTGGCCATGATGATCCCCGAGACCTTCCGCAGGAACGACTTGCACGCATCCCACACGGCGATGATGACGGAACGGGCGCTGGGAATCTGATAGGCGGGCATCTCCATGTAAAACGGCATCACGGTTCCGCTGCGCCCCGTGACACGCTTGAACACCCAGGCGGCGATCATCGCGGAGACCGACCCGAGCAGGTACAGGCCGAACATGATGGTGCCCTGCACCTGGAACGGCCCCCAGAACAGATCGCCGGGCACGACCATCGCGATCAGCAACGTGTAGACCGGCAGGCGTGCGGAGCAGGTCATCAACGGCGCACCCATCATGGTGGCGATCCGGTCCTTGGCCGACGGCAGGGTCCGAGTGGCCATGATCCCCGGGATCGCGCAGGCCACCGAACTCAACAAAGCGACGAACGCACGCCCCTCCAGACCCGCCATCCCCATCACACGGTCCATCAGGAACGCGGCCCGCGCGAGATATCCACTGCCCTCCATGATGGCGATCATGAGGAACAGCAACGCGATCTGTGGGATGAACGCCACCACCGCGCCGACACCGGCGAAGATGCCGTCACCGACCAGCGAGGCGAGCCAGTCGATGGGAATGTGTTCCTTGGCGATCCCACCCAGCCACACGAAGAAACCCTCGAAGGCATCGTTGATGGGAGCCGCGACGGTGAAGATGATCTGGAAGAACGCGAACATCGTCGCGAAGAAGACCAACGTCCCCCACAACGGGTGCAGCAGCACCCTGTCGATGCCGTGGCTGCGGCGGTCGGTGCCGGCCGCCTGGTAGTGCGCCGCCTCCAGGACGGATGCGGACCAGCTGAAGACGTCGCTCTGACCGATGGGCGGGGCGACGACCGGAGCGGGCCACGAGTCGACCTCGCTCAACGCCTCGGAGAGCTCCTCCACCCCCGCCCGGTCACCCGCGACGATCGGGATCACCCGCACCCCGAGGGCCCGTGAAAGCGCTTTGATGTCGACGGAGCCGCCTCGCCGCGCCAGTTCGTCGGTGAAGGTCAGCACGACCAGCGTCGGCCGCGGGACCTGCTGCACATGGGAAAGCAGGTTGAGGGAACGTCGCAGCGACGTGGCGTCGAGGAGCACGATCTGCCCGCTGATTGGGGAACCAACGGAGATCCCGTCGCCAAGCACCCGGGAAACCACCTCCTCGTCGGGGCTGATGGCCTCCAGGGAATAGGCGCCGGGCAGGTCCTCGATGATCACGTCGGCATCCCCCACCCGGTGCCGCCCCTCGTAGCGAGCGACGGTGACCCCCGGGTAGTTGCCGGTCTTGGCGCGCAATCCGGTCAGCGCGTTGAACAGCGTCGTCTTGCCGCAGTTCGGGCTACCCACCAGCACGAAGCGCAGGATGCGATGGGCCTTGGCTGCGGAAGCGATCCCTGAACCGTGTCCGTGGTGGCTCATGACATCACCCTCCAAGGTTCAATGTCGGCAGTCGTCGTCATTGGCGAGGTTGTGTTCACCTTTTCGAACCTAGCGTCGCGACACCCTGTCGTCAGGATTTCAGCTATCCAAACCGCGATCCGCCTTGTCGGCTTTTTGACCGATGGATTCCGTGGTTTTCACGGACCAGGCCCGTCACATGGGCCTCGCCGCATCCCATGGAACCTACGAGCCCTAGACTCAGGACATGATCGTGACTCTTCCGGACCGACAGCTCCTTGAGGCCCTCACCTCACACACCCCTGCGGACCGGCTCGGCGTCGAGCTGCGCATCTGGGACTGGAACTCCCCCATCCGCGACGTGCTCGGCGACGAGGCCGACGACGTGGTGGCCACCGTCCTGCCGTACTTCCGTCCCGCCCCGGCGTGGCGGTCGCTGGCGGACCTGCCGAAGCTGCGTCTGCTGCAGGCGCAGTCGGCGGGCTACGACAATCTTCTCCACATCACCCCCGACGGCGTCGCCCTCGCCAACGCGCGTGGGGTGCACGAGGCCTCCACCTCCGAGCTGGCCGTCGGTTTGATGCTCGCCGCGCAGCGGGAGCTGCCCCGCTGGGCGCGTGAACGTCGCTGGCAGGCCGCCTCCACCCGCGCGCTCGCGGACTCACGAGTGCTCGTGGTCGGGACGGGAGCCATCGGCGAGGCCATCCGGTCGCGACTGGCGCCCTTCGAAACCGAGATCACGCGGGTCGCCACCACCGCCCGCGACGACGAGCACGGCCACATCCACGGCATCGACGAGCTGCCCGAGCTGCTTCCGAACACCGACATCCTGGTGCTGATCGTGCCGCTCACCGACTCCACCCGCGGCCTGATCGGCGCGAAGGAACTGGCCCTGCTGCCCGACGGCGCCCTGGTGGTGAACGTGGCGCGCGGCCCCGTCGTCGACACCGACGCCATCACCGCCGAGGTGGTCGCGGGCCGGCTGCGGATGGCCTCCGACGTGTTCGACCCGGAGCCCTTCCCCGACGACCATCCGCTGTGGCAGGCCGATGGGGCCTTCATCAGCCCCCACATCGGCGGCAACACCACCGCGATGCTGCCCCGGATCGTCGCGCTGCTGGCGGACCAGCTGCCGCGCCTGGCCGACGGGCGGGAACTCAAGTTCGTGGTGAAATCATGAGCGACCCCCTGGTTGAGGCCTATCCGCCTTTCGGATTGCGGATCACCCACGACGACATGACGCTGCGGGTGTTCCGCGACGCCGATATGCCCGAATACCTCGACCTGCTGAGCGCCCCGATCTTCGCCGAGGAGAACGTGGACTGGTTCTTCCCGTGGTGTGAGGCGCCGGTTCCCGAACGGCGCCGCAACGCCATCCAGGCGCACTGGGGATGGCGCTCCGGATTCCGCCCGGAGTCCTGGACGTTGGCGTTCGGGGTCTACGTCGGTGGTGTGCTGGTCGGCTGCCAGGACCTCTTCTCCGAGGACTTCCCGAGGCGGCGGGTGGTGCACTCGGGTTCCTGGCTGGCACTGGAACACCAGGGCAGGGGCTGGGGTTCGCGAATGCGCAGGCTGCTGCTGCACTTCGCCTTCGACCACCTGGGGGCGCAGCGGGCCGAGTCGGAGGCGGTGGCCGGCAACGAATCGTCACTGGGGGTCTCCCGCAGCGCTGGCTACGAGCCGAACGGCGCCGGGGTCGAGATCTTCGGAAAACGGGTGGTGAAGATGCACCGCGTCGCACTCACCCCCGACCGGTTCCGTCGCCTCGACGGCGAGGTCGTGGTGGAGGGGTTCACCGACGAACTGCGCGCCATGATGGGCGCGGGGCCGGATCCGACCTCGTAGGGCGCCGGCTTCCGGTCTCCCATGTGACGGCGGTGTCCTACCCGGCACAATCGCCCGCTACCCCTCATCCCTAGCCCTCACCGGTTTGCTGGCCTTATTGCTGTTTTGCTGGGCTTGTTCATATTTGCTGGCTTCACAGCGCAGGCAAACGTGAATAAGCCCAGCAAACCACTATTAGGGCCAGCGAGCCGGCCTGCGCACGAATCGCGGGAGGGATGCGGATTTTGGTGGTTTTGCAGGAGAGCAGGTTCGACACGCCCACCTCTTGTACAAGCGTTCAGTTTCTTATACGCTTGTATCATGATTGATGATCTGACAGCCCGGGCACGACTCCGTGACGCCGCCATCGCGCTCATCGCGGCGGGCGAGAAACCCACGGCGCGCTCCGTCGCAGCTAGGGCGAACGTGTCCATCGGGTTGATCCGGCACCACTTCGGCACCATGGACGGCCTACTGCTGACCTGCGACGAGCACGTCGCCACGCTGATCCGCAACGCCAAGAACGACGCCATCCGCGGGCCGATGCCCAACGTGCTGGAAACCCTGCGGGAAACCGGGCAGGACAACATCCTCGGCTACCTGGCCCACCGCCTCACCGAGTCCAGCACCGCCATCGACGCCCTCGTCGACCAGCTCGCCGACGACGCCGCCGACTACATCCGCCGCGCCATCGATGCGGACCTGCTGACCCCCATCCCCGACGTTGCCGCCGCAGCGCGGATGCTGACGATCTATTCGCTGGGTTCGCTGGTGCTGAGCCGGCACCTGAAGCGCCTCCTCGACGTCGACATCGCCGCCGAGGACATCGCGGCCGAACCGGGAGTCACGGATTACGTGCAGGTGCAGCTCACGCTGTTCGCGAGCCTGTTCACCCCGCACCTGCTGGAGCAGTTGCGGCCCCAGCTGGAGGAGAAGACAGAAGAAGAGGAGAAGACAGAAGGAAAGGAGAAAGAGGAATGAACGCCATCGAGGTGAGGGAGCTCCGGAAGAAGTACGGCTCCTTCGAGGCGTTGAAGGGCATAGACCTGGAGGTCCACACCGGGGAGATCTTCGGTTTCCTCGGCCCAAACGGCGCGGGCAAGTCCACCACCATCCGCATCCTCCTGGACGAGATCCGCGCCACCGGCGGCACCGCCCGGCTGCTCGGTCTCGATTCCCGCCGCGACGCCGTCGAGATCCACCGCCGGCTCGGCTACCTGCCCAGCGACCTGGCCCTCTACCCCGCGATGACCGGCGCGCAGACGCTGCGGTTCTTCGCCCGGTTGCGCGGCGGCGTCGACTGGAATCATGTCGATGAGCTGCGGCAGCGATTCGACGCGAACCTCGACAAGCGCGTCGGGGAGCTGTCCTCGGGGAACCGTCAGAAGGTGGGGCTGATTGCCGCGTTGATGCACAAACCCGAACTGATCATCATGGACGAGCCCAACGCCGGCCTCGATCCGCTCGTGCAGCACGAGTTCCACCAGGTGCTGCGGGAGACCGTCGCGGAGGGCCGCACCGTGTTCCTGTCCTCCCACACCCTCTCCGAGGTGCAGCAGGTGGCCGATCGGGTCGGCATCATCCGCGCGGGCCGCCTGGTGGCGGTGGAGAACGTCGCGGACCTGCGCTCGGTGCGGCGCGTCGATCTGCTCCTGGACCGCGACGCCGATCCGCGCGACTTCGTCGGCATCCCCGGGGCCCGCGACGTCACCGTGGACGGACCGCGGGTGCGCATGGCCTTCGACGGGGAGCTCGGAACCCTGCTCGATTCGCTCGGCGACCGTCGTGTCGTCGACCTGACCGCCCACGACGCCGACCTGGAGGAGATCTTCCTCGCGTTCTACCAGGAGCAGTCATGACCACCCTAGCAGTGTTGGGACGCGGCCTGCTGCCGCGTTGGAAGGCCGTCTGCGTCATCGTCGCGTGCATCCTCGCTTTCCTGCTGATGGGGGTCGCGATGGTACAGTCGATGGACACCAACATCTACGCATCCCTGCCGCCCGAGCTGCTGGCGATGGCCGGGATTCCCGCCGGCGCCTCTGCCCCGGTGATGTCCTACACGCAGATGCTCGGTTTCCTGGGTGCGATCGCGGTGGCGGGGTTCGCCGTCGCGGTGGGCGCGCAGCTGGTTGCGGGTGAGGAGAAGGACGGCACGCTGCCGCTGCTGCTCAGCCATCCCATCTCCCGGGTCGGTGTCGGTGCGACGAAGGCCGCGGTGCTGGTGCTGGCGGTCGGTGTGACGTCACTGGGGCTGTGGGGTGCGTCCGCGCTGGCGAGTCTGCCCTTCGACCTCACGCTGGGGGACGCCCATCTCGGGGAGCTCTGCCTGGCGCTGGGCGCAAACGCCCTGGTGTACGGGGGCATCGCGTTCGCGGTCGGGGGTACCACCGGGAGCCGCGGCCTGGCGCTGGGGGCCGGTTCGGCAGTCCTCGGGCTCGGTTGGTTGTTCGCCGGGCTGCTGCCGCAATGGTCGGAGGGCCGCGACCTGGCGCAGTTCATCCCGTGGTACTGGTACAGCAAACCGACGGTGCTGCTGAACGGCATCGACGGCGGCTACCTGGCGCTGATGCTCGGCGTCGCGGCGGTGCTGCTGGCCGTCGGGGTCGTCGGCCTGGTGGTCCGCGACCTGCGTCGAGCAGCGACGAGGACACGCCCGGCCCGGCACGCCACAACCAGATGGACCGGCTCGGCGGCTGGCCGCGGGCCCTCCCGCTACCGTCTCCTGGTCTCCCGCCACACCGGTCTGCTCCTGGTGCTGGGTGTGGTGATGTTCGCGGTGATGGGCCTGTTGATGGGTCCGTTGTACGAGCAGATGGCCCCGCAGCTGGAGACGGCGTCGAAATCGTTGCCGCCCGAGCTCATGCAGGTCTGGGGCGCCACCGACATGGCCTCCCCCGCCGGGTTCTACTGGGGCGAGACGATGAGCTTGATGGCCCCCGCCGCCGTGATCCTGGCCGGCGCGGCGGTGGCGTCGCGGCTGGGGTCGGACGAACGTTCGGGCCGGCTCGGCGTGCTGCTGTCCACCCCCACCACCCGCACCCGGATGCTGGCCACGGCGATGGCGGCGCAGGCGACGCTCGTCGCTCTGGTCGCGGGGCTGACGGGGCTCGGGATCTGGGGCGGGGTCAAGCTGGGTGGCCTGGACCTGGCGACGGAGAACGTAGCGGGCGCCACCGCGCACCTGCTGGCACTGGGCCTGTTCATCGGTTCGGCGGCGCTGCTGGCGGCGGCCGCCCTGGGCACCCCGGCGGCAGCGACCTGGACCGCGACCGGGGTGGGACTGGTCGGCTACGTCATCAACACCACCATGCCCATGAACCCCGACCTCGCCGACTGGGCCCGCATCTCCCCGTTCCACTGGTACGGGGCCGCCAATCCCTTGGAGAACGGAGCCGACTGGGGGAACGTCGCGATCCTGCTGGTGGGGTCGGCGGTGCTACTGGCAGCGTCCTTCCCGCTGTTCACCAGACGCGACCTGCGGGTGTGAACCCGACTCTCAGTCCTCGAGCCGTAGGGGACGTTCGCCGCGGAACAGCACCGTTGGCGCGGGATGGACGCTGGGCATGGGTGCGATGTCATAGATATCAGCATGCGTAGCAAACAACAGCGGGTGCTGCCGAGCAATGGCGCTGTGAAATTCAGCCGCCGTCGTTGGGGGAGCGACCTGCCGTTCGACAAACAGATCGATCACTGCCGCATAAGCTTTTCGAGTCAATTTGGCGGCAAGGAAAAGATCTGGATTAACCGCCGAAATACCGACAGATGCCAGATCAGCCTCTGCAAAATCATCCACATCTGCCGTAATCAGGAAACCCGCCTTGGCCGCGACGGCGTCAGCAAGGATCTGCCTGTCCTCCGCCGCCGTTCCGAGAAACCTACTTGCACCTTCACCAACGGGGCTAAGCTCTCCCCAAACCGCTGTCGGACGATGGTCGGCGAAAGTGCGTTTGGTTTCATGTGGCGCGCGGCTTCCCGCTCAGCGGTTTCGCTCCACACGACAGCGAAACCGCTGAGCGGCCCGCCCACCATCAAAAGGGTGCGGGTGACAGGTTTGACCAAGACGTTCGCATCGAGAAAGACGCGAATCGGATCGTCAGTCACCGAACAGGTCTGTTCTTATCTCGCCCCGGCTGATCTCAATGACGTCACCCATGGTCGCCTGCCAGAATCGCTCGAACTCCTCATATGGGATCTGATTCCGGTTTCCGATTTTTACCGCACGCAGTTCTCCGGCAGCGATTTTTCGCGAAATCGTCGATCTCGACACCCCGGTTAGATCAGCGACCTGCGCAGGCGTGAGCACCCTCCGCTTGGCCGTGAGCGTCACCGATTCTCCCAACGAAGCGGCTCGTTTCACGTACTCCGCGATCTCGACCATCCACTCCGGCCATTCGCCACTGTTTGCAGGGGCACGCACGGCTTCAGGATTGATGGTGATACTTCGAAGTGCCATGCGATCAACGATAGCACAGCATGCACACCTTGAACGCCTCAAGTGTGCAAAGTGTGCATTGTTCGAGTTTTCAGTCCTCGGTCTGTTTGGCCCAGAGGTTGACCCCGGATTCGACGGCGTGCTGGTCGATGGCGGCCAGCTCGTCGTCGGTGAAAACCATGTTCTCCAGGGCTCCCAGGTTGGATTCGAGCTGCCGCAGCCATGCCCTCGCTCTCGCAGGCGTCGACGAGCCCACCGGTCTCGACCCAGCGGTTGAACATGTTGTAGCTGGGCTGGTGTATCAGCAGCGGGGTGCCGAGCTCCCGAGCGATGCGGGCCGCTTCCCGGGTCTTGGCAGCCGAGTACGACGAGATGCCGACGTACAGCGCCCGGCCGGAACGCACCGCCTGGTCGAGGGCCATCATGGTCTCCTCGATCGGCGTGTCGGGGTCGAAACGGCGCGAGATCCTGCCAGCCACCCTCCCCGCATCAGCACAGGGAGGGTGTGTGTCAGCCGGTCAGTCGCGTTCGAGGATCCGGATGGCCGCGAAGAAACCGAGCACCGACCAGACGGCGAGCACCACGTAGCTGACGATTCCGGCCTGGAAGGTCTCGTGGGCCAGGGAGGCCCTCATCACCTGGGCCATGTGATGGAGCGGCAACGCCAAGTGCACGACCTGCAGCCACTCGGGCAGGCGGTCCATCGGGAAGCTGATCGGCGTGAACATGAGGGCAACGAACGCGATGATCTGCGACAGCCCCATCGCAAGCTCAGCCGGCATCGCGTACGAGTAGCCGTAGCCGATGCCGAAACACGCCGTCACCACCAGCACATAGGCGGGAATGATCGTCCACGAAACCGAGAACCCGGGGTGGAACATGAAATGCGCGATCATGGTGGAGATGACGATCGCCGGCACCGTGATGAGCAGCCAGACCGTGCAATCGGCGAACAGGAAGTTCTTGCGACTCACGGGCAGCGACTTGATGAAGTCGATGTACCCGGCCACCCGCGCGGTCGCATTCTGCATGGGGACGACGACGAGTGCGGTCATGATCAGAACGATCGTCGGCGCCCCCGTGGCCAGGTACAGCATCTCGTTTCCCGCAGACGAGGAGGGCACCAGGAACGAGAACCCGATGACCACGCCGAGCGCTATGACCGTGAAAAATATGCCGTAGGCCACCAGGTGGCCGCCCAGTTTCTGGGCCTGAAGCCTGAACACATGCCCCAGTTCCGTTTCAGTGCGCATCAGTGTCCACCTCCCTGTCCCCCACCAGCTGAACGTAGGTGTCCTCCAAGGACATCTCGCGCAGCGAGTAGTCGCCCACCAACCGGCGGCCCCGCAGCTCCGCGGCCCACGTCAAGGCATCAACCGCCCGATCCCTCGGGAACGAGACAATCAACTCGCCGTTCCTGACCTCGATGTTCCCGGCCCAGCCCGGCTGCCCGAAGGCTTCACGCGGGGCCGTGGTGAATGCCTGCAACTTCATGTCGTCCCCGACGGTTGACGCCTTGATGCGCGACGCATTCCCCCGGGCCAGCACCCTGCCGTGATCCAGGATCGCCATCTCGTCCACGGCCCCCTCGGCCTCGCCGATGTTGTGGGTCACCAGCAACACCGCCGTGCCGTCCCCGGTCAACTCGCGGATCGCGCCCCACAGGTACCTGCGCCGAACCGGATCGACATCGTTCGTGGGCTCGTCGAGCACCACAACACGTCCCGGCCGGATCGCCGCCATGCAGAAACAGGTCAACCGCAGCACACCCCCGGACAACTTGTTGCCGGGCTGATCCGCCCACTCGGCAATGTCCAACTGTTCGAACAGTTCACCGACCCTGCGTGTGATCTCCTCGTCGCCGGCTCCGCGCATCCTGGCCATCAGGCTTGTGATGGCGCGCGGGGTCAGTTCCCCCAGGGGAACGGACGCCTGCGGCTGCGCCGAGCACAGATAGCGTCCCCGCCTCCGATTCCGGACGATGTCCTCACCTGCCACCACGATCGAGCCCGCATCCGGGCGGAGCAGCCCCAGAAGCTGGTTCACCAGCGTCGTCTTGCCGGCCCCGTTGTGCCCGAACAGCCCGAACACCGACCCCTCCTCGACGTGCAGGGTGACGTCGTCGTTCGCCACCACCCCACCGTCCCGGGTCCCGTACGTCTTGGAGACGTGATCGATCTCAATCAGAGCCATGGCTCTACCTCCCGGCTCCTACAACTCCACATTTATACCTCATAGATATATACCTAACAGAGATATATCCATGAGGCAAGTGTACTACCGTGACACCCGTGAGCTACGTGATCCTCGGGCTGCTGCACATCGCCCGCATGAGCCTGTACGACCTGATGAAGGCCTTCGAGGCCGGGGCGTCGCTCTTCTACGGGTCCAGCGCCGGAAGCATCAAACGTTCCCTCGACAAGCTCCTGGCAGAGGGCGCGGTGGAGGTCACCCGTCAGGAGCCCGGGGCCCGCGGACGCCGGGAATACGGGCTCACGTCCCTGGGCAGACAGAAATTCGCGACGTGGATGCAGGGCGAGGTCCAGGGGAACTTCGACGTCACGGGGGTTGCCCGGATCTATTTCCTGGGGCTCGTTCCCCCGGCCGACCGCCCACCGATCATCGCGCGGCTCCGGGAATGCATCACCGCGGAACTCGAGCGGCTGGAATCCGTGGAACGACAGATCTCCGGGCAAGAAGTACCCGACACGTACCGCGACGTCGGCCGTTTCAGCCAGGCCGCCCTTCACTACGGCCTGTCATCGACACGTCACACCTACGACTGGCTCACCGCCTTCGAGGCCGAGGTGATGAAACACGACGAAACGAAGTGAGGCGCGACTCTCAGAGCAGGCCGTCGAGGTCGTTGGACCGGAAGGTTTCGGTCAGGGTCTCGATGACGCGTTCCGCCGGCCAGGAATCCGGCACCCTGATGAGAGTGCCGTTTCCCAAGCGTTCGACGGTCAATCCCTCCGCACAGGCGTGGACACCCCCGACCCGCTCATTGATCCACACCCGATAACCGATGGGAAGCAACCAGCCCTCAGGTTCCTGCTCCATGATGACATCAAGTTCCTGCCCCACGGCGAAGTTGGGATCGAAAGCGGGAATCACCGCGCGAATAGACGCTTCCCACAAGAAATCCGCCGACACACGCGGCGGCTGATCAGGATCCGGGAATGGTACCCAGCCGAATTGTTGGTAGAAAGAGGGGCTATAAACAGGTTCCAGAATTTTCGACTGGCCCGCCGTCACGGTGAACAAGGTTTCCAGGAGATCGTTCTCGGTCTCCAGCAGGAAATGATACCCCCCTTCGGGAGCCTTCTCCCCATCGTCCTTCCTCATGATTCTGTTTCCGATGAAACCGGCCAGCCCCGCCTCGGTTCCGTCCCACTCACCCTCTTCCTGTTGTGTTGGTCTCCACCGCCCGACCGAGACCCGGGAGGAGAACTCCTCCATGAAACGGGAGGTTCGCCGCGCGATTTCCTCCGGCGTCTCATTGAGACGACTCCAAGGCGCATACACGAAGATATCCCCAAGTTCATGAGTCACGACCGCTCCAATCCGATTCATCAAAGCTGTTTCAGAGTCTAGGCGTCTCGCGTCCCGGCCAGGACACCATCCGCGAGCGGAGGGCTGCCCCCACCCGCGGGCATCATGGTGGGGTGGTGAACAACAGCGAGTGGTTCTGGGCCAGCGAGTACGGGCGCGACCGGTTGTTGCGCGAAGAGTTGGAGGAGCAGGCCCACGCTCTGGCCTCGGCCAGCGCGCGTCAGCATCGCGACACCTCGAAACTGCGTTCCGAGCTGCACAACTTGCAGGGCTCGCTGGAGGCCCGGCTGAACGCACTCACCAACGCCTTCGTCGCCTTCGTGGAACTCGACGGGATCCGCAAACAGCTGGCGGCCTTCCCACAGCACGCCGAGGCGCGACGTTGCGCCTTCCAGGACCTCCAGGTGCTGCTCGACGGCGGTGTTCCCCCGATGCGACCGGATGTCGACGGTTACTGGCTGCCCCCCGCGATGTCAGCGCTGCGACCCGACGGTTCCGTCGACCCGGAGCAGGCTGCGCTCGCCCGGCAACGCGACCCCCAGGCGGCACCGGTCTTCCTCGCGACCGCGCGGGCCGCATTCGGCGCGGGTGAGGCCGTGGCCGCGGAGCTGCCGAAACTCCTGACCCCCGACGACCAGGGCACCTGGGCCGAGTGGCAGCTGCTGCTGTGGGGTGCCACGTTGCGCGGGGCCTTCGGCCCGGCGGCCCTGACGACGCTCACCGCAACCTTCCGTCCGCTGATTGCCAGCGCCGATAACTGGCTGGAGTGGGCGAGATCCCAGGCCGGAAACAACGACGCCAAGGCGCTGGACTGGGTGACGTCACGGCTAGAGGAACTCGCCCCGCGGGGCACCCCCGAGCAGGAGACCGGCTGGACCGCCACCGGGACGGGCCGTCCCGACTTCGTGATCCGGGGTTCCGGACGTATCTGGGGCGCTTCGAACCGGCCGGAACCGGAACCCGAGGAAACCCCCGTGGTCGTGGAGGAGACCTCGCCCGAGGAGAATGCCTGGGAATCCACCCGGGCCATGCTCGTCCAGGTGCTGCAGGTCCACATCCGCGGCGGCAGCGAGAGCGAACACGCGCTGCTGGCCCGCGCGGAACTCCTGGAGGAACAGTTCAACAATCCCCTCGGAGCCAGCAAACTTCCCGACGAGGTTCCGGAGAAACGCCACGTGGTCGTCGATGTCCTGCGGCAGACGGCCCTCGACGACCACGCCAGCAGACAGGACCGCCGCAGCCTGTGGTTGCTGATCGCCGAGATCTTCGTGCCGGTCGCGCGGGAATGGCAGACGGAACCGGAACCGCGGGTCCCGGAGGGGAAGGTGCCCGGTCACGACGGCCTCACCGTCGGCCCCCACGGAGTCCACGACCAGGCCGCGGTGCGGGCCCTGATGCGCCGCTACGACTCCCAGCAGCCCGCGGGTCTAATCCTTCGCGGCAGGGAGGTCATGTGGGCGGGGGCCGCCTTGGCGGCTGCCTCCTTCGTGCTGCTCCTCGCGGCACGCTCGGGCTGGTTCCTACTGCTTGGCCTCGCGGGGATCGCCGCCGCGGTACTCGGCTACAGGATGAACGAGACCGCCGAGGGGCGGCGCAACACGGTGGAGGCCAACAAGAGCTCCCTGGCCAGGCGCATCCAGGACGCCACCAGGACCACTGCCAGCAAGTACGAGAAGGCCAGGGCCGGGCACGGGGAACGCCGGGAGTCGGCGTCCCGTTTCCTCACGGTGTTTCGTTCGTCCTCGTGAGGTCGAGCCCCCGGGCCCAGGCGCGGATCGCCGGCGGATCGACGTGGTCGGCGGGTTTCTTCGCGAGGACCCGTAGCAGCAGCCGCTTGAAGAACCCGACCTTCTTGGGGGCGTAACGACCCGCGAAGGCGGCCTGTGCGCTGGCCTCGACCAGCTCCGATGCGGCCTTGTTGTGGCCGAGCGCGACATCCTGCTTGGTGGGGTCGACGGCGGTGATGGAGAGGTTGAACAACGCGGCCCGACCCACCTGCCGGCCATGGTCCCGCAGCCACGTCAGCGACTCCGGCAGCCACGTCAACGCCTGGGTGGCGCTTCCCAGCACGAACCCGTCGAAACCGGCCGGGTCGGGGTCGTCGCGCAGATCCGCCACCACGACATCGAAGCCGCGGGCACGCAGTTCGTCGGCGATGATTCCGGACACCTCGGCCGTGGAACCCGCGCGGGTCGCATATCCCACCAGTACTCGCTGCATGGCTCAAAGCTAGTGCCCAGCGGCAAATCCCGCTTCGGAGTAGGCTCGGATACGGACAAGGAGGTTCTCATGGGCAATGCAAAACGCATCGGTGTTCTGACGGCGGGCGGCGACTCCCCCGGCCTGAACGCGGCCATCCGTGGGCTGGGAAAGGCGGCCATCGGCAGACACGGCATGGAATTGATCGGTTTCCGCGACGGCGTGCGCGGCTTGGCCGAGAACCGGTGCTTCCAGCTCGGCCCGGAGGCGCTGTCGGGAATCCTCACCATTGGCGGCACCATCCTCGGCACCAGCCGCGACAAGGTGCACCGCATGCGCATGGGCGGCGAGGTCGTCGACGCAATCCCCATCATCAAGGATGTCGTCGAGCAGGCCGATCTCGACTGCCTGGTGATGCTGGGTGGCGGCGGCACCGCGAAGAACGCGCTGCGCCTGTCGGAGGCGGGCATTCCGGTGGTTCACCTGCCCAAAACCATCGACCGCGACGTCGCCCACACCGACAACACCTTCGGTTTCTCCACGGCCTTGGAGATCGCCACCGACGCCATCGACCGGCTCCACTCCACCGCCCACAGCCACCACCGGGTGATCCTGGCCGAGATCATGGGCCACAAGGCGGGCTGGCTGGCCCTGGGTGCGGGCATCGCGGGCGGGGCGGACGTCATCCTGATCCCCGAGATCCCTTACTCCGTCGACGCCATCGCCGAGACCATCCGGGCCCGGCAGGCACGCGGCACCAACTTCAGCGTGATCGCGGTGGCCGAGGGAGCCAACGACACCGCGGCGGCGCAGGCCATCGCCGCCGCCGAATCGCTGAAGAAGGCCGCCGGAACCCCGCAGGAGAAGGCAGCCGCGAAATCGCACCTGGCCCGGGTCCTCGACGACCACCGCGAACACACCTTCCGGTTGGCCCGTTCCCTGGAGGACGCGACGGGCCTGGAGACCCGCGTCACCATCCTCGGCTACGTGCAGCGCGGCGGGACGCCATGCGCGGAGGACCGGCTGCTGGGGTCGCGGATCGGCACCGCCGCCGCCGACCTGATCGCCGACGGGGTCAGCGGGGTGATGGTCGCGAGCAAGGGCGACGGCACCGAACCCGTCGACCTGAAGAAGGTCGCGGGCGTTCTGGCCCAGGTCCCACCGGACCATCCGTGGATCCAGACCGCCCGTGACGTGGGAACGGGTCTCGGGGACTGAACCTCACTCGAAGATCGGGCCGACGTCGCGGGAACGCTTCAGCTCGAAGAAACCCGGGTAGGCGGTGACTTTCACGAAGCCGTCGAACAGTTCGCCGGCCGCCTCGCCCTTCGGGGCGGGCGAGATGACGGGACCGAACAGCGCCATGCCGTTGACGCGGATGACCGGGGTGCCGACATCCGTTCCGACGAGGTCCTGGGCCACCTTCTGGTAGGCGCGCAGGTCGGTGTCGAACTCGTCGGTGGTGACGCGCTCAGCAATGCCGGCTTCCAGGCCGCAGTCGGCGAGGGCCGCGGCGACGGTCTCGACGGCGACCGGTTCGCCCCCGGGATGGAGACGGATGCCGAGTGCGGTGTAGAAGTCACGCAGGACGTCGTGGCCGTGGAGTTTCTGAACCGCGGCCGCCGCACGCGAGGCGACGAGGGTGGCGTCGATGCGTTCCCGGTAGCCGGGGTCGAGGTCGCGTCCCTCGTTGAGGATGTAGAGGCTCATGGTGTGGAAGGTGACCTTCGCGTCGCGGACCTTCTCCACCTCCAGGATCCAGCGGGAGGTCATCCACGCCCACGGACACGTCGGATCGAACCAGAAATCAACTTGAGTGGTCATGCATCCATCCCACCACATTGCGGCGAAGGAGTGGCCCGTGTCGAAATCGCACTCCCCACTCCGCTATGTTCAGGACCGGTTCACGTCCATCACGAGGAAGGTCACATGAGCGAGCAACCCACCCTGTCCACCTCCGGTTCGAACGGGTTCTTCTCACCGCGACGGGTGGCGCGGGTCGCGATCCTGGTGGCGCTGTCGGGGGTGGGGGCGTTCATCAAGATCCCGAGCCCGACGGGCACCGTCGCCCTCGACGCGGCCCCCGGATACCTGGCAGCGGTCGCCTTCTCCCCGCTGGAGGGTGGCGTCGTGGGGGCGCTCGGGCACCTGATCTCCGCCGCGACCGCCGGTTTCCCGCTGGGCCTTCCGATCCACCTGATCATCGCGGCGGAGATGTTCGTGTTCGCCTGGCTCTTCGGCCTGCTGGCCCGGCCCCTGGGCGCCCTGGTGGCCGCCGCGGTGGCGGTTCTCCTGAACGGCCTGCTGGCCCCCGCGGTCCTGCTTCCCATCGGCGGCCTCGGGATGTATGCCGCGCAGGTGGTGCCGCTGCTGGTGGGTTCCGCCATCAATATTGCCGTGGCCGTGATCGCGGGGATCGCCCTGGCGGCGGCCGGGCTCGCCGGCCGTCCCGTACGACTCACGGGCCCCGGGAAATCGTGACGGACCCGGTTCGTCCCGTCCGCGACCTCCTGATCGTCGACGGCTCCCCGCCCCTGGTGATCGCCTGCGACTCGGTGGGCGGCATCGGACCGCGACCCGCCGATCTGGTGCGGGTGTCCGCCGACGTGGTGGCGCACTTCGCGGCCCGGGTTCCGCTGCTGGAGGTGCTGTGTTCCGGGGCGCGGCCCGTCGCGTTGGTCAACACCCTCTGCCACGACATGGCCGAGGCCACCGTCTTCATCGACACGTTCCGCGCGGTCGCCTCGGAGGTCGGCATCCGAGGCGACGCGGTGACGGGCAGCACGGAGGAGAACGTGCCTTCACCCGCGACGGGGGTCGGGGTGACGGTGATCGGCACCCTGACAGGTGACCTGCTCACCGGTGGGGGCCGCCCCGGCGACGTGGTGATCTGTGTCGGCTGGCCGCGTTCCGCCCCGCACGACGAGGTTTTCATCGGGCGTCCGGACATCGTGCCGCTGTCTACCGTGCAGGCCCTCGTCACCACCGGAGCGGTCCACGACGCCCTGCCGGTCGGGTCGCGGGGCATCAGTTACGAGGCCGGGCAGCTCGCCGAATCCAGTGGATGCACTCTCACGTGGCTGCCCCACCCCCTCCCTCTCGACGCCTCGGGCGGGCCTGCCAGCTGCGTGCTCCTCGCCTGCGACCCAGCCTCCGTCGCCGACCTGCGAAATGTGGTTCCCGGACACGTCCCGTGGCATCCGGTGGCGGAACTGACAGCGAAACCGACGCACCCGTGATCGAGGCCCGAGGGCTCGGTTTCTCCCACCGCGGCACCGGAACCCGGCAGCTGGCCGACATCACCTGCGACATCCCCGCCGGGAGTCGTGTCGCGGTGATGGGCGCCGCGGGTGCGGGCATGTCGACATTCGCCATGGCCCTGAACGGCTTGGTCCCCCACCACCATCCCGGCGACCTCTACGGGCAGCTGCGGGTCGCGGGCATCGCCACCCACGAGACGACCCCGCCCCGCCTGGTGCGCGTCGTCGGCCTGGTCTCGCAGAACCCGGAGGCCCAGGTGATGGAGAGTCTGGTGATCGACGACGTCGCCGCCGGTCCCGCGAACCTGGGGCTGGGCCGCGACGAGGTGCTCTCCAGGGCCCGGCGCGCCCTGGAAGAGGTCGGGCTGGCGGGCCTGGCGGATCGTGAAACGGCCACCCTGTCCGGCGGGCAGCTCCAGCGACTCGCGATCGCCGGGGTGCTCGCGATGGAGCCGCAGATCCTGGTCCTCGACGACCCCACCTCGGCCCTCGACCCGGAGGGGGCGGCGACGGTGCGGCGCATCGTCGCGGATCTGAGCGCTGCGGGACGCACCGTGGTCGTGGTGGATCACGACCCGGATGCCGTGGCCGCCTGGGCGGATCTGCTCCTGGTGCTGGAGGAGGGGAGACTCGCGTATTTCGGCGCGCCCGGCCCGTTCCTCGACGACGAACGGCGGGTCGCGGCGGCCGGAATCCGCCCCCGCAACCGGTGCCGCGGCGGGGTGCCGAAGCGACCCGAACCGGAGACTCCCCCCGTCCTGGAGGCCATCGACCTGACCCACCGCTACCCGTCGGGGGTGCTGGCCCTCGACGGGGTCGACGTCACCATCCACCGCGGCGAGTTCGTCGCGCTGCTGGGCGGCAACGGCGCGGGCAAGACCACCCTGGCGAAGCATTTCGCCGGGCTGCTGGAACCGACCTCCGGGACGCTCCGCAGCCACGCCGAGCGGGTGGGGTTCGTCTTCCAGAACCCCGACCATCAGATCTTCGCGAACACCGTCTTCGACGAGGCCGCCTTCGGGCCGCGCAACGCGGGACTGCCGGACCCGGAGGTGGCGGTGCGGGCCGGCCGGGCCCTGGAACGGGTGGGGCTGGGGGATTTCGCCGGGCTGCATCCGCTGCGGCTCGGACGCGGGGACCGGCAGCGACTGGCGGTGGCCTCCGCCCTGGCGATGAACCCCGACGTCCTGATCCTCGACGAACCCACCACCGGCCTGGACTGGCGGGGCACCGAGGCGCTGATGGGGCTGCTGGCGGACCTGAACCGCGACGGCACCACGATCGTCATGATCACCCACGACCTCCCCCTGGCTGCCCGCCACGCCTCCCGTACCGTGACGCTGACCGCCCCCGTCCCGGAGACGGCCGGGCCGGAACGCTCCGGGGATGCGACCACACGCGGGAACGGCTTCGATGTGCGTTCGAAGCTGGTGGCGCTGACAGCCGCCGTCACCGCGACCTTCCTGACCTCCAACCCCCTGGCCCACCTCGGGCTGGCCGCGCTCACCGCCGGGGCCCTGGTGCGGGTACGCGGGATCCGTGGGCTCTGGGGTCTCCTGGCCCCGATGGTCCCCGTGCTGGCCCTGGTCTTCGGTTTCGCCGCCTTCACCCCGGGCGGAATCGGGTACGCCTCGGTCCTGGTGCTGCGGCTGGTGACGATGCTGTGCTCGACGGCGGCGCTGCTGGCCACCACCCCCGCCGAACGCTTCACCACCCTGATGCGCACCCTCCGGCTGCCGAACCCGCTGGTGTTCGTGTGCACGACGGCGCTGCGTTTCATCCCCACCCTGCGGCGGCGTTCCCGCCAGATCACCGAGGCCCAGCAGGTCCGGGGAGCGCACATCGACTCGCGCGGCCCGGTGCGCCGCGTCCTGGCCCACGCCACCATCATGGTGCCGCTGCTGACCAGCGGAATCCGCATGTCGGAGGACCTGTCGGCGGCGATGATCTCCCGCGGCTACGGCATCACCCGCCACCCGACCCGCCTGCACGACCTCCACTGGACCTGGCGCGATACCCTCCTGGCCCTGGCCTCCGCCGCCCTACCGCTCCTCGCCATCGCCGCCGGTTGAATCCTTTTCGACGAGTTCGTGCACGCCCTCCACTATCTCGCTCGGGCGGAAGGGGAACTTCTTGGCAGATTCGCGGGTGGTGATACCGGTGAGCACCAGGACGGTGTGGAGGCCGGCCTCCATTCCGGCGACGATGTCGGTGTCCATCCGGTCGCCGATCATTCCCGTGTGTTCGCTGTGCACGCCTATCCGGTTCAGCGCGGAACGGAACATCATCGGATTCGGTTTCCCCACCACATAGGGTTTCTTCTGCGTCGCCTCGCTCACGAGAGCGGCGATTGCACCGGTGGCGGGCAATATCCCGTCGTTGCTGGGACCGGTGGCATCGGGATTGGTGACGATGAAACGCGACCCCGCGTCGATCAACCGGATTGCGCGAGTGATCGACTCGAACGAATAGGTCCGGGTTTCCCCGATGACCACGAAATCCGGATTGCGGTCGGTGAGCACGAAACCGGCCTCGTGAAGAGCGGTTATGGTGCCGGCCTCGCCGATCACGTACACCGACGCCCCCGGCTGCTGCTGCTCCAGGAAGGTGGCGGTGGCCAGGGCCGAGGTCCAGATGTGGTCCTCGGGCACCTCCAGCCCGGAGTCCCGCAGCCGTGCCGAGAGGTCGCGGGGGGTGAAGATCGAGTTGTTCGTCAGCACCAGGAACGGCGTTTCCGTGCGGGTCCACTGGGAGATCAACTCTTGGGCCCCGGGAAGCGCCTGTTCCTCGTGCACCAGGACCCCGTCCATGTCGGTCAGCCAGGCACGCACGTCGCTTCGCAGTCGCATCATGGCATCACGCTACAGGTTCAGCTCGGCGCGGGCCCGTTCGAGAAACGCGCCGACCTCCTGGTCGCGCAGCCTGGCCAGCAGCCCCTCCGGCATCCCAGCCGCCTCGTACAGGGCGGCACTGACCGCGCGCTCGTGGCTCCACGCGATTACCACCCGAACGGTGCCGGCGACCCTGCCGACGGCATCCAGCAGCGCCCGCCGCTCCTCGTCGGGGATCCCGAAGGCAACCGACGCGTCCGCGATCAGTTGCACCACGTGGTCGGAGGCCGCCAGCATCGTCGGGTTCGTGACCCGTTTGGCGACGTGCATCAGCCCGACGAGAGCCATCCGGGCCAGATAGTCGTCGTCCCACGGCCCGGTCACTGTCCGCGCCCACCAGTATTCCAAGCTCTCCCGCGACGCCCCGGCTCCCTCGGGCAGCCGGCCGTACAGGACCTCCTCCAAGGCCCCCACCACCTCCGGCCCGAGGGCCAGCAGCCGGCCCCGGTGGCGCTGGATGACCTCGCGGTCCCCGTCGCGCAGCAACCGCTGCGGGGGAATCTGCCCGGCCGCGTCCCGCGCCATCGCGTGCATTGTCTCCATGTTCAGGCCGTCGTCAGCAGCTGCTTGATCTCGACAGCCGCGACGCGGGCCTCGATCCGCATCAGGCCGAGGTTCGACTCGATGGGTCCCTGCATCACCAGCACCGCGTCCTCACCCGCGCCGTAGACCACCAGGTAACCGTTCCTGCCGTGGATCACGGACTCCGCCAGATCACCCATGTTGGTGCGCTCGGAGATGCGTTTACCGAGCCCCAGCGCGGTGGCGGCCATCGCGGCTATGCGCTCCGCGTCCGCCTCCGGGAAGTCGTGGGCAATGGCCAAGCCGTCCTGCGAGGCGATCATGACACCATGGAGCTCCGGGATGGCCCGCCTGATGGCGCTGAGCACCAGCTTGAGGTCACTGTGCTTGCTGCTGCCGTATTTTCCGTCCATTGCGCTTCCTTCCGCCCTCGTTGGATATGTCACGCCCGGGCGCCTCGGAGCTGGGGCACCTTCCGAGGACACTCGCGGACATGTTATCCCCTTTTTGTAGGTCTTCCCCCAAGGTGGAATACTAGATGATTCAAGACGAAAGTTAGTACGTGAACGAAAAAACGTTCGACGAAACTGGGGTGGATACCCAGATGCAGCGAGTCGGGATATAAGGTCGGTTCGCAAGAGTATGGAGGTACCGTGAAGGGAACCGTGGTGGCCGTGGTCACTGGGTTGGCCGCGCTCGTGGCCGTCGGAGCGGCAGGTGGCGCCCTGCTGGTGGAGCGGACACTCACCGAGGAGGCCACCCGGGCACTGGCGGCGGAGGGTGTGGACGCCCACGTCACCTTCTCGGGGTTGACCGCCACCGTGTCCGCCGCGAATCCGGAGCAGTTGCCGACGGCGCTGCGCCTGGTGTTGGACGTCCCGGGCGTTGTCCGGGCCGAGGCGGATCGTTCGTCGCTGCCCACCGCATCCACTTCACAACCCACTACATCCACACCGGCCCCCACTTCGACGCCGTCCCCCAAGCCGAGTCCCTCCGAACCGGCGGCCTCACCCAGCCCGTCCCCGAGCCCCTCGCCCAGCCCTGCCTCCGGCGAGATGCCGAAATCAGTGGTGAAATTCGAAGGTGGGGAATCCGATTTCCCCTCCAGTGAACGCACCAAGATCATAGAGCTGGCGGTCTGGCTCCAGGCCAATCCGGATGTCACCGTCGAGGTTGACGGGCACACGGACAACGGCCGCTCCCCGGCTTTCCGGAAAGAGTTGTCGGAGAAACGCGCCCGGCGTGTGGTCGACGCCCTCGTCGCGGCGGGGGCGAATCGCGACCAACTGGTAGCAGTCGGAAAAGCCGACACGGAACCGGCGGAATCTAATTCGACTCCGGAAGGTCAGGCAAAGAACCGGCGAGTGACGTTCGTGCAACGAGGGGAAAGGTAGACCATGACCGGATATGTTCTGCTGGTCATCGAACTGGCGGCAATTCTTGTCGTGCTTGTTGGTTTGGCATTGTTCTTGGGCTGGGTGCTTGGAAAGCGCTCCGCCCGGGCCAAGCTGGCCGCCGAACAGGAAACACGACCGACAAGGCCGACGCCCGAGCTGGAGGCGATGGCGGTCCTCAAGGACGACGAGAAGGAACCCGTGTCCCTGGCGTCCCGGGCGGTTCCGGTCGAAGCCCAGCCCGTCGCCTCGCAGCCCCCGTCTCCGATCGCGGTGGCCTCCACCCCCGATTCACGGCCGAAGGCCGAGGCCCAGCCGGTGTCGATCCCTTCGCCCTTCGCGCCCGATCCGTCGCTGTACGCCGGGCCCTCCGCCTCCACCGACCCGTCGGCCAGGGGAATCCCCGCTGAAGCGAAACCGGCCGAGGCGAAACCGGCAGGAGAACCCCAACCCGACCTTCTCAACGATCACACCGTCTCCGACGAGTCCACCATCGACACCCACATGATCCCCCGGATCACCGGCCAGACCCCGCCCCCCACACCCACCGCCGCCGAACCCGATCCGCGGCTGCTGGAGGCGGAGAGCCGCGCCAACGACGCCGAGGCCAAGGCCCGCGAGGCCGAGGCCAGGATCGAGGAGGCCAACCAACGCGCCCTCGAGGCCGAAGTCAAGGCCCAGGAGGCGGAGGCGAAGATCGAGGAGGCGGGACAGCAGGTCACGCAGGCCGACCTGCGCGTCTCCGAAGCCGAGGCCCGCGCCGCGGAGGCGGAGGCCCGCGCCCAGCAGGTCGACCAGCACATCAGCGACGCCGAGCAGGCCCGTCGCCAAGTGGTCGAGCTGGAGGAGCGGATCAACAAGCAGGAGATCGACATGGCCCGGCTGGAGAACCGCGCCACCGCCGCTTGGGACAAGACGATGCCAAACCTCATCGAGCGGATCGAATCCCTGGAGGGTGATCTGTCGCAGGCCCGCCGCGAGGCCGCCGAACTCCAGGCGCTGCTCGCCGCCGAACGCGACCAGGCAACTCCGGCCTCGGCAACCGAGCAGGCCGAGCAGCCCGAGCAGCCCGAACAGCCCGAACAACCCGAACAACCCGAACAACCCGAACAGCCCGAACAGGACGAACGGCCCGAGGTTCCACAGACCGAGATCATCAAGGAAGAACCTTGGCAGGCGATCGGCGCCGGGGTCGCGCAGGAAACCCCGATCACTTTCGCCCCCAGCACCCCTGAAGAGGATGCGAAGGATCAGGACCCCGAGCAGCTCGAGCAGCCCGAGCAGCCCGGGGAGCCCGTGGACGAGGTCGAGCCCGACGAGGAAACCAAGGACGAAGAAACCAAGGACGAAAAGACCCCCGACGAGAAGACCCCCGACGAGGAAGCCGCGGTCGAAGAGGAACCCGGGGACAAAGAGAAACTCGAGGGCGAAGAGAAACCCGAGGACGAAGAGGAGGTTCGCGCCCCCGAACAGCTCGCCCCCACCGCCGTCGTGGAGCACGAGGTGGAACTCCCGGCCCCCGAGGAGAAGACCAAGGACCAGGAGGACGAGAACCAAGAAGATCCTCAGGAGAACGGGGACCAAGAAGATTCTCAGGAGACCGAGGGCCAAGAAGATTCTCAGGAGACCGAGAATCGGGAGGAACCGGAACAGGAACCCGCGGCGCAGGAGGAAACCACCGACCTGTCGGCTCTCACCGACACCGGCAGCTTCGCCAAGCTCGTCGCGCCCGGACCGGCGCCAGAGGACCCCACCCCCATGGACCTCCCCGAGACGGAGCATCTCGTCCCAACGGCACCGGTCTACCCCGTCACGGCACACCACGACGACGCGACCATCCCCGACATTCCGCGGATCACCGCGCCGATCGCCCAGCCCTTCGGAACGGAGGAGGACACATCCGGTTGGCGGCGCACGATGACGCCCGACACCAGCCAGCCAAAAGCCACCGACAGCTCGTCGAAGGCAACCGATCTGCTGATCGACGAGACCGAGGTCGACGAGGTTCCCGTAGTAGCCGGGCTTCCCGAACCGGGACCGGTGGCGGAACCGAGCGTCAACGAGGGGCACATCGTCGCACCCCAGTTCGGCATGGCCGGGCAGCACGATGGGGTCCCACACAGCCCCCTCGACCCCAAGGGGGACCAGCTCTCGATCAGCCTCGAGGAGGACTACACTCTCGTCGATCCCATCGACGAGAGCATCGCCGTCATGGAAGACCTTGGCGAGGAGTTCCCCGTCGGGGTCGGCATTCCACCCGAGGACTACCCCCGGATCCGGTGATCAACTGGCCAGGCCGGCCCTGATCCTTACGGGCTGTCTGCTGCGTTCCGCGTCACCCCTGAGCCGCCGCGCCAAGGTGAGGGCCTGGGGCACGTAGTTTCCGGAGTAGAGAGCCGCGTGCACCAGCACCATGTGGAACTGGTGCACGGCCACCCGGTACCGCCACCCGTCCGCCAGCGGGCTGACCTCCTGGTATCCGGCAATGATGGCGTCCAGGTGGGGCGCACCGAAGAGCGCCAGCTCGGCCAGATCCGTCTCGGCGTGGCCACCGTGGGCAGACGGGTCGAGCAGCGTGCCAGTGGTGCCCGCGCCGCCGGGTACGACGGCCCACATCACGTTCCCAGCCCAGAGATCCCCGTGGATCCTGGCCACACTCTTGACCAGCGCGGGCTGGGGGGCGTCGAAGCGTCCCTCCGCCACCAGGTCGATGGCCCGGTGCAGCACCAACCTGGCCTCTCTGGGAACCTCCGCCAGCCGCAGGTAGGGACGCAGCCTGGCCTCGGCGTAAAACTCGCCCCAGCTGCCCCAGCGAGGGGCGCCACTGACGGGGGCCGGCAGCTCCGACAGCCGCGCATCGACGTCACGCAGCCCCGGTGGTGGAGCGCCCCAGTGCGGCGCGCCCGCCGCGTGGGTGCGGGCTAGACGCCGCCCGAACCGGGCGGCGTCCTCAAGGCTCGGGGTTCCGTGGGCGAGGCGACGGGTCTCCAGCCACGACTGACCGCGGTTCACAACTTCGGCGACGGCCGCGCCGCCCACGGCACCGGCCAGCCAGAACAGGCTCGTGACCTCCGTCGCTATGGCCGCCGGGCTGCCACTCTTGTGAAAACTCATCGCTGCTCCTCGCCGAAGGGTCGACGGGGACATGACACACTCGAAGTGGCACCATCCTCAGGGCCGAACATCCGTTCCATACTCAAGGCTCCCTTGCCTGTGGGCACCCGGGCATCGGTCACCCGGACCTCAAGTTTATAGGGCATCTCCCTAGAATCCAGTGCGGTTACCCTGAATTTGTGGACACTTGGGATAGCGGGATCGGGGCTCCGCGGGAAGGGCACTGGTGTGGCAGAGAGGAAGGCTCAGCCGTCATTGATGCCGGGGCATCGGACTGAGGCTGCGAGGTTGGTGATCGAGCCTGGCAGGCCGATCGCGCATGTGGCCCGCGAGCTGGGGCTGGGTGGTGGTTTTTGGTGGGGGTGTGGTTGTGCCCCCACAACTGGTGGGTTGTGGGGGCGTTGGGTGTGTTGTCCGGCGGCGTCTTACTCTCCCACACACTCGCGTGTGCAGTACCATCAGCGCTGGGAGGCTTAACTTCCGGGTTCGGGATGGGTCCGGGTGTTTCCCTCTCGCCATGGCCACCGTGACAAAACCTTTGAAGGGGTTTTTCACCGGCTGTTTGTTGTTGTTGCAGACACCCTTTATTGGGGGGTGTGTGTTTTGGGATACTTCATAGTGGACGCGTACAGAATTCTTTGGTTGTGTTGTTGGTGTGGCAAGCCCTCGGCCTATTAGTATCGGTCAGCTTCACACATTACTGTGCTTCCACGTCCGACCTATCAACCCCGTGGTCTGCGGGGGGCCTTACCACCTTGACGGTGTGGGAGTCCTCATCTTGAAGCGTGCTTCCCGCTTAGATGCTTTCAGCGGTTATCACTTCCCAACGTAGCCAACCAGCCGTGCTCCTGGCGGAACAACTGGCACACCAGAGGTTGGTCCGTCCCGGTCCTCTCGTACTAAGGACAGCCCTTCTCAAGACTCCTACGCGCGCAGCGGATAGGGACCGAACTGTCTCACGACGTTCTAAACCCAGCTCGCGTGCCGCTTTAATGGGCGAACAGCCCAACCCTTGGGACCGACTCCAGCCCCAGGATGCGACGAGCCGACATCGAGGTGCCAAACCATGCCGTCGCTATGGACGCTCGGGCAAGATCAGCCTGTTATCCCCGGGGTACCTTTTATCCGTTGAGTCCTGGCGCTTCCATTCGCTACCAGAAGATCACTAGTCCCGACTTTCGTCCCTGCTCGACCCGTCGGTCTCACAGTCAAGCTCCCTTGTGCACTTACACTCGAAACCTGATTGCCAACCAGGCTGAGGGAACCTTTGGGCGCCTCCGTTACCTTTTAGGAGGCGACCGCCCCAGTCAAACTACCCATCAGGCACTGTCCCTGAACCGGATAACGGTCCTAGGTTAGATAACCAGAATGACCAGAGTGGTATTTCAACGACGACTCCACCGGAACTGGCGTCCCGGTTTCAAAGTCTCCCACCTATCCTACACAAGTCACACCGATCACCAATACCAAACTGTAGTAAAGGTCCCGGGGTCTTTCCGTCCTGCTGCGCGTAACGAGCATCTTTACTCGTAATGCAATTTCACCGGGTTCGTGGTGGAGACAGCGCCCAAATCGTTACTCCATTCGTGCAGGTCGGAACTTACCCGACAAGGAATTTCGCTACCTTAGGATGGTTATAGTTACCACCGCCGTTTACTGGGGCTTAAGTTCACCGCTTCACCACACAAAATGCGGCTGACAGTTCCCCTTAACCTTCCAGCACCGGGCAGGAGTCAGTCCGTATACATCCTCTTACGAGTTGGCACGGACCTGTGTTTTTAGTAAACAGTCGCTTGGGCCTGGTCTCTGCGACCCTCAACGCTCACAACGCAAGGCTGGTCACGTATCAGGTCCCCCTTATCCCGAAGTTACGGGGGTATTTTGCCGAGTTCCTTCACCACGATTATCCCGATCGCCTCGGTATTCTCTACCTATCCACCTGTGTCGGTTTAGGGTACGGGCGGCTAACAACTCGCCAACGAAGCTTTTCTAGGCAGCATAGGATCACTCAACCCACACCCAAACGGTGCAGGCCCATCGTGTCTCAGGCATCACGGAATGCGGATTTACCTACACCCCACCCTACACACTTAGCCTCAGACAACCAACGCTGAGGATGAGCTACCTTCCTGCGTCCCTCCGCGGCTTGCCTACTACACACTCGGATCACAGACTCAACCACCCACCACCCCGAAAGGCAGCAGACAGTCTCGCATGCTTAGCATCGCGTGCCCCAGCACGGACGTTGTTTCGCCGGTACGGGAATATCAACCCGTTGTCCATCGACTACGCCTGTCGGCCTCGCCTTAGGTCCCGACTAACCCAGGGCAGATTAACTTGACCCTGGAACCCTTGGATATTCGGCGGACGGGTTTCTCACCCGTCATTCGCTACTCATGCCTGCATTCTCACTCGTATGCACTCCACGACCAGGTCACCCCACCGCTTCAACACGCACACGACGCTCCCCTACCCATCCACGCAACCTTCCGGCCACAACGCGTGAATGCCACAGCTTCGGCGGATAACTTGAGCCCCGCTGAATTGTCGGCGCAGAATCACTTGACCAGTGAGCTATTACGCACTCTTTCAAGGATGGCTGCTTCCAAGCCAACCTCCTGGTTGTCAACGCAACTCCACATCCTTTTCCACTTAGTCACCTCTTAGGGGCCTTAGCTGATGATCTGGGCTGTTTCCCTCTCGACTATGAAGCTTATCCCCCACAGTCTCACTGCCACGCTCTAACTTACCGGCATTCGGAGTTTGGCTGATTTCGGTAAGCTTGTGGGCCCCCTAGACCATCCAGTGCTCTACCTCCGGCAAGAAACACGCAACGCTGCACCTAAATGCATTTCGGGGAGAACCAGCTATCACGGGGTTTGATTGGCCTTTCACCCCTATCCACAGCTCATCTCCTCGGTTTTCAACCCAAGTGAGTTCGGGCCTCCACGAAGTCTTACCTTCGCTTCACCCTGGCCATGGATAGATCACCCCGCTTCGGGTCCAGAGCACGCGACTAAAAACGCCCTATTAGGACTCGCTTTCGCTACGACTACCCCACACGGGTTAACCTCGCCACGCACCACTGACTCGCAGGCTCATTCTTCAAAAGGCACGCCGTCACCCCAAACAAAAAAGTTCGAGGCCCCGACGGATTGTATGCGACCGGTTTCAGGTACTATTTCACTCCCCTCCCGGGGTACTTTTCACCATTCCCTCACGGTACTGATACACTATCGGTCACCAAGGAGTATTTAGGCTTAGCAGATGGTCCTGCCAGATTCACACGAGATTCCACGAGTCCCGTGCTACTTGGGAAAACGAAAAACGAGTGACAGACATACGCCTACAGGAGTATCACCCTCTACGCTCCGGCTTTCCAACCGATTCAACTTCATCCATCAATTTATAACTCGCCGGCCCGTCAACAGCCAGACCACAACGCATCCCACAACCCCCGCACCGCAACACCTGTCAGCTATCACACGGCACAGGTTTAGCCTCATCCACTTTCGCTCGCCACTACTCACGGAATCACTATTGTTTTCTCTTCCTACGGGTACTGAGATGTTTCACTTCCCCGCGTTCCCTCCAACTACCCTATACATTCAGGCAGAGGTCACCGGACACAACTCCGGAATCAAGGTTACCCCATTCGGAAATCCCAGGATCAAAACTCGTTTACCAACTCCCCTGGGCTTATCGCAGGTTACAACGTCCTTCATCGGCTCTTGGTGCCAAGGCATCCACCGATCGCACTAAGTAGCTTGCCAAAAAACCAACAACAAAAACTACAAAGATGCTCGCGTCCACTATAAAGTTCTCAAAACACACACCCCAAAACCCCCCGGCAAAAACCGGAAGAGCCCGGGGCTCCACAGAGAAACCGAAGCCACCAAACGGCCACCGACCCCTCAAAACCCAACAACGCGCCACCACAAAACATGGTAAAAGCCAATGTTCCACCCAGAAACCAAAAACCATGACCAGCCCCCAGAAACAACATCCAGGAACAAACCAGCCACAAAAACCATTCGGCTCCTTAGAAAGGAGGTGATCCAGCCGCACCTTCCGGTACGGCTACCTTGTTACGACTTAGTCCTAATCACCAGTCCCACCTTCGACGGCTCCCCCCCAAAAAATGGGTTAGGCCACCGGCTTCGGGTGTTACCGACTTTCATGACTTGACGGGCGGTGTGTACAAGCCCCGGGAACGTATTCACCGCAGCGTTGCTGATCTGCGATTACTAGCGACTCCGACTTCATGGGGTCGAGTTGCAGACCCCAATCCGAACTGAGACCGGCTTTCCGAGATTCGCTCACCCTCACAGGCTCGCAGCTCTTTGTACCGGCCATTGTAGCATGCGTGAAGCCCTGGACATAAGGGGCATGATGACTTGACGTCATCCCCACCTTCCTCCGAGTTGACCCCGGCGGTCTCCAATGAGTCCCCGGCATAACCCGCTGGCAACATTGGACGAGGGTTGCGCTCGTTGCGGGACTTAACCCAACATCTCACGACACGAGCTGACGACAGCCATGCACCACCTGTAAACCGACCAAAAAGGCACGCCCATCTCTGAACGCTTCCGGCATATGTCAAACCCAGGTAAGGTTCTTCGCGTTGCATCGAATTAATCCGCATGCTCCGCCGCTTGTGCGGGGCCCCGTCAATTCCTTTGAGTTTTAGCCTTGCGGCCGTACTCCCCAGGCGGGGTACTTAATGCGTTAGCTACGGCACGGAGAACGTGGAATGTCCCCCACACCTAGTACCCACCGTTTACGGCGTGGACTACCAGGGTATCTAAGCCTGTTCGCTCCCCACGCTTTCGCTTCTCAGCGTCAGGAAAGGTCCAGAGAACCGCCTTCGCCACCGGTGTTCCTCCTGATATCTGCGCATTCCACCGCTCCACCAGGAATTCCATTCTCCCCTACCTCCCTCAAGTCAGCCCGTATCGAAAGCAAGCTCAGGGTTAAGCCCCAAGTTTTCACTCCCGACGCGACAAACCGCCTACAAGCTCTTTACGCCCAATAAATCCGGACAACGCTCGCACCCTACGTATCACCGCGGCTGCTGGCACGTAGTTAGCCGGTGCTTCTTCTACTGCTACCGTCACAAAAAAGCTTCGTCACAATTGAAAGCGGTTTACAACCCGAAGGCCGTCATCCCGCACGCGGCGTTGCTGCATCAGACTTCCGTCCATTGTGCAATATTCCCCACTGCTGCCTCCCGTAGGAGTTTGGGCCGTATCTCAGTCCCAATGTGGCCGGTCGCCCTCTCAGGCCGGCTACCCGTCGAAGCCTTGGTGAGCCACTACCTCACCAACAAGCTGATAGGCCGCGAGTCCATCCCCAACCAAAAAAAATCTTTCCAACCCACAAGATGCCTTGCAAGCTCATATCCAGTATTAGCAACCGTTTCCGACTGTTATCCCAGAGATGAGGGCAGGTTACTCACGTGTTACTCACCCGTTCGCCACTCGTGTACCCCCGAAAGGGCCTTACCGTTCGACTTGCATGTGTTAAGCACACCGCCAGCGTTCGTCCTGAGCCAGGATCAAACTCTCCATCGAAAAAACAAAAATCAGACACACCCACAAACACAGGCGCACCCAAAAACAATTCGACAGAAAACCCAATCACCAACAAACCCCCACAACACACACAACCAAATGCGCACACTGCAGAGGAAAATCAATCAAAGGAAAAAACAAGAAACAAACCAAAAAAACAATCCTTGGTCCATCCCCAAAAAATGGCATTGACTTAAAGCACGCTGTTGAGTTCTCAAGATTCGGAAGCCACCAAAGCAGCAACCCGGTAAACCTTACTGCATTTCCACCGAATGTCAAATTCTGTGTTCCTGCATTGAGTTGTACCTTTTCTGGATTCACCGCCCCATCGGGCAGCTTCTCCACTGTACTCCCTGGTTCCCTGTTTCGCAAACCGGGCTTCCCGGATTGTTCAACAGGAGGCGTCACCGAGCACGTGACCTTGAGCGGGATCCACTTGATCGCACACTCGCCACGGGGCTCGTCGACTGGGGGAGTGCCCTGGTCCGCCGCTTCCCAGCGCTTTCCGGGGCGAGTGAGAACACTACACGCTCCCCAGACGGCGCGCAACTCGCCTCTGACAAGGCACCAGACCCGGGGTTGCATTACGGAAGATCACGATATATCGTAGAGCTATCCATAGCGAAAGGATCTGACATGAACACGAACAAACACGATCACCATGGCTTCCGGGAGGCCCCTGGACCGCACGGTCCGCACGGTCCGCACGGTCCGCATGGCCGCCGTCGCGGCGGACGTCCCCCCGAGGGTTTCGAAGGATTCGGCCGCCGGTCCCGCCGCCGCGGTGATGTCCGGGTGGCGGTCCTCCTGCTGCTCGCCGAGGAGCCGATGCACGGCTACCAGCTGATGCAGACCATCGCCGAGCGCACCGACGGGGCGTGGTCCCCCAGCCCCGGCGCCATCTACCCGACGCTCAACCAGCTCGAGGACGAGGGCCTCGTCCGGATCGACACCAGCGGCGGCCGCAAGGAGGTCTCCCTCACCGAGGTGGGCCGGGCCCACGTCGAGGAACACCGCCCCGAGTGGCCGAACCCCCTGGCCAGTGAGGACGGCCCCCGCCTGCGGGAACTCATGCACTCGCTCAGCGAAGCCGTGCGCCAGGTCGGCCGCACCGGCACCGACGCCCAGCGTCAGCAGACCGCCCGAGAGCTCACCGACGTCCGGCGTCGGATTTACCTGATCCTCGCCGGGGACGAGGAGTAGGCCGGCTCATTTTGAAAGGCGGGGAGTCGCAAGCCCGAGGGTGAGGGTACCCCAACTGGTACTGAGAATATATCGCATGTTAGATTCATCGTGATTTCGTATTGAAACAAGCTAATTTATGCTTTGACAGTAAGGAAGCCCATGCGACCCACCATTCTCACCCGCCGCTCCCTCATCGCCGCGCTCTCCGCGGTCCCCGCCGTCGCCCTCGTCGCGGGATGCTCCAACAAATCCAGCGGCTCCGCCTCGGAGAGCGCAGGTGGCGGGAAAAAGCTCGCGATCTTCGCCACCACCGGTTACCTGGCCGACGCGGCCAAGGTGCTCGATCCCGACGCCGAGATCACGACGATGGTCAAGCCCGGCGGCGACCCCCACACCTACGAGCCCACCACCCAGGACATCGAGAAGATGCAGTCCGCCGACGCGGTCTTCTCCTCCGGCGTGCACCTGGAAGCCAAGATGCTGACCCAGCTCGAATCGCTGGGTTCCAAGCACATCGCCGTCGGCAACAAGATCGACCAGAGCGAGCTGCTGCCCTGGCCGGAGAAGGACGAGCAGGGCAACGAACTCCACGACCCGCACATCTGGAACAGCACCAAGATCTGGCAGCAGGTCGTGACCCTGATGGCCGAACACCTCAAGACCATCAACTCCTCGAAGGCCGCCGACTACGACAAGAACGCGGAGGCCTACAAGAAGCAGATCGAGGAAACCGACACCTGGGCCAAGCAGGAGACCGCGAAGATCCCCGAGGAACGCCGGGTACTGGTCACGGGCCACGACGCCTTCAACTACTTCGGACGGGCCTACGGCATCGAGATCCACGCCACCGACTTCGTCACCTCGGAATCCGACATGTCCGCCGACGACATCGCCGAACTGGCCGACCTGATCGCGAAACACAAGCTGCCCGTCATCTTCCAGGACAACCTCAAGAACCCCCAGGCGATCCAGTCCGTCAAGGAGGCCGTCGCGGCCAAGGGCTGGCAGGTCGAGGTCTCCGACAAGGAACTCTACGCCGATTCCCTCGGCAGCGAGGCCGGCGTTGACTCCTACCTCGGGGTGATGAAGCACAACGTCACCACCATCGTCGAGGCATTGAGCCGATGACGGCTGCCCTGAGCGTCTCCGGGCTGAGCTTCGCCTACCGCGACTCGCTGGTTCTGCGGGAGGTCACCCTCGACCTCCCGCAGGGCGTGGTGCTGGGCGTCATCGGGCCCAACGGGGCAGGGAAGTCGACGCTGCTGAAGGCCGTGGTCGGGCTGCTGAAACCCGCGAAGGGAACCGTCGCCTGCTTCGGCCAGCCGTTGCAGAAGGTGCGTCGCCGCGTCGGCTACATGCGGCAGGCCAGCAGCGTCGACTGGGACTTCCCGACCACGGTCAGCGACGTCGTGCTCATGGGCACCTACGGTGGCCTGGGATGGTTCCGCCGGCCCGGGACGAAGGAACGCGACGTGGCGGCGGCCGCGCTGAGGCGGGTCGGCATCCCCCACCTGGCGCACCGGCCCATCAGCCAGCTCTCCGGGGGTGAGCGCCAACGCACCTTCCTGGCGCGGCTGCTGGCCCAGCAGTCCGACCTGCTGCTCCTCGACGAGCCCTTCGCCGGGGTGGACGCCGCCAGCCAGGAAACCATCACGCGCGTGCTGCACGGGCTGCGCGACGAGGGACGCACCGTCGTCATCGTCCATCACGACCTGGCCACCGTCCCGACGCTGTGCGACTGGACCTGCCTGCTGAACCGGACCGTGATGGGTTTCGGCCCCACGAAGGAAGTGTTCACCGACGAGATGGTGAAACAGGCCTACGGGTTGGCGACGACATGAACCCCGCCGAGCTGCTGACCAACCACACCTACCGGATGATGCTGCTCGGCACCGTCATCATCGGGTTCACCACCGGGGCCATCGGCACCTTCGCCTACCTGCGGAAACGCACCCTCCTGGCGGACGTCGTCTCCCATTCCTCCATCGGGGGAGTGATGCTGGCCTTCATCATCGCCGCGTCCTTCGGGATCGACGGTCGCAGCAACTGGGTGCTGATCCTCGGCTCCGCGGTGGTCTCCCTGGTCGCGGTGCAGCTGGTCGACTGGCTGCCCCGCGTCTCGGTGACGAAGGTGGATGCGGCGATGGCGATCGTGTTGGCGCTGTTCTTCGGCGGCGGCATGGTGCTGCACCGCATCATTCTCGCCGGGCCCTACCCCAGCAAGGGCGGATTGGCGGAGTACCTGTTCGGCAACTCCTCCCACCTGACTATCGAGGACATCGTCTCCAGCGTCGTCGTCTCCCTCGCGACCTTCCTGGTGGCGGTCATCGCGTTCAAGGAACTGAAGCTGAGCTGCTTCGACCCCGAGTACGCGGCAACGCTGGGATTCTCCTCGCGGCTGCTGTCGGTGCTGCTGAACGCGGTGGTGGTGCTGTCGATCGTGATCGGCCTCAAGGCCGTCGGACTGGTGCTCATGGTGGCGCTGGCCATCGCCCCGCCGATCGCGGCCAGGCAGTGGACCACGCGCGTCGGTAGCATGTTGCTGCTGTCGGGGCTGATAGGGGCCTTCAGCGCCGTCGTCGGGTCGTGGCTCGCGGTCTCGATCGGTCGCGTGCCCACCGGCCCCATGATCGTGCTGGTGGTCACGGTCATCGCCTTCGTCTCGATCTTGTTCGCTCCCAAACGCAGCCTCCTGCTGACGATCCGGGCGAGACGGCGTCACCGCGAGGAGGTGACGGCATGACCTTCGTGCTATGGGTGATGATCCTGGCGATCGTCACCGCCGTCACCTGTGCCCTGCCCGGGATCTGGCTGGTGCTGCGGAAGCAGTCGATGCTGACCGACGCCATCAGCCACGCCGTGCTGCCGGGCATCGTCATCGCGGCGGTGGCCACGGGAACCATCCAGTCGCCGTGGTCCATCGTCGGGGCGGCCGTGATGGGCACCGTGGTGGTGCTGGGGGCGGAGCTGCTCGAATCGACGGGACTGGTCTCCGGGGACGGCCCCCAGGGGCTGGTGTTCCCGGCCCTGTTCAGCATCGGCGTGCTGCTGCTCAGCACCCGCTTCAGCGGGGTTCAGATCACCGAGTCGGCGGTGCTGGTCGGGGACCTCAACCTGGCAGCCTTCCTGCCGCTGAAGATCGGAAACACACTGCTCGGCCCGCAGTACCTGTGGGTGATGGCTGGGGTGCTGGTCCTGAACGTCGTGTACCTGACGGTGCTGCACACCCGCCTCAAGCTGATCGCCTTCGACCCGGAACTGGCCCAGACCATGGGCATCCCGGTCAAGCGCCTGGGTCACCTGACCATGCTGGTGGTCTCGGTGACGATCACCGCCGCCTTCAACGCGGCGGGCGCGGTGCTGGTGATGGCGCTGATGATCGTCCCCGCGGCCATCGCGCAGCTGCTGTCCCACAGCATCCACGGCATGTACCTCATCACCGTCGGCGTCACCGTCGCCTGTTCGGTGGTGGGATTCTGGGCCGCCTACGCCCTCGACGCCTCCACCTCATCGGGCCTGGCGTTCTTCTACGGGATCGTCTACCTGGCGGTGGTGGCAGCAACGGTGATCATGCGGAAGCTCCGCACTCCGCGCACCGGCTGAACCGCCCCCCAGGTTCCCGTACACGCTCATGATGATTGAGACGGCCTGCTCGCTGAGCGAGCAGGCCGTCTCAATCAGTTTCAGCCCTCGAAAAGCTTGATGAGGTCCTTGGTGTACTGGTCGCGACCATCCTCGAAGAGTTCGTCGCGACCGAACCGGTCGACGATCTCGCCGCCGCGCAGCACGATGGAGCGTTCGCTCATGAACTGCACCGCGCTGAGATCGTGGGAGATGAACATCGACGACAGGCCGAGTTCCTCCTTCAACTCCTGCAGCAGGTTCAGCACCCGGGCCTGGATGGAGACGTCGAGGCTGGCCGTGGGTTCGTCGAAGATCAGGAGGGTCGGCTCCACGCTGATGGCCCGCGCGATCGCCACCCGCTGTTTCTCGCCCCCGCTGAGTTCGTGGGGTTTGCGGTCCAGGCAGGAGACGGGCAGACGCACCAGGTCGACGAGCTGTTCGGCGACCTTCCGTTGCGTCCCCGGCTGCACGAAACTGGGAGAGACGAATCCCCGGGTGCGCAGCGGCTCCAGGAGGGAGTCGTACATCGTCAGCCGCGAGTTGAACGAGCTCGCCGGGTTCTGGAACACCACCTGGAGGCGGCGACGGATGTCACGCAACCCCTTGCCGCGACGCTGGAGGAGGGGTTCTCCCTCCAACGTCGCCCGGCCTGCGGAGGCCGGTTCCAGAGTCAGCAGGCACTTGGCAAGCGTCGATTTGCCCGACCCGCTCTCCCCGACGACCCCGAGGCATTCACCCTTGTTGATCGTGAACGAAACCCCTTTGACGGCGTGGGTGCCGCCGGGATAGGTCTTGTGCAGGTCCTCGACCTCCAGGACAGGGGGAGCCCCGACCTGCTCGACGGATTCGCTCATGAGGCGGCTCCTTCCGTGAAGACGGGCAACCGGGACGGGATGTTGCGAAGCGGCGGGATGGCGGCGATCAGGTTGCGGGTGATCTGCTCCTTCGGGGACTCGAAGATCTCCTTCGTGGCGCCCCGTTCCTTGATCTCGCCGCCCTGCATGATCACCATCCGGTCGGCGAACCGGCTCAGCACCCGCAGGTTGTGGGTGATGAACAGCACCGCGCAGCCCTCCCGTTTCTGGATCTCCGCGATCTGGTCGAGCACCAGCGACGCGTTGACCGCGTCGAGGGCCGTGGTGGGTTCGTCGGCGATGATCAGTTTGGGTTTCAGCAGGATCGCGGCCGCGAGGGCGGCGCGCTGCAACTGCCCGCCGCTGACCTGGAACGGGTAGCGCTTCAGCAGTTCGGCGGGCAGCTGCAACTGCTCGAGGACCGCGGCGGCCCGTTTCCCCCGGCGCTTCTCGTCCCAGTCAGTGTGGCTGCGCATCACCTCGTCGAGCTGCCGTCCGATCCGGTAGTACGGCGAGAACGCCGCCTGGTAGTCCTGGAAGACGTAGGCGATGTCGTTGCCGCGCAGCTGCCGCATCTCCTCCTTCGAAACGGCCAGCAGGTCCTTGTCGCCGAAGCGCATGACCTTGGCGCGACGTCTCAGCCCGCGCGGCAGCAGGTTGGCGATGGAGAAGGCCGTCAGGGACTTGCCCGACCCGCTCTCCCCGACGACGGCCAGCCACTCGCCGGTCTCGATGCGCAGGTCGATGCCGTGCACCAGCTCCCTGGTGCGGGTCGTGACGCGCAGTTCGTCGATCCTAAGCAGCGACACCGGTCTCCTCCTTCCGTTCCCCGGAAATGGCGTAGAGACTCTGCAGCTGATCTCCGAGCCAGTTCGCGGCGCACACCACCAGGAAGATCGCCAGGCCGGGCGCCAGCATGAGGTGCGGGGCCTGGGTGAAGAACGTCTGGGCCTCGTTGAGCATGGCCCCCCACTCGGCGGAGGGAAGCTGCACACCCAACCCCAGGTAGGACAGCGATGCCACGAGCAGGATCACCTTGCCGATGTCCACCGTCGCCAGGGCCATGACTGGGCCGACGATGTGCGGCAGCAGGTGACGTCGCATGATCGAGAGGGTGGAGGCCCCGCTGATGGTGGAGACCATCAGGTAGTCCTTCGCTTTTTCCTGCATGACGACGCTCCTGGCCAGGCGGGTGTAACCCACCCACTTGATGATGAGGATGGCCAGCAGCAGGTTCCCGAATCCCTGGCCCATCAGGCCCGCAATGATCATGGCGACGATGTACTCCGGCAGGGCCAGGAAGATGTCGACGGCCCGCATCAGGGTCCAGTCGGTCCGCCCACCCAGGTATCCGGAAAGCAAACCAAGCGGAACCCCGATCAGGATGGAGATCCCCAGCGCCAGCGCGCTGAGCCCCACCGTGGTGAGCCCGCCGGTCAGGATGCGGGAGAACACGTCGCGGCCCAGGTCGTCGGTCCCGAACCAGTGGGCGGCACTCGGTCCCTGGAGCCTGTCGGCCGTCGCGGTCAGGTTGGGGTCCTGCGGCGCGATCCAGGGGCCGATGATCAGCAGCACCAGGAAGACCGCGACCGCGATCATGACGATTCGTTTTCCGGTGCTCATGCCTTCCTCCCCTTGAGTGCGATGGCGGGATCCAGCCAGCGGTAGGACAGGTCCACCAGCCCGTTGATGAGGAAGACCACGATGCCGATCAGCAGGATGAAGGCCTGGATCGTGGGGTAGTCACGTTTGGTCAGGGAGTCGAGCACCAGCATGCCGATGCCCTGGATGGCGAAGATCTTCTCCACCACCACTGTGCCCCCGAGGAGACCACCGAGGCTCATGCCCATGATGGTGACCAGGGGGATGAGGCTGGCCCGAAGCACGTGTTTTCCGAAGACCGTCGACTCGCGCAGGCCCCGCGAACGCGACGCCCGGACGAAGTCCGCCTCCTGCGCGTCGACGAGGCTGTTGCGGAACACCTTCACGTAGGGCGGCACGATGGCGATGGTCATGCAGATGATGGGCATCACCAGGCCACCGGGTCTCGTCGCCTGGGAGGGCAGCAACTTGAGGCCGATCGCGAACACGTTCAGCAGCAGCAGGCCCAGCCAGAAAGTCGGCATGGAGGAGGAGATCAGGGTGATTCCCTGGGCCAGGTGGTCCGGCCATTTCCCGACGTTGCGGGCAGCCAGGGTGCCCAGCAGGCCGGCGATGATGAAGGCGGCCACCAGGGACCACCCGGCCAGGATGAGCGTGCTGGGGAAAGCGTTGGCGATCCCCTCGATGACCGGTTTCCCGGTCATCGAGGAGGTGCCGAAGTTCAGCCTCAGCAGGTTCATCAGGTAGGCGGAGTACTGCTCCCAGATGGGCGCGTCCAGGCCGCGTTCCTTCCGGAGGGCCTCGATGTCACTCTGGGTGACCTCGATGGTGTCCATCCGCAGCAGCGAGCGGGTCTCGTCACCGGGCGCGAGCTTCACCACCAGGAAACTGACCACCGTCAGCAACAGGACGAAGACCGCGACCTCGACCAGTCTGATCAACCATTTCCTCATGGCTCAGGAGATGTCCAGGTCCTTGGTGATCATCTGGAACTCGAACTCGTTGCCGGGGGTCGCCCAGCCGGTCACGGTCTTCTTGCTGGCGCTGGTCTCGTAGGGGGCGGTGATGTAGGAGTTGTAGTACTTGGTGTCGATGTACTGGGCGATCTCCTTGGCCAGCGTGGTGCGGGCGGTGGTGTCGGCCTCGGTGTTGTACTTCTCCAGCTTGGCCAGCAGCTCGGGATCGGCGAGTTTGCCGTGGTTCTGGGCCGCTCCCTCACCGAAGGAGCTGTTGAGGAAGAAGGAACCGTCACCGCGGGTGATGGTCAGCAGCGAGTAGGTCGCGAGGTCCCAGTCGTTCTGCGGGAGGTACTCGTCGATGTTGTCGGCCTTGACGATCTGCATGTCGATGCCGATCTTGCGGGCCTGGTCCTGGACGACCTGCGCGATCTTCGGCAGTTCGGGGCGGGCGTCGTAGGTGACGAGTTTGAGGGTGAGCGGCTGGCCGTCGCGGGTCACCTTGCCGTCGCTGACCTGGAGTCCGGCGGCCTCGAAGTGTTTGAGGGCCTCCTCGGTGCTGAACGGGTGGGCCGCCACCTTCGGCGAGATCGGGTAGTCGCCGGGGAAGACGTCGTAGGCCACCTGGGCCTGGCCGCCCATGACATCCTTGACAATGGATTCACGATCCACCAGAGCGTCGATGCCCTTGCGGAACTCCTCGTTGCCCCAGAGCGCGGCATTGGAACCGGAGTAGTTGTAGAGCATGTGGTAGACGCGGGTGCCGGGCCTGCTGTCGACCTGGAGCGTGGAGTCGGCCTGGAGGGCGCTCAGGGAGTCCAGGGAGGGACGGTAGATGACGTCGGCGTCCCCGGCCTGGAGGGCCGACCTGCGGCCGTTGGCGTCGCTGTTGGCGGTCATGACCACGCGGTCGAGCTTCGCCTTGCCGTCGTAGTAGTTGTCGTTGCGCACCAGCACGGCCTCACCGTTGATGTCGAAGCTCTCGAACTTGAACGCGCCCGTCCCGATGGGGAACTTGGAATCCTTGGCGGAGGTGTCGACGATAACCGAGTTGTAGTGCACCAAGCTGGACGGCAGGGCCGGGTAGACGGTTTCGGTGACGATCTTCAGCGTGTACTGGTCCGTCGCCTCGATGGACTGTACCCGCAGCGCCTTCTTAATGCCGGGGTTGACGGCTATTGAGTTCTCGAGGCTGGCCTTGACCTTCTCAGCGGTCATCTCGGTGCCGTTGTGGAACTTGACACCCTTGCGGAGGGTGAAGGTCCAGTTCTGGGCATCGGTGGTCTCCCACTTCTCGGCCAGCCAGGGGCGGATCTGCAGGGTCTGGGGATCGACGCCCACGAGGGTCTCGACCGTTCCGGAGTTGAATATGAAGGCGGTCTCGTTCTGATGGGCGTCGGTGCTCTTGGCGGCGAGGACGGTGATGAGCCTCAGGGTCTTGCCCTCCGTGGACGCCTGGTTCGAGGGAAGACCACAGGCGCTGAACAGCAGGGTGACGGCGGTCAGTACCGCAGCCAGCCACGTGGCGGGTCGTTTGAGCATTGTCGGGTGCAGCCTTTCATTGGGTAGCGGCGTTGGGTGGTGCTCAGGTTGTTCGACGGTGCTGCCACGATTGCTCCATCACGATGATTCCGCGAGATGCGTAGGGCGCACCCGGGACATCGCCGCTCCGAAGCTTGACCGCGAAGCTCGTCGACGTCGCGAACCGGCTGTCTTCGGACTCAGGATCGCCCTTCCCCGGCACCTTCCCGGGATTTCTCCCAGTGGCCTGCTGCCGGTCTCGTCACCTTCACCGCTGCGCGTCAGTCCCGGATTTTCACCGGGTTCCGTGGCGAGTGAGACCACTCACCACCAGTTCGCAGGCTGAGCGTAACATGAGATTGATACATACCTCTACTATAACGAGAATCGATATCGATTTAGTTGCGCCACTGGCCATTGCCGGTTGCGATCTTCTTCACCTCATCATGCTGGCCAAGGTCAGGAACCCCAGTATCAACCGCAGCAACGACAGGAACCCCAGAACTATCCCGAGGGTCGCGAGACCGCGACCACCCGCTCCGGTTTCATCAGCGCTCGACCTGCCCTTGACCCCGCACACGATCGCGATGACACCGGTGACGCCAAACAACGGGAACAGGAGGGCGATGACCCCCGCGATGGCGCTGCCCACACACATCGAGTCAGTTCCCGCTTGCCGGGGCGGGTAGGGGTTGCTGTCACTGTGGCTCGATCTCCAGGACGTGCTGCTCCCGCACTCGGAGCAGAACTTACTGCTCGATGAGATTTGTTCGCCACATTCCTTGCAGTACATGGGATTTCCTCGGATCAGATTTCCTCGGCAACTTCGCCGGGAAGCGTTCTTGAAAGAGGTTAACAGAGGCCCCGCTCATGGGTGTGGGATCGGAGTCAGGTGGCGCGGAAATGTTTCAAGACTCCCAGAACTCGGGTTTCCGGCATCGTGTGGGCCTAGCTGGACTTGAACCAGCGACCTCATCCTTATCAGGGATGCGCTCTAACCGCCTGAGCTATAGGCCCGTCGTCAACGACGCTGAACTTTACAACACCCGTCGTTGACCTGACAAGTCGCCCGTCTGTCCCTGTCGACCGGGAGCAACGACCGGCATCGGGGGCGCTCGATCAAGTTGTGCAGTGATTCCTGCACGATTATCATGCAGGAATCACTGCACAATCTATTGGAGAACCACGTGACCCCTCGCATTTACCAACACCCGGACACTGAGGAGATCAGCTTGCCCCGCGTGCTGGCGGCACTGAGTGACCCCACCCGGCTGGAGATGATCCGCCGGCTCGCCGACGGCCAAGAACACGACAGCCTCGAACTCGCGGACAATCTCCCGAGATCGACACTGACCTACCACACGCGGATACTGCGCGAGGCGGGAGTCACATGGTCCCGGAACGTGGGTCGAAGCTGCCTGATCGCACTGCGGAGAGAAGACCTGGATGCACGTTTCCCAGGAGTGATACCAGCCGTTGTCGAGAACATCTCAACCCCTCCAGGGCAGTCATGATCGGCAAGCTGTGGCCCTTTGCCCTGGGAAGCGTCGCCCTGGGACTGGATGCATACGTCATCGCCGGTCTTCTCCCAGCCATCGCCGGGTCGTTGAAGGCCAGCGAATCGAGCGTCGGACTGGGAGTCGCCGCCTTCACCGGAAGCTACGCCATCGCGGGTCCGATCCTCGCGGGTCGAGCCGGACAACGGTCCAAGCAGAGCCTGACGATAGCCTTGGCGGTCTTCATGTTGGCGAACGTCGGCACAGCTGTGGCGCCCAGCATCGTGACATTCCTTGCGGCGCGGGCCATCGCAGGCGCGGCCGCCGGTGTTTACTCACCGCTGTCCTCAGCCGTGGCCGCAGGAATCGTCGAACCCGGCCGGCAAGGACGTGCTCTCTCGCTCGTACTGTCCGGGCTGGCCGTGGGAACCGTGTTCGGTGTTCCAACCGGGTTGATCATCGCCGCTCGTTGGGGATGGCGTGCCACCATCACGCTCATCGCCGTCATAGGTGGAACAGCCCTGCTCGGCATGGGGCTCAAAGGCGGTGAGTTGCCGTCCGTTCCGGCATCCGGCCCTGCCGAACGGTGGCGCTCAATCGCCCGCAGGGGAAACCTCCTGACCATCACGGTGACTCTGCTGACGGCAGTGGCATCACTCGGTCTGTACACCTATCTGACGGTGGTGCTCGGCGAATCCGACCTCGTGGGGAATCAGACGGTCGCAATCTGGGTCTGGGGCATCGGCGGCGCCATCGGAGCGTTGAGCATCGGTCCCTTGATCGACAGGAAGAACCCATTGCACACCAGCTTGGTGATCCTGGCTGTCCTGACCGTCGCGCTGTTCGGCATGACCGCCGATCACACCACATGGCTGATGTTGGCGAGCCTGTTTATCTGGGGTCTGTGCGGTTGGGCCTCGGTGGCACCGCAACAGCACATCCTGCTCGCCGCCAACCCGAGCGACGGGGCAACAGCCGTGGCGGCCAACGCTTCAGCCAACTACCTGGGGGCAGCCATGGGATCGGTTCTCGGATCGGGTCTGATTGCTCTCCGGGTATCGCCACACCTGCTCCCAGTGGCCGCTTGCGCCGTTGCGCTGACCGCTTTCCTGGGGCAGCTGGCACGGACGCAGATGACCCCTAGTCCTCCGCGAGGGTGACCTCCAGTCCACCGATGACGGCCGCCGCCAAGTTGTACAGGAAGGCGAGCAGCGTCGATACCGCGGTGATGATGACGACATCCAAGGCCGCCAGGACCGCGGCGAATCCGATGACCCGTCCGGCATTGATGTAGTCCTCGACGTTGAACTGGCTTCCGGAGTCACCGAGCAGCTGGGTCATGGTCGAGTTGATGGACTGGAGTGCTCCGGAACCCGCAACGATGGCCCACAGCACGGCGACGATGACCACCAGCATGATCCCGAAGGCTATGGAGAACAGGAATGTGGTCTTCATCACCGACCAGGGGTCTACGCGGGAGATGCGCAGCCTGGCCTTGCGGGTGCGGCGGGCCTCCCCGACCTTCGACAGCGTTCCCTCGGGTTTGTGGGACTTGTCCTTGGTGGTTTTACCCGGCTTGCCGGCGGTGGGGGTGGCCGCCCAGGGGGTGGCCTTGGCGGTGTCTCCCGCCACTTTGGCCGCCCCTGCGGCGGCCGCTCCAGCGGTGGCGCCGGCTGCCTTCTGGGCGCCCGCCGGTTTCCCGGGTTGGGTTCCGGGAAGGGCGGCCCTGACCTGCTGCGGCATCGGACGTGGGGTCCTCTGGTTGGGCTGGTTTGGCTGTTTGGGCTGGTTTGGCTGCTTGGGGTTCGCGGCACCCGGTCTCTTTTCACCAACCGGACCGGGAAGAGCCTGGGGGGCGGCCTTGGCCCCGACCGCAGGTTTCTTGCCGCCCTGCTGGGGTTTCTCGGGCTGGGAAGGTTTCCCGCCGGCCCGGTTCACCTGCTTGGTGTTCCTTCCCGGCACCGCAAGCGCCTGACCTGGTTGGTTCTTCGCCGCAGCGTCGAGACGCGGGGTTGAGGAACCGCCCTCTCCCGCACCCGTCGTGGCGGGCTTCCCACCTTCGGTCTCCGGCAGCGACTTGGGTCCGAAACTCACACCCGGCTTCCCATCCGCCCCAGGCCAATGGGGAGTCTTGTCACTCATCGCCGTTTCCCTCCTCGGCCTCCTCGGCCGTCTCGACTGCTGTCTGGTTCACCGTACCCGGTTCCGCAGTCGTTTCCGCATCCGTATCGGGGAGTTCCGCGGCGGCCTCCGGGTAGAGGGCGATCGCCGCCACGGCGTCGTCACCCCTGACACCGACGAATTTGACTCCCATGGTGTCGCGCCCCTTGACGGGAACATCGGCGACGGCCGAACGGACGACCTGCCCCGATTGTTTGATCGAGATCACCTCGTCGCCGTCGCCCACGATCAATCCACCGACCAGGGATCCGCGGCCGTCGGACAGGCGCATCGCCTTGATTCCGAGGCCGCCGCGGCCCTGCTGACGGTACTCGCCGACGGTGGTGCGTTTCGCGAAACCCCCGTCGGTGACGGTGAACACGAACCGGCCGTCGAGGTCGTCGTCACCGCCCAGCACCGCCATGGACAGCAGCTCGTCGCCGTCCCGGAACCGCATCCCGGTCACCCCGGAGGTGGCGCGGCCCATGGGACGCAGCTGGTCGTCGGAGGCCTGGAAACGGATGGCCTGGCCCTTGCGGGAGATCAGCAGCACGTCGTCGATGGACGAGCACAGCGACGCCCCGATCAGCTCGTCACCCTCCTCACGGAAGTTGATGGCGATCACACCCGCCTGGCGTGGCGAGTCGTAGGAGCTGAGCGCGGTCTTCTTGACGAAACCTCTGCGGGTGGCCAGCAGCAGGTAGGGGGCATCGTCGTAGGAACGCAGGGTCAGCACCTGCGCGATGTGCTCGTCCGGCAAGAAACTGAGCAGCCCGGCGACGTGCCCGCCCTTCGCGTCGCGGCCCGCCTCGGGCAGCTGCCAAACCTTCGCCCGGTACACCCGACCCAGGTTGGTGAAGAACAACAGCCATTCGTGGTTGGTGGCCTTGAACAGGTGCGCCACCTCGTCGTCGGCACGCAGGGTGGCGCCGCGAACTCCCTTGCCGCCGCGTTTCTGCACCCGGTACTGGTCGGCTCGGGTGCGTTTGGCGTAGCCGCCGTGGGTGATGGTGACCACGACGTCCTCGTCGGCGATGAAGTCCTCCTCGGAGAAGTCCCCGTCGGCCGCGACGATGCGGGTGCGCCGCTCGTCGCCGTACTTGTCGGTGATCTCCTGCAGCTCGGCGCCGATGATGGCGCGCTGGCGTTCGTCGGAGGCAAGAATGTCCTTGAGGTCGGCGATGAGCCTTTCGATCTCGGCCAGCCGGTCGATGATCTTCTGGATCTCCATCGACGCCAGCCGCCGCAGCTGCTGGTCGAGGATGAAACGGGCCTGGAGTTCGTCGATGTCGAGGAGCTCCTGGAGGCCCCGCGAGGCCTCCTCGGCGGTGCGGGAGGCCCGGATCAGCGCGATGACCTCGTCGAGCATGTTGAGGGCCTTGACCAGGCCGCGATCCAGGTGGGCGCGTTTCTCGGCGTCGGCGAGCTGGAAGGCGGTGCGGCGGCGGATGACCTCGATCTGGTGTTTGACCCACTGCGCGATGAACTGGTCGAGCCGCAGGGTGCGGGGCACGTCGTCGACGAGCGCCAGCATGTTGCAGCCGAAGGTGTCCTGCAGCGCGGTGTGCTTGTACAGGTTGTTCATCACGACCCGCGGCTGGGCGTCGCGTTTCAGCACGATCACCAGGCGCAGGCCGGTGCGGGCGGAGGTGTCGTCGCGGATGTCGGAGATGCCGGTGAGGCGTCCCGAGTTCACCAGCTCCGCGATCTTGGTCGCCAGGTTGTCGGGGTTGCACATGTAAGGCAGCTGCGTGATCGCGATGCGCTGGCGCCCGGAGGAGTCCTCCTCCAGCTCCATGACGGCCCGCATGATCACCGATCCGCGTCCCGTGCGGTAGGCGTCCTCGATGCCGCGCCGCCCGACGATCAGCCCGCCGCCGGGGAAGTCGGGACCCTGGATGCGAGCCATCGCTGCCTCGAGGAGTTCCTCCCTGGTGGCCTCGGGGTGGGTCAGCGCCCACTGGACGGCGTCGTTGACCTCGCGCAGGTTGTGGGTGGGAATGTTGGTGGCCATGCCCACCGCGATGCCCGTGGATCCGTTGACGAGGAGGTTCGGGAACCGTGACGGCAGCACCGTCGGTTCGGAGTCGCGGTTGTCGTAGTTGGGTTTGAAGTCGACGGTGTCCTGTTCGATGTCACGGACCATCTCGACGGCCAGCGGAGCCATCTTGCACTCGGTGTAGCGCATCGCGGCGGCCTTGTCGTTGCCCTGGGAACCGAAGTTGCCCTGCCCGGCGACGAGGGGATACCGCATCGCCCACGGCTGCGCCAGGCGCACCAGGGCGTCGTAGATGGCGCTGTCGCCGTGGGGGTGGTAGAGGCCCATCACCTCACCGACCACGCGGGAACACTTGTTCCAGCCGCGGTCGGGGCGGTATCCGCCGTCCCACATGGCGTACAGGACGCGGCGGTGCACGGGTTTCAGGCCGTCGCGCACGTCCGGGAGGGCGCGCCCGACGATCACGGACATGGCGTAGTCGAGGTAGGACTTCTGGATCTCCACCTGGAGATCGACGGGGGTGGTGTGCCCCTGCATCATGGAGAGGCCCTGCGCCTCGGCCTCGAGCTGTTCGTCGACGCCCTCGGGGCGTTCGGTCTCGTCAGCCACTTGGTAACTCCTTAGCCTTCGGGTCGCGGGGATCAGATGTCCAGGAACCGGACGTCGCGGGCGTTGTGCTGGATGAAGCTGCGCCGCTGCTCGACGTCCTCGCCCATCAGGATGGAGAACATCTGGTCGGCCATGGCGGCGTCCTGCAGGTTGACCTGCAGCAGGATGCGTTTGGCCGGGTCCATGGTGGTCTCCCACAGGTCGTCGGCGTTCATCTCACCGAGACCCTTGTAGCGCTGGATCGGGTTGACGTTGGGCAGTTTCTTGCCGTCGGCCAGCCCGGCGTCACGCATCGCGTCGCGTTCCTCGTCGCTGTAGGCCAGTTCGTGGGGGGCGTTGGTCCAGCGCAGCCGGAACAGCGGCGGCTGGGCCAGGTAGACGTGCCCGGCGTCGATGAGGGGCCGCATGAACCGGAACAGCAGCGTCAGCAGGAGGGTGCGGATGTGGGCGCCGTCGACGTCGGCGTCGGCCATCAGCACGATCTTGTGGTAGCGCAGCTTGTCGAGGTCGAAGTCCTCCTGGATGCCGGTGCCGAGGGCGTTGATGATCGCCTCGACCTCCTTGTTGGCGAGGATCTTGTCCAGGCGGGCCTTCTCGACGTTGAGGATCTTGCCGCGGATCGGGAGGATGGCCTGCGTCTTCGGGTCGCGCCCGCCGCGCGCCGAACCGCCCGCGGAGTCACCCTCGACGATGAACACCTCGCAGTCTCCGGGGTTGCGGGACTGGCAGTCGACGAGCTTGCCGGGCAAACCGCCGCCGCCAAGGAGACCCTTGCGGTTACGGGCCATGTCGCGGGCCTTGCGGGCGGCGATCCGGGCGAGTGCGGCCGCCTGCGACTTGCGGATGATGTCCTTGCCCTCGGCGGGGTTGCGTTCGAACCAGTCGCCCAACCGGTCGTTGAGGACCTTCTGCACGAACGACTTGGCCTCAGTGTTGCCGAGTTTGGTCTTGGTCTGACCCTCGAACTGTGGTTCGGCGAGCTTGATGGAGATGATGGCGGTCAGGCCCTCGCGGATGTCGTCACCGGAGACCCGGTCCTCCTTCTTCTTCACCAGACCCCAGGTCTCGCCCCAGCGGTTCACGGTGTTGGTCAGGGCCGCGCGGAACCCCTCCTCGTGGGTGCCGCCCTCGTGGGTGTTGATGGTGTTGGCGAAGGTGTGCACCGAGCTGGCGTAGGAGGCGTTCCACTGCATCGCGATCTCCAGGCTCATGCCCTGGGCATCGTCGTGGGACTCGACGTCGATGACGCTGGGGTGGATGGGATCCTTCGACTGCGACAGGTAGCGCACGTAGTCGATCAGGCCATGTTCGAAACGGAACGAGTCGTGGCGCTGCTCCTCCTCGGAGTCCTCACCCTCCCGGTCGACGGTGCGCAGGTCGGTGAGGGTGAGCCTGAGCCCCTTGTTGAGGAAGGCCATCTCGCGGAACCGCGTGGCGAGGGTCTCGTAGTTGAAGACGGTGGTCTCGAAGATTTCCGGGCTGGGGTAGAAGGTGACGGTGGTGCCGGTGTCCTCGGTTTCCTCCAGTTCCTGGAGGTCGTAGCGGGGCACACCCAACTCGAAGGTCTGCACGTAGCGGTGGCCGTCGCGGGAGACCTCGACGGTGAACTCCTTCGACAACGCATTGACCACCGAAGACCCGACGCCGTGGAGGCCGCCGGAAACCTTGTAGCCGCCGTCGCCGAACTTTCCGCCGGCGTGGAGGACGGTGAGCACCAAGGTCACCGTCGGGATTTTCTCCACGGGGTGCTCCTTGACGGGAATGCCGCGGCCGTTGTCGGCGACGCGCACGCCGCCGTTGTCGAGCAGGGCGACATCGATCTGGTCGCAGTAACCGGCCAGGGCCTCGTCGACGGCGTTGTCCACGATTTCGTAGACCAAGTGGTGCAGGCCGCGTTCACCGGTGGACCCGATGTACATGCCGGGGCGTTTGCGAACCGCCTCCAGGCCCTCCAGTACCGAAATCTGCTCCGCGTCGTAGGCCGCGTCGGTGTGTGTGCTGCCGGACTGCCCGGCCTCGTCCTGGGGTTCCAACTCGCTGGCCTGCTCTTCTGTCACGCGGTGCTCCCATTCCATGAAACAGCCGCCGGGTGAACCGACGGCGTGTACAACCTTGGCAAGTCTACCTCGAAACCTACGTGACACGCTCCCTGAACACCCCGCCATCCGGCCAGAATCCGCTCTCTGACCTCCCGCCAGGGGTGAGGATGACTCGGGGTACAGCCCCAGGGGCGTCCAGAGCTCGTGAGGCGTTTCCCAGATCCGCGACACGGAACTCTGACACCCCGGTCCCAAGGTGGGTCCACCGAAGTCTCAGGAGTCCGCACCCTTTGTGGTGGACCGCCCATCCACCGCGCGCCCGCTACTGGTCACACTCCATTGAGCCCGGCCCCCTCGGCCAGAAGCATCGGGCCCCGGTCGAGTACGTCCATGGCCATGCAAGCGACCACCCACGTTTCACCACAACCCAAGACACCGTTCCGGAGGAAGTCTGAACTCATGATGACGTCTCCGAAATTCATCACCGAGATTAATTTCAAACACCTCGGACAACCCATTACACTGTAGATCATGGCCACGGAAGATGTATTCACCGCCCAACGGGCAAAACCGTTCTACTTGGTGATCATCCGGATGATCACCATGATTGCGTTGGCAATCACAACTTGCTTTACACTCGGACTAACCGGCATCAGCGGAAATTTTCCACCGCTTGACATGCTCTATTTTCCATTTGTCAATATCATCTGCGCCGTTGTCATACTGCGCACATTCCGTCAACGCAGAACATCCGTGTGGAGATACCTTGGTTTTGAAAAAACCCGCCTCGGAAAAGATATAGCTTGGGGGTTCCTATGGTTGATCGTCACTTACATTCCGCTGTTCGTCGTCCTGATGGGGTCGATGTATCTCATGTTCGGGTCGGACATGTTCCAGCATTTCGAACAGGTATTCGCAAAATCCAGTCCGCAGCTTCCCGCTGGGGTGCTGGCGGTGATGAGCGTGCTCGGGGCAGTGGTCTTCCTCGTCAACGCACCGATCGAGGAGATAGTCTACCGTGGCTGGCTCCAAGACGGCTTGACCGAACGTCATGGCATCACGGTCGCCATCGTGGTTCAGGGACTTGCCTTCGGCCTGCAGCACACCATGTTCGCCGCCGATGGGCGTGGCATGATCATCCACGGCTTCGCGTTCTTTGCGTGGGGTGTCACAGCAGGCGTCATCGTTCACAAGCAGCAGCGATTGGCGCCGATGGTGATCGCCCACTGGATCGTCAACATTGCTCTTGGGGTGGGGCCAATGCTGGTGCTCGGATTCACGGGTGTGTAGGAGGCACAACCCTTTAACATGGACGTGCGCGCCCCACCGACCCGAGGAGCACCGGATGATCCGCAATTTCTTCGCAGGCATTCTTCTGCTGGCCGCCACGCTGTGCGCGCTAGCGGGATCGGTCCTGCAATGGACGAACCACACGGCCACCTCGCCGGAATCGACCCAGCAGCTGGTTCAGGCGATTGCCAGGGACGAGGCCGTCAAGGGGGCCGTAACGGACCTGCTCCGCAGCTCAATCGAGCAGCGGATCCCGGAGTCGGTGAACCAGATTCCAGGTCTACGCACGAAACTCAAGGAGACCATCGGCACGGGGGTCAGCACAGCGATGTCCAGCCCCGAGGTCCAGTCGGCCTGGGAGTCGACGCTGAACGACAGCCGCGAGACCCTGCTGAAGGACCTCACCGAGTACGGCTCCGGCAGGACCAGGACCCCACCGTCGGTCAAGGTCAACCTCGACCCGCTCATCTCCCGGACATGGCAGGCCATTCGCTCGAACGCGGACCCTGAGATCTCCACCTACATGGACCAGTTCGAAACGCCGACCGGTGTCCAGGCCAAGGTGGCCGACGTCCCGGCTCAGCAGGCTGACCAGGCAAGCCAGATCCTGGCCCTTGCTTCGTACTGGTGGCTGTTCCACGTGGCGGCCGGGCTGCTGCTGATCGGGGGATTGCTGCTGGGGACGAGGATCGGCCGTTGGGTGCTGCTGGCGGTGTTCGCGGCGGCCGGGCTGGGCGCGGTGGCGCTGATACGCGGCCTGGGCGAGTTCGTCACCTTCCCCAACTCCGGCAACCAATTGGTCTGGACCATTGAAACCCAGATCACACGCCAGCTGAGTTCGTCGCTGTCGTCCTGGCTCGATCCGCTCTGGTACGGCTACCTGGGCCTGATGATCGTCGGCCTGGTGGTCGCCGTCGCAAAGGGCGTGCGCAAACCCGCTTGATCCAAGGGAATTGGCGCTTCAAACCGGAGTCGGCTCAGCCGTCGAGGTCCACCTGCTGCACGTCGGTGTGGGCGAAGTCATCACCGACGAACAGCAATGGCTCGTCGAGTTCGATTGCCAGAGCGTAGGAGAAACAGTCGCCCATGTTCAATCGCGCCGACGACCCGGAGCCCGGGCCGTAACGCCGGTGCGCCTGCCGCGCACGCCGGGCCTGAACCGCTGAAAGAGGAACAAGAACGATTCCCAAGCCGTCAATCATGGCATCGAGTCTGCGCTGATTCGCCTCGGACAGCCGACGATCAGCAACCACCCCCAGCTCGACCCATGTGACAGCGGACATGTGGAGTTTGTCCTCAGCTCTCAGGACACGGCCGATCTTCTGGTGTCCTGGTTCCTGCAGGATCAAGGCGATCAGCGCCGACGAGTCCACGATCATCGCGGCAATCCGTCCTCATCGTAGATTTCCTGGTCCACGTTTCGGAGGGCTTCGCGTTCCTCATCGGTCATGCTGTCATGGATTTCCCCAGCAAGTTCCATGATCCTTTCGAACCGAGCCTGTCGGAGCTGTTCCTCCTGATTGAGCAGTTCCAACAGCGCCCGTTCAATGACATCGACCTGTGTGGTCTCGAACCGGTCGGCCGCCCGCCGAGCAAGTTCACAGACCCGTTTGTTCTTGATGTTGAGCGCCATGAACGAATTTTACACCCGCACATTGGAGTCATTACACCCGATGGTTTCGCGTGAAACGACCTTCACCCGTAGGTGTCCGCTACTCAGCCTTGGATCGAGCAGCAACGGTTTCCAGGGCACTGCCAATCAGCTACGGATCGCTGTTTGTCTCCTGGCTCAGTCCGCTCTCGACTCGGTGCTCAGCGCCGGTTGAAGCGCATGTGACGCCGCGCCAGGTAGGCGAACAACACCAGCCACACGGTCAATGCGGCCAGAGGCTGCCCGGCTTGGATCCACGACTGGAGGAAAGTGGTGCTCTGGTTGGTCAGCGGGTCCGTCCCCGAGCTGAGAGTCAGAAGATGGTTGACGGCGATTAATGGGCTCCACCTGGATATGGTCGGTACCGGTTCAGGAAACAACTGGAGCGGAATGATGAGGCCTGAGAGGAAGTAGAAAAACAAAAACCCGGGCAACGCCCCGTACTGGGCCGATTCGACGGTTCGGCAGAACGACGACGTGAAAGCGGCACACGCCGCGAACAGGGCGAGAGACAACAGCAGGGCCAGCATCAGGAGCAGGGGATTTGCGACGGGCCATGTCCTCGCAATCAGCCCGGCCAGGAGCAGCCCACAGAGCACTTGGAGCAACAACACAGCAGCACTGGGCACGGTGGTGGCCACCACGGTTTCCCATCGGGTTGCTTCTCCGGTGTCCATACGTTGGAAGACACCGTCCTCTCGACGTGCCACGAAGATGGCCGTCAAGTTGAAATACACGACCAGCAGCAGACTCGTGTTCACCACCAGCTGAAGGACCATTGTGGGTATGAAGACGTTGTTCTCCTCCCGCAGGATCACGGGGCTGCTGGCAAGCACCAGCAGGGGAGTGAACAGGAGCGCGGTGAGCGCAATGGAGCGATTCCGCACATAGAGGCTCGTCTCGGCCTTGGAAATGGCCCATGTGCGACGGAGAACTGTTGCGATCATGAGTGGCTCCTCGATGTGATGTGAAGGAAGGCCGATTCCAGGGACGCCGCCCGGGCGTTGAGCCCATCCAGGTGAATGTCGCGGCTGTCAGCCAGAGCCAGCAACTCGCGCAGTGTGGCGTGGAGGTCCGTGCTCAGCACGCGGGTGATCCCCCGATCACGACTGACCGGGTACACCACGTGCGAGAGTCTTTCGAACTCGCCGTCGCTGACCTCGACGTCCCTGAAGGTGATCTCACAGGGATGCCGGGCCACGATGTCAGCGACTGAACCCTCGGTCAGGATGCGTCCCCTGTCCATGATGAGGATGCGGTCCGCGAGTTCCTCGGCTTCCTCCATGTAATGGGTGGTGAGCAACACGGTCGATCCCTCATCGAGCATGCGCCTGACCAATTCCCATGTGTACTGGCGGACCGCAGGATCGAGCCCGGTGGTGGGCTCATCCATGAACAACAGTTCGGGACGCCCGAGGGTCGCCATCGCCAGGTCCAGGCGGCGTCGTTCCCCTCCGGACAGGCTCCCCACCCGGATGTCGGCACGACCCTCAAGGCCACACATGGCCAAGGAGTCCGCCACGGGACGAGGAGATGTCAGGGTTCCGGCCCACATGACCAAGGTCTCCCGCACGGTGAGGTCCTTGGCGAACCCCGCCTCCTGGAGCATGATGCCCGTGCGTTGGCGAATGGCGGCTCGATCCGCTACTGGATCGACCCCAAAGACCCGGACACGACCATCGTTGGAACGCGTGCTCCCCTGGAGCACCTCCAGCAACGAGGTCTTGCCGGCACCGTTCGACCCCAGCAACGCGACCAGCTCACCCTGTGCGACATGAAACGACACCCCGTCCACGGCCGTGAACTTGCCGTAGGTGCGAGTCACGTTGTCAGCGACGACGACCTTCTTCATGCCTGCTCCCAATCCAGTAAACAGTTCCAGCCACTATGGCACGTCATGCAGGAATTTTCTCATGCACATCCCCCAAAGTTGATGCACTCCAGTTCGCCTGCACCACAGAGGCTTATTCATAGGGTGTTTTGGTTTTCCTCAGCTAATGCTTTGTCCTGAGGGGGATGTGAGGGCGGCTTGCCCGATCTGAGATAATTCAAGGTGTAGAAACAAAAACCTCAGATGAAAGACAAGCCGCCGCCGTGAACACTACCACAAACCTTGACCGCGACCAGATCCTCAACCTGTGCGAACTGATCCACACCGCCTGCTCCGGAAACCTTCCCGTAGCAGGGTCCCGTGTCCTGGGGTTGTTCCGCTGTATCCAGATCCATTTTGTTGACGCTCAGACACAACCTCACCCAAGAGTTACTGGCCGACATCCACACGGTTTCCCAATCCACCATCTCACGAGTGGTGGCGGTCTACACCCCCTTGATCGCCGAAGCCCTCCAAGCCTGGGTGCCTGATGTGGGGGACCTCGAGTCGGACCGCCAGTACATCATCGATGGCACCCTTATTGAACGTGTCATTGCGAACCTCAAGACCTGGCGTGTTCTCCACACCGATTACCGCCGCCCTACAACACCTTCGAAACCACAATACAAGCCGTCACCGGACTCATCTTCGCCTACACCCCATGAATAAGCCTCAATGACATCGGTATGAACAGTCGCGTCATCGCGCTGACCTCACTGGAGGATGATGCCACCCTCCACGATGCCCTGCGCACGGGAGTGGTGGGGTTCCTGCTCAAGACCAGCACCCGCGGCGAGATCATGCACACCATCCAACAGGTCCACCTGGGTGAGGCCATGCTGTCGCCCAAGCTCATCACTCGCGTCCTCTCGCACTACGAGCGTGGACACCGTCCTTCCAAGCAGATCCGAGAGCTTTCGGAGAAGGACCTGTCCCTGCTCCGGTTGATCACCCAGGGCCTGAGCAACGATGAAATCGCTGAGGAGATGAAGTTCACCTCTGCGACGGTGAAAAGTTATGTCTCTCGCCTACTCAGTCGCCTGGATGTCCGGGATTGGGCTCAACTGGTCATCCTCGCTTACCAGAACGGCGTGGTCGGCGACTGACCGTTACACCCGATGGTTTCACGTGAAACGACCCTCACCCGTAGGTATCCCGGGGGCCGCGGCCCCGGATCGAGCGGCGACCCCGTTTCCAGTTCGGAGCGTGGGGGCCCAGCACCTCGATACGCAGGACCGAGCGCTCGCCGAGGGCATGGTTCAGTTTCGCGACCAGGGGACCGGCGTTGTACCTCATGGCGGAGGCCCAGGCGGTGGAGTCGCACTGGACGATGAGCACCCCGTCGCGGAACTCGACGGGGCAGGAGTGTTCGGCGTTCATGGCGCCGACGAGCCCCGGCCAGTCGCGCAACACTATTGCGAGGGAGATCTGGCGCTGCCAGCCCCGGCGTTTCGCGACGGATTCCAGGACGCTGCCGATCAGCTGCGGGTCGCGGTCGTCGGGATGGGCCCCGGAACGCTGTTCTCCGGCCCAGTGACGGCGTTTTGGAGCCTTCGGGGGCGGCGGTGCGGCCTCGGGCAGCAGCAGTGAGGTGCGGGCCGTCTGGTGGGCGATCTCGGCCGCCAGCTCCAGTCCGGTCGGATCGTGGGGTTCCTCGCCCGGGAGGTCGTCGCCGAGGGGTGGTTCAGTCATCCGTCGCCCCCGGTTCCTCAGCGGGTTCGACCGCCCCGCCCTGCACCCTGAACCGCCGCGCGGACGGGAAGTCGGGGACGTCAGCGCCGACGGCGGCGGTGATGAGCACCTGTTCGGCGTCGGCGACCACCCCCGCGAGGCGTTCGCGACGGGTCTCATCCAGCTCGGAGAACACGTCGTCGAGCACCAGGACGGGTTCGATGCCGTCGGCACGCACCAGGGCGAATCCTCCCAGTTTCAGGGCAAGCGCCAGCGACCACGACTCGCCGTGCGAGGCGTATCCCTTGGCCGGCAGATCGCCGATGGACAGGGTGATGTCGTCGCGCTGCGGGCCGACGAGGGTCACCCCTCGCGTTACCTCCTCACGGCGACGCTCAGCCATGGCCTCGAGCAGCCGCGCCTCGAGGGTCTCGCGGACCGCGTCGACGGGAATGCCCGCCAGGTCCAGGGAGGTTTTGTACTGCGCCGAGATCCGGTTGTTCACCGGCGCTATGGTCTCGTAGGCCCCGGCGGCGTGCGGGAGGACGTCGGCCAGGGTGTCGAGACGCGCGTGCAGCAACTCTGCACCGATTCGCGCCAGGGCGTCGTTCCAGGCCTGCAGGGTGGCGTCCTCCTCGGGTGCGGCCTGCCGCAGCGACCTCCCGGACATCGCCTTCAGCAGCGAGTTGCGCTGCCTGAGGATCTTGTCCAGATCCGCCCGCACCCCGGCCATGCGCGGCCAGCGGGTGGTGACGAGGGTGTCCAGCCAGGCCCGCCGGTCTGACGGGTCGCCGCGCACGATGGCCAGGTCCGTGGGTGAGAATACGACGGTGCGCAGCGCGCCGACGAGGTCGCGGGGCCGTGGCAGGGGAGCGCGGTTCAGGCGGGCGACGTTGCTGCGGCCGTTGGTCACCTCGAGTTCTAGGGTGATGAGGCGTTCGTCGTCACGGGAGGCCTGTACCCGGCCACGCAGGATCGCGGACTCGGCGCCGGCGCGGATCAGGGGGGCCGTCGACGAGACGCGGTGGGAGGACATCGTCGAGAGGTACTCGACGGCCTCGACCAGGTTCGTCTTGCCCTGCCCGTTCGACCCGACGAAGACATTGACGCCGGCGACGAGATCCAGCTCGGCGGCGGCGTAGTTGCGGAAGTCGGTGACCGACAGGTGGGTGACGAACATCGGGTCCGATTTTATTCACGCGGGGACGTGGAAACGGGAGGGAACCCGCGGCTCCCTCCCGTCGATTCGGTCATTGGTTCACTGGGGCGGCTGCTGGCCCTGCGGCGGCTGGGGCTGTTGTCCCTTCTGCTGGTTGCCCTGCACGAAACCGAGCGCCATGAGGACGAGCCCAATGACGCCAAGGATGATGCCGAACCAGGGTTGGGCTCCCTCGACCGCCGAAAGCAGTCTGAACTGCATGCCAAAAGCCGGGAGGATCAACGACCCGAAACCCAGGATGGCCAAGAGGGCTCCAATGGAGGTCATAGGTCTTTCCTTTCATGTGACTGAAATCAAACCTAGGGGATCCAACAGTCAACCGCCACAGAAATCCTGTCAGTCGCATGTCCACCGGCTTCACCGGCCGGAGCTGGCCGTTCAGCTCGGCAGGCGCATGAGCATGATGACGTGGCGGTAGTCGAACAGCTGGTCGCCGTCGATCGTCGCCAAACCCGTGATGAGGCAGGGTTTGCCGGGCGCGGTGAAGGAGAAGTGCGCGTAGGGCGCGTCGAGGGCGCCGAGAGCGTCGAGCAGGTAGTGCGGGTTGAAGCCCGCGGCCTCGATGGATTTCTCCTCGCCGACCACGCCGACCTGCGCCTCGATCGCCTCCGATGCGTGGGCCTGGTCGCCGGTGGCGGCCTCGAGGGAGATGTGGTCGTCTTCGATGAGCATGCGCAGTGGGGTGTTGCGTTCCGCAACGAGCGAGACGCGTTTCACCGCGGCCAGCAGATCGGCGGTGGGAACCCGCACCGTGACGGTGCCGACGACATCCATCAGGTGCCGCACCTTCGGGAAGGCCTGGTTCAGCAGGCGGGTGGTGGCCTCGCGGCGGCTCTTCGCCCCCTCGCCGGTGAACCCGACCAGCCCCTCACCCTCCGATTCGGTGGTGGAAAGCGAGACCGTGACGGTCTTGCCGGAGGTCAGGGACTTGGCCGTGTCCGCCAGAACCCGGCCCGGCACCAGCACCGCGCCTTCGATGTCGGGGGAGGACGGCTGCCAGGTGAGTTCCTTGAGCGCCATCCGGTAGCGGTCGGTGGCCAGCAGCGACAGCCGGTCGCCGTTGATCTCCACCCGCACGCCCGTGAACACGTTGAGCAGCTCGTCGCGGCCCGCGGCGATCACGACCTGGCTGACGGACTTCTCGAAGACGGAGGCGTCGACGAGACCGGTCTGGGTGGGCATCTCGGGCAGGGTGGGGTATTCCTCGACGGGCAGGGTCTGGAGACTGAACCGCGCGGACCCGCAGATCAGTTCCACCTGGGTGTGGTCGGAGACCATTTCGACTGGTTTGTTGGGCAGGGAGCGCGCGATCTCGTTCAGTAGTCGCCCCGAGACCAGCACCGTGCCCTCGTCGGTGACCTCGGCGGGCATGGTCACCTGGGCGGAGGTGGTGGAGTCGAAGCTGGAGAGCGTCACCTCGTCTCCGGAGGCGTTCATCAGCAACCCGGCGAGGATCGGGGCCGTGGGACGATTCGGCAAGCTGCGGGCCACCCAGGCAACGGCATCAGCCAGTGCGTCGCGCTCCACTCGAATCTTCACATCGTCCCCTTAAGTAGTAGTACCGGCAGCCACCACGGCGCGGTATCTCGTCAGCATACCGGTAACGGCCCTGATCGACGCGGGTTTTGGGCGCCCGAGTCCTCGCACTCTCCCGTCAGCCGTTTGGCTCGGCGCGGCTTCCGAGTCTTCCACGTTTCCACCGCACGTGACTTTTAAGAACTTTCCGTAATTACATCTTAGTACTGGTAGTAGCACCTGTGGAAGTTGTGGAAAACCGCCAAAACTCCTTGTCAGAGCGGGTTTGGGGGTGTGGATGGGCTGTGGAGAAAACCAGAACTACACGGGGAGGATTTGTGGATTCCTCAGCGCCCGTCGCACTGTCCACCGCGGTTTCCACCAAGAATCCACAGATCTGTGGACAACTTTCCACAGGTCGCGAGCACCCCTCTTCGAAGCTGGTTGAGCCAGCACGCGAGGCTCACGCGAAGGGCTGAGTCGAAACCACCAGTGGTCGCGGTCTCAGCTCTGCTTGATGCGGTTGGTGAGTTCGGTCACCTGGTCGAAGAGTTGGCGGTCCTCGCCCATCTTCGTGTCAATCTTCTTCACCGAGTGCATGACGGTGGTGTGGTCGCGACCTCCGAAGCGGGATCCGATCTTCGGCAGCGACAGGTCGGTGAGTTCCCGGCACAGATACATGGCGATCTGGCGGGCCCGGGCCAGGGCGGCGACGCGGCTGGCTCCGGTCAGCTCGTCGGCGGATATCCCGAAGTAGGCGCAGGTGGCGGTGATGATGGAGTCGGCGTCGACGTGGATGTCGTTGCCCTCCGGCATCAGGTCACGCAGCACCCGTTCGGTCAGTTCGAGGGTGATCTCCTGCTGGTTGAGGCTCGCGAGGGCGGCGACGCGGGTCAGGGCGCCCTCCAGTTCGCGGATGTTGGTGGTGATGTGCGACGCGATGTGCTCCAGCACCTCCGTGCCGGCGGTCAGCCGCTGCGATGCCGCCTTCTTGCGGAGGATGGCGATGCGGGTTTCCAGGTCGGGGGGTTGGATGTCGGTCATCAGGCCCCACTCGAACCTGGACCTGAGCCTCGGTTCGAGTGCCTCAAGCAGCCTCGGGGGCCGGTCGGAGGACATCACGATCTGTTTCTGCGCGTTGTGGAGGGTGTTGAAGGTGTGGAAGAACTCCTCCTGGGTCTGGATCTTCGACTCCAGGAACTGGATGTCGTCGACCAGCAGCACGTCCACGTCGCGGTAGGCGCGCCGGAACTCGGCGGTCCGGTTGTCGGAGATGGCGTTGATGAAGTCGTTGGTGAGTTCCTCGGTGGAGACGTAGCGCACCCGCAGGTTCTCGTAGTAGCTGCGCACGTAGTGCCCGATGGCGTGGAGGAGGTGGGTTTTCCCCAGCCCGGAGGGGCCGTAGATCATAAGCGGGTTGTACGACTTGCCGGGCTGTTCCGCGACGGCGGCCGCTGCGGCGTGCGCGAACCGGTTCGAGGAACCCGCGACGAAGGATTCGAAGGTGTAACGCGGGTTCAGTTTCAGGTCCGAGTTGGGGTTCGCGGAACGGTGGTGCCGGATCTTCTCGTCTATGAGGGGCAGGGGCGGCGCGATCTCCAGGTCCGGGGTCTCGACTTGTAACGACGGGTCGATCACGAAGGCCAGGTAGGTCCTGGTTCCCGTCACCGTGCTGAGTTTCGTCTCGATCTCGGTGCGCAGCTTGGTTTCGATGCGTTCCCGGGTGGTCTCGTCGGAGACCGCAAGCATCACGGTGTTGCTGTGCATGGCTATGGGTTTGGTGCGGCGCAGCCAGGCCCTGGAGGAGATGGGGACGTCGCTGACGATCCGCTCCCACATGGCGTCCAGTTCGGGCACGGCGGGTACGGACAC